>JAQQAP010000021.1 GCA_028533045.1 Spirochaetales bacterium | reverse complement strand
AGTTCCTGCTCCTGCTCTCTCTGAATCCTGATATACATCACTGTTTGTGTTCTTAAGGGGCTGTCCGCCGGGCAGTCCCTTTTTTTGGCGTTATTAAGGCTGACTTAACAATCAATTGTATCGTTATATATTCTGCGCCGGGAGGCAGGTATGAAGAAAGCCTTGGTTCCGCTGCAATAAAGGTGATGACTATCATGTCCGCTGCAGAATGTGGTAATGAGGAAAAACACGGGTAGGACTCGCTTTTAATCGTCGGCATCGTGCCTTCTCATAAAAGCCGTCTCCGAGACTAAACAAACATCCCTGTCTGTTTGCGCTTCGAGTCCTCTTCTATGATTATAAATAAAAAAAGACCTGAACAAATCAGATCTTTTTTATTTATAGCAGGGGTAGGACTCGAACCTACGGCCTTCGGGTTATGAGCCCGACGAGCTGCCAACTGCTCCACCCTGCGTCGTGTGCTGGACTAATATAGAGCTTTGCCAAATAATTGTCAATGGCATAATTAAAAAAAGTTTAAAAAAAAGAAAAACCCTTCTTTGGGGGCCTAAAAAAGAAGCAAAAAGCTACATTTTCTAAATAATATATAAAAAAAACATAAATTAGTCACATGAGCTCTTGAAAGTCTTTGCCTTTTTATATGATTATGTTTAAACTTAAATTGTATACAATCCTAAACTTGGTTAAGGAGATTTAAAAAATATGTATATTCGAGCTAAATTACTATTATTGTTTCTTGTTGTTATTATGATTTTTACAGGGGCCACTGTTTTTATGCAGCGGTCTATGACGGAGATGAACCGTTTGCAGGAGGCGAGCCGGGATGCGGCTCTTGCTTTGTATAAGTGGGAGACTCTGGCCTTTTCTTTAAAGAAGCTTTATACGGAGACCGATTTTGTCGGTACCTATGAGGAGGAGTGGGTTCCTAAACTGGACGCTTTTTATGCGGCTATAGACGAGATGTCAACTAATCCCGTTCTGGCGAAGGACCCTCTGACTTTGGAGAAACAGGAGCATCTTGTTGCTTTATGGGGATTCCTTAAGCCCAATACGCGTTTTGTCACCCTTTTTGCCGAAGATGAGCTGAATAGTCAAATTTTAACAGACTCAATTGAAAATCCGCTTCTCATTCTTTCCGACGCTTCCATTGCTGTTGAGCGGGGTTATTATATTAATCTTCTTAATTTTAATTCAAAGATGGAGTCTATGATTTCCGCTTCTTCCGCTTTTGAGTTACTTCTTCTGGAAATGCCCGAGATTATTGACGGGCTGACCGTAAAGATGGCCAGACAGCAGATGATTCTTGTTTACGGGGTTATTGGTCTGGTCGTTTTTATTTCTGTTGCTATGGTTTATTTCTTTGCGTCCCGTCTTCGTAACCGTCTTAACGGTGTAGAGAAGATTATGAGTTCCATTGCCAATCAGGATTTAACGGTTACTGTGGAAAATTCCGTTAAGGACGAAACGGGGCTTTTAACCGATCATGCCAATCGTGTGATGGAGCAGCTTAAAACTATTGTGGGAGACATAAAGACCAGCGTTTTGGAAGGACAGAGACTGAGAGAGGAGATGGGGGCCAGTACGACCCAGTCTACCGCCTCTATGACGCAGATTACGGCTAACCTGAATAATATGGAGCGTCAGTTTGATTCCCTGGACAAGGTTGTAAACGAGGTTTTTGATGCTTTAGGCCGGATTAATACTAAGCTGGACAGCCAGGTAACCGGTGTGGAGAAACAGTCTGCCGCTGTTGCCGAATCTTCTGCTGCAATAGAAGAGATGATGGCCTCTGTGGGAAGTGTTTCCCGGGTTGCCACGGAACGGGCCGCTCTGGTGGAAAGTCTTGTTAAGGCTACCGGAGAGGGGAGTGACAGGGTTCGGGTAACCAATCAGGCGATAAATCAGGTTTCCTCAGATATTGAGGAGATGATGGAGATTATCGAGATTATCAATAGCATAGCCGATCAGACCAACCTTCTCTCCATGAATGCTGCCATAGAAAGTGCCCATGCCGGTGAAGCGGGTAAGGGATTCGGTGTTGTGGCCGATGAAATCCGTAAGCTGGCCGATTCCACCGGAGAAAACGCCCAAATAGTCGCCCGATCCCTTCAAGCTATCACCGACAAGATAAAGGAAGCCCATGAGAGCAGCCAAATCAGCCTTGATAATTTCTCCCACATAGAAAAGGAAGTCGCTCAGACCTCTCAGTCTCTTGTGGAAATCTCCCGTTCTATGGATGAAATTTCCGGCGGCTCCAAAGAGGTGCTGGCCGGTACGGAAGATGTGCGGGAGGTTACTGTGGAGATTCTTGATGAGGTGAAGTTTCTTCAGGGTGAATCGGAGAGCATTACCGGCAGTATGGCCAGTCTCCAACAGCTCTCATCCTCTGTTCTTAACGGGATAAAGGAGATAAATCTGGGGAGCCGTGAGGTGATTAATGCCATGGGCGACTTGCAGGATGTGGGGGAAAGAAACCGGGATAATATGGAACTCCTGAGAGAGAAGGTAGACCGCTTTCGTACGGAAAGGGATGTGAGCTAAGCAATTTTAGGTTGTACAATTGACAGTAAATAGCCTATACTTGTAAAGTTGGTTTTCTAAAAGAGAGCGAGGTAAAAAGGTATATGAAAGTTTCCGATTATATGGACCAGTTACAGGTCATGGCTAAAAACCTGGAGGGGCGTGATTTCGGTTTCAGACCGGACAATGTCTATCAGAAGGGGAACGGTGAAAACCGGGAGATCATAGGCCGACTGCTGGACTCTCTTATGCTGCCCGGAAGCGGGTTGGAAAACAAGGAAGCTCTTAAAGCTCTTTATGAGAAGAGTCGGGAAGGTAAGGCTTGTATGCTTCTGGTGGAGCATTACAGCAACTTTGATTACCCCTGCCTCTTTAGACTGATGGAAAAGGACGCGGAACTCGGTCCTGAGGTGGCTTCGACGCTTCTTCCCATTCAGGGGATGAAACTGAGTGAGGGGAATCCGGTAACCGCCGCTTTTTCCAACTCCTACGATACGATTGTTATCTATCCCAGCCGTTCCATAGACAAGGTGGAAGATGAGGATGAAAAGAGGAAAATCCGGGAGATCAGTGTTCCCATCAATATTGCCGCTATCAAGGAACTGACCCACAAAAAACATTCCGGTCACATTATTACTGTTTTTCCCGCCGGGACCCGCTACCGCCCCTGGGACCCCGGTTCACGCAAAGGGGTGAGGGAGATTTACTCCTACCTCAAGACCTTTGATTATCTCTGTTTTGTTTCCATTAACGGAAATACCCTGCTTCCTTCCCGGGAAGAGGCGATGGAAAAGGATGAACCCACCCGGGATATCATGACCTTTACCTTCTCCGAACCGGTTTCGGCCAAGGCCTTTAGAAAAGAGGCTGCCGCCGAAGTTCCCGAAGGAGAGGATCCCAAGCAGCATGTTGTGGACAAGGTTATGGACACTCTTTTTGCCATGCATGAAGAGAATGAACCGGCCCGTCTGGAGAAACGAAAGGCTTTGGACGCTTAATAGTCAGGACTGAGTTTTTTGGAGTAGGTAATCAGTTGAGACTGAAAGCCCTTATCGGTAAAAAAATGATTCAAAACATTTTGTGAGGGGACCGACTCTACTAAAATTTGCGTAACTCCCCGCTTGTGAAGTTCCTCTTCCAGTTTGCTGTAAAGTTCTTCTGCTACACGGAGCCCCCGGTATTCGGGGAGGGTGTAGATATTGGTTATTACCGCTCCGTCTCCTGCCATATAATAGATAATAAAACCGGTTAGCTCACTGTTTGGTGATTCGGCGGTAATAAACTCAGAGTCCTCTTCCATTCTATGATAGAGTTGCTCTCCCGGTGCCAGCTCAAGGGGCAGTTCCTTCTCCCGTTCTTCCAATACCCGCACATCGAGCTTGTGAATCTCTTCCCGGTGATGTTCCGGGTTGGTGAGGAATTGGAAGTCGCTAAGGAGAAGCTCTTCCAGATCTTCCCGGGCCTCGCCCAGACTAATCATGGTGCGGTAGTTTTCATATCCGTTTAGCCACTCCTGTATGTAGAGGCGGAGTTCTTTCGTTTTATAGCGGAACCAGAGCCGCTCCACTTCGGGCTTCTCCTTCAGAAGGTCTTTGAAGTTTCTGAACACGCCCTTTCCGGAGTGAAGAATGGAGCGGAGCCTGGTGCGGTAAAGAGGGTTATTGAGGGAAAGGACGAAGCGCTCCATGATGTTAAAGCCGTCCGCCGGTGTCCAGCGGGGAAGAGAGAGATAGCGGAGCTCTTCCGGATCTTCCTCTTCCTTCTGCTTTCGGGGGATCACAATCAGTTTTTCCACATCGAGGCAGAATATTTCGCTCTGGTTTTCCATACCGTAGATTATCTGTTCCAGAAGTTCCGGTGAGAGTACTATTTTTCTATTCATGATCTTAATCCCTCTTGCCGCTCCCACTCATGGAGGGTGGGGAGCAGGTCTTGATAGGGAATATAGTTTAGCGAACCGTCTTCCCGTTTATATAACTCCACCTCTCCCGTTTCCAGGTAGCGGTTGGAAATGATGATGCGCCAGGGAATACCCAGCATATCGCAGTCGCGCAATTTTACACCGATACCCTCTTTTCTGTCATCTACCAGGGCCTGGCCGGCCAGTTTTTCTCCCAGGCCGAATACTTTTTCCTTTACGGTGGGCGATTTTCCAATTCCCATGATAAAGTAGCGGAAGGGGGCCAGCTCCGCCGGCCAGAGGAGGCCTTTCTCGTCCCGGTTGGATTCGGCAGCCCCGTAAAGAAGCCGTCCCAAACCAATTCCGTAACTTCCCATAAAGGGAGTTTTTACCCGGTTATCTTCGTCCTGAAAGGTGAGGCCGAAGTGGCGGCTGTAGTAGTCGTCCAGTTTAAAAATATGAGCCAGTTCTATGCCCCGGCTTCCTACTAAAGGTGTTCCGCAGATACGGCACACATCGCTGTTGCCCGCTTTTACAATGTCTCCGATTTTGTGGGCGTCAAAGTCCCTGCCAAAGTTTACATTCGCAAAGCAATAGCCTTCTGCTCCGGAAGGAAGGGTTAGGTTGGGGGTGTCCGCCACGCTGTCGTCCACCACAATGAGGCAGGAACTGCAGAGATTAAAGGGCGAGATTGAGTCGGGATTGATACCCAGGTCACGCATCTCGTCTTCCGTCGCGGGGGCCAGCTCCTCTTCGCCGATAATTTTTTTGAGTTTATCGGTACTCAGGGAAAAATCGTCCCGATAGAGGGCCATGATGAACTTTTTTCCCCCCTTGAATACTTTGCAGCGGGTTTTGTTTTTACAGCCTTTTCCTTCCTCGCAGGTTTTCTCTTCCATATCTTCCAGCGCTTCAGAGGGATTTACTTTTTCAAAGCGGGCGATGCTCCGGTTGGCCGTATAGCCGCAGCCGGGACAGCTGATTATGATGTTTTTCCCCCGTTCATGGGGGAGGTTGAATTCGTAGGAACGGGAGCCCTTCATAAAGCCCGGATCCGCTTCGGACGTGACATAGGGGATGGAACAGCGCTTGAGAATCCGCTCGTAGGCGGCGAATATTTTAGGGAAGAAGTTATTCAGTTCCGTAAAATTCCGGTGAAAGGAGTAGCCGTCGTGCATAAGGAATTCCCGGGAGCGAATCAGGTAGCCCCGGGGGCGGATCTCATCGCGGAATTTAAGCTGATGCTGATAGACGAAAAGGGGCAGGTCCTTGTGGGACTTTATGTAGTCCTTAATCAGGTTGGTGACCGCCTCTTCATGGGTGGGGGAGAGAATTAGTGTTTTGCCCTGACGGTCGGTCATGCGGGCAATTTCCATGGAGGTGGTGTTGTTACGACCGGTTACTTCCCAAAGGCTTTCCGATGAAATGAGCGGGGTGGAGACTTCCATTCCCCCCAGTTTTTCCATCTCCTCCGAGATGATCCGTTTTAAGTTGTTCAGAACCCGCATCCCCAGGGGAAGGTAGGAAATAAACCCCCGCCCGCTGGGTTTGATAAAACCGGCTTCAAGAAGCAGGTCATTGCCTTTATAGGGGGTCCCTTTCTCGTTCAGCTTTCTATTTACCTTACCGGGCATATCGGAATAGTTCATCTTCCTTTCATTTTACACCATATTCGGCTCAGGTCAAGGGATGGGCATGGACAAATCTTGCCAGCTATGGTCGAATAGGGTATGGAAAAGTCACTCTCCCGTTATACTCAACTTTTTTTATCCTTCTTTAAAATATCTGCCTTCACTTTGGGGGGCGGGGCGGTGATGTTGCCTCTTATGGAAGAGGAATTCGTTCAGAGAAAGGGCTGGATCAGCGATGAAGACATGCTTGATGTCTATTCTCTCTGCAATACTCTGCCCGGGGTGATTGCGGTTAACTCTTCTTTGATGATCGGACGAATGGCCGGAGGCTTCTGGGGCTCGGTATTCTCCGTATTCGGTGTTCTCCTTCCTTCGGTGGTCATTATTCTTGCTTTAGCCTCATCGATCCATCATTTGGCAGACAATCCTCAGGTGGAATGGGCTTTTCAAGGAGTTCGTGCCGGAGTATCTGCCATGCTGCTTCTGGTTTTTATTACCCTGGGGCGTAAGGTCCTCCATGACAAGAGGGAGCTTTTTCTTGCGATCTTTGCTTTTCTGATTTTGGAAGTTCTTGGATTAAGTGCTGTCTATACGGTTGTTATCTGTGCCTTTATGGGATGGCTGCTTTTTCGCGGGGAGGGGGAAGAGTGATTTACCTGGAACTCTTTTGGGTTTTCTGCCGCATAGGGGTGGTCTCCTTTGGGGGCGGCTATGCCATGATATCCCTCATACGGTTGGAAGTGCTTTCCCGGGGCTGGTGTCTCCCCCATGAATTTGTCGATATGGTGGCCCTTTCCCAGATGACTCCCGGTCCGGTCGCTCTCAACACAGCTACCTATGTGGGAAAAGTCACCGCCGGTATTCCCGGATCTTTAGCTGCGACCTTGGGGCTCATCTTTCCCGCCCTCTGCCTTACGACTCTTGTAATCCGATTTCTTACCAGTGTTAAACAGAACCGTTCCGCCGAACCCTGGATTCGCGGTATTCGAGCGGCGGCGGTGGGGCTGATTGGCACGGCGGTTATCTTTTTTATGGAGAACTCTCTGGTGGAAGGAGAGTTAACAATCGAATGGGGAAGACTCATTCACCCCGGATCGTGGAAAGCCCCCGTCTTTTACTGGCAGGGGATCGTGATATTTATTATCGTGTTGATTTTAAAGAAGAAGTTTAATTTAAAGCCGTTCTGGCTTATTCTGCTCTCATTGGGACTGGGAGCGGGACTGTTTTCTCTCTGATTCTGGACGAATGACAACATAGAGGCTGTTACCCGTTGTCATCCGTCCCCTGTCTTACTGCGCCAGCCGTTCCGTAATGGCCTTGGCCGCTTTCTGGCCGTCTCCCATGGCAAGAATTACCGTGGCCGCACCCTGGACGATGTCGCCCCCGGCGTAAACCCGGTCCATGCTGGTTCGGCCCGATTCGTCGGTGATGATAGTGCCCCATTCGCTTACCTTCAGTTCCGGTGTGGTCTGGGAAATGAGGGGGTTCGATCCGCTTCCGATAGAAACTATACAGGCATCCACTTCAATTTCAAACTCGCTGCCCTTAATGGCCACCGGTCGGCGTCGGCCCGAATCGTCCGGCTCACCCAGTTCGTAGCGGAGGCATTCTATTCCCCGTACCCGATGTTCATCGTCACCCAGGATGCGCACCGGGTTGGTCAGCAAGTCAAAGACAATACCTTCCTCTTTGGCGTGGGCCACTTCTTCGGCACGGGCGGGCATTTCTTCTTCCGTTCGGCGGTAGATAATATGAACCTCTTCGGCTCCACCGCGCAGGGCGGTACGGGCCGCGTCCATGGCTACGTTTCCTCCTCCAAAGACGGCTACTTTTTTAGCCCGGAAGAGGGGGGTATCCGATTTATCACGGACAGTCGCCTTCATCATGTTGGCTCGGGTCAGGTACTCATTGGCCGAGAACACTCCTACGAAATTTTCCCCTTCGATTCCCAGGAATTTGGGAAGTCCCGCTCCGGTGGAGATATAGAGGGCGTCAAATCCATCCTGATTCAGAAGGGATTCGATTCGTCTGGTTCGTCCCACGAGGAAGTTATATTCAAACTTGACTCCCATCTCTTCCAGGACCTGAACTTCCTCTTCCACAATGGCTTTGGGAAGACGGAATTCGGGTATCCCATAGATGGTTACGCCGCCGGGCTTCTGGAAGGCTTCAAAAATCACCACTTCATGGCCTGCCCGGCGCAGTTCGGCCGCCGCAGTTAAACCGGAGGGGCCCGATCCTATAACGCCTACTTTCTTACCCGTGGCGGAGGCTACCTGGGGGAGTACTTTTTCCTTGCGCGCCCGGTCCCAGTCGGCCAAAAAGCGCTCAATTCGGCCTATCTGAACCGATTTCATCTTGTCCTTAAGGCTTTTTCCCACGGTACACTGTTCCATACACTGGCTTTCCTGGGGGCAGACCCGTCCGCAGATGGCAGGGAGGAGGCTGGACTGACGAATGATGGCTATGGCCTTGTCAAAATTTCCTTCTCCCGCTTCGCGGATAAAGCCGGGAATATCGATGCCCACGGGGCAGCCTTTGACACAGGGCGCGTTTTTACACTGGATACAGCGCATGGCTTCCGCCTTAACCTGTTCTTCGAAGTAACCCAGGGCTACCTCATTCATATTCTTACCCCGAACCTTCGGATCCTGGCTGGGCATATCCTGTACGGGAATAGACAGCCGATCCTTGGGCTTGAGTTCCATACCCTCGAACTTATTCAGTATATCCTGGGCTTCCTTTTTTAGTTCTTCCGGTTCTTTGTAGCTCACTGCCGGGCCTCCAGCTTGTCCGCCGCTGCTTCGAGTCGGCAGTTATGTTCCGTTTCCTGGTCTTTGTAGGTATTAAGTCTTTTCATCATGTTGTCAAAGTCCACTTTGTGGCCGTCAAATTCGGGACCGTCTACACAGACAAATTTCGTTTCTCCCCCTATGTTCACACGGCAGCCGCCGCACATTCCCGTCCCGTCTACCATAATGGTGTTGAGCGATACGGTGGTCTTAACATTATAGGGTTTGGTGGTGAGGGCGCAGAACTTCATCATAATGGGAGGCCCGATGGCGATAACTTCCGCCGGGGGCTCGTCCGATTCACAAAGTTCTTTGAGAGGTTCCGTTACCAGGGACTTTCGGCCGTAGGAGCCGTCGTCGGTACAGATAATAACCTCATCCGAATTGGAGCGAATCTCCTCTTCCATAATGACCAGCTCTTTGGAGCGGGCTCCCATGATGGAAATTACCCGGTTCCCCGCCTTTTTATGGGCTTCCACGATAGGATTCATGGGAGCCACTCCGATTCCTCCGCCCACACAGACGACGGGGCGGTCATATTTTTGAATATGGGTAGGCGTTCCCAAAGGGCCCAGCAGGTTGGCAATTTCATCGCCTTCGTTAAGCTGGCTGAGCTTGCGGGTTGTCGCACCAAGGGTCTGGAATACCAGGTCTATCGTACCGCCTTCGGGGTCGGCCTGGGCGATAGTAAGGGGGATTCTCTCTCCCCAGTCTTTGTCTAGCTGTAATATGATAAACTGACCGGCCTTGCGCTCCTGTGAAATCAGGGGGGCGGTCAGACGCATACGGAAAACATTCTCCGAAAGCTGGTTTTTCATGATAATTTTGGGCATAGTAATAACCTTTTTGTTATAGCAGTGCTATTGTTTTCTCAAATTGTTATAATTTCCCAAATGAGGGAAAAAATCAAGACCAATATGGACGATGGATCGTATTCTGTCAGAAAAAAACGAACACTCATCCCCTTGAATAGAAATCCCCCATCACCTAACATGAATTATGGCTTCAAGGAATGACTTCGCTTCGCCGGACATAACGAAAACCCTGCTAAAATATTCCTTTCCCACCATAATCATTACCACCGTACAGGCTCTTTACAGTATTGTCGATCGTATCTACATAGGAAAGGGCTTGGGAACTGACGCCCTGGCCGGTGTGACTCTGACCTTTCCTATTTTTATTCTCACCATTGCCATGGGGACTCTCTTTGGACAGGGGAGCGGGGCGGTCATTTCTCTAAAGCTGGGAGAGGGCAAGAAGGCTGAGGCCGAGAAGGCTCTGGGGACGACTTTTGTTCTCTATTTTCTTTTGGGATCAGCCGTGGCCGTAACGGGCGTGGTCCTGCTGGATCCCATTCTCCGGCTTTTTGGGGCTACAAAGGTCACCTTGCCCTATGCCCGTCGTTACCTTGCCGTTTATCTTCCTTTTATGGCGGTCGATTTCATGGCCATGGGAACCAACGGGACCATTCGCAGCGAGGGGAGTCCCCGGCTTGCCATGGTCATAGCTGTTTCCGGGACAGTCTTGAACATGCTTCTTGACCCGCTCTTTCTTTTTGTCTTTAAGTGGGGGGTGACAGGAGTGGCCTGGGCTACGGTTATTTGCCGGATTTTCACAGCCGCTGTTGTTCTTTATCATTTTGCCAGGGGTAAACGGCGCTACCTGAACCTCAAGCGCCGGAATCTTAGGATCAATCTGCCCCTGGCCAAAAAAATGATGGCCATAGGAACGGCCCCCTTTCTTTTTAACGCAGCCACCGCCCTGGGGGGCATTTTTCATAACCGAATGCTTGTTGCCTATGGCGGGGATCGGGCCTTGGGCGCCTGGGGAGTGGTTATGAGTGTGTACATGGTTATTCTGACTCCCGTTCGGGGTGTCCAGTTCGGCTCCCAGCCGCTTATGGGATACAACTATGGTGCGGGGAAGTACGATAGGGTGGGGAAAATTCATGTAAGAACCTGTCTTCTTGCGGTTTCAATGTCCCTTGTGGGAGTGGCTGTTGTTCATCTTTTTGGGCAAGGCTTGGCCGGCTTTTTTAGCCGGGGCGACGGAGAATTGGTCGCTATGGGCAGCCGGGCCCTGGTGATTTATACCTCCATGATGCCCTTTATGGCTATTCAGCTTATTTCGGTGGTCTATTTTCAATCGGTGGGAAAACCGCTACAGGCTATATTGCTTAACCTGGGGCAAAGCACTCTCTACTTTCTGATCCCTCTTTTCCTTCTGCCCCTGTTCTGGGGGCTCGATGGAGTTTGGGCTGCGGCCCCGGTGAGCCATTTTCTGGGAGGGCTCACGGGGATTCTTCTGGTTCTTCCGGAGCTAAGAAAACTTGGGGGAAAGTCGTTCTTTCCTTAAGCCCCTTTCCCCCTTTTTAGACTGGGATTTATGGGAATAATGGGATTATGAGTTAAGAACTCAGAAGTTTTCTTAATCCTTTTTATCCCTCTTCTCCCAGTGGGCCTTCTTCTTTTTTTAGATAGGGATTTATGGGAATTATGGGATTTTAAAATTCTAAAGATAATTGATCCGTTTTGGGGGGCTCCTCCGGCCCGCCGCATTCGGTCATTCCCCCGTATTTCCATGATTCGGCCCGCTCGTGGGCTATGACGGCCTCCACATCGGCCCGGGGATCCATGGTTTCTTCAATATAGCGGCTAATTTGGGAGAGGGCGTTTAGGCTTTCCCGTCTTACCTGACCGTCTATCCGGCACTTGTTTACCGCCCGTTTCATAAAATTGATTCCCTCGTCGTACACTTTGAGGGGGACCGGGAAGGGGTGCCCGTCCTTACCGCCGTGGGCAAAGCTGAACCGGGCCGGGTCGTCGAATCGGGCGGGCTTGCCGTAGATTACTTCGCTTACCAGGGCCAGGGATTGAACCGTACGGGGGCCGACTCCGTCCAGGAGGAGGGCGTCGGTAAAGCTCTGGCAACCCTTGTCATGGGCCAGGGCCAGTACGGCGCCCAGTCGTTCCGCATTAACATCGGAGGGGCGGACTTCATGGTGGGCGGGTAGGGAGAGGTGACGGGAGGGGCCCGCCAGGAGGGAGCCGATCTCCTTCCACTGGAGGCTCATCGGTTCGCCCATGAAAGACATGATGGAGTCGCGGGCTTCGTCGGCCCGTTTGTCCGAAAGATTCAGAAGGGAGCCCCGGTTGTCGCCCACCACGGCGGCATGGGGGTCGGAGACAAAGGACTGTACCTGAGGCGAATGCCAGTGGTAGCGCCGGGCAAAGGCGGTTTCCTGGTTCATTCCCTGCTGCACCACGGCCCATTTTCCCCCGGGGGTAACAATAAAGTTGTGCTGATAGATCTGAAACCCATCCTGGAGGCAGTTATTATCCACCTTGGCGGTCAGTCGGCTTGCCCGGGCCAGTTCGTGCCCGTCCAGGCCGGTCTGCATACCAAACTCAAGCAGTTCCGACGGGGTTTGGCGGGAGTACTTTCCCCGGCCGCCGCATACGAGAAGCCCCAACTGACGGGCCTTGGGGTTTATGGCCTTTTTAAGGGCTCCCATGACGCTGGTGGTGATGCCCGACGAGTGCCAGTCCATCCCCAGAACGGCGCCGAAGGATTGGAACCAGAAGGGGTCGCTTATGCGGCTGAGGAATTCATCGGGGCCGAATTCGTCCACTATGACTTCTGTAATGGCTCCTCCCTTGAGGGCCATGCGCGACGAGAGCCAGGCTGGCACCCGTCCGTGGTGTAGGGGCAGGTCAGCCGTTCCGGAGCGTTTCATGGTTCTAAACATAATCTTAATGGGGGATTTAGTCAATTTTACGGGCTTCGTCTTGAAATTCTTCGTCTATTTTTGAATAATATACCTTATATGAAAGACGATGACCCTGGATCGGCCGAGGCGGATCCCTTTAGTTACGGCAAGTTGGGAGTCCGCCTGTGCTGACTCAGATAATTTTTATACTTATTCTTTTGCTCCTTTCGGGCTTCTTTTCTTCTTCCGAAACAGCGTTTACTTCTCTCACACCCTATCAGATAGAAGCTATGGAAAAGGAGAAGGGTTGGCGGGGCCGGTGGATTAAAATCCTCCACAGCCGCTCCGATATTCTTCTTACCACTCTCCTTATAGGGAATAATCTGGTGAATATAGGCGCTTCGGCCCTGGCTACGACCATCACTATAGCCCTCTGGGGCAGTCAGTTTATCGGCTATACAACCGGTGTGCTTACCCTGGTGGTCCTTGTCTTTTGTGAGGTGACTCCCAAGCAGTTGGCCTTGATTCACAACGAAGGAATCGCCCTCTTCTCGGTAACTGTTATTTATTTCCTTTCCTTTCTTTTTCGTCCCCTCATTTGGATTGTTACCGCCATTAGTAACCTGCTCATTTCCCTTTTTTCCCGGGGTGAATCGGGCAAGCTGACTCTGGACGGCCTTCTTCATATGGTGAATATGGGGCGGGACATGGGAATTGTGGAAGACTACGAAAACCGCATGGTAAAGAAGGTTTTTACCATTAACGATACGCCGGTGCAGGCCATTATGACCCACCGGAAAGATGTCTTCTGTCTGAATCAGAAGAGCAGCATCCTTGATGTTTACGAAGAAATTATCGAAACCGGACGCTCCCGTGTGCCGGTCTATAAGAATAATACGGAAAATATTGTGGGGGTTGTGCTGGTTAGTGACCTTATTAAGGCCATGATTAATGCCGACTCGGCGGCCCGATCCCTCAAGCTTAAGGACCTGATGATAGAGCCTCTCTTCGTTCCGGAAAACCAGAAGGTAAACGACCTTTTTAATCAGTTTAAGGACGCCAAAGTCAAAATGGCTGTTGTCCTTGATGAGTATGGCGGATTGGCTGGAGTTGTAAGTCAGCAGGATGTGGTGGAAGAGATATTCGGTTCCCTCTCCGACGAAGAGGAAGAGCGGGAAGGGGATAAAATCCACAAAACCGGTAATCAGTGCTGGGAGCTTCAGGGAGATACGGATTTCTTTGAGATTCAAGAGGTCCTGGGCCTTGAGCTGGACCACGACAAGGATACGATGACTCTGGGAGGCTACCTCATTGATCAGTGGGGGGAGATCCCCGTGACCGGTGCTTCTATTCGTCTGGATGAAGGGTTTTATCGGGTGGTGGAGGCGGAAAACAACCGCATTGTCCGGGTGGAATTTACTTCGGCCCCCAAGGGGTAGTTATAAAAAAAAGGAAGGGCGGAGTCAACGAAACCGCCCTTCCCGGAAGATATAAATGGCAAAAACCTTAGTGGCTATCTCTGTACACGACCGGAGCCGTCACCGCCCATAAGATTTTCTATCTCTGTTCTGGAAGATCGGTTGTAGTCACCCAGGATGGAGTGCTTGAGGCAGCTTGCTGCAACAGCGTATTCCAGGGAGTCTTCGATCTTTTCGTAGCTTAACAGCCCGGAAATGATTCCGCCGGAAAAGCTGTCACCACCACCTACTCTGTCGAGGATGTTGTGGATTTCGTACTTCTTGCTGTGGTAGAAGGTGTTTCTATCGTTGATACAAGCGCTCCAGCCGTTGTGGTTGGCGGAGTGGCTTTCTCTCAGTGTGATAGCGATGCAGGAAGCAGTGGGGTAGGCTTCGAGCATTTTGTCGGTAAGCTTCTTGTAGTGATCCAGGTTCAGTTCACCGGACTCAACTTCAATACCTTCTACTTCAATACCAAGAGACTTCTGGCAGTCTTCTTCGTTGGCGATGATTACGTCAACGTACTTAACCAGGTCGCCCATTACTTCGGGAGCGGTCTTACCGTACTTCCAGAGCTTCTTTCTGAAGTTCAGGTCCATAGAAACAATGATGCCTCTTTTCTTGGCTTCTTCCATCGCTTTGAGGGAGAGCTCGGCACCGGTTTCGGAAACGGCGGGGGTAATACCGGTGATGTGGAACCATCCGGCGTCGGCGAAAACTTCGTCCCAGTTAAAATCGCTGGCCTTTGCTTCGGCGATAGCGGAGTTGGCTCTGTCGTAAACAACAGTACTGGGTCTCTGGTTTGTTCCGGTTTCCAGGAAGTAGATACCGATTCTGTCACCCTGACGGATGATGCGGGAGGTATCAACGCCGAGGCCTCGCATTTCGTTGATGCAGGACTGGGCGATAGCGTTATCGGGGAGGGCGGATACGAAGGCAGAGTTAAGACCCTGCATAGCCAGAGAAACGGCTACGTTAGCTTCTCCACCACCAAAAGTAGCTTCGAGGGAGGGGGACTGGAAGAACCGCTCGTTAGCAGGGCTCTTGAGTCTGAGCATGATTTCGCCCAGGGTTACAACTTTCTTGTCTCTTAAATTGGTATATGTTGCCATGTTTAAAATCCTTTATTCTATCTATCGTTTAGTTTAAAGCTGCCAGAGCTTCTTTTACCAGAGCTTCGATCTTGTCGAATTCACCGGCGCTGATCAGGTCTTTCTTACACATCCAGCTTCCGCCGCAAGCGATTACGTTGGGCAGGGCCAGGTAGTCGTTTACATTACCGGGGTTGATTCCGCCGGTAGGCATAATGCGCAGGTTGGGGTAAACGGCGTTCATTGCTTTAAGCATTCCCACTCCACCGGCATTTTCGGCGGGGAAAAACTTGAGTACGTCAAGTCCCATTGCCATGGCCTGCTCCGCTTCGGAGGGTGAGTTGATACCGGGAACCATAATCTGTCCCTTGTCCATGGCGTATTTTACGTTTACCGGGTTGAAACCGGGGCTAACAATAAATGCGGCACCCGCATCGGCAGCAGTGTCGATCTGTTCTTTTGTAAGAACGGTTCCGGCACCCAGAAGTACTTCGGGCATCTCTTTCTTAAGCAGTCTGATAGCGTCGGCAGCAGCGGGGCTTCTAAAGGTTACTTCCGCTACGGGGAGTCCACCCTTTACAAGAGCTTCTCCAAGGGGAAGAATTTCTTCCGCTTTTTCTACGACGATTACCGGAACGAGCCGGCACTGTTTCAGGGCTTCTACTAACTTTTCCTTATCCATCAATTCCTCGCAAGGTTCTTTTATGAGAGCCATTCTATAACGGTTCCATTTATCTGTCAACAAAATGAAACGGCGTTTCAAAAAAAAGACGGAATATTTCTTGACTTTCCAAATAAAATGATTATAAGCGGGATATTCCCCAAAATCTTCTCTACCGGCTTGTCATTATAAAGAAAAATCTATATATTTCGCCATAACACTACATATAGTACGATGAAAAGTCGATAAAATAGAAAGAGCACTATGGGAGGTGCGTTATGATTAAATGGGAACAGCCCCTGAGCGAAGAAATATTCAGAACCAAATATATGTTAAACGGAGAAAAGGCTCCCGAGGACGTTTTTAGGGGCGTTGCCCGGGAAATTGCCTCCGTAGAGAAGGATAGAGCCCACTGGGAAGAGCGTTTTCATGAGGAAATCGTCTCGGGCCGTCTTATTCCCGCCGGTAGAATCCTGGCCAATGCCCGGCCGGAGAGTCCCATGAAAAATTACAATAACTGTTTTACCATCGATATCGAAGATTCCATGGAGAAAATTTATGACTCTCTTAAAGAGGATGCCGTCATCAGCAAAATGGGGGGAGGAGTCGGTTTTGATGTCTCCAAACTGCGCCCCAAGGATGAACTTCTTTCCAAAGGGGGCGCATCTTCCGGTCCTCTCTCCTTTTTGAATATCTTTGACCAGTCCGCCAAGACCATTATGACCGGCGGCTATCGTCGGTCCGCCCATATTGCTTTGATGGATATTAGCCATCCCGATGTGGAGGAGTTTATCACCGCCAAACAGGGGGATCAGAACAAACAGCTGACTCAGTTCAACATCTCCGTGAAGGTGAGCGATGCTTTTATGAAGGCCGTTGAGGCCGATGCCGACTGGGATCTGGTTCATGACGGAAAGGTCTATCGTACGGTTAAGGCCCGTGACCTTTATGACAAGCTGGCCAAGAACAGTTACATCCACAACGAACCGGGCATCTTTTACGGCGACCGGGTAGAGCAGTACAACAACGGTTACTGGGCCTTTAAAATGGACCGGGTAAACCCCTGTGGTGAGCTGGTTATGCCCTCCTATTCCCTCTGCTGTCTCTCTTCCATAAATCTGGGGGCCTTTGTGGTGAATCCCTTTACGGAAGAGGCCTATTTTGATTTTGACGCCTTTAGGGAGACTGTGGCAGTGGGAATCCGTTTTCTGGACAATGTGCTGGACGTGACCGCCTATCCCCTCAAGAAAATAGAGGACTTTTCCCGTCAGTGGCGGCGCATCGGTTTGGGATTTACCGCATTGGGCGATACCCTGGCCATGCTTCAGCTGCCCTACGGTTCGGAAGATTCCATCATTAAGGCCGGGGAAATTGCGAAAGCTCTGCGGGATGCGTCCTATTTGGCCTCTTGTGACCTGGCCGAGGAGAAGGGGGCTTTTTCCGCCTTTGACGGGGAGAAAATCCTTGAAGCTGAATTCATCAAGACCTTGCCCCAAGAGATCCGGGAGCGCATTGGTAAAGTCGGGCTCCGCAATATCCAGATGAACACCGTAGCACCCACGGGGACCATCTCTCTTTCGGTGGGACAGAACTGTTCCAGCGGGATCGAGCCGATTTTTGCCCTTCAGTACGACCGGAATATCCGCACCGGCAACGGGGACGAAACCAGAAAGGAAACCGTTTACGATCGGGCCTGGCTACTATACAAGGAACAGAACCCTCAAGCTACCCAGGAAACTAAACCGGACTACTTCTCCACCACCGTAGAGATAGACCCTTACCGTTCCATCGATCTCCAGGCGGCGGTCCAGAAATATGTGGACCACAGTATCTCCAAGACCCTCAATCTACCCATGGGAACCGATTTTGAGGAGTACAAAAATCTTTTCTCCTACGCCTTTAACCGGGGGCTTAAGGGGTTTACCACCTTCAATCCGGAAGGAAGCATGAAGGGGATTCTGGAGTATCGGGAGGAGAAGAAGAAAACCCGCATTAACCGGGAGCTGGCTCCGGAAAGACCGGCCGAACTAACTGCCCACGTTAACCGAATCAAGGCGGACGGACGGAGCCGACTGATTGTGACCGGAATCCTTAAGGGGAGCCTCTATGAGCTTTTCTGTATTGACGAGCCGGAAGAGCAGTTTCCCGTGGCCGACAAGGCGGAAGGGAAGGTCATCAAGGTTCAGTCCGGCCGTTACGACCTTCATGTGGAGGGGGAAAAGCCCTTTGTTCTGGAAGATTTCACCAACGCCTACGACTCCACCGACAGCTCTTTGGCCCGGTTTATTTCCATGTCTCTCCGCCACGGGACTCCGCTGCAATTCATCGTGAATCAGCTGACCCGTGACAAAAACTTTATTGGCTTTGAACGGACCGTTTCCCGGGTCATAAAAGGATATATCCAGGATGGAGAAGAGGTCGTGGCCGGCGAAAAAGAGTGCCCCGACTGCAGCTCGGGCCTGGTTTTTCGCGATGGCTGCGTAACCTGCCCCGATTGCGGCTGGTCCAAATGCTCCTAGTACGTAATTGACAAAGAGGGGCTTGAATCCTAAAATTGGCAGGAAAAAGGAGAGAATTATGGCATTTACTCTGGAGATGTTTCCCCACATATATAAGTCGAAGTTTAACGGACAGACCTGGGACGAAACCTTTGTAGAAAAGGAACACAAGTCTTACGAGGAAGAGAAGGCAATGGAGGAGTCCGAAAAGGAAGCTCTCTTGCTGGGGCGGAACAATTTTTCCGATTTGCCCCTGGTGAACTATACGACCCAGTACGGGATGGGGTGTTTTGAAGGCCTTAAGGCATTTCCCCAGAAAAACGGGGGAATTAAACTTTTCCGTCCCGATGAAAATGTCAAACGTATGAAAAAGTCTATGGAAGGACTTATGATGCCTCCCGTGGAGGAGGATCGTCTTTTGCAGGGGATTCTCAAGATGGTTAAGCTGAATGCCGATTCGGGTTTTGCCATTCCCTATGATGCGGCCTGGGAGAAGGATGACTATCTTTCCGGCCATGCCCTTTACGTACGTCCTTTTAGCTATGCCGAGCCGGGAATCGGGGTAAATCTCTCCTACTTCCCCTGGGTTATCGTTGTGGCCACTCCTGTAGGTTCCTACTTTGAAGTGGGCGGGACAAACGATGCGGTTACCACCGATATGGTCCGGGCTACGAAGAATGGGACCGGTTGGATCAAGTGTGATTCCAACTACGTAATTCCTACTCTGGCCAAGAAAAAAGCCATTGCCGATGGTTTTATGGAAGCGATTTTCCTCGATGCGGAAGAGCATCGTTATATAGAAGAGGGGTCTTCTTGTAACTTCTTCTGTCTTATGAAGGATGGAACCCTTGTAACTCCCGAATTGGGCGATACTATTCTCCCCGGGATCACCCGTAAGTCCATTCTTCAGCTGGCCCAGGACAGGGGCATCAAAACGGAAGAACGGAAGCTCTCCGTAGAAGAGGTTTTTGCCGACGGTGCGGAGTGTTTCGTTTCCGGTACGGCGGCGGGACTGACTCCCATCAACAGCCTGACCCACCTGGGACAGAAGAAAGTCTTTTCCGAAAGCGGTACGGGCAAAGTGTCCGAAGCTCTCCTTGTGGAGCTTAAGGGAATTCAGTACGGAGCGATCGAAGACCGTTACGACTGGATGTGGTCCGTTTAGTTCTTACCTATTCAATTAATTCATCCCGGTAGAAGGCCGGGATGTCTTCCAGGTGGGACAGGATATTCTCGTAGAGTTTGAGCTCCGGGCTGCCCTGTTGTGCGTCCAGAAGGGCCTGACGGTTCTCTCCGGCTATATCGGTGAGTTCCGTGCGCCCCTGGGTACTTCTATTTCTTAACAGCATATCAAAGTACTCCGATGAGGCGGTGAAGGAGGCCAGAGCTTCCTTTTCCCGGTTTCGATTGGGTGTTTTACGGGCAATTCCGTTCTGGGCGATTCCCAGATTGTTGTGAGTCATTATGAGGTACTCAAAGAGGGCCCACTCTTCCTCTTTTTCATCGGGGAGAAGAACTTTCGTGTTCTCTTCCTGCTCGTCCAGTTGGGCCAGAAGCTGTTCGTAGTGGCTTACCGCTCCGTAGTAATCTCCTCGCTGGAGGAGGGTGTTTCCCATGGCCAGGAGAAGGTTGCGATTTTCCGGATAGGCCCGGGATACCCGGTAGAATTCCAGTAAGGCTTCCCGGTAATCTTCTCTGATATTGTAATAGATAAAACCTTCCCGGTAGGCTATTTCCGGGGTATCTCCCATATTGGCCCGTGCCAGTTCGTAGTACTCCAGGGCCTTGTCGTAGTTTTCATACTGATCAAAATTCAGATGTCCCATCTCTCCGTAGAGCGCCCCTATTTCCGGCGAGCTTCCTATGAGATTCAGGCGACGGCTGTTCTCATATATTTCCAGAGCCATGAGATACTGTTGTTCCGCCTTTCCATATTCACCCACGTAAAGAGAAAGATTCCCCAGGCGGCGGTAGGAGTCAATCTGCATAAAGATGTGTTCCTTATCCAGATCGGTCATGCGCCCCAGGAAGCCCAGGGCGTTGGTGAGGGCGTCCTTTTCATCGGCCGGATTATAAGTTTCGTGGAAGAACCGGGCATATTGATAGTGTGATCCGGGCACGGTTTTGTCTGCGGCTTCCGCTTTGAGAATAAAATCCCGCGATTCAAGAACCCGGTCATTGTCTATGAGCCAGCCGGCCAGTTCGGAAAAGACCTGTGCCTGGAGAGTTGGGTCGGCATTAACCTTTTCCTTGTCCTTGTACAAAAGGCGGAGACGTTCGATCTCTTCTTCGTTATCCTTGCGGATCTGGAGGCGGAACATGCGAAGGAGAACTTCATCGGTATTGCCTCCCGGTTTATCCTTGAGGAGAGTCGCGTAAATGTAACGGGCATTTTCATACTTATCGGGATCTTCCGCTGCCCAGGCCAGGTAGTTATCTCCCAGGCTAATAAGACGGTCCACATCATTTATCTCTGTAATTTCCTTAAGAGATATCGATTCGTAGGGTATATGCCCTTCGGAGGCTTCGGCCAGCATGAGGGGATCGGCCCCTTTCAGAATATATTCTGCGTCCCGGTAGCGGACCAACTTTTTGGTGAGCAGTTCCCCATAGGCGATCCGCCCTTCCTCATTGGCCGGATAGGCCTGTAGAAGCTGCTGATATTTCTCTTCCGCTCCCAGATAGTTGCGTCGTTTTTCATATTCATCGGCATAGAGAAAGAATTTTTCCTGCCGTCGTACACCTTTTACCTGAAGAGGACCCACGTCCCAGCCAAAAAAGGCGTCGTTAAAAAGCTCTTCCCCGGCGGCATAGTTATCCCGGCCTATTTCGTCCCGTCCCTTATTATAAAGACTTTCCGCTTTTAAAGGACGGTAAACAAAGTTAAAGAGTATGAGAAACAGGATCCAGAGGGTGAAGAAAATCCCCAGGCCCAGGGCAATACGGGGAACAACTTTTTCCTTAACAAAGGTAAGAAGGCTGCTTCTTGCCTGTTCAAAGGCTTCACCGCTCTTTTTTTCGTATCCCCGGGGAATATCTATTTTTTTCCCTGTAAACTTTTTGTAGGTAGCCGCGACGCTACGGGGCGGGGCACCGTTTAATATCTGTGAGGTAAGCTTATTTAGCTGCTCCACCGTAGAAGATTCGTCGCCGAGAAAGTCCTGAACGGCAATTTTAAGGTTGAGGGGCAGGCTGTAGAGGGCGGCTTCCAGTTTTTCCAGCTCCTCTTCGGTCATTTCGAAGCGTTCAGCCGTTTCATCCTCAACGGTTTTGTCGATGTCCTTTTCCAGCTCATCCAGGTCAAGGCCCAGTTCGGTGGAAAGACTCCCCTCGTCATCGGTAAAGTTGTATTCCGCTCCCAAGTCATCCAGGGAAAACTGATTGTCGTCGCTTTCGTTAAAATCGTCCAGGAAGTCGTCTTCTATTTCATTGAGGCCGAAGTCTTCATCCAGGACAATCTCTTCTCCCCCCTCTTCTATTTCCGGGGCGACAGAGAAACCCTCATCGGGGAGATCGTCCTCTTCCAGGCTTTCCGCCAGACTCTCCACGGCTGATTCGGCATCGGGAATTTCCGGAGCGTCCTCTTCCGTATCCATGTTAAAAGCGTCAATATCGACTTCTTCCATATCGTCCAGGTTATCGATATTTCCCAGATCATCTGTTACTGCGCCATCATCTAATTCACCCAGATCTTCCAGGCCGTCAAGCTCATCCAGGCTTCCAAAGTCGTCCAGTTCTCCAAGTTCTTCCCCGGGCGCTTCAGCTTCAGTTTCTCCCAATTCTTCCAGACCATCGCTTATTTCATCGAGGGGAGCCAGATCTTCCAACTCTTCAAGATCATCATTCTGGGGGAGGTCAAAATCTTCGGGGAGACTCAGGTCGTTGGGGCTGTCCTGGAGAGGGGGAATTTCATCGCTAAGGGAGAGATCGTCGTCGGGGTCTTCCGAAAGATAATCGAGGAGGGAATCCTCTTCCGACTCATCCTCTTCGTCGAGGCTGCTCAGAAGGGAGTCCATGGTGGTCATTTCTTCATCAAGAGGGTCCGGGGCCAGGAGATCCTGAATATCCTCGTCCACCTCATCCACGGGAGGGCGAACGTCTTCCAGGGCCACCCCTTTTTCCTGAAGGATGGCTTCTTCGTTCCCCAATGAGTTGACCACGTTTTTAATCCGATCGACGGCTTCTATACTGGGCATTCACTAACCTTTATTAATCGCTCTAAATAGAATATCGGCCCGATCGGGACAATTTCTTAGAAATCAATCCTAAAGCAACACCATTCTATACCGAAAATTACAATAAGGAAAAGAAGAACATGAAGAAAACCTGCGCCCTTTTGCTCATGATGGCGGTTCAGCTATCTCTATTTGCCTCGATTGACGACTATCGGCTTCACTTAAAGATTACCGATATGACCGACTCCCGTAGTCCGGAGGTCTATTTTGACCAGATTATCTTTAGTTATGAGAGCAGCGAACCGGTCCGCCATGTGGGAATCGCCTTTGCCCATGAGGATTTTCGGGAGATCCACAGTTACCAGCGGAACAGTCACGGGGTATTCTTTTACCTCCTTGATTGGCCCTATGTGGAGAATATTGATTACAGACTGATTGTGGACGGCATCTGGATGACCGATCCCGACTGTCCCACTGTGATTCCCGGCAGCAACGGGGTGGAACTGTCCCGGCTGACCGTAGGGCGGGATATGGCCAATGAGAAGATAAGTCCCCAGGTTCAGGGGGATAACCGGGTTGTGTGCCGTTATTGGGGCGGCGAAGGGCAGACTGTCTATCTGGCGGGGGACTTTAATAACTGGGACCCCTATATGCTTCCTATGAAAGAGATTAGTCCGGGGATGTATGAAATTTCTTTGAATCTCTCCTCCGGGCTGCATCACTATTGCTACTACGTAAACGGCCAGAGCACCACCGATCCTCTTAATGAACTGGTGGCGATAAATTTATTCGGGGAAGAGGTTTCACGCCTCAATATTCCCTATGGTCAGTAGTTTTTTAGAGTTTATTCACTGCGAAATTCGGTTGGCCGTCACTTAGGCAGGCCAACACATTTTCCGCCGTTTTTCTTTTGAGCGCCGCGATGGAGTGTTCCGAATAGTAGGCCTCGTGGTCGGTAAAAACCATGTTGTCCAGCTGTAAAAGGGGATTGTCCGGCGCCGGCGGCTCCTCTTCCAGCACATCCACCGCCGCCCCTCCCAGGTGGCCGCAATCAAGGGCTTCAAAGAGAGCTTCCTCATCAATAATAGCACCCCGGGCCGTATTAATAAGCCGGGCGCCGGGCTTCATTGAAAAAAGGACATCCCTGTTCAAAAGGTGATGGGTCTTTTCGTCCAGGGGAATATGGAGGGAAAGGTAGTCTGACCGGGCGATAAGCTCCTCAAAGGAGACCGCCATGGCCCCTCCCACTTCTTCTCCCGGATGAAGATTGGTGCTGTTTATAAGAATATGACCAAAGCCGAATCCCCTAATCTGGTGGTGAAAGGCGTGGCCCGTTCGTCCATAGCCCAGGATTCCCAGGGTGGAACCCCGCAGAGGGGCCAGTTTCTTGAGCGGTTTAGCCCGCCATTGCCCGGAACGGACCGCCCGGTCACGGGAAAAAATATCTCGGGAGAGGGCCAGAAGGAGGGCGGTGGTGTGCTCTGCCACTTCCTGGTAGCAGTAATCCGGTACGGTACCCACCCAAATGCCTTTTGCCGTGGCCGCTTCCACGTCCACATTATCATAACCCACCCCGTAGCGGGAAATTATTCGGCACTTTTCCAGGGCCTGGATAAAATCCCGGTCCATTTCGGTCATATTCACCATGAGCGCATCCGCCCTTCGGCAAAGGGAAAGAAGTTCCGGCCGGGGCATGTGGTCCACAATGCGAATATCAGCCTTGAGCGGGGCCAGAGCCGCCTTTTCTTCGTTGTTGTGGGGGAAAAGGTTATCGGTTATCACAATGAGCGGTTTCGTCATGGGGATAGTATACAAAATATCGGGGAGTTCGTCAGGGGATGAAAAAGGGGCTGTCGCAAATTACTTTTTGCGACAGCCCCAAATTAGTATCTTTTTAAAGCACTATAATTTAGATTTCTTCAAGGGTAATTGTCATGCTACCATTGCTCACGTCATCGGAGGATGAATCGTAGTCAGTAGCTTCGTAATCGGCTTGATCTCTGAACATAAGTTCGTTTCCTGAAGCATCGGTAATAGTAAAATTAAAGTTTCCGTAAA
>JAQQAP010000020.1 GCA_028533045.1 Spirochaetales bacterium | reverse complement strand
AGCCGTACCGGGTCTCTCGCAAAGATCCCCCCAGCAAAGAAGGAAACGCCGCCGGGTGAAAGTAACCGGAATGACGGTGAACCAGTCGGCCCCGCTCCGGGGACCGCAAGTTACCTGTGTTGTCAAAGCGGAAAGTGAACTGCATTCAAAGTAATTTTCGGTGAACCAGACAGGGCAAAGCCCTGCAGGTTACCTCGGAAATCGTAGCGGAAAGTGAACTTTGTTCCAAAGTAACATTCCATTAACCAGAGCTGAAAGCTTCTGGTTCAATGGGTTCGTTACTTTTATCTATTCAGAAACATTCACTACTCGATATTACCAAGCGGAACGATGAGATTAACACAGGTATCTTCCCACTTAGATCCCTCATAGACTTCTAATATTGTAAATCTAAATGTTGTATTCAAATCTGTTATCTCTTCTGGCAATTTAACTTCCTGAAAATTAGGCGTATCCTCCAAATCTGCAATAAAATCAATCCCCAATTCCTCACAGGTTACACGAAGTTTTTTTACACGAGAATTGTAACCATATAGGTGGGGTTTATCAAAAGAAACATAACCGTTTGAGATTAGAAAAGAAGATACAGGAATATCATATGAATTAATTTGTAATTCAAGCCATTCTCCTTCTCCATTTCCTTCTACACCTTCAACCCATGGTTTTAATTTTTCAAGAAAAGGTTTTATATTGTTACTACCTTTGTAATTAACTAAACCCTCTTTCAAAAAAGAACTCGTGGAAATTGAATTGACAAAAGGTCCGTGAATAGGGTTCTTTGCAAAACCATTATTACTGTAAAAGAATAACTCATCGTTATCATATAAAAATAATCTTCTTGGATGAAATAAGACACCTAATTTACTTTTATAAGTATACTCATTGTTACTTTTAAAATTTAAATAAATTAAGTTATCTATTATCTCTATATTATATGTTCCCGTTTCTACATAACCATTATGTTTATGTACTAGTTCTTCTGGTATCTCATAAGTACCAGGCTCAAACCATTCTAAACTATCCCACATTTCATATTCATTATTTTCAAAATATATAGATGCTGTACAAGATCTAGCTTGTCCGTCAACTATTTCTGGTTCAGCATCTCCATCAAAATACAACTTATCTAAATCTATTGAATGTAAAAGAGAACTGGAAAATAATACCAATAATAAAGTTCTATAACATCTCATTTTATTCTTCCTCTATAAATGTTGTTCTGGCTTGTCTTATACTCATAGGTAATGAATCACCTGTTGTAAATCCGAAACTTTCTAAGTCTTTTCTAAATCGCTTAAATTCTGCATCGGGTAACATCTGACAGCCCAAGCTGAATCCAACATCTTTCTTATTTTTTCCTCTAGGTGTAAATTGATGGACTAGAAAGAACCAACCTTTTTTAATTCCTTTTTCACCAGTACCGGGAAGTTGAGCAACATCACTTGTTATTGATAGGGGATCGTCATAGCTTCCTGTGCTATCAAGTAAGGTTACTATATAGTCTTCACTTTCAGGTAACGTTGCATCTGGTAAGCCGCCAGTTTCACCGGGTTCAAATCGTTCTGATTCTTTCTTTTGGTTACCAGATTTCATATTTTTCTCACTCTGGGCTCCGCCATAAGTCCCAACTATTTCTCCATTTTTTTCAATAGTAACAGTATCATTTCCATAATCATAATTTTCACCGACTCCTCTAGTCACAATAATTCTATATTCTACTTGATTTGCAGCTGCTTCTGCAGCAGCTAAATCAGCAATATCATCAAGACCAGTAGGATCACGGTAATTTATAGGATTATTAGAACTATAAGAATATGGGTTCTGAGACTCAACAATACTAAATCCAGACCTAAGGTTACCCTTTCCATCCATCGGATTCACTAAACTCCACCCCGCCGGATCAGACGAAACCCACCGCGAAGCCACCGGATTCATATACCTAGCCGACATATAATACAACCCAGTCTCCTCATCATACTCCTTTGACGTAAAATAATAATCCACCAGCCCCAGATCATCCTCATTCTGGTCATGTATCCAGGTTTCGCCATAAGGGGTGTATTCCAAATGCTCGTACACCTCACCCTCATAGTCGGTAACTACGTTGCTGGAGCCCAGATGGTCCGTATGATAGTAGTAGGTGTGTATTTCCTCATAGTCTGTACTGGCATCCTCAAAGTTCATCTTGCTGGCGATTCTTGTTTCACCGATGTAGATGTTCTTTGTCCTTCGGAGGCTTCCGTCGGTGTTATTATCCGTGGCGGTCCACATGCTATCGAAGTAGAGGGTTTCGCCTAAATCGGAATACTTAATGGATCTTTCACCCTCATGGTCGTAAGCGTAGTAGGTCGTGTGGTAGGTATCCTCTGTTTTAGTCAGCCGATTCTCCTCATCCCAGGTAAAATCCATTGTGTAGGCTGTATCATCTTCTTCGTCGTCGCTGTTGTAGTACCAGCCAAAGGCTTGGTCTGCTTTGGTTACGTCGTTTTCATAGTAGGTGTAGTTGGCTGTTTCTGTCTCCGCTTCTTCACTATGGCCGCCCATTCGTGCTTCTGTGGTGTTTCCGTTGGCGTCATAGGTGTAGTACATGTTTCCTATGATTTCCGCCTGGTGGGGTGAGTCTTCGTAATAGGTGTAGCTGTAGTCGTAGTCCAGGTCGGTGTCGCCCAGGTTGGGGGACTGGATTTCTGAACTTACTTTGCTTTCCATGTTTCCTATATTATCATAACTGTACGTTTGTGTGTAGCTGCTGGTCCAGGTGGTTGAGTTGCCGCTTTTGTGGAGGCTGTAATCTCCTGTGACGCTTTCCAGCTGGTAGAGGCTGTCGTAGGTGTAGCTCTGCTCTGTTGTATGATTATAGGTGTCGTTTGTCATGCTTAGGATGTTGCCGACTGTATCAAAGCTGTAGTTTATATCCTGGTAGGTTTTGCTTCCTTTTATGGTTTGGAGGTTTTCGAGTCTTCTGGTTTGCGCGTCGTAGGTGTAGGTTGTTTCTGTGCCGTTTTCGCTGTTGTATTTTATGTAGACTCGTTGGCCGTACTCGTCGTAGCCTATGTCTTCTACGTAGGGGAAGCTTTCGCCGAGTCGTTCTCCTGTGGCTCCGGTTATTTGGCCTCCTTCGTCGTAGCTGTAGGTGAGTACTTCTCCGTCGGGGTAGGTGATTTCTTCCATTCTGCCCAGGTAGTCACTTTGGTATTGGAAGGTGGCGCTTACGTCGTCGGCGTAGGATTCCATTCTGTCTATGGTTCGGGTCATTTGGGTTATTTCGCCGAGTTTGCCGTATTGGTAGCTTGTGGTTGTGGTGCCGTTGGTGACGCTTGAGAGTCTTCCTTTGTTATTTAGCGCTTCATCATCGCCGTATTCATAGGTCAGGTCTTCCGAGTAGGGGTAGTCTACTGTTAGGAGTCGGTTGTGGTTGTCGTATTCGTAGCTTATGGATTTTCCCAGTTCGGTGAGGTTGCTGTCTTTTTTGTTTATAAGGAGTCCTGTGTCGTCGTAGGTGAAGACTTGCTCTCCCGCGTCGGGGCTGGACTGGCTTAGGGTTCGCCCCAGGAGGTCATACTCAAAGAGGACGGAGTTGCCCAGGTAGTCGCTGGTTTGCAAGAGTTCTCCCAGGAGGTTGTAGTTGTAGTTCATTTCTGTCTGGACTATGCCGGTGCTGTCTTTTTTGACTATGGCGGCGATGTGGCCTCTTCCGTTTTTATAGATTTCGGTTATGTTGCCTTCCGGGTCGGTTTGGGTGACGAGCTGGTGGTTTTCGTCGGACTCACTTAGGAGGTCCGCTCCTTCCAGGCTGACCGGTACAAGGGAGTATGCCGTTGATATGGTGGCGTTGTCGTAGGGGAGTTCTACCAATACGGGGCGTCCCTGCTCGTCAAAAGTGGTGGTGGTTTCGTTTACCATCTCCGTTTCCTCCGGGTAGTCGCTGCTGCTCAGGGGTGTGGAGTAGTCATTTGCTTCGAATTGGGTTTGCCCTTCCTTGTATGTCCGGCCTTTCTCGTCGTAGTAGAGGGCTCCCGACTTGTTCCAGCCTCTCGTTTTGTTGCCTTCTTCATCGGAGACGACCCCTTCCTTGGCCGTCTGGATGACTCTTCCCAATCCGTCTATGGTTATGACTGTTTCTATAGTTTCCGTGTTGCTTTGGTCAAAACTGACTTTATTGCTGGTAATGGCGCGCCAGTTCGTGTCGGTCGTATCATAGGTGTAGCTTACGGCGGGGTTGTCAACGTCGTCGTAATCGGTGATGACGGCGGTGAGTCGCCCAAAGCTGTCGTAGGTTCTTTCTATGGTGTTTCCATTTATTTCGGTGCGGCTTATCTCTACGCCCAGGCTTTTGTCCCAAGCCATGGAACTGGTGTAGGTATCGTCTGTATGGCCCGATTTGTAGTTATCAATTTGCACAACGAACTGGTTTTGGTCCCCGTAGGTGTAAGCTGTTATGTAGTTGGTGGGGTCGGTGACGCTGGTGAGGTTGCCGTATTTTTCATCATAGCCCAAGCTTGTCGTGAGGTAATCATATTCACTATCTGCGTAATATTGGTTTAGCGTTATTAGATTTCCTTTGCTATCGTATTCGGCGGTTCGTTTTCGTATAAGTTCTCCCGTGCCGTCTTCGCAAATAAGGCTATTGGGGAGGTTCATAATGTAGGCGTCATCTATGGTTTCATATCCTATGTAAAGGTCATAGTTCTGGCTTTCCGGGGCGCCGGTTATGGTGCTGTTGAGTTCTACTATGTTTCCATAGCTATCGTAGTCATAGGTTTTGGTTGTGACTATGGTGTTGCCGTAACCGCTGCTGCCTGTATCTGTGTCGGTTTGGGTGATGGTTTCAGACTCCAGATAGACATAGGTTGCCTCGTCTGCGGGTGGACTATCACTTTCTACGTAGGTATATTCGTGGTACATGTATTCACTGTCATCATCGTATGGGGATGATGTGTCATCATCTTCCAGTTTACTATAGTGGGTTTCGCTGGTGAGTTTTCCCTTGTGGGCATAGTCGTTGTTATTGTACTGTTTCACGATTACCATGTCGTTGACATAGTCATATTCATCTTCTGCTACATATTGCAGGGGGATAGTTATAATTTGGCTAAAGCCGTAAAAGTCTCTCGTTACTCGGTCATAAAAGGGGTTTGAGTAGCTATAGGAAACGCCGTAGCTGTGGTAGTCTCCGTCTACAACCGTTTCTGAGCTGTTAACGGTTGTATTATCTCCGTCATGTCGGATTACCTGGGTGAGTATCCGCCGGGAGTGGGGGTCGTTCTGGCTGTTTGTGGTTCTTTCGAAGCTTAGGTCGTAACTTCCTCCCTGGGGAAGGGAGATGGTTTCCAGTATGCCCACATCGGCCATTTTGTTAACTCGTAAGTAAAGGTCAGAAGAGGCGGGACGTTTGAATATGTGTTCCGGAGCTCCGTCTCCGTTCATATCCCGTATCATCATGGACGTATTGCTTTCTGCGTAGGTTCCGTTGACTCCCGGGGTAATGGTAAAGGAAAAGAGCCAAATATCAAATGAGATACTCACGCTGGCCCCTAAGGTCAGAGAAATACCTGAGCTGGAGGTGAGGGTATCGTTTATCGAGAAAGGGGAAAGACCATCATCTATGGGGTTGTTTGCCTCAAGATCGCTTACATCTATTGCGTCAGTATCTACTGAATCAGTTACATCCATACCGTTGATATCCGTTTTCGTAAGGTTTGTTATATCTTGTGTAAGTTCGCTTTGATAGGTTTCGGTATCATATCCCCAGGGATTACAATAAACTTTTACCGGGTCAGCGAAGTTGTTTCCCCGGTTAAAACGGACGTTGAAATAGGCGAGGCCTGTATCTTCATCTTCTACGGACTTTTTCTCTACCTGATCGGGTAGTCCATCCCCGTTAATATCCATTACCTGGAATTCTGTACTATTTGCATTCCCGTTAAGCCCGGCGCTAAGTCCGATAACACTTACTCCTCCTCCGAATGAGCCTCCTAACCCGGAGGCGGAAGAGGAGGAAAGGTCATAGCCGCTTTCATTGATCCAATCGTCTACATCCTCGAAGTCGTCACCGCAGTTTATTTTGACGCTGTAGTTTCCATCCTCATCATTTATTTTTACATGGTCCGGCAGTCCGTCTCCGTTTATATCCATAAGGCCGTTTTTTTGGGTTGTATCCGTTTGAGAGACATTTAGGCTTAATGACACATTGTCGCTCTGTGAGTTAAGAACGGGAGTAACCTGTTTGGGGCGGCCTTCATCACTGTATTTGGTGTCCTCATTACTTCCACCGGCAGTTATGGAGCTGCTATAAGTATTTGTTTCGTTTTCAAAGTAGTTTAATTTACTAAAGGACGATTCGTAGACATTGCCTCCGGTAAAACCGTTTGCCGAACCGTAAAAGGCGGAGAGGTCACCACCGGACATGGTAATAATATCGGGGTAGCGGTCTCCGTTTATATCCATGAAATTTTTGTAGCCGTGGGAATCTCCGCTGGTATAACTTAAGCTTAATCCTATTCCGGCTATCGATACCCCGCCGGAAACGGATATGCCTTCCGAGGTACTTTGAGATATTTTCCCCATAGTAAAGGGAGCACCATTATCTTCGCTATCGTCGGAAGTGCCTTTGTAGGCCTCGGAGTAGTAAAAGGAGGGACCGTTTACACGCATGGGATGCCAAATATTGTCATTTGTAATGTAAGGGGCGAATTCGTAGTCGGTGTAGTCAATCACCGCTATTCCATCATCATTCAGATAGGTATTAGAGGCGGAGTAGTCCGATTTAGAGCCTATCCAGGTATCCATTGTTAATTCATAAGACTCAAATCCTTCAGCTTCAACACTGATTACAGTTGTTGTGGTTTCGTCATCCAGCTCTTCTTCCTCTTCATTAAGAGAGGCGGCAACCATATAGGGCGGGTCCAGGACGTCGGCTTCTGTTACTTCTGAATATTCCCCGGTAGTTTCATCTTGGGTAACTTCTGTCGTTGCGCTATCGTAGCTTTCTGTACCAATTAACTCTGAGTCCCATTCGTAGTAGGAACTCCAAATGCCATAGGTCCAGTTGCGGTATCCCCCCGCAAAGTAACCTTCTCGGTCGATTTCTTCGTTTGAATCTTCTTCGTCACTTTCAGAGTCTTCGTCCTCAACCGCATAAGCGTAAAGAGGGCTAATATCTGTTTCTCCGACATAATCACTAAGATCGGAATAGAAGAGTGTAAGATTGTCATCCTCATCTTTAATATAGAGGTATATTTCTACATCATCACCATCTTCAACTTCAACTTCCGTAAAGAAACTGCTTTTACCGGCTGTGCTGTAGTCTTCTCCCGAATCGAATATCAAGAGGGGATAACGGTCGTAGAAGGCTTTGCCCTCTTCTGTTCTTATAAGCTGAATGTAGTCGTAATTATCACCGTCCGCAATTCCAGCTGTTTCATCATCCAGCGTGTTTACGGGCATTACGGCAAGGTAGGTTTCCTCCTCCGTATCGTCGCTGCTTAGGAGGGTATCGTTCTCTGTGACATCGCTGGCAACAAATTCTCCATCGTGATGAACTGTAAAGGTTTGGGTGCTGTCGTAGGAGTAATTAATGGTAATATCACTCGCTATATTAAGAGACAGGGCCTCAAAAACAGTTGTTATTGTACTTTCGCCGTCACTATCAAGGGAGTCTATCACTACATAGTAGCCCTCCCCGTTGTCTTCGTAGTAGGGGAAGAGTTCCGAAAAGGCCCGGTAGAATTCCAGGCTTTCCACAATGTCGCTATAGTCCGTCTCAAGGAGTAGGGGGTCTATATAGGTATAACTTGTTTCATCGTGTGTTCCGCTTAGAATATAGTCGGAAGACAAGCCTGCTTCATCGGTCAGGAGCAGCTGGTTCGTGTCGGAAAGATTAAGGAACCCCAGTGTCGTTGTATCATTTGAATCCTGGTCAAACCCAATGAATTCCGAATCTTCGTAAGTGGTAATATCCTGTGTAAGTCTGGCTAGTACCAGGAGGTAATCGGAATTGTAGTCATAGCTTTCCGTGTCGTCGGCGTATTCGCTGGGGGTGGGAGTATAGTTTGAAGGTGTCACCAGTTGGTAGTATCCGCCGGAGAGTTCGTATAAATCCTCGTAGGGGCGAATTTCCTCATAGAGGGCGTTGTACGCTGTAACAGCGGAGGGGTAATCGATATCTTGTAAATCATCAATCTGGTTCTGTAGTTCTATAGCCGTCGCCGAATCGGCTCCTGCTAACTGGGTGTTGAGGGATTCTATTTCTCCTTCAATTTCGCTTATATCTTCCAGTAATTGGGCCAACGTTTCACCATCATCGGAAGTAAGAGAAATTAATCCGCTATAGTAGTTAGAGGAGAGTTCCTTGTGGGGGAAGAGGGTTATCTCTTCATCGGAGAGAACCTCTTCTTTTACTTCGCTTGTATAGTACTCTTCAAAAACCTTTTTGGGGTAATAGTCGTAGTCTATCTCATAACTAAAGGTTGTTTCGTCGTATTCAAAGCTAAGAGTGTTGTCGGAGTAGCTAACCGATTCGGCTGTGCCGGTCTCTTCGCCGGAACTGTTCTGTATTAGGACGCTATTGTCGCTGTCCATGTAGATATCCAGGTAGCTGTCTTCATCACTGGAGTCGTAGTAAATTCTGTCTATGAAGAGTGAACCGTCTTCAAAGGAGGAACCTTCCACCCTAAGGGAATAATCTTCCGTTGAGTTGTACAGGGTACTTTCCGTTTGAGTTGACTTTTCAAAGTACATGACCGCCCCGTCGTTTTGATCGGACCAGATGATTGTTTCCCCGTCCAGATCGCCAAAAGCTATATCAAGAAGTTTTTCAGGGGTTGTGAAGACTTTGGGGAGTAATCTGTGAAGACACCAAGTGAGAAGGTCATAAACTTCCTCGTCAAAGGTACCCCCTTCTTCTATATCTCTTAAGGCAAACAGATCAAGAGTTTCATCGTATTCATACATGGTCTGCAGGATGATTTGGTTTTCAGATGTATAATCATAAGTTATTTCATCATATTCATCTGTTTCATTATCTTCATCATAAAAATAGAGAGACTGAAAATCATCAGTTGTGAGATAGAGGGGAACGAAGGCTCCCGATTGGGCGTCCAGGAGCATTTCTGCTTTCGATGTTGACTCGGAGTCAAAGTAGGCCTGTTTTTGGGGATCCCCGTCAAAGAAGCCGATAGTTTCATAGGCAATGGAAGTGGACCATACCAGGTCATCCACAAAGGTCGGGTCGTCTCCGTCTATGACAATATCGTCGTATTTCGAGTTATCCCCCGTATTGGAACCGGGGTCAAGAAGGAAGAAAAATTCCTGGTCCCTGTCAACGCTGACTTCATCATCAAAGGAAACATCCGAGGAGGACGAGGTCACCTCATAGGCTGTGTAGTCCAGGAGCTCTCCCGAATCATCGGTCTGTGAATAGTCCACTATAGCCTTTACTCCGTCGGAGGATTCCGTACTGGGATTATTGAGCTCCATTTCGTGGGTAACCGTAACGGTTCCCGGCTTATAGGCTTTCCAGCGGCGCACGGGGGTTTCAATATAGTAGGACTTGTAATAATTTGCTTCCTGATCTGCCGTAAGGCCTACGGAAGGTGTGTAGTCTATACCTGTACCATCGTCAACACTCCAATCTTCCCAGTCTTCGCCGCTAAAGTAAGCTGTTGTATCCGATTCAGCCATGCTGCTTCCGGCAGTTGTGTTGTTTAAGTAGTATTGGGAGCTATTGGCTTTTACCACATCCACATAGCCGTCTCCATTAACGTCGGCAAAGCTTGTTTTCTGATGGGATGAGCTATTCTGGTAACCGATTCCTATGGTGGCTACTGCCACCGTTACGGAGGCTCCCATATTATAGGAACTTTGGTAACCGGAACCCATTATGGGCTCGAATCCGGTCATTTTAATATTTGAATCGTCAAAGGACGTTCCCGTGTTGGCCCGGCCTATCAAGCTTTCACCGCTTTGCCACACCATATCGGGAAGTCCGTCACCGTTCAAGTCCATCAAATCCGATGTCTGCCAGCTGTTGCTGAATGAAGCCCCTGCATTCAAGCCTATGCGCCAAACCCAGCCTTTTCGTATACCCCATCGATAGAACTCGAAGAATTTAAACCCAATATCTATGGAGAGAGTGGCCCCCAGGCCAAAAGAGGTGGTGTCGTTCAAGGCTTTAGTGGGAGAATCGGACCAGGTTTCCGATTCGAAGCCTTTGAAATTTCCGTCATCGTCAGTTTCAATTGTGCTATAGCCAAAGTCGTAACTGTAAAGTTCTTCGTCTCCGTCAGTTTCCGAATAGGAATTTAACTGATTCTGGCCAAAAATGTTGGGGCTGTAGGAAAATTCATAGGCACGGAAAAGGGTTCCGCTGCTTACATCGGAACCGTAGTAGAGAGAAATGCTGGATAGCAATTCGTCCAGAGTGGATATATAACCTCCGCGGGCATCGCTTCGTTGGTCGTCACGGCTTGTTCTGTTAAAGACGGCCCAGTAGGGGCCGGAGTCGGAGTCCGAATCGTGGCAAGTCCAGTTTATGGAACTAAGGTAGGTATAATTCTCTGTCTGGTCATATTCATATAAGACCGTATTGCCGTTGGCATCGACCGTTTTCTTTAAATACCAGGTAAAGATTTTCGTTTCGCTTATCCCCGTATAGGCATCATCGTAGCCATAATAATTACTGGTTCCACTTTTATCGGTAATAATCCAGTAGTCTTCTCCCAGAGAATCGCTGTCCGTATATTCTCTATATCGTATAATTTGCTGGAAGCTTCCCTCGCTTTTCAGGACGTATTCCATTTCTCCGGTATCTATCGAATCGTCAGTAGGAACCAGCTCCTGCCCATTGAGCATATAGGTATCATACCCGTCATACTCAGGCAATCCAAACCTGGTATCGGTCGTAATGGACGGCACCGAAATATCAAAGCCCTTGCCCATCCAGCTATTGGCGCTGTTTACATTGTAGCTTAGGGCCAACTGGGGGGTGGCTTTTCCTCTCCCGGCGGGGAGCCTTAGGGGTATGGAGAAAGAACCTCCCCCAAAGGCACTCGCTTCCAAACCTTTAATTTCCGGCACCAGAGCCCCCGGGTCGGCCGCTTCCAGGTCTTTGATACTGTTGGGGTCAAAGTTAATAGGCTCCGGCGATTCGGGAAGGGTCAGGGTGGAGGTTATCATGTCCGTAAAGTGGTTGGTCATTCCCGTTATGAGGGAGCGGTCGCTGTTTACGTAGATGGTGGGAAGTCCTTCCCAGCAGTTGTACTCTTCGTTGTAAAATTGCATTTTAAGGTCCGAGAGGGCCGCTTTGGACCGGTTGACTTTCTCCGCATAGGGAAGGGTAATCTTAATGCTATTGTTAAAGGTATAAGGATGGGGACCAAACCGGTAACCCGCCGCCGCCCGGGTGGTGTTTTCGAGGCCTTCGTTTAGGCTGTGAACGCTTCCCAGTTTTTCAATGGTCAACTTTATCTTTTTATCCACCGACCCGGCGGGAATCTCTACTGTTACATCCTCAAATTCAATATAGTGATCCTCTTCGGGGGTAACAACATAGGTAAAGACCTCTTTTTTCTCAAAGTTATCCGATATTTCGCCCACCCCCTCGGCATAAAGGAGGGGGTTCAAGGAGAGGAGATAAACTAACAGGGTGCATTGAGCAATTGCGCGGGTCAAGCGGGATACCATTATTCGGCCTCCTTAAAATAGACCCTTACCGGGTCGTTGGGAAAATCTTCCAGGGGAGTCACTACGGTTATGTAACCGTGTCCTCCTCCGGTATGGGGTTCTGTGGAAGGGTCTTCAAAGTCGTAAGCCAGGCTGTCGTTAATGTATATGAGAAAACTACCGGCCTCCTCGTCCTCTTCCACTCGGAGGGTATTCTCCTGGCTGTAGCCTTGGGTTAAATAATCAAAATAGGTCCACTCTTCGATAAACTCAAAGACACTGTCCGACACCAGGCCCACACAGTATTGGCCGCTTATGTTTATCATCAGAACCAGGCAGCTAAAGTCTTCTGTTCCGCTGTCTTCTTGGGCGAATATGACCCCGTAGCCCCCGGAGTTGTAGCCGGAGGTCTTTTCCACGGTAACTTCCACAGTGCTAAAACTGTCACTGGCTTCTTCCTTTACCACCCAATAGGTAGCTCCCCCTTCATCCACCACATCGGAATCGTTGGTGGCGAAGATGCCGTCGTAATCGCTGTCAAAGTCATAAAGGGTGGTGTCAGTTTCCACATCGATATCGGTGATATCCGAGTCGTCCACTTCCGTATCGGAGGAGACCGGAGTGGGGCAGCCGGAGAATAAAATGAGAACGAGCAGCAATAGGGCTGATTTAAGAAATTTGCTTAACATAGTTTATTATCTCCTCCGGTGGATTCACCGATATCGTTAAGAGTAAATTAGAAATGATAGGACTTAATATTATCGTAAGTTCCGTCAGATTCACTGTAGATAACTATGCCGGTGCCTGAGTCATCCGCTGCAATTCCGGTAACCTCCGCATCATCTAAGGTATTGGAACTTATGGTAATGGGCGTAGACCATTCACCGTTTTCAAAGGTAGAAAAGAGTACCGTGTCCAGATCGTTGAACTGTTCAGTCCAAGATATGTAGCCAATTCCATCACTATCCATTGCAATTACGGGACATGTGTTGTCAGTATTTGTTATATCCGTATCTGTTGTTGTTACTTCTATGACTACCGTATCTTCCCATTCCGTTCCATTGTAATATTTGGTATTAACTAAGTATTCGGAATTGGACACCTGTTTCCATACAGCAAGTCTATTTCCATTTCCATCCTCTGCGATGCGTACCTGGCCAATATAATAATCCGATGAACTGTTAAGCTGTTCTGCCGTATCCCAAGAGGGATCGCTATATTTATTAAAATAAACGCTATAGTTACCATATTTCCAAATTGCCAAGACATCTCCATTGCTATCGAAAATGCACATAGGAAGTATCCCGCTGGAACTATCTACCGATTCTATTTCAAGAGCCGTGTCCCAAGATGCTTCGGAACTATCATAGTAACAGGCTTTGATTTTATACCGTCCGCTGCCGTATTGTCTGTAGATAGTCATTACATTTCCTTCTGAATCAATATCTACTTCTGGGGATGCGGATCTATAGATACTTGAACCCAGTTTCTTAACAGAACCCCAAGATCCATTTTCATAAATACAGCAATAGGTTGAATCAATAGTTAGTTCATATTTCCAAACAACGGCCGCGTCTCCATTGTCATTAACAGCTAGTTTAGGGTTAGTCACATCAGCGGTATATGACAGGTAGTCTTCATCGGTTATTAATGTTTCAGGAGAACTCCAGGTTAGGGTTGAATTATCAAAATAACTAAAATAAAGAATTTCACCTTGGTCCCAAATCACAATGGCATTTCCAGAGCCATCGAATTCAAGGTCATACTCACCAATATCAGCTGTATCATCGAATTCTATCTTTTCTGCAGTTCCCCATGACGAACCGTTATAATAATTTGTCCATAGATTTGTGACATTTCCGTCCGATTGTTCCCAAATGGCAAGACCATTACCATTTCCATCCATTACAACCAAAGGATCAGTTGCATTGCCCAAATCTTCACTGTCAATATAGGCCGAACTGCCCGAACTGCTGTTTGATCCCGTATCGCAACCAACAAATAAAGCGACAATTAATAAAAACATAAATCTATACATAAAAATCTCCCATAAAATATTTATATTGAAAATAGTTAATCCATTATTTAGTCTGGATTGGTGGATTCTCCAGTGTAGCTAAGAGTGTAGCAAACGAGGCTTCCTGCTCCCGAGGCGTCACCGACCATGTCTCCGTCTAGGTAAACGTAAAAATAGAATGTTACTGTTTCGGCGGAGTCGTTTTTGAATGTTATCTCACCTTCATCATTAACTGCTGCTGCATTTTCCCCTTTTTCCTGAATAATCATATTTGTCTGTTCCCCATCGGTCACATTATCAACATCAATTTCATATTTACCTGTCATTGAAGGTTTTACAGTAATGCTGTAGTAATCTTTATCCATAAGAATATGCTCTTTATTATAGCTGTTGTAGTAAAAAAGATTGGCATTTATTGCAGAGGTATATTCTACAGCTTCTTCATAGGAATCGTTCGACTCATAGCTATCCATTTCGGTCGATGCGGCTACTCCCATAACCGAATCGGAGGGGCCGAAGCTTTCCGTTCCCCGTATTTTATAAAGGCAGTACAAATACCTCGATTCCAGTTCTATACTGGTATCTTCATAGGAGAGATCGGTTCCCTTGTAAATCTGTTCATAAACCGGGGTGCTGCTGTCTGTGGCACGGTACAGGGCGTATTCGTCGGCGCAGCTGTCCTCTTCCCAGCTTATAGTTATGAGGCCGGCTTCTACAAAGGAGGTTACTTCCGGGGCATCCGTATTGGGGTTGTCATTCTCCCGGGAAAGGTCTTCCAGAAGCCCGTCGGTACATCCCGGTAGCAATAACAAAGCAAAAATAACAAAACTTAGGCGATTAATCATTTTTCTTCTCCCTTAGGAATCTTTTTTCTATGGTAAAGGAAGGTTTGTAGGCAAACATGGTATCATCGTAAAAGGTAATATCCACTAGATGGCTCATGCCAAAGGCCCATTTTCCTCCCTTGGGAACAAAGCGATAGGAAAAGCCGGTGCTTAAGTAAAAGGACTGGCTTATGGCGGAATAGCTGCTATTGTATAAACGGGACTGGGCCATCCAGTCCAGCTGGTCTCCCGGGGTTAAATGGAAACTCAGGCAGTGGCGTCTTCTCCATTCGGCACAAAATTCCAGAGGCATAGCCATTTGAAAGGAGTGGTAGAGGGAACTCTCATAATCCGGCGTACTCATGGCAAAGGCGTAGCCAAGGGAGAGGCCGAATTTGGGGTAGAATATCCAGTGATTACGCCTAAAGCTTGGTTCGCTCAGGGCCAGTGCTCCGTGAAGATTGGCTGTGCCCGTTCCGGTCAGGGCATCGTTCCAACTGGGAAGAATCATCCAGTAACCCAGGTTCATTCCCAGTTCCCAGTAACCTTCCCAGGGATCCTTGGCGTAAACAGCCTCTATATTGTATTGGTCATAAAAATATGTTCCTATTCTTTCCGCCGTATTGTCTATAAGGGAATCGTAACGGTCTTTGGAAGCCTTCCCAAAAAAAGTCGTTCTTATGCGGTCCGTTTCCTGTTCGTAAAGGGATATGCGCAATTCTAGCCAGTCCATACTCTCATAGTAGGAGCCGTATAGCATGTAGGGCATTTGATTGTTATAGGCGGTTGTGCTGGCGCTTAGAAGGGAATTTACTTTAACCGATTTATCAAGCTTATTCAGAACAAGGCATCCCAAAGGATCATAGCTGCCAATCTGTTTATATAAATCGCGGCTTATCTCGTCGTAGAGTACAGAATACTCTTCCCGTACTGCGGAGGTTGGGGCTTCCTCAATTTCCGCTAAGGTAATATCAAGGGCAAAAAGAGGGACGGTAAGGGGAAACAGGAGGATCAAAAAGATTCTTTTCATTTTTGCTGCTCCTTGGCCCATCTTTTGAGTGTTTTTAATTCTTCTTCATATTGGTTTTGCGGGAAGGCATCCTTAAACTCTTCTATACCGTCCAGGAGTGCGGATGGTTTTTCCCTGTCCTTAAGTCGTCTTAAGTAAAGGATGTGAACCTTCTCGCTTCCTCCCCGGTCCTGAGCCATGGTCAGGTAATGGCTCATTTTCATGTCCTTTTCCAGGCCATAGGCGCAGTTCATTAGTTTTTCCAATAGGAACAGGCGGGCAAGGCGGTCCGCCTCGGTCCGAAGAGGATTAAGCTCCATGGCCTTCTCCCAGCTGTCCAGGGACTCTTCTTTTCTTTGCAAGCGAAGAAGAACATCTCCTTTTACTATAAGAAGATCACGCGTTTCCTCTACGTCAAGAGCCCGGTTATAGTAGTTAAGGGCCTCCTCGTAGCGGTGTAGGACAAAGTTGATTTCTGCACTCAAAATCAAGGCAGGTAAATAGTTATTCTCCAGGGAAAGGGCCAGCTGCAGGTTGGATAGGGCCGAATCGGGCATATCAAGCAGTTGCTCGTTTCGAGCCAGAGCCGTCAGGGTTTGTGGAACCACTTCATGTTCTAACAGCTCTCGGCAATAGTAGGCGCTCTCTTCGTACTGGTTTTTTAGGAAATATGTCTTGTAGAGTACCCGGTAAGCTTCTGTATCGGTAGGGTCGAGTTCCAGAATATGCAGTTGGTATTTTTCCGCCGTGTGATAATCTCCCTCTTCATAACTTATTCTACCCAAGGTATGAAGGGCTTCAAGATCATGGGGATTTTGGGTGAGTTTTGTGAGAGCCCGTTCTTTTTCTATTTCTCTGTTTAAAGGATTCTCCACAGTTTCTTTGAGCTCTTCCGTATCTGAGTTTATAATCAGTTTTGAGATGAGATCGTCTATCTGGCTCTTGGTGGATAGATAAGAGCGCAGACTGTAATAGTAGCTGCTCCCCTGTTTCATGATATCCGAGGCAAGATCTTCCGCATGTTTCTTGTTGGTTAAAACAAGATTGTGTGTTAATCCAAAAGAGTGATAGAGTTCGTTGTTGGTGGCGTCCAATTTTTGTAATAACTCCTCGTTTTCTTCGTGAAGAAGATCCAGTTCTCTCTCAATGGCAACAAGACTCTGTTCCATGTTTCGTGAGAGAAAAATTTGATAGATTAGTCCCCCCAGGACTGTTTCTACAGTGATAAAAAGTAATATTTTGAATTTCATTTTCCCATTCCCAAAAAACAATATAGCACGACTTTCTTGTGGATTGTGTAGAGATTTAATGGAGAATATGTGAACGCGTGTAATATATTTGATTTCTCATAATCAATTGTCTTAAAATAAATAATTAATTTTCTTTTTTTGAAAGTTGCGATATAATGCTAAGGAAGAAATTCAAATATTTTCCCATTTAATAAAAGGAAAAGTTATTCGTGGTTAAAAAAAATATTCTCATTCTCATCTTAAGCTTAGTGGCTTACGATTTGTTCTCTCAAACGGTAACGGAAATGGAATTCCGGAATCAGCCCATCACGGATATTCTTCTCGTTCTGGCAGAGGTCGGCAATCAATCTATCCTTCCCGATGAAACGGTTGATGGAAAGGCTTCCTACTCTTTTCATAATATGCCCTTTGAAACAGCTCTTACCCTTTTTCTCGATAACCAGGGGCTCTATTTCGAGAAAAAAGACGATGTTTACTATATAAGCCGGATTTACTCTAAATATAACGGGGAAACCGATAAAATCAGTCTAAAAACAGAAGAGGAAGATTTGCAAACCATAATCAAGCATATCTCCCGCAGGATTAATAAGACAATTTTATACGACTCTCTACCTAGGGACGAATTGGCCATTCAGTTTGATGAAGGTGATGTTGAATCTCTTTTAAATATAATTATTAAAAAGCACGACGACTATTCTCTTGAAACCGGGGAAGATTATTTTTATATCCATAAGCAATCCTCTTCGGGCAGTCGTAATAGTCGAACTCCCGATGTCTATTTTACCACTAAGGGTGAGTTGTTAAGCGCCCGACTGGAAAATGTGGGTTTTAGAAATGTATTGCTCAATCTTATGGAAATCGGCGGTCATGAGTATTCCCTTATGGGCAAAAACGATTATGTTATAGAGGTTTTTAATTTTAAGGAAAAAACCTATGAGCAGATGCTGGACTTGCTAATGGAGCAGGGAAGCTGCGGGTACCAGGTCGTGGACGGTATTTATTATATTTTTGACAGGGATAGGGATGAAATTCTTAACAAACTGCAATACACGGTAGATATTCCTTTGGATTCCCTTTCCGCCGATTCTCTAACCTCTCTCTTGCCTTCCTCTCTTGTGAACAACCTCACCCTTAGACAGGATCCTAGAACCAATAGTCTCATTGCTACGGGTAACCTCGATTCTCTTGAAACCCTGGAGTCTTTCATTGATAATCTTGACAGGGAAAATCCCGATTACGGTTGGACAAGGTTTAACTTGGTCCACCTTGATGCCGATGAGATTTCCTCTTTATTACCCGATCGTTTTTCCGGGGAAACTTCTGTTGTCCTGTCCGAGGCCAATGCGGTTCTTTACTATTTGACAGAGGGAAAAGCGGCGGCGCTGGAAGATTATATTAATCTGATTGATGTACCCAACAGGGTTTTTCCCGTTTATCTGGATTATGTATCGGCAGAGGATCTTTTGGATAATCTTCCACCCAATATGGATGATTCGGAGATATATTCTTCCTACGATGATAATCTTGTTTATTTTGTAGGGGAAGAGGCCAAACTTTTGCAGTTTAAGGATACATTGGCGGTTATTGATAAGCCCGTACCCCAAATCCGATACGATATTCTTGTAATTCAAGTTCAGGACACGAATCAGCTTGATTGGGACTCTTCCTTTACTTCGGAAATCCTCGACGAGGATACCCAAACAGCTGTTACCGGTACCCTGGGAAGTGTGCTTAGCCTGAATTTTGATATCGTTTCCCAGCTCGGTTATCAGTTTGCCGCTAATTTGAGTGCGGCCTTGAATAAGTCGGAAGCAAAAATAATGGTGGACTCTACCATTTACGGCCTTTCCGGTGAAGCGGTGGAATTTCAGAACTCCGGTACATCCCGCTATTATGAGGCCAGCTATGATGAAGATGGGGAGCTGGAAGATGAAGGTACTATAACGGAGATTTCCTCAGGTATATTTATAGACCTGGAGGGTTCCGTATCGGGAGACGGCATGATTACCATGGATGTGGAAACCACTATTTCCAAGGAGAACTCTGTCGATTCCACCAGTACCTATGCCCTTCCTTCTACAACGGAAAAAGTTGTTACTACGAGAGTTAGGTCCATGTCGGGCGAGCCGATTATTCTTTCCGGTTTAAAGCAGCAGGATATCTCTTATTCTATCTCAAAGGTTCCCATTCTAGGTTCTATTCCACTTCTAGGTTTACTTTTTCAGACTCGTCAGGAAATAGTGGAATATACCGATTTTTATGTAACCATAGTGCCCTTTATCGAATATACAAATGCTGTACCTTTGAATGACAGGTTTGAAAATATTTATAATCATCTGGTAGCCGAAAATGATTCATAGTATAAGCAGCTTCCGCCCTCTTCCGACAGGGGTTTTACAATATACCCCTCCATTTATTGAGGAGAACGGTGCCATTCTTCTTAAAGTAAAGGAAGAGGAATTGCTCATTGGGTTGGTAGAAGATAATGAGGCGGTTCAAGACCGGCTCAATTTTTTTCATCGTTCTTCCCGTAAAAAATTAACCTTTCTTACGGTGGATAAGAAGGATCTGGCTATCTCCTTGGCCAGAATCGTTTCTGAATCTTCCGATCTCTCGGAAGGGGCGATCGAAGGTTCGGGAATGTCTCTTACTCTGGATAAACTTGCCGGAGACGCCCCCATCATTAATCTGGTGAATTCCGTTTTCATGGAAGGAATCGAACAGAGGGCTTCGGATATACATATTGAAAAGATGGATAATGCGGTACAGGTTCGCTATAGAATTGACGGAGTTCTCCATGTGGTTCGAACTCTGGATGCTGCTCTTTTTCCCTATATCTCATCAAGAATAAAAATTATGGCACAGCTCAATATTATGGAGAACAGACTTCCTCAGGATGGGCGTATTACTGTTAGTTTGGGAAGCGATGAAGTGGACCTTCGTGTTTCCATTGTTCCCATCGCGGGGGAGGGGGAGTCCATTGTTCTCCGGGTTCTTCACAGGAGTGAGAAACCACTTATGTTGGATGAGTTGGGTTTCGTGAAAGAACATATTCAAGAAATTTCCCTCTTAACGGGAAAGCCAAACGGTTTATTGCTTGTAACCGGACCTACGGGCTGTGGAAAATCGACAACTCTTAACGCACTGCTCCAGTATATTAAGTCGGACCGCTTAAAAATCGTCTCTATCGAAGACCCGGTGGAATATTATGTTCCCGGTGTTGATCAGATACAGACAAATGAAGAGATCGGACTTGGCTTTAGTACTCTTTTAAGGCGGGTTTTGAGGCAGGATCCGAATATAATAATGATTGGGGAGATACGGGATAGCGAAACGGCAGAACTGGCTGTAAGGTCCGCCCTAACGGGGCACCTTGTTATTTCTACTCTCCATACGAATGATGCCGTGTCAGCGATTCCCCGCCTTTTGAATATGGGAGTGGAACCCTATCTCTTGGCTTCTGTGTTGAAGGGAGTTAGTGCTCAGAGGTTGGTACGGGTTGTATGTCCCGATTGTAGAGAAGAGAGAAAACTGACACCCGGGGAAATTCAGCTCTTTGAAAAAAAAGGTATAAAGGCTCCTTCCGTTCTTACTTTGGGAAAGGGATGTTCGGCTTGCGACCATTCCGGATATAGGGGAAGAACTCTTATCAATGAAATGTTTTCCGTTGATGAGAACCTGGAAGACCTTATCAGCCGGAATGGCTCCAGGACGGAATTGAGGGACTTTTTAAGAAAAAAAAAGGCCGCCGGTCTATTTGAAGACGGTCTTATAAAGGTAAAGGAAGGAATCACCACCATAGAAGAAGTGGAAAGGGCGGTGGATAGTTGAGCCGTAAAAGCAAGGATGTCCTGGAATTAACAAGGTCCCTCTCTCTTCTTACATCTTCCGGTCTTACCATACAGGATTCGATTAAGTTAACCAAAAAAATCCAGTCGAGAAGTAAAATTATGGTTCTCATGGAGCGGATTGAAATGAAACTGGCAGGAGGGCTCTCTTTTTCAAAGGCGATTGGAGAGGAAGATCTTTTTTCTCCCCTTTATAAGGGGCTTGTAGAAATCGGAGAAAGGGGAGGTAATCTTAACCTGGTGTTTTCCCAGTTAGTGAGCTACCTGGAAGGGAATAACAAAGTTTCAGAGAAAATTAAATCAGCCATGATTTACCCCCTTCTTTTGTTGGTTTTGATCATTCTGGGTGTGGGGGGATTAATCCTTTTTTTTATCCCCAATTTACAAAACAGTTTATCCTTTGATCCCGATGTAGCTATGGAATTGGAAATGGCTATAGGGAGGGCTCGGTTTATATTAGCACTTTTTGTGTGTTTTGCCGCATTGTGTATGCTTTTTATTCTTTTTTACAAAATATTAGGGAAGAAGGGTAACGGGCTTTCACTTGCCATCTCACGTCTGCTTCTGAATATCCCCCTTTTGAAGGGATTTATTCTCAAAAATGAAATGCTTAATCTTTTCTTTGCCCTGCAGCTTATGACCGAATGCCGCATTCCACTGGAAGAGTCGTTACAGCTTTGCCAATTGGTGATGAATAACCTTTATTTAAAGGGCCAACTGTTTCTAATTAAGCAGGAATTGGTAAAAGGGGAACTGCTTTCTCTCCTTTTTGAAAAGCAGAGAATCTTCCCCCCGGAAATTTCAGGTTGGATTGCCTTGGGAGAGAAGGTGGGAAATGTGGAGTCCGTATTTGGAAGACTTAAGGAGCTTTATCAGGCCGATGTGGATAATATGTCCGAACGGATTATTAATTTAGTGGAACCCGTTTCAAGTCTGATTATCGGAATTGTTCTTATCGTTATCGTTATTGTTTTGATCGTTCCTTTAATGACTGTGTATGGCGGTCTTATATGAAAAAAAAGGTCTATTATCTTTCACCGGAAGAGTGTTTTCGTGCTTCTCTGTCTCTTCCCCCTTTAACCAAAAAGGATCTGTATCCCTGGCTTGAAGGGGAGGTGGGGAAACTTTATCCGGGTAAACTTGAAGATATTGTCTGGGATTATAAAATCAATGATAATAGGGTGTTTCTCTATATAATTGCAAGGGCCGATCTGAAAGGGATTCAAGAGGCTGGTAGAGCGAAATATCGGTTTTATTACCGGGGAGAGAAAAATCGGCTTTTCAAGTGTGAAGACAATGTTTCACCTTTGCTTAAGTACGGGGGATTGCTGTTCTTTTCTTTTATCTATATTTTCCTAACTCTTTTATTACCTCTTCGCAGGAATCGCAGATTGTCAGAAGAGCTGGAACAACTGGAAAGGGATATTATTGCACAGAAAGAGGAATCCGCCCTTCTTTTGGAACGGAATGAGTATTATTTTAGGCTGGAAGAGAAATTGTCTCTCCTGAACGGCTCTTCCCCTCCGGACTTGTATGACCGAATAGCCCTTTTTATTCCTTCATTTAAGTATGATGGTATTATTACATCTCTAACTATAGAAGGCAATTCTTTTACCGGCCATGGCTCAGGTGACAATCCTCTTTTGATTGTGGAAGAAATGAGCCTGTTAACAGGATTGGAATCTGTTGATTTTGAAGAGTCTGTGGTTGATTTTAAATCGGGTAAGGATAACTTTTCCTGGAAAGGAGAATTTGTTGAATAGGAAAATCCTTTTTGCCATTCCCCTGTTTTTACTTCTTCTCTTTTCTTTCTATTTAAAAGGGGAGCAAAAGCGTCTTGAACAAGTAATCGGAAGGAAAAAAAGAGAGCTGATACAATTAAGGGAAGTTCAGGCTGTAGATGAAAGTGACATCTTGGCTATGGAAACCAATTATCTATGGGGGCTTTCTCGATATAGGAAAGAAAAAAACATTAATCTCTTTAGTCAGTCTGTGAAAGAAGAACTTTTGGACCAAGGGCTTACTCTTATAAGGTACCAGAAGCAAAATGAGAGAGAAGAGGACTTTATTGAGTTTACCGTAGAAGGAAGACCGCTCTATTTCTTCAATTTTCTGGAGCGTTTTACTGTTAAGTCACAGGCTTTCACTGTGCCTCGTTTTTCTTTGACAATGGAAGAGGGGCACTGTCGTATTACCTTTCTTATAGGTCTTGATGTTATAAATGAGGACTTGGCTTCTGACCTTCCTCTAACGGAGGGATACGAATGGTCCGAAGAGATAGGGCTGACCGAACGGGAAAGTCCTTATCAGCTGGAACGGCTTTTTTATACTCCCCCTGTGAAGAGAGTAGTTCGTTCTGTTCCCGAGGAACCTGCCCCAGTGGTTCAAACAGAGAAATTGGATTTTCAGTATGTGGGGAAGGTATCCCTTGACGGTAATGACAAGTATTATCTTAAGGAGAAAGGAAAAAATAAAATATATACTGTCCCTTCCCTGGATTTCTCATTGATTGAGGTCGACAGGACGCAGTTATTGTTTATGCATAACGACAGGAAATATGAGGTAGGTCTGGAATGAGAAAAATCCTGGTAATGATAATTTTGACAGGGCTTGTTGCCTCTTGCGCATCGGGCAAGCACTTTTTTGGAGAGAGAGAAATCGATTCATCCAGTTTGGTTGGAAAAGTATATGACGGCGATAATCAGAGTTGTGACGGTGTCAGGATTACTCTGGAGGATGAAAAAGGAAATGTTTCATCCTATACGGCTATTAGTGATGTGACAGGTAGTTTTTACTTTTCCGAAAGGCCTTTTGGAATCTATAAAATTAGCGCCCGCAAGGACGGTTACCGGGAGGAGATTATTCTTCTGGATTTGAATCAGCCTAACCAGACGCTTTATCTAGTAATGTATGATAGGGATCAACTGTTGGCTCTCTGTGAGGACATGATTTACAGGAAGAGATACGATCGGGCCGATGAGCTTTTGGACGACATATATACTCTGGAAGAAGATAGTCGGGAAGGACTATTTCTTGAGGCCATTCTTAGCTGGAGGCTAGGGCTTATAGATGAAGCGCTTGACCTTATGGATAGGCTCATGGCCATGGAGCCGGATAATCATTATCTTGAAGAATTCAAAGCGCTTTTAGATGAAGGAGATTTGAGTGGTTCGTGATGGGGGCTATCTATATATAGATGGAATTATTGCTATTATTCTTATTACCATTCTCTCCGGCTCTATAGCCATGGGGGTTCAGTCGTCTTCCCAAACGGTTATGCGTCTGGATGAAAGTAGTCAAAAAGTATTGAGAGATTTAAATGAAGAATCACTTGAAAAGACTCCTTTTTTCCCGTGATGAGGGCTTTTCCTATCCGGAACTGCTTATTTCTCTTGTTCTGCTCTCTTTTATTTCGCTTTTTATGGTTCGTTTCTTTTACACTCATAAGTCCTTTCTTGAGTCTGCTGTAAAGTTAAACAATAGTGCTTCCGCTTCTTTGCTTGTTGCGTTTTATCTTAAGGAAGAATTAAATCATATCGATCAACCTTGGACAGAAGAGACTTTTGACTATTTACAAACTCATGATGAATATCGCTTCTATTGGTACATGGGACTGAAAGAGGATAGTCTTGCTTTGAAAAATGAGGCTGGCTCTCTCTTATGGATTGTTCGTCAAAATGGTGTTGATACGGTAATACATCATATTAAGGGGTACAGAATCGAAAAAGTGGAACTTGTTGAATCAAATAACACACCCTACTGTATGAAGTTTGTACTCATAGCAGAAGATTCCCAGAGCAGGGAGGTAATAATACCTCTCAGGACAATTCCCATCGTGGGGAGTAATTATGATTGATGATAGAGGAAGCGGTTCTGTAAATATACTGATTGTCCTTATTTTTCTTTCAATCATGGGGATTGGCTTTAGCAGGATTCTAAACCGCTCTGTTAATCTGGAAGAGCAAATTAAAACTGAGTTGGCCTTACAAAGGGAACTTGAGCAGGAGTGCAGGCTGGTGCTTCATGAGTTAACCCTTGATCAAAATTCGGAGGTTAATTCACCGGATGATTCGGTATTCAATTATATTGTTTACAGGGAAACAAAAGGGGTGCTTTTAACTCTAACCGATATTTCCAGCCGGATAAATAAAGAATATGTTGATGAAGAGGTTTTTCCCATTTCAGATTTGGACGAGAGTGTATTTACCGAGTACAGTTGGAATAATGAAGATTTGAATCCCGATGAAGGGGAATATCCTTTTTCAAATGTTTTACCCCTCTTCAATGTTTATTATATCGAGGAAGAATTGTTGGAATTGATTCTTTCCTCGTCATTTGAAGGGGAAGAGCTGGAAGGATGGGAAGGAAAACTGGATGAGATTATTTCTTTGAGGGAGAGTTCGGGATTGTCCGTGGAGGACCTGGAGGATATTCTGGATCTTGACGAGAATGAAGATCAGCTTGAGTATTTTCTGAATTATTTGGGTGTAACGACTTGGTTTTGGGAGATAAAAGCTGCGAAAGGGAGTTATGGTCATACTATTGTTGCCGCCAGATTTCCCCGGGCGAATGACCGGGAGGAAACCCTGTCATCGGAACCGATTTTACAAATCATCAAATCCTACGGGGAACAGTTTTCAGAATAAATCCCATCCGGTTAATGATAATGCTTGATAGAGTAGAGCACCCAAGCAGAGAAAGGGAGCAAAGGGTATGGGAGTCTTTATATCTGATTTCCCCAATCTTACAATAAGAAGATAGTAAATAATACCTGTCAGTGAGGCTATAAAGTTAGTTATGAGCCATCCTGCCCATCCCCCTATTCCGCCTAGGAAAAGGGACAATTTAATATCGCCCCATCCCAGTTTTTTAGAACTTAACAGGTAAATTAAAAGATAACTTATTAATGCCATCGCCGAACCTAATAAATAGTTCTGCAAAGGCAATTCCTTAAGAAAAAAACTTACGACTAGTCCAGACAACCAAGACCCCAAAGAAAGAAGGTTTGGAATCCGATTGTACTTAAAATCATAATAGGAGAGTGGAGCTGCAAAGAAAATAAGGAGTAAAGGATAAACTAATCTTCCCAAGAGTTAATATCGCTTGCTTTGTCTTCCCCTCCGGGATAGGCGTCGGAACCGTAGGATGAGATCGTAAAGGGTAAATCATATTCTCCGGGATTTTGATAGACATAATCGGTTTGCCAGGGATCGAAAAAGTCGTTTTTACTTACATAGGGCCCATCCCAACTGTCCGGGACCGGTGACAGGGTTGGCTTTTCCCATAATGCTTCCAAGCCCTGGTCTTCCGATGGATAAGCTCCGTTGTCCAAATAATAACTTTCCAAAGCCATAGAAAGGGCCTGTATTTCTGTCTTGGCAGATACCACTTTGGCTTTCTCAAGATATTTCATTCCCATAAAGCTTATTGAACCGGTTAGAATAATTACAATTCCAATAACGATGAGGGTTTCGATAAAGGTCCAGCCTTCCTCTTTAGCTTTGCAAAAATCAGTAATCCCATTAATCATAGCGTTATTCTACTCTTTATGGGGAAAAAGGTAAATTCATGATTTCTTTTTTTTATTTTTAACATCAAGGTTTTTTTTTGTTATTTGGTGTAATTTAAAATTCATTATGTAACACTGAGTGTGAAGTAAATGACAACGGTATGATTGAGTGATAATGTGGATAAGAAATTGTCTATATTATACAAGGAGCCCCCATGAACATAACCATTCGAACCGCCACCGAGCAGGACTACCGCGCCATAGAAGAAGTAAACCGGGAAGCCTTCTGGAATCTCTACTTTCCCGGATGTAACGAACACTACCTGGCCCATGAACTGCGCCAACACCTCGATTATATCCCCGAGATGGACTTTGTTGCCCTGGTAGACGGAAAAGTGGTCGGTTCCATCATCTATTCCCGTTCCTATATAGAGGATGAAGAGAGCAAGCGGGTGGAGACTCTCACATTCGGTCCTTTTTGCGTTCACCCCGCCTACCAGGGAAGGGGAGTGGGGACCACTCTCATCAATCACTCCATCGAAGAAGCCCGGAAAAGGGGGGCAAAAGCCATTATTATTCTTGGCGATCCCCGCAACTACTGCCGCCACGGCTTTAAAAGCTCCCGGGATTACCATATTTCCGACAGTTCCGGCCGCTATCCCTTTGGTCAGCTGGCTCTGGTACTGGAAGAGGGGTTCTTCGAAGGCAAACTTTGGCATTTCCACTACAGCCCCGCCTTTGAGATGGATATGAAAGGTTTGGACCAGTTCGATAGCAGCTTCCCTCCTAAAGAGAAGAAGCATCAGCCGTCACAGGATCTTTTCTCCATAGCCATTCGTGCCTATTTGGATTAAGGTAGAAGTGCGACAGCGGATGGATGACAGCGGACTAAGGTAGAAGTGCGATAGCGGATGGATGACAGCGGACGTGTCGCCTATGTTTCTTGTATGTTTGTAATGCGTCGTTAAACGTCATTCCCCGTGAGACTACTTGACGCTTTTTGCTGTTGAAATTACGCTCGCTTTCCGCTTTCCGCTTTCCGCTTTCCGCTTTCCGCTTTCCGCTTTCCTTAGTCAATTTAACCGCCATTAAAGATGATCGAGTATTCGCGTATAAAAGAAATCTAGCGCATACTAAAGGTCTGAATAACTCTCTTATCCCCTTTCTTCTATGAAATTCATCCTCGGTCCCGATTTTCTCTCTTTTCCCTAAAATATACCCCTCTCCTTAACATTTGTAAGGTACTTTTTCCGTCTACTTGTGAAAAAAGGGTGTGAAAAATTCCTCTTTCCTTGACCGGGGGAATTTATGGGGATAAACTGGGAAAAACAGGGAAAATTGTGGTAATAAAGGGGAAACTGTGGATTTAACGGGATTTCGTGGGAAATTCAACGTGACACTCGACGAAAAGGGCCGATTTATGGTGCCCGCCAAACTCAAGGGAGAACTGGATACGGAAACGCTGGTTGTTACCGAAGGTCTGGAAGACTGTCTGTGGATTTTCATGCCCCAAGCCTGGGACGATCTGGTTAATTCCGTGGAAGGGGATAATTCCATTTTTAATATCGATCAGCAGGATGTCCTTCGCTTTGTTATCACTCCCGCCGAAGAAGTCGCCGTAGACAAGTCTGGCCGGGTAAAACTTCCCCCGCCTCAGGTGGAAGCTGTAGACCTTGTCAAAGAGTGCTGCCTCGTAGGAATGGGCGATCGAATCGAAGTGTGGGATAAGTCACGCTACGACGAAGTCCGCCGTGAAAGAAAGGCCGCCGTACGGAATACCTGGAAACAGATGGGAAGCAAGGAAGGTAACTCATGAAAATAGTCCATCTCCCTGTGCTGCTTGAAGAGACTTTGACCTATCTGGCTCCCGACGATTCCCCTTCCTTGCTGATTGACGGCACTTTGGGTGAAGGGGGGCATACGGAAGCTTTTTTGACCCGTTATCCTCAGTTAAGTGTTATTGGCCTGGATGCGGACAAGAATATTCAAGCTAAAGCCCGGAAGCGTTTGGAACCTTTTGGTGAGAGAATGTCCTTCCGTAATACCTTTTTTGATGATTTTTTCGCCACCTACGGCGAACGGGAAAGACCTGACCGGATTCTTATGGATCTGGGAATTTCCGTTTATCACTATGAAGAGAGCGAACGGGGTTTCTCCTTTGGAAAAGAAGAGACTCTGGATATGAGACTGAATACCGAGGCGGGAGAGTCGGCCTGGGATCTGGTGAATAGTTGGCCGGAAAAAGATCTGGCCGACATTATCTACCGCTACGGTGAGGAGCGATACTCCCGCCGTATTGCCGGTGCTATCTGCCGCCGCCGGGAGGAGACTCCCATTGATCGTGCCGATGATCTGGCTGATTTGATTCGCGGAGCCGTCCCATCCCAGGCCCGCCATGGTAGAACCCATGCGGCCACCAAGACCTTTCAGGCCCTGCGCATTGCGGTAAACGGAGAACTGGACCGGCTGGAGCGGGTAATGGTGGAAGCCTTTAGGGTGCTTAAGCCCGGCGGGAAGTTGGGGTTTATTACCTTTCACTCCCTGGAAGACCGGATGGTCAAGAACTTTTTCCGTGATTTGGACAGGAACTGCCTTTGTCCTCCCGATGCCTTTCGCTGTACCTGCGGCGATATTCACCGGGGTAAGTTGGTGACCCGCAAGCCTGTGGGCCCCACCGAAGAGGAAGTAAAGCGGAATTCCCCCTCCCGGAGCGCCAAACTGCGGGTAATAGAAAAACTGACCGACCAGGAGGCCCTCTCGTGAGATCGTGGAAGGCCTTTGTTATGGTATCCCTCTTGTCGGCTCTGGTGATTTTGAATGTACGCCAGGCCTATCTGTACCAGGAAGAAGTGGCCCTGGTAGAGGAACTGGAAGAGCTTCAGAAAGAGAAGTATGAAGAGAATCGGCGTATTAGAACGGGTATCGCCATTCTTGAATCCCCCGAGCGTATCGATGCGTTGGCGGAGGATGTTTTGGGGCTGGAAAAGGCCCGTCCCGATCAGGTAACACAGATTGTACGGAAGGAGCGGACCAATTAACATGTTTAATCGAAAAGATTTGGAAGCATGGTTAGCTCCTCAGAAAATAGAAGGGAAGGGTCCGGAAAAGGTAAGTTCCGTGGTCATTGATTCCCGCCAGGCCCGTGAAGGGTCCCTTTTTGTAGCTCTCTCCGGAGAAAGAACCGACGGACACCGCTACATCGAGGATGTTCTGGAGAAAGGGGCCTGCGCCGTTTTGGTTAAGGCTGAATGGATGGCCGAGAACGGCTCTCTTGTTGATAAATGGGCCGATAAAGCCTGTTTTGCTGCCGTAGAGGATACCCTTTTGGGGCTGCAGGATCTGGCCAAGGGCTACAGGGACTCCTTTAAGGAGTTAACCGTGGTAGGAGTAACCGGAAGTAACGGGAAAACCACCACCAAGGAGATTATTTACTCCATTCTGTCCCGTTCCGGTGCGGCCGTATGTAACCAGGGAAACCTGAACTCCGATTCGGGCCTGCCCCTGTCGGTGTTTAACATCCGGGAGCATCACCGCTACGCCGTTTTGGAAATGGGAATGAATCGGGTAGGGGAAATGGCTTCTCTCGCCCGGGTAGCCCGGCCTGATTTGGCGTTGGTAACAAACGTTGGGACTGCCCATATCGGTATGATCGGCAGCCGTCAGGGTATAGCTGAAGAAAAAAAAGCGATTTTTAGCCACTTCGGCAAAAAAAACATCGCCTTTGTGAATGAAAGCGATCCTTTTACGGAATTCCTGTCACGGGATCTTCCGGGCAAGGTTGTGAAATATGGTCCCCAGTCCCTGGTTGACTACGAATTTGTTCGGGACGAGGGCATTTACGGTCAAACGATTCGTTTGGGCGGTAGGGATGTTCGTTTTCCCCTTCCGGGAAAGTTCAATGTGCTGAATGCCCTGGGAGCTGTAGCGGTGGCCCGGGAATTGGGTTTCTCCGAAGAGGATATTGTCGCCGGTCTGGAAAACTGCGGCGGTCAGTTTGGCCGGGCCGAAGTGGTTCAGGGCGAGACGGTAACCCTTTTTAGGGATTGCTACAACGCCAACGGCGACTCCATGGCCGCTTCTCTCGAATTGTTTGCGGGAAGCGATAAGGGACGTCGAAAAATAGCCGTTCTGGGAGATATGGGCGAGTTGGGAGAAGAGAGCCCCGCCGTGCATCGGGCCGTTTTACATCAGGCTGAATCCCTTTCCCTGGAGGGCATCTTCCTTTTAGGGGAAGAGTTTGCCAAGGCCTTGGAGGCCGAAGTTAGAGAAGAAAGGAACGTTTCTGTCCGTTCCTTTGTCGATTTTGAAGAATTACAGGCGGTTTTGCTGGAAAATATCCGCAAAAATGACCTGATTTTGTTAAAAGGGTCCCGGACTATGGCTCTAGAGAGGTTATCCGAACCTCTCTTGAAACATTAAGGGTAAGGAGAAATTAGTGTTTAAGGAAATATTATACCCCCTGTGGGAGCATGTCTCGTTTTTTAACATTTTCCAGTACATCAGTTTCCGGGCGGCTTTTGCGTTTATTACGGCTTTGCTTCTGGCATTTCTGTTTGGGCCCCGGACTATTAAGATGATGACGCAGCTTAAATTGGGCCAGGTTATTCGTCAGGAAGGGCCCCAGAGTCATTTGGCCAAGGCGGGAACTCCCACTATGGGCGGCGTTTTGATGATTTTTTCTACGGTGGTGTCCGTTCTGCTTTGGCAGGACTTTCATGAGCCTCTGGTATGGATCATCCTCTTGACCATTGTAGGATTTGGCGCTTTGGGGTTTCTCGACGATTTTTTGAAAATCTCAAAAAAGAATTCCGACGGCCTTCATGCCCGTTTTAAATTCTGGGGACAGATTTTACTGGCCTCTGTTGTGGTTTTGGTTCTCTACTTTATTCGTGATGACCAGACCACTCTGCTTTTCGTCCCCTTTGTTAAAGGGCCCCTTCTGGATCTAGGTCTCTTCTACATTCCTCTGGCCGTTTTTCTTATCGTCGGTTTTTCCAATGCGGTAAACCTGACCGATGGGCTGGACGGCCTTTGTACGGGATTGATGATCATCGCCCTTATCGCTTTTAGTCTCCTGTCCTATCTTTCGGGGCACATGATTTTTGCCGACTATCTGCAGATTCCTTTTGTGAGGGGAAGCGGGGAGCTTACGGTTGTGATTTTCGCCGTGCTGGGGGCTTGCGTGGGCTTTTTGTGGTTTAACAGCCATCCTGCGGAGATTTACATGGGCGATACGGGCTCCCTTATGCTGGGCGCCTTTCTGGGTGTTTTGGCCCTCATGCTAAAAAAAGAACTACTCCTGGTTATTATTGGGGGGATTTTCGTTATGGAAACCCTCTCCGTTATGATTCAGGTATTTTATTTCAAAAGAACCGGGAAAAGGGTGTTTAAAATGGCCCCTATTCATCACCATTTTGAACTGCTCGGCTGGGCGGAGAATAAAGTGGTTACCCGCTTTTGGATTATGGGCGGCATGTTTGCCGTTATGGGGCTTTCAACCCTGAAATTACAGTAGGAAAAGAGAGAATTATGGATTGGATGAGGCTGTGGAGTGCGCCGAAACTTCACAGAACGCAGCAAAAACAGGAAGACTCAATGCTCGTCATTATTCTGGCTTTGACCGGATTGGGCGCGGCAGCTCTCTTTTCCTCTTCCTATAATTTCTGTCGAACCTACCTGAATGATCCTCTCTATATGATTAACAGGCAAATCCGCTGGATTGTGTTTGGTACGATTCTGGCTATTGTTATCGCCCGGATTCCCAAGGCTGCCGTAAAGAAAAGCATCCCCTTTCTGGTGATAATCACACTGGTTTTGAATCTCATAACCGCCATCCCCGGCATTGGCTACACTTCCGGCGGAGCCCGCCGCTGGATTGAAATCTTTGGTATTTCTCTCCAGTTTTCCGAGATGGCTAAAATTGTTGTTGTCCTTTACATTGCCCGAATGTTGGAAAAAAATCGGCTGCGACTGGACGATCCCGTTAATGCACTTTTGCCGCCTTTTCTCGTGGCAATTGCTTTTACCTTAGCTGTTTATCTTCAAAATGACTTTTCTACGGCCGTCTTTATCTTTGCCTTGAGCTTAAGCCTTTTCTTTGTGTCCGGTGCGGACCTTAAGAGTATCCTGCCCGTTGTTATCGGGTCGGTGGTTCTCTTTGTTCTTATGCTTATTTCCAAGTCTTACCGAATCGATCGTTTTATGGCCTGGCTCCGTCCGGAACTGGACCCCTCCGGTTCGGGATATCAGATTCTCAAAGCTCGGGAAGCTCTACGTTCCGGCGGATTTTGGGGCATAGGTATGGGAGAAGGGGAGGTCAAAACCACCCTGGCTGCGGCTCAGTCAGACTTTGTCATGGCCGTAGTGGGGGAAGAAACCGGTTTTGTCGGTATTCTGGCCATTACGGCCCTGCTCTTTCTCTTCCTGCTGGAAGGATACAAAATGGCCCGCCGCTGCGGTGACCTGTTCAGTTTTTATGCCATTTTTGGCCTGGTTTCCTCTTTCTTTTTGCAAGCCATGGTGAATATGGCCGTTGTCTGTGGAATCTTTCCCGTTACGGGGATTCCCTTTCCCCTGTTCTCGTCAGGAGGGTCTTCGGCGTTGACCTCTTTTATCTTGTTCGGACTGATTTTTAACTTTTCCTACCAGGAGGATGAGCAGTGAAAGAACGAAAAATGCTGATGATGCTGACTGCCGTCCTGGGGGCTGTTCTTCTGCTTGAAGTCCTCTTTAACCTGATTCTCGCTCCCCGTCTTAGGGTGAATAGCGTGGTTCTTGAGTCGGATATTCCTCTTAATGATGAAGCCCTTCTTAGCCTGACCGGGCTGGATAGGGATAATTGGTACTTCTCCCTCGATGTGGAGGAGCTTACCCGGTCTCTGGAAAAATTGGCCATTGTGGAAGAGGCCGTAGTGACTAAACAGTTTCCCAACAAAATGTCTATTCGTCTTGATTCCCGTCAGCCGCTGGTTATGTCCCTCACCATGGGAGAAGGGGAAATGAAGCCTTTGATTATCGACCGGGAAGGGGTTGTTTTTCTCACAGGACGGAGTGTTCTTTCCTATAACCTTCCCCTTCTGACCGGTATTGAAAACACCTGGGAGGCGGAACAGGACCTCCTCTCCGGTGAAGTAACGCCTCTTTTAGAGGACCTGGATCGTTTAAAAAACGACTCGGAAAACCTGTACAACATTATTTCTGAAATTAACATTCAGCCCCGTGAAAGGGGCGTACTTGATATAGAACTGCATTTGACAACCCACAGAATTCCGGTTTTGCTGGATCTTCCCGTGACGGTGGAAAAAATGAACCAGGCCGTTATGGTCGTGGACGTGATGGAGAAGGAAGGATTGGAAGGACGGATCGAAGAGATCGATCTGCGGTCGGGCAGTATTGTTTACAAGGAAAGGGAGGCATAAGGTGTTTGAGGGAGGACTGTTTGTCGGTCTGGACATAGGTGCCACAAAGGTCTGTACGGCCATAGGAGAGTACGATACCCGGGGAAATCTTCGGATAGCCGGTTTGGGCGTTCTGCCCGTGGGAGGCACCCGGAAGGGAACCATCGTTAATATCGATTCCACCGGTGCCGCAGTGCTTGAGTGTATAGAGAGGACCGAACAGGAAGCGGGACGAACGGTGGAAGATCTTTACGTCTCACTGCCCGCCGCCAATCTGGAAGGGATTAATTCCCGTGGGGTAGTGGCTGTCTCCGCCAAGAATAAGGAAGTCAGCACCCACGATATAGAGAGAGTATTAGATGTGGCCAGGGCCATTGTGGTTCCCATGGACAGGGAAATCATCCACAGTCTGCCCCAGCACTACTCTCTGGATAATCAGGATGGCGTACCGGACCCGCTTAATATGATTGGCGTAAGGCTCGGAGCGGAGGTGCATGTCATAACCGCCCCTATCGCCACCACACAGAACATCATAAGCTGTGTGAACCGAAGCGGTTATATGCTGAATGAAATAGTTATGGATACCTGGGCTTCCTCCTTTGCGGTTTTGACCGATGACGAGAGGGAAAACGGGGTTCTCTATATTGATATGGGAGGGGACACAACCGACTGGATCATTGTGAAGAACGGGGCGCTCTGGCACTCCGGATCACTGCCGGTGGGAGGAAATCTGGTGACAAACGATATTTCCTGTGTTCTTAAGACCCCCACCGAAGCGGCGGAGAATATCAAACGGGAAGTGGGCTGCTGTTACCACGGAATGATTGAAAAGGACGAGGGCGTTATTGTGCCGGGCGTGGCGAATCTGCCCCCGCAGACCGTTTTCGTTCGGGAGATTTGCGATATTCTCGAAGCCCGTATGCGGGAGGTTTTCTCCTTGATTAAAAAAGACGCCGAATTGAGCCGATTTTTGCCTCGTCTGAGGGGCGGAGCGGTTATTTCCGGCGGCGGGGCCCTGCTTAACGGTACTTCCGAACTGGCGGCCCACATCCTGGACCTGCCCGTGCGCATCGGGTTCCCCCTTAGACCGGGCGATTTAAAGCGAGAATATATCAATCCCGCCTACGCCACGGCCTTGGGACTGGTACAGTACGGCCATATGTTTGGCGGCGGCAGTGAGAGAATGCCCGAGAAAGTGGGCGCCCGTGTATCGAAGCCGGTGCAGGGGATTATGGATTGGTTTAAAGAATTTTTTTAAAAACGGCATATTGCACTGTGGGCGTCGTAGATGATTCATCGCCTAGCCCGCGGCACGATCTGCTCGTTTAGAAGAGTGTGACATAAGGAATATTGTTGTTTGGGAGGGAAACACAATGTCAATGGACAAATTTGAGGTTCTTGGAAATGAAGAGCCCGTAGACGGACTAAGCGGTGAAACGATAGTCAAGGTAATTGGTGCCGGAGGCGGCGGTAGTAACGCGGTGGATCGGATGATTCAGTTTGGCGTTAAGGGTGTGGATTTTGTGGCGGTCAATACGGACTGCCAGACTCTTAACCGCTCCAAAGCTTCCTGCAAAATCCCCATTGGTCGTTCCATCACCCGTGGACTGGGCGCGGGTGGCCGACCGGAAACGGGAGAACAATCGGCGGAAGAGGACAGGGAAAGTCTTGAGAAGGTTCTCAAGGGAGCCCAAATGGTCTTTATCACCGCCGGAATGGGCGGGGGAACCGGAACTGGGTCGGCTCCTGTTATCGCTCGATTGGCCCGCGAACTGGGCGCTTTGACCGTAGGGGTTGTAACCAAACCTTTTACCTTTGAACGGGGCCGGAAAATGGAACTGGCCCAGGCCGGTATCGAGAGGCTTAAGGCGGAAGTGGACTCACTCATTGTGATTCCCAACGATAATCTTCTTAAGGTTATCGATAAGCGGACTTCCATGTCCGAAGCCTTCCTGGCCGCCGACGATGTTCTGCGCATGGGGGTTCAGGGTATTTCCGATGTTATTACCTCCGCCGGAGCGATGAACATTGACTTTGCCGATGTGCGGGCCATCATGAAGGACCAGGGCGATGCGCTCATGGGCATTGGAATCGGCCGGGGCGACAATCGTGCCATCGATGCGGCCACCGAAGCGATTGAAAATCCCATGTTGGAAGATGTGACCGTTGAGGGAGCCACCGGGCTTCTGGTCAATGTCTCTGCCAGCAGCGAACTCTCCTTTATCGAGTACACAGAAATTATTGACTGCATTAGCTCCCGGGTTCGCGATGACGCTTTGGTAAAACACGGCTGGGTTTCCGATGAATCCATGGGCGAAGAGGTTAAGGTAACCGTTATTGCCACCGGTTTTGATCGGAAGAAGCACAGCAATCCTCCCGTAGAAGCGGCTCCTGCAGTACATCAGGCAGAAACCCGTCAGGCCGAGCCCCAAGCTCAGCAGCGGGTTTTGAGTTACGACGCCTTCGCCGGTCTTATGAGCGGGGAAGCCAAACGGGAGCATCCTTCTAGCCCGGCGGATACCATGGGGAGTGATAACTCTCCCATCCCCGTAGGACACAGGGATCAGGCGGCTCCTCTGCGACAGGAGCATCAGGTACAGAATACCCTTTTTGGCGGTCGATTTAGCGAAAACGACTTGCAGATTCCCACTTTTATGAGGGAGCGCAAGGGCTAATGAAAGGCAGGGATTTGCTCAGAGAGTATCAGGATTGGCTTCTCCTCGAACTGCGGATGGCGGATAACAGTATATCCACCTATTCCGGGGAGGCCTCCATGTTTCTCATCTGGGCGGGCAGTTCCGGTTACGACCCGGCGGCCATCGGTTCCGATGAGATTACTCTCTACATCGAAGCCCGCCAGTCCGCAGGCGAGGGGGAGGAGAATCTCTCTTCCCGCACGGTATCCCGAATAATGAGCTCCCTCCGCTCCTTTTTCGACTACCTTATTGCCGCCCGGATTCGCTCCACCAATCCCATGGACCGGCTTAAACCGCCGCCCCTTACTCATACGCTCCCTCAGGTTATGTCCATCGAAGAGGTGGACCGCTTCCTAAGCGAGATCGATACGGATAAACCCTTTGGTGTACGGGATCGTACTCTATTTGAACTTATCTACTCCTGCGGACTGCGCGTGTCCGAGGCGGTAGAACTCACTTTGGATAATGTCTTTTTAAAGGAAGGACTTATTCGTGTTATCGGTAAGGGAGACAAGGAAAGGCTTGTCCCCCTGGGGGAAGAGGCGGAATACTGGCTTCAGACCTACCTGGGCGATGTGCGGCCGCTTTTGACCAAACAGGGGAAGCGGGACGTTCACCTCTTTCTTAATAACAGGGGCGAAGGTCTCTCCAGAAAGGGCATGTGGAAACGTTTCCGCCAAGTAGCTTTACAGGCGGAAGTGGAAGGAAAAATCCACACCCTGCGCCACTCCTTTGCCACCCACCTTTTGCGGGGGGGCGCCGATTTGCGAAGTGTTCAGGAGCTCCTGGGCCATTCCGATATCAGCACCACACAGATTTATACCCACCTGAACCGGAACGATCTGGCTCAGGCTCACCAAAAATTCCATCCCCGGGGGCAAATATGAAAAAAATGATCCTTTTGGCCATTTTTTCCCTTCCCTTTTTAACGGGATGTCCCTGGGACAGGCCCGATTACGGTACTCTCGCCGAACGATTGGGAGAACTGGAAGGGGATGATGTGAGTGAAGAGAGGATAGATCAGCTTAAAAGTGATATTCGCCGGGTGGATAGAGAGATTGACGAGACCGTGGAGAAGGTGCGCAACAGGGGGACTTACTACAAGCTCCTGGGACTTAAGTATATGGACTATGAAATGTGGTCCGAAGGGGCGGAAGCCTTTGACGGAGCTATTCAGGTCTACCCGGAGAATTCCCGGCTCCACTACTACCGGGCGGTTTGCCTGGCCCAGTCCGGGGTAAACGAAAGCCATGTTGCGCGGAGAAGAGAACTTCTGGAAGCGGCGGAGTTTGACTATCTCCGGGCCGTGGAACAGGATCGAATCTATACCTCTCCTCTCTGGGGACTGGCTGTTCTCTATGTTTATGAGATGGATAGGGCTTCCGAGGGAGCCGATGTACTGGACAGGCTTCTGAAAATTGAACCGTCTAACGAAAAGGCGACTTTCCTGCGGGCGGAACTGTACCGGGAGACGGGCAATAAAATGGCCGCATTAGAGCTGTATCGCAAACTGATTGTGGATGGGAAAAATAACGATATCAAGGAAGAGGCGGAGCTAAGAGCCGCCCAGTTGGGAGGCTGATGTGACGGAACGGGACCTGATTAACCAGACTATTGACTTGATAAGCACACTCAAAAGCCGGGAAAAGATCGCCCTGAGCCGGATCATCACCTGTCGAATGGATCTTCTTCGTATTACCGGATCCTTCCTTTGCCAGTTCACCGGCCGCCGCCCCGGACTCAAAGAGTCTATTGAACGTCTTGCGGAAAGGGCGGAAAAAATGCTGGAAGGCTGTGACAGGGACCGCATAGGCTGCCTGAGCGTGGATGACGAGGATTATCCGGCAAACCTGGCCGCCACATCGGACCGGCCCTTCCGTATCTATTACCGGGGAGTCGCTCCCCGGCGGGATATGGAAGGAATAGCCGTCGTGGGAACCCGCCTCCCCACCGCCCAGGCCAAGGCCGAAGCTTTCCGAATGGGAATGGAACTGGCCTCCCTTGAATGTCCCCTTATTTCCGGCCTTGCCCTGGGAATTGACGGGGAAGCCCATAAGGGCGCCCTGGAAGGACGGGGAAACACCATTGCCGTCCTGGGAAGCGGCATCGACCTTATTACTCCCGACCGGAATCGTAGAATCGGGCGGGAAATCCTGGAACGGGGCGGTACGATACTGAGTGAGTATGCTCCGGGAACCCCCGGGGCTCCCTGGCGTTTTCCCGCTCGCAACCGGATTATTGCCGGCTTGGCCCAGACCGTTGTGGTTATTCAGGCCCCCCGCAAATCGGGAGCCCTTATCACGGCCGATTTCGCCCTGGAAGAGGGACGGGATGTGGTGGTGACACCGGCCGGAGTCTGGGCGGAAGGTACGGCGGGTCTTATCCATGCGGGAGCTCCCGTGGTGGAGTCGGCCTTTGATATTCTTAAGGGATTAAACATCGATACGGAGGGCTGGGAAAGCCCGGAACTGCCCGAACCGGCAGACCGTAACGATCTTGTCAGTTATATGGATAGGGAACTAAAAGGGGAGGTGATCTGCCATGGCGGTCGTTACTACCGTGTCTCTTGATGAGGCCGTAAAGGATTACTTGACTTATCTCGAACAGGTGCGCTGCCTTTCGGCTCACACGATCCGTTCTTACCGGAATGATCTGGAAACCTGGCGCCTCTGGCTGGAGGAACAGGGAGAAGACTGGGAAGAGACCGATGAGATTTGCGTTCGCGGTTTTTTGGCCGATATGACCCTGAGGAAAATGACCTCCTCTTCGGTAAACCGGCGTCTCTCTTCCTTGCGCGGATTCTACGACTGGGCCTGTCTTAAGACGGACCGTCAGGACAACCCCTTTCGTAGAACCAAGAGCCTTAAGAAGAGCAAGCACCTGCCCACTTATCTGACGGACAGTGAGTTTGAACAGCTTATTTCCCTTACGGGCGAGGATTTTGCCGGTTATAGGGATAGATTGATCATGGAGATGCTTTATTCCACCGGCTGCCGTGTGAGCGAACTCTGTTCCCTCAAACGGGATTCGGTAAAGGGTAATGAAGTAAGAGTCATGGGGAAGGGCCGGAAAGAGCGCATCGTCTTTTTAGGTGAAGCAGCCCGGAAGGCTCTGGAAGAGTACCTGCCCTTGCGGGACGGGAAGACCACTCTGCACGATAAAAGCGGCGGGGCTCTCCTGCTGGATTGGCGGGGTGCGGCGCTTACCGACCGGGGCGTGTTCTATCTGGTAGATAAGTACGCTTCCCAGTCGGGAATGGCTAAAAAAATCGGTCCCCATACCTTTCGGCACAGTTTTGCCACTTCCCTCATAAGCGAAGGGGCGGATATTCGGATGGTACAGGAGATGCTGGGACACTCCTCCCTTTCCACTACCCAGGTGTATACCCACACCGGTATTGAGAGGATTCGGCAGGTCCATAGGCAAAGCCACCCCCACGGGCGAAAACGGAAGGGCGATGGATGAAGGGCGAAAGCTGAAAGCGGATGTGAGTTATGGATTCAGGAGTAAGTCTTGGGGCTTTCGCTTAAGCGCTTTTTTACCGGGAATGAAGAATTGAGAATGAAGAATGGGGCAAAGGGGAATTATCATCATTTTTGTCCAATTAGGAGCAGATTATGGAAATTAAGATAAAAGGAACCACCATATTAGCCGTAAGAAAGGACGGTAAGGTGGCCATGGCCGGAGACGGTCAGGTTACTATGGGAGAGTCGGTCATAATGAAGGGGAACGCCCGAAAAGTGCGGACCCTCTTTGGAGGAAAGGTTATTTGCGGTTTTGCCGGTTCCACGGCGGACGCCTTTACTCTGGAAGAGCGGTTTGAGGGGAAGCTGAATGAATTCGGCGGTGACATTCTTAGGGCCAGCGTGGAAATGGCCAAGGATTGGAGAACCGACCGGGCACTTAGGAAGCTGGAAGCCATGCTGTTGGTGGCGGACAGGAACAAAACCCTTTTGCTTTCCGGTACGGGCGATGTTATTGAGCCCGAATTGGGTTGTATTGCCATAGGCTCCGGGGGGAATTATGCTTTTTCTGCCGCCCGGGCTTATCTGGATGGTTCCGACTTGAGTGCGGCCGAGATCGCCCGGAAATCCCTGGAAATTGCGGCGGATATCTGTGTGTATACCAACAGAAGTATCATTGTGGAGGAATTAGGATGAAAATCGGTTTGTCAGAGATGATCCCCCGGGACATCGTTACCGAATTGGATAAATATATTATAGGTCAGGAGAAGGCCAAGAAGGCTGTGGCTATTGCCCTGAGAAATCGGATTCGCCGTTCTAAACTGGCCGACGATATTCGTGATGAGGTGGCACCCCGAAATATTATCATGATCGGTCCCACCGGAGTCGGTAAAACGGAAATCGCCCGTCGTCTGGCCAAGCTGGCCGGTGCTCCATTTATTAAAGTGGAAGCCACCAAATTCACCGAAGTCGGTTACGTGGGCCGGGACGTGGAGTCCATGGTTAGGGACCTGATGACTTCGGCCATTTCCATGGTCAAGAGTGATATGAAAGGCGATGTGGAACCGGCGGCCCGGGAAGCGGCGGAAGAGGAACTTCTGGACCTTCTTCTCCCCGGTTCGGGCAAGCGGAAAGGGGAAGTGCGCAGGAACGCCGCCATGAACAAGTCCGGGGGATTTCCCGGGATTCAGATTGGGGCTATTACTCTGGGACCCAACGGCATTCAGAGTGCCGGGACCACTCCTCCCATTGGGTTTAACCAGGAAGAGGAGGAGCCTAAAGAGGAACTTCCTCCCCCGGAGGATGAGGAAAAGAAAGCCCGCAAGGAGCGGATGCGCGAATCATTCCGGGAAAAACTCCGGGCGGGAGAACTGGAAGACCGGCTGATTGAAGTGAGCATTTCCCGTCAGAGCGGCGGTTCCTTTAATATGTTTGCCGGAGGCGGCGGCATGGAGAGCATGGACATAAATATGGATGCCCTTTCTTCCCTTTTTGGTGGAGGAGGCGGTAAGAAGAAGAAAAAGGTGACCGTTAAGGAAGCCCGGGAACTTCTTCTGGCCGAACACATAGACAGAATGATTGATACCGACTCGGCGGTGGATCGGGCAAGGGATCTTGTTCAGAACATGGGAATCATTTTTATTGACGAGATGGACAAGATTGCCAACCGGGAAGGAGCTCGCGGGGGACAGGATGTTTCCCGGGAAGGGGTTCAGCGTGATATTCTTCCCATTGTGGAAGGTTCTTCGGTTAATACCAAGTACGGTATGATCGATACGTCTCACATCCTCTTTATTGCGGCGGGCGCCTTTAACCTGGCCAAGCCCTCCGACCTGATTCCGGAACTGCAGGGACGATTCCCTTTGAGGGTGGAACTGGAAGACCTGGATGCGGATGCCTTTGAGCAGATTCTCACGTCCCCCCGGAACGCTTTGACCAAGCAGTACGCGGCGATTATGAAAACGGAAGATGTGGAACTGGTTTTTACGAAAGAAGCGGTACGCAGAATGGCGGAAATCGCTGCGGAAGTGAATAAAACAGCGGAAAACATCGGGGCCCGGCGGCTTCATACGGTGATGGAACTGCTAGTGGAGGATATCTCCTTTGATGCGGCCGATTACGCCGGTACAACCGTAGAAATTACAGCGGAGATGGTGGATGAGAAGCTGTCCGGCGTGGTGGAAGACAAGGATCTGAGCCGCTACATCCTGTAATATCCTTCGGGATTATTACGAAGTGGACAGAAAAAACTAAGGTGTGCCCGGTGAGGGCCGATGGTAAAGATAGGGGATAATTCCCTTTATAGAGAAGAATTCCTTCATAGGAGGACGGAATGTTTGACAATTCCAGCTTTGGAAAGACAGTAGATATTCTCAAAAGAGGACTGGATGTGGCCAATATCCGGCAGGGTGTTATTGCCAACAATATTGCCAACGTGGAAACACCCGATTTCAAGCGGAGCGATGTCTCTTTTGAATCTGAACTGGGCCGCGCCCTGGCCTCCGAGGATAATCAGCCTTCTATTCAGGCCAAGACATCTTCCGAGAGACACATCAGCTTTAATCAGCCCATGGATTACAAGGAAGTTAGCCCTAAAATCAATCTGGACTACTTAACTACCGTGAAAAATAACGGAAACAATGTGGATATCGAAGTGGAAGAGATGCACGCCCTGAAGAATCAGATGCGTTACGAACTGATTATGGAGACCGTGACCCACGAATTTTCCCTGGTCAATTTGGTTATTAAATAGGAGAGTAGAATATGGGACTTTTTAGCACCATTAACACGGCATCAACAGGACTGACGGCGGAAAGACTTCGCCTGGACGTGATTGCCGACAATATTGCCAACGCCAATACTACCCGTACCGAAGAGGGGGGCCCCTTTAGAAGAAGCCGGGTTGTTTTTCGGTCTGAAACGGATAAACCCTACTGGAAGAGTCCCATTCTTCCCGAAGGAATGGAGCAGCAGATCGGCTCCGGGGTTAAGGTGGAATCCATAGAGAAGGACATGGACAGCGAAATGCGCCTCGTTTGGGATCCGACCCATCCCGATGCGATTAAAACGGGACCCCAAAAGGGTTATGTGGAGTATCCCAACGTAACTATCGTGAATGAAATGGTGGACATGATCTCGGCCAGCCGGGCCTATGAAGCGAACGTGTCCATAATGGAAGGGGCTAAGAGCATGTTTCAGAAGTCCCTTGAGATCTTGAGATAAATAGGAGCTTGTTATGGACGTTAAAAACATGGCTTTAGGAGATCAGGTCGTTTTAAAAAGAACCAGTACCCGCCATATGAACTCGGAGGGAACCACGGGGAATCCGGTTAACGCCACGGCGGGAGGGAAAAGCTTCGCCGAACTGATGGTATCCAAACTGGACAATGTGAACGAAGGACAGAATCAGGTAAACGAGCTTTACGAAGCTATGATGACCGATCCCGATTCGGTTTCTTCCGATCAAATCACCATTGCCATGGCCGAAGCGGAAATGGCACTCGGCCTGACCAAGGCTGTGGTGGATAAAGCGGTCTCTGCTTACAAAGAGATTATAAACTTGAGATAGAACGCCGCCCTTAGGGTGGTTAGATAAATTATTTAGTGCTGCCGGTCTTTGGGCCGGCCGCCGACGGAAACTTTTCTGTTCCTTGGGAGGGGTAATATGGAATGGTTTAAGAAAATGTGGGAGGCCATAACCAAGGCCTGGGGCAGCTGGAGTCTTGTTCAGAAGCTTATTTTGGGCGGTATTGTGGCTGTCGTTGTTGTGGGCAGCATCTTTTTGGTGGGAGTTTCTTCCTCCCCCAGTATGGTGCCTTTGTTAACATCGGCCATTACCGATCAGACTCAGATCACCCGGATAACCAACCGGCTCGACGAAGAAAATGTGATGAACCGGGTCACCGGCGGTATCATTTACGTAGAAAATGACACCATTGCCCGGCAGATGCGGGCGGTTCTTGTGCGGGAAGACTTGATTCCCCAGGACACGGACCCCTGGGCCATCATGGATATGGAACGGTGGACGCTGACCGACTTTGAGCGGGATGTCAATTTACAAAGAGCCATCACCGAGAGTCTGGAACAGCACCTTGAGTCCCTGGAAGATATCGATTCGGCCGACGTAAGCCTTGTTATCCCCGAGGAATCCCTCTTTGCCTCCGAACAGAACCCCACCACCGCCAGTGTTATCATTACCCCCAAGCCGGGAAGCGATATTGGAGAAAACCGGGTTAAGGTGGAAGGAATCGTTAAGCTGATTCAATTTGCCGTTGAAGGCCTGACCGACGATAATATTGTGGTCTCCGACATAACGGGAAAACATCTCAATAACTTCGAAGGCCTTGAATCGATAGACCGTTTGACTATTACCGAACGAATGCTCAAGCAGAAAACTGCTCTGGAAGCTCGTTATATGAGCCAGATCCTCCGTGAACTGCAGGGTGTCTTTACCTCCAAAAGAATCCGTATCATCAATATGGACATAGACCTGGAGTTCGTGAATAAAACGGTACAAACCGAGGAACACTTTCCCATTGAAATGACTCCGGAAGACCCCTCCACCCCCTATCCGGATCGTGTGGTTGTTCCCACTTTTACCGAGTCGGAGCAGACCGTGGGAGAAAGTTTCCAGGGTACCGGTTTTAATCCTGAAGGTCCTCCAGGGCAGGAAGGGCAGACCCCCGCCCAGTATCAGGACTTAACCAACCTGGTGGGTAATTACGAAAAAAATGACGTTATTACCAACTACGTTTACAATACCCAGACAAGCGAAGAGGAGATGGCCCCCTACGAAATCTCCCGTGTTTCCGTGGCCGTGGCCATTGACGGTGTCTGGACACTGGAAAGAGATGAAAAAGGGGAGTATATTTTTGAAGAGGGGACTCTCAAACGAACCTACGACCCCGTATCCGATGAGCTTTTGGCCAAAGCGCAGCAGCTGGTAGAGCATTCTGTGGGCTACGATAGCAATCGGGGCGACACCGTTACGGTTCAGCACATTCCCTTTGACCGGAGCGAAGAGTTCAAAAAGCAGGATGAAGATTATCTGAGGCAGAAGCAGATCCAGCGGATGCTTTTCTACTCTATCATAGGTCTTTTGGCGGTTATCGTATTCTTTATTGCCTTCCGTCTGATTTCACGGGAAATGGAAAGAAGACGACGTCAGAGAGAAGAAGAGTTGGCCCGTCAGCACCAGGCTATGCGTGAGCAGGCTCTTCGCAATGCCGAAGAAGAGGGCATAGAAGTAGAGATGTCCGTCCAGGAACGGGCCCGTCTGGAACTCCAGGAAAACGCTATGAACATGGCCCGGGAGCATCCGGAAGATGTGGCTAAGCTGATTAGAACCTGGTTGGCGGAGGAGAACTAGAATGGCAGCAAACAGCGGCACCACGGCCGGACAGAAACATAAGGAAGAACTGAGCGGTAAGCAGAAGGCGGCGGTCTTTCTCGTTACCATGGGTTCGGAGATCTCTGCGGAGATTTTCAAGCACCTGAACGACTCGGAAATTGAAACACTCACCTGGGAAATCGCCCGTTTGGAACAAATTGAGGCGGACGACCGGGACTTTGTTCTCCAGGAGTTTCAGGAACTGATGATGGCCCAGGATTTTATATCCTCCGGTGGTCTGGATTACGCCCGGGAACTGTTGGAACGGTCTTTGGGAAACCAGAAAGCCACGGACATCATCAACCGGCTTACCAGTTCCCTTAAAACCAGACCCTTTGACTTCATACGGCGGACCGACCCCCAGCACCTGCTCAACTTTATTCAGCAGGAGCATCCCCAGACCATCGCCCTGATTCTGGCCTATATTGAGTCGGCCCAGGCCTCTCAGATACTCAGTCAGCTGCCCCAGGACAAACAGTCCGACGTAGCCCGCCGTATTGCCACCATGGACCGGACCTCTCCGGAAATCCTTAGAGAAGTAGAGCGGGTTCTGGACAAGAAACTCTCCAGTCTGTCCCAGGAAGACTACACCTCCGCCGGTGGTGTGGAAAGTATTGTGGACATCATCAACCTGGTAGACCGTACGACAGAAAAGTACATCATAGAGACCCTGGAAGAGGAAGATCCGGAACTGGCAGAAGAGATCAAGAAACGAATGTTCGTATTCGAAGACATCGTTATGCTCGACGACCGGGCCATTCAGCGAGTACTCCGCGAGGTGGATTCTCCCGAATTGGCCAAGGCTCTCAAGGCGGTGGATGCGGAAGTTCAGGAAAAGATTTTCCGGAATATGTCCAAACGCGCCGCCGCACTGCTTAAGGAAGACATGGACTACATGGGACCAACCCGAAGAAAGGACGTGGAAGAGACCCAGCAGAAGATTGTAGCAGTTATCCGAAAACTGGAAGAATCGGGGGATATTGTTATTGCCCGTAACGGTGAGGAGGACAGCTTTGTATAGGTTGAACGGAGAGTATTATGGCGCGTAATGTTTTTAGACCCACGGAAGTCATGAATATGACCCTTTCCCGCAAGGTGCGCATTGAAGCACCCGTATTTGAAGTGGACGAGCCGGTAGACCTGATGGATGAATATACCGGTCCTACCGCAGATGATCTGCGACGGGAGGCGGAGGCTTTTAAGGAGCAGTGGGAACAGGAAAAAGCCCAGATGTACTCCAACGCCCAGGCGGAAGTGGAAAAAATCCGTGAAGAGGCGGAGAAAAGCGCCTTTGAAGAGGTTAAGAAGCGAACCGACGCTGCCCAGATGGAGAAACAGCAGGCCGACGGGGAAGTGGAACGTATTCTGGAGCAGGCCCGGGCCGATGCGGCCCAGCTCATAGAAGAAGCCAACCGCCGGGTAGCCCAGATTGAAGGGGACGCCCAGGACCGGGGCTACGAAGCGGGCCGGAAAGAGGGCTTTGAAGAGGGTAAGGCCGAAGTCGATCGTCTTGTGGAGCGGCTCCATATTATTCTTAACAGCGCTATCGATAAGAGAAACGATATCATTGAAGAGGCCGAATCCCAGCTGATTGACCTGGTGCTTCTCATAAGTCAGAAGGTCGTTAAGGTTATTTCCGATAACCAGAAAAACGTGGTTATCAACAACGTTGTACAGGCCCTGCGTAAGCTTAAGAGCCGGGGTAACGTGGCAATTCATGTGAATCTGGCGGACCTGGAACTGGCAACGGATAATGTGAATAACTTCATTACCATGGTGGAAAATGTTCAGTCCATTACGGTACTGGAAGATACCTCTGTGGATAAGGGCGGCTGTATTATCGAGACCGACTTTGGGCAGATTGACGCGAGAGTTTCCTCGCAGCTGAAGGAGATTGAGGAATCGATTCTGGAGCTGGCGCCTATTCGGGTTAAAGGGGAGAATTCCTAGGATTTACGTGTGAATATTGGGATGGCGTTATATTGAAAACCATATAACTCCGTTATTCCCAGTGTTATGTAGAAAACCACATAACACAATATTCACCATGAACCGCGTGGTACGTTTGGGAGGGCAAGCCATGATAGACAAATACCTGGCATCGGTGGGAATGACCGAGCCTATCAAATACGAAGGCCGCGTGGCCAAGGTTCAGGGGGTGCTGATCGAAAGTATCGGTCCCCAGGCCATGGTGGGCGAGCTCTGCCATATTTTTGTAGAGAACGGGAACCGGGAAATTGCCGCCGAGGTGGTTTCTCTTAAGGAAGACCGGGTTCAGCTCATGGTGTACGGGGAAAAGACCGGCATTGAAGTGGGCTGTAAGGTCCGCGCTTCCGGGGATCTTCTAAGTGTTAAAGTGGGCCCCGAACTTCTGGGCCGGGTGATTAATCCTCTTGGTGATCCGGTGGATGGCAAGGGAGCTATCCGTTCGGAAGGAAAATATCCCGTCAGCGCCACTCCTCCCGATCCTATGACTCGTCCTATGATCCACGAACAGGTAGAAACGGGTATCCGTGTGATCGACTCGCTTATTTCTGTGGGGAAGGGCCAGCGTATGGGAATCTTTGCCGGTTCGGGCGTGGGAAAATCCACCACCCTAGGAATGATCGCCCGTAATACTTCCGCCGATATCAATGTTATTGCCCTTATTGGCGAGCGAGGCCGTGAAGTTCGGGAATTCCTGGAGAATGACCTGGGTGAAGAGGGCCTTAAGCGCTCGGTGATTGTTGTTTCCACCGGCGATTCTCCCGCTCTTTCCCGTATTCAGGGAGCCTTTGCCGCTACGGCTATTGCGGAATACTTCCGCGACCAGGGCAATGACGTAATGCTTTTGTTCGATTCTGTTACCCGATTTGCCATGGCTCAGCGGGAAGTGGGTCTTGCCATTGGTGAGCCTCCTTCAACAAGAAGTTACCCCCCTTCGGTGTTTACCCTCCTTCCCAAGCTGCTCGAAAGAACCGGAACCAGCGACAAGGGAACCATTACGGGTTTCTATACGATTCTGGTGGAAGGAGATGACATGGACGAGCCCATTGCCGATGCGGTGCGCGGTATCCTGGACGGCCACCTGGTTCTTTCCCGAACTCTGGCTAACCGCTATCACTATCCTGCTGTGGATGTGCTCTCCTCCGTTTCCCGATTGAGTAACAAGATTCTCTCTCCCAAAATCCTTCAGAACATCGGAACTATTCGTAACTTAATGGCCGTTTATCATGAGAAGGAAGATTTGATCAGTTTGGGGGCCTATGTAAAGGGTTCCAGCCCGGAAGTCGATCTTGCCATAGAAAAGAACGGGGAAATTAACGACTTCCTCAAGCAGGGAATATCGGAAAAAACACCCCTTAAGGATGTTTTCCGCCGGCTGGGAGAGATTGCGGGCAACCCTATGAGCGACGAGGAGCTAAACAATGAAGTCCTTTCAATTCTCGCTTGAGAAAGTCCTGGAGTACCGCCGGGATATTGAGGAAGAGTGGGAAATCCGCCTGGGCCAGGTTAACGGTGAATATAACCGTATCCTCATGGATATCGAAGGAATAGACCGTAACGCCCGGCAGGCACTGGAAGGTTGTTCCCATGCTCTGGGACAGGACGCCCACTCCTGGGGTATGTATCGGTTAAGGCTGGAGTCGCAGAAAAGCCAGCTCCAGCACGCTTTGGCGGCAAAAGAGGAAGAGAGGACGCGTATCCGTAAAAAGTTCCTTGAAGTGTCCCGGGACCGAAAGGTTATAAGCCGTCTTAAGGAAAAAAAGATGGCCGAGTACAAGAAGTACTTGATGAAAGAAGAAATTAAGAGACTTGACGATATAAGTGCCGCCAAAGCGGCGGGGGAGGCTGAGCTATGAGTCGGGCAGGCGGAATTTTTAAGGTTATTTTTCTCTTGCTGTTGCTGGCAGTTGTAATAGTAGGGGGAATCCTCTGGTTCGATTATCTGGGAATTATAGATGCCCGGCAGCCCCTGGCCCTGGTGACGGGACTCTTTGGTGTGGAACCGGAAGAGGAGTTGAGTGATGAAGCGGATAGCCTCTGGTTACTCGATGAGGAACGGCTTAAGAAGCGCCAGCAGGCGGTGGATTTGCAGCTGGAAGAGATTCGTGTAGCCCAGGAGGATCAGCAGGTTCGGAAAAATGAGCTCCTCCAATGGGCGGAAGAGTTGTCGGAAAGGGAAAAAGCTGTAAGCGAAAAAGAAAATTCTCTAAATCAAGCCCTCGATTTGTACGACAATAAAAATGCGAACCTGGAGCAAACAGCTATCTACTGGGGCGGAATGGCCCCAAAAGATGCGGTTCATATTATGGATAATATGGATAGTCTGGACGTGGTCGATATTCTTAGGACCTCGGAAAGACTGGCTCAAGAAGCGGGTGAGTCGTCCCTCGTGGCCTACTGGATCTCTTTGATGACTCCGGAACGGGCTGCCGAGATCCAAAGACTAATGACCGGGGACGGGGAGGATTAGACTTCCTCCAGGAGGTGCTATGACAGCGGTAAAAGGTATGGATATACTGCCCGTAAGGGACAAATCCCCCGATGCCAAAGCTGACGTAAAAATGAAGGAAGAACCCTCTTCTTTCGATAAAATGATGGCCCGGAAAACTTCGGAAGAAGAGAAAGGGCCCGACCGGAATATGAAACCCGCCCGGGCGGAAGATCCGGTTTCCTCAAAAGCCTACTCGGCCAAGAAAATTGCCGCCCTGCTTAAAGCGAACGGGGAAGAAGGCTCCGAGCTTAAGGAAATCAGTCTGAATCAGGCTTCCGGGCTCGAACTTATTAATCTTCCCGACGAAACGGCGGTAGAACTTTCCTTTCCCATCCCTCGGGATAATGAAGAAACTCTTGAACTGATTTCCCGCTTTCTTGACGGTGAGATCTCCTCGGACGATCTGGATCTTTTGGTTAGCCTGGATAAGGATGTCACCGGGGGACGTGATCTCCTCAAGCTCGAAGGGAATCTGAAAGAACTGATTGCGGAAGTGGTCGAGGGAAACGATGAGGTTCAGGCGGAGGAAGGAGACCTTCTTAAGGGTATTCTGACTGAAGACGGTGAGCTTGTCTATTTTGAAGAAGTTTCCCTGGACAGGGAGAATAAAATCAGTCTTAAAAACAGTGATTCCACACTTAAGGCAGCTGACACAAAGAACAAGGCAACCATAGAAATAAACGTACAGGACCTGCGAACGGCACAGAACCGATCGGGCGAAGAAAACCGTGAATTGGCTTCTTTGCAGGGAAAGACCGAAGGGGAAGACTTTCGAAACGCCCTGGAAAATCCGGGGGGAGACCAGACCGATTTGGATCTGGGAGACGACCTCCTTGCCGGTCCGGCGGATAGACTGATTAGTGCCGAAGGGGCGGGCGGGAAACTGGAAGCTCCCGTATCCAGGGAAGTTTCCCGTATGTTTCAGGACTATATGAACGAGACGGGCAACAAAGAACTGGTCCGGAAGATCGATTTTATCCTCAAGAACGATAATGCGGGAGAAATCAAGCTGATTCTCAAGCCGGAAGCCCTGGGAAATGTAAGAATTAACCTTTCTTTGAACGATAACCATTTAGCCGGGAAAATATTTGTCGACAATAGTAGTGTAAGGGATATTTTCCTGAACAATATGGACGAACTGACATCCATCCTTAAGGAGAACGGCTACGAAGAGGCGGCTCTGGAAGTTTGGGTCGGACAGGAAGGCCGTGACGGAAGCGAGCGGGAACAGCAGAGTGAACAGGGCGAAGATAAATCGTTCCGTTCCGTGAAAGGTCTGGAAAGACTGGAAGAGAGCGTTCCCCATACGGCGGCCGCCTATAGTTCGGACAGCGGTCAGGTTAACCTGATTATCTAGGAGTGAGTAATGTTTGAAGCCAATAGCGTATCAAATCAGATGAATTCAGCCCAGAAGGCTATGTTGGACCAGTCGGTCAATCTGTTTAACAAAACACTTAACAACGGTACGGTGAAATCCAACGAACTGGGTAAGGATGACTTTTTGAAGATTCTTATTACCCAGCTTCAGAATCAGGATCCCACCAAGCCCATGGAAGACAAGGAATTCATCTCCCAGATGGCCCAGTTCTCCTCCCTTGAGCAGATGACCAACATGAGCGAAGGTTTTCAGAACCTCACTTCCCAGCTTAACGCTTCTTCCGCCATGAATTATCTGGGCAAGACGGTCCAGTATTCGGAAGGGGAAAACACTATCACCGGTACGGTGGAAGCGGTGACCGGAGGGGATTATCCCCAGATCCTGGTAAACGGCCGCTATTTTGATATGAACGAAATAATTCAAGTAAGTAATACGATAGAAGGTAAGGAGTAGAGCCCTATGATGCGATCATTGTATTCCGGTGTATCCGGTCTTCAGAATCATCAGACAAGAATGGATGTGGTTGGTAACAACATATCCAACGTGAACACCATCGGTTTTAAGAAGGGGCGCGTGAACTTTCAGGATATGATTTCCCAAATGCAGTCCGGCGCCGCCCGGCCTACCGAGGAGATTGGTGGTGTGAATCCCAAGCAGGTTGGTTTGGGTGTTCAGACCGCTGTGATCGATACGATCCATACCCAGGGTTCCCTCCAGACCACCGGAGTTACTTCGGATCTGGCCATTCAGGGCAACGGCTTTTTCATCATGAGAAAGGGCAGTCAGGAGTTTTATACCAGAGCCGGAGATTTTGGCGTTGATTCGGAAGGTATGCTGGTTAATCCCGCTAACGGTCTCCGTGTTCAGGGCTGGCAGGCTCAGGAGATTAATGGAGAAACCATTATTCAAACCGCCGCCGATGTTCAGGATATTATGATTCCCATCGGTTCCAAGGATCCCGCCAAGGCCACAACAGATGTGGATCTGGCCTGTAACCTGGACAAGAGAATGCCCGAAGTGAATGAAGATTCCGGTGCGGCCGATGTTCTTAAGGGTACCTGGGCTCTGGACAAGAAAATTTATGACAACTTTGGTGAAGTCCACAATATGCGGGTTCAGTTTACCAAGGTGAACGGTGTGAATAACCAGTGGCAGGTTTCCGTATTTGTCGATGCGGAAGTAGACGCCCAGGGGGTTCCCGCAGATACCACCAATACGCTCCTTTCCGTAGGAGACGGTGCGGCGGCGGGTAACACTTTTACCATGACCTTTGACAACCTCGGTTCCCTTGAATCTGCCGTTGATGAGGCGGGTAACCTGATTAACGCCGGTAAACTTCAGATTCCCGTAACCTTTGATGTGGCCGGCGGTACTCCCCCGGAAGGAGAAGCGGCTCTAACACAGACATTCAACCTGAACCTGGGAGAAGTGGGAAGCTATGTGAACACGGTAACCCAGTTTGCCGAGACCTCTTCCACCAAGGCCTACTACCAGAACGGCTACTCCATGGGTTACCTGGAAAGCTATAGCATCGATCCCAACGGTATCGTTACGGGAGTTTACTCCAACGGAACCAACCGGGAACTGGCCAAAATTGGTTTGGCTTCCTTTATTAACCCGGGCGGGCTTATCAAGCAGGGAGAAACCATGTTCGCCGAATCGATTAACTCGGGACAGGCCAACGTGGGCGAAGCGAACATTGCCGGTAAGGGTAAGTTCGTAAACGGTGCTCTGGAAATGAGTAACGTAGACCTTTCCAGCGAGTTCGTAGACCTGATTGTTACCCAGAGAGGTTTCCAGGCCAACAGTAAGACCATTACCACTTCGGACACCATGCTCGATACCATTTTGAGCCTGAAGCGCTAAGTTTAGAGTAAATTAGGAAGGAGTAAACCGTGATAGAGATTACGATGGAAGGTAAGCAGGGACGTAAAATCTATCTTAATCCCCATCAGATCGAGTATCTCGAGACTGACGGGGAGCGGACTTCCATCACCCTGCTTTCGGGTAAGCGTTACGCCGTTCAGGAAGACGAGAAAGTCATTGTAGACCGTATCGTGGAGTACCGACGGCGTATCGGCATATCCATTTCGGAATAGGAAAGAGGATTAAGGAGTATTTATGGATATAGCAACGATAGGCGGAATCGGAGGAGGCTTTGTTCTTATATTAGCCGCCATTCTGATTGCGGGAAACCCCATTGGAATGTTTGTGGACCCCACTTCATTCGTTGTTGTAATCCTCGGATCCTTCGCGGCCTGTATGGTAGCCGTTCCCCTGGAGCGGGCCCTCAACTGTTTCAATTTTATTAAAATCGCCCTGAATATTCAGGTCTATAACAAGCGTGAACTGATTGACCAGCTGGTTCAGTTCGCCGACAGCGCCCGTAAGGAAGGTCTTCTTTCTCTGGATGACGCCCTGAACGATGTGGAAAACGACTTCCTCCGTTCCGGTCTTCGTCTGGTTGTGGACGGTACCGACCCGGATATCATCAAGAAAATCCTTTATGCCGATATCGGACAGATTCAGGGACGCCATGAGGACGGTATCAAGTTCATGGAAATGTGGACCGCCTACGCACCGGCCTTCGGGATGATCGGTACCCTGCTGGGACTGGTAGGTATGATGGCCAACCTGGAAGATACGGCCTCCGTAGGTCCTAACATGGCCGTAGCCCTTATTACCACTCTGTACGGTTCAATTTTTGCCAACCTTCTTCTTGACCCGATCAAGACAAAACTTGAGGGACGGGACAAGGAAGAGATGATAGTTATGGAAATTATGGTTCAGGGAATCCTGTCCATCCAGTCCGGTGATAACCCCAACCTCCTCAAGGAAAAACTTGAGAAGTTCCTGCCCCCCAATGAACGGGAAAGTTCTGAAGAGAGCGGAGAATAGGAGAGCCTATGGCCGATGAAGATGAACAACAGGAAAAATGTGTCATAGTCAAGCAGGGAGCCGCGGAGTGGATGACCACCTACTCCGACATGGTTACCCTGCTGCTCTGCTTTTTCGTACTTCTTATGAACCCCGAAGCGATAGACGGGGCCCGGATGGAGCTGATTATGTACTCCTTTAACGGCCTGGGGCCTTTGGCCGGAGGAAATACCCTGGAAATAGGGGAACTGGCCGAATTGGGGAACAGTATTATGTCCATGCCTTCCCAGAGTAAAGGGGCGGGACTGGATAAGGCCCGGAAAACGGCGGTTTCCCTTTTTAAGCCGGAAATCGATAGTGACAAGGTAAAAGTTTCCGAGGACGAACGGGGGCTCGTGATTACCCTGGCGGCGGATGTGTTTTTTCGTCCCGCCAGTGCCGAATTGAATATGGAACAGGCCCGGGGGATTCTTACGAAACTGGCCGACCTGCTTACCATGGACGAACTGGCGGACCGGAGCTTTCGTATTGAAGGTCATACCGATTCGAGCCCTACCGACCCGGAAGGGGAGTGGCCCTCCAACTGGGAGCTTTCCGCCGCCCGTTCGGCCAACGTGCTCCATTATTTGACCGATTTCGGGGCCGATGAATTCCAGTTTCAGATTATGGGACTGGCCCATACTAATCCTGTCTTGTATCCCGATGATACGGAGGACGCCCGGTCGGAAAACCGGCGGGTGGAGGTCATTATTTTGTCGGAAGGGCATTTGTAGCAATCCGGTGAACGACCTGTGCGATTTGAATTGCATAAATGTGAAAAAAATGATAAAATTTGGTTTGGGATGGGTTTATCCCGCACCGAGATAAGGAGAGAGACCCCATGGGTGATGAAGAGTTAGATTTAAGCCAGGTTGATGTTCAGGATGGGGACATTACGGGGGAGAAGAAAAAGAAGGGTCTCTCCGAGGGACTGGCCCGTATTCTCATCTGGGTTGTGGGTATCCTTGTAGGACTTATCGTTACTGTTACAGTAAGTGTGGTGACCTACAAAATTATGGACCGTAACAGTGTGTCCCGTAATTTTCCCGCCGTGAGTCAGGAGTACGAAACCAAGCCGGAGGTCTATACCTACTTTAGCTTGATTAACGAAATCCGGACCACCACCAACGATCCGACCCGTTCCAGTATCATCGTAAAGGTGCTGCTCGGTTACGATTCGGAAAAGGACAACACTGTGGGAGCGGAGCTTACCTCCAAAGTGGCCCCCCTCACCGATATGATCCGTAACTATTTTAGCAAGAAAACCGTGGGCGAGCTTAAGCCGGATCAGGAACAAATCCTCAAGGAAGAGCTCAAGAGCATGGTAAATGGAATCCTTTCCACCGGCGTTATCAAGGACGTGGTATTTGAGGAATTCCAGATTATAGAAGGGTAGGTTTATGACAGAAGTTCTGTCCCAGGACGAAATTGATCAGCTTCTCACAGCCATCTCCGCCGGGGACACGGAACCCATGGAATCCCAACAGCCTCAGGACCGGAAAAATATCCGTATCTGGGACTTCCGTCGTCCGGACAAGTTCTCCAAGGAACAGATTCGAACGATCAACTTCATGCATGAGACCTTTGCCCGTCTCACCTCAACCTCCCTTTCCGCCCAGCTGCGATCTCTGGTTCACGTACATGTAGCCTCTGTAGACCAGCTGACCTATGAAGAATTTATCCGGTCCATCCCGTCTCCCACGGCGTTGGCCGTAATCAATATGGACCCTCTCAAGGGTTCGGCAATTCTGGAAATCGATCCGTCCATTACCTTTTCCATTATCGACCGTCTTTTCGGCGGCACCGGGGACGGTTCTAAAATCACCCGGGAACTCACCGAAATCGAACGGTCCGTAATCGAGTCGATTATCGTGCGGATCTTGGGTAACATGCGTGAGGCCTGGAGCCAGGTAATCGACCTGAGACCCCGGCTGGGACAGATAGAAACCAATCCCCAGTTTGCCCAGATCGTACCTCCCACGGAAATGGTGGTACTGGTAACACTGGAAACCAAAGTAGAGCAGGTGGAAGGGATGATGAACTTCTGTATTCCCTATCTGACCATCGAGCCTATCATTTCCAAGCTTTCCGCTCAGTATTGGTATTCAACGGTAAGACGGGGAACCACCACGGAAAACCTGAATATTCTCCGTGATCGGCTCTCCTCCATCGGAATCACCATGTCTGCAGAGATAGGGAATGTCAATGTGACAATGAAGGATGTCCTTAACCTTAGACAGGGAGATGTAATCCGTCTTTCCAACACCAAGGTTAATGACCCCTTAAGCATAAAAATCGGTAACAGACCGAAATTCGAATGCCGTCCCGGTCTTGTGGGGAAATCCATGGCCGTTCAGGTGACGCGCAAAATTGAAGATATTGACCAGGACGAGTTTGAAGAACTTGTTTCCGAAGGAGAAGAGTAATGAGTGACGGCTCTCTGACACAAGATGAAATTGATGCTCTGTTAAGCGGCGATACGGATGATGCCCTGGGTGGTGCCGGTGCAGCTGCCATGCCTTCTCCCGGTGCGGGGGGCAGCAGTCTCAGTGCTTCCGAACAGGAGGTTTTGGCGGAACTCTTCAAGGAAGTGAATGACGTTCAGTCGGCCAGCCTTTCCGGCATTATGGTTACCACCGTAACCATGGGGAATGCTCAGTTTGAAATTATGGGTAAGGAGAGCTTCTTCTCCACCCTCCCCGATGAAATCGTTGAGATTAAGGCTGATTTTACGGAAGGTTTTGCCGGGGGGCACCTCTTTGTTCTTACGCCGGATACAACCCTTAAAATTGCCGAGCCCATGATGGGGCAGAGCGACCTGGAATTGGATGCCACGGCCATTTCTTCGGTAAGTGAAGCTATTTCACAGATTACCGGAGCGGCGGTGACCAAAATCGGTGACCGGGTGGGCCGGAGCATTATGACCGAATCTCCCCAAGGACAGAATGAGCCCAAGGCCATGCTTACCCTTCCGGGAGATAATTTTGTTCGTGTTAGTTATGATTTGAACATTGAAGGACAGGACCCGCAGACCGTATATGAAATTTTTCCTATCGATATGATTCGCGAATTGGCGGCACTTATGGGTGCCACCGCCGCACCCGATCTCGCAGCCTCCATGGGCCAGCAGCCTATGGGCGGAATGGGACAGATGGATATGAATCAGCAGATGGGTGGAATGAACCCCCAGATGGGTGGTATGAATCCTCAGATGGGCGGAATGAACCCCCAGATGGGAGGCATGAATCCTCAGATGGGTGGAATGAATCCCCAGATGATGAACCAGCAGATGGGTGGTATGAATCAGATGGGCGGAATGAATCCCCAAATGATGAACCCCCAGATGATGAACATGATGGGAATGCAGCCTGCCCCCAATGTGCAGAGCGTACAGTTCCCCGATTTTGCCCAGAACCTGAGCGGCTCGGAACAGAGAAATATCAGTCTTCTCATGGATGTTGCCATGGAGATGACCGTAGAGCTGGGGCGGGCCAAATGGTTGATTAAGGATATCCTCGGTATGGGAGAGGGTACCATTGTTGAGCTTGACAAGCTTGCCGGAGAACCGGTAGATGTGCTTGTAAATAATAATCTCATTGCCAAGGGAGAAGTTGTGGTTATCGACGAAAACTTTGGTGTTCGTGTAACGGAAATTGTATCCGGTGTGGATAAGATGACAGAAGGATAGAAACCGGCTCTGTAAAAAACTCTGGGAGGGGTATGAAAAAACTTATAATTCTCTTTTTAATCGCTATGACCTTTTCGGCCTTTTCTCAGGAGAAGGAAGAGAAGGATTTTCCCGTTATTGACGAATCGACCCTCACCTTTGACGCCCCGGCGGATGAAGCGGTGCCGGGAGAAGAAGTCATTAATGATTCCCTTACCACAACGGGAATTACTACGGCCGATTATCTTCGAATGGTCTTCTTTCTTATTATCGTTATCGTCATAATTTGGCTTTTTATTAAGCTTCTGCGCCGCTATTCGGGTAACCGTTTTGGCGATCAGGATATGATCAATATAATGGGGTCCCAGGCTTTGACCGGTGAGACGTCACTCCATGTGGTGGAAGTGGAAAACAGTTACTATCTTTTGGGCGCTTCCCAGAGTAACGTGGCCCTTGTTACGGAGATTAAGGATCAGGAAACCATAGACGCCCTCAAACTCAAGCAGTCACAGTTTCACGACCGGAAGGGGAAATCCTTCTGGGAAATGGTAAGTGGAATGGCACCGACTCCCGCAAAGGAAGGGGAGGCGGGGGAAGCCTCGGAAGAGTCTCTCAATTTTCTCCGCAGTCAGCGGAATCGCTTAAAGGACCTGTAGAATGAAGCGATTCCTTTTGATCATGAGCCTTTTTCTCGTACTTACCAGCCTCTTACCTGCCCAGGATGCCGAGGGGGGACTGAATATTCCCCTGGTAGATGTATCTGTGCGACAGCCCGAAACAAACCGGGATATGGCATTTTCCATTCAGCTTCTTATTTTGTTAACTGTCATCACACTGGCCCCGTCGCTCATGGTTATTATGACCTCCTTTTTACGGGTTTCCATTGTGCTCGACTTTGTTAAAAGAGCTCTTAACCTGCAGCAGGTTCCCCCATCGAGTGTGCTAATGGGCATCAGCCTGTTTATTACCCTGTTTATCATGTGGCCTACCTTTGAACAGATATACGAGCAGGCTTACCAACCATTTATAGAAGAAGAAATTACAGTGGAAGAACTTTTTACTCGTGGTGTGGGACCCATTCGCTATTTTATGTATAAACAGGTAAAGGATAACCCCGAAAATATCGCCCTGTTTATGAATATGCAGGGCCTGGAGCAGCCGGAAACCTTTGCCGATGTCCCCACCTACGTGCTCATTCCCGCCTTTATTTTGAATGAACTTAAGATCGCCTTTCAAATAGGGATCCTCATCTATATTCCTTTTATCATCATTGATATGGTCGTGGCATCCATTCTTATGTCCATGGGTATGATCATGCTGCCCCCGGTTATGATCTCCATGCCCTTTAAGCTGATTTTATTCGTACTGGTTGACGGCTGGTCTCTTTTGACCCGCCAGCTGGTAATGAGCTTTTTGTAGGAGGACTGAATGTCTACAGGCGACGTTGTAAATTTAATGCGAATCAGTATCACCGAAGTGGTGATGCTCTCCGGGCCCGTTCTGATTGTGGCCCTTGTTATTGGTCTGGTTATCTCCATCTTTCAGGCTACCACCTCAATTCAGGATCAGACATTGACCTTCGTTCCGAAAATCCTGGCCATATTCGGAACCATTGCTATTCTCGCAGGCTGGATGTTTTCCCAAATGTCCTCCTTTACGGTTAATTTATTCTCTGCCATCAGCAGCATAGGTTAGGGAGGTTGTAAGAAGAGATGTTTGCAGACCTGCTCCGAGACGGACAGACAGGCCTCCTCGTTTTTGCCAGAATAATGGCAATTTTTATGGTGGCACCCTTCTTCTCTTCTTCCGCCTTTCCCGGTTACGCCCGGGTTATGCTCGCTTTTTTTACCGCTTCCGCCTGCTACTCCCTTGTGGATTATGTCATTCCCGAAAACGGTATTGAATTTGCCATGCTGATTCTCCTGGAGCTTCTTTTGGGTATTGTGATGGGGATGATTATGCAGATTGTCTTTACTGTCTTTCAGGTGGCCGGGCAGATGTTCAGTGTACAGATGGGTTTTGGTGCCTCTTCCACTTACGACCCCCTTTCTCAAGTGGAAATGCCCTTGGTCGGTCAGTTTTTTAACCTGGTTGCCATGTTTCTTTTTGTGACAGTGGGAGGAATGAGAAATCTTTTCCTAAAGGGAATTTACAGCTCTTTTCAGGCTCTTACGGGGGCGGATATCCTAGCCCATCCCGATTTCCTTCAGCTCTTTTTTACGGGAGCCCTGTCGGGGATTTTTCAACAGGCCATAGTCATCGCTTTCCCCGTGATAGGAACCCTTTTTCTTGTGTCCCTTACCACCGGGCTCTTGGCTAAAGCGGCCCCTAATATGAACCTTCTTATGCTTGGGTTTCCCATCCAGATTGGTTTGGGATTTCTTATGCTTTTTATGGCGTCTCCCTTCATAATTTCCAAGATGTCCTATGTTTTTGATTGGGGTTTTGATCTGATACACCGCCTTCTTATGTATCATTTTAGGGGAGGTGTCCTGTGATAGTAGATATTCGGGAACTCTATCCCCGTCATGAGGAGAGCGATCTCCTTAAGATGCATCTCCAGTGGTTTGCCGCCGAAGACGAAGGACGAACTGAGGATCCGACCGAACGAAAAATGAAGAAGGCCTGGGAGGACGAAGGTAAGGTCGCCAAATCCTCCGAACTCGTCCAGGCATTGGTTCTGCTTTTTTCTTTTGGCGGATTGGCGCTGATGGGGAAATATATTGTTCAACAGGTAATGGAGATGATGAGGTATTTCTTCAATCAGTCTACCACCATAGATGTGACTAGCACAGGGCTGATAGGTTCGGCCTTTTACAGTTACTACTTTCGTATTGTGGGACCCATTTTTATGATTGCCGTGGCTGCGGCCTTCCTGGGGAATGTTGTCCAGGTGGGGTTTCGCTTTACCGCCAAAGTGCTTACTCCCAACTTTAAAAGGATCGCTCCGAATTTCAAAAACTGGATAAATAAAACCATTTTCTCGCCGGAGGGGGCCTTTAACTTCTTTAAAACGATTTTTAAGGTTATAGTTATTGGCGCCATAGCCTATCTCAATATACGTAAACAAATTCCCACCCTCGCCAATACTATAAATATGCCCATAACCGATGCGGCCGGCGTGGCTTTGGGGGCGGGATTCCGTATTCTTATGGAAGCGACGGTCTTTTTTCTGGCCCTGGCCATACCGGACATGCTGTACCAGCAGTGGCAGCACAAGGAATCCCTTAAAATGTCTAAACATGAGGTTAAGGAAGAGTACAAAGAGATGGAAGGGGACCCTCAGGTAAAGGCCAAGCTCCGGCAGCGAATGCAGGAAATCCGACAGGCCGGTATGATGCAGAAAGTCCCCGATGCGAATGTGGTTATTACCAACCCCACCCACTTTGCCGTGGCCCTGGAGTATAAACAGGAAAGTATGATTGCTCCCGTGGTGGTAGCAAAAGGGCAGGACAATGTGGCCCAGCGCATTAAGGAAATTGCCACGGAAAATCATGTTCCCATTGTGGAAAACAAACCCCTGGCAAGAGCTCTTTTTGCCAGTGTTGAAATAGGCGATCCGGTCCCGGAAGAGTATTGGCGACTTGTGGCGGATATTCTCAGTACCCTTATGGAGGTGGACCGTCGTGCCCAGTAATTTAAAAGGAGGTCAGAATGGCTGACGTTACAGGACAAGCTGGAGAAAGCAGCAATCCTCTCAGACGGATGTTCGGATCCATGAGCTCGGAGATGATGCCCGCTGTGGCTACTCTCATTATGATATTTATGATGATTGTGCCTATGCCGGCTGTTTTTCTCGATCTCTTTATGATCATCAACCTCCTTTTGAGCATCGTTATACTTTTAATTATTCTCTATAACGAAAATCCGCTTCATTTCTCTATCTTTCCCACCATGCTTATGGTGACAACCATATTTGGCTTGGGGCTGAATGTTTCCTCCACCAGGCTTATCCTGTCCCAGGGGCCTCTTTTTAACGGTAACGTGGTAAAGGCCTTTGCCACCTTCGTAACCGGTTCGTCCGGAACGGAAGGTTTGGTTATCGGAACGGTAATCTTTATCATAATCATAGCGGTTCAGCTCATGGTTATTACCAAAGGTTCCTCCCGAGTAGCAGAAGTAGCGGCCCGATTTAATCTGGACGCCCTGCCCAACAAGCACATGGCCATTGACCAGGAATTTTCCTCCGGGGTAATCACGGAGGAAGAGTACCGAAAACGTAAATCGGACTTGCAGCGAACGGTTGACTTCTACGGAGCCATGGACGGTGCTACCAAATTTATCTCAGGTGCCGTAAAGGTTGGTCTTGTTATTACCCTTGTGAATGTCATCGGGGGACTTATTATGGGCGTGGCCATGCGGGGCGAATCATTCGGTTCGGCCATGTCGGTCTACACCTCCCTTACCATTGGAGACGGGCTGGTTTCCCAGCTTCCCGCTCTTATTATTTCCATGTCCACCGGTTTCATCGTTACCCGCTCTGTTTCGGATAACAGCTTTGGTAACGATGTGCAGGCCCAGTTTACCCGGGATGGACGGGTTTACTGGATTGCCGCCGCATTCCTTATGGTATTGGGTTTTCTTCCCGGTTTTCCCGGTTACATTCTTCTTCCCCTGGCTTTGGTTATCGGCTTTTTGGCCTACCGTTCGGGAAAGGTGAAGGAAGAGAAGGCCAGGGAAGCGGTGCAGAAGGAAGCGGCGGAGAAAAAAGAAGCCTCCTCCTCTTCTTCCGAAGCCCAGGCCATCGTTCCCCTGGACGCCCTCTCTCTGGAGTTGGGCTATGGGTTGATTCCTCTTGTTAACCAGGAACAGGGGGCGGAACTTTTGGAACGGGTTAAGCAGATTCGTAAGGAAGCGGCCATCGATATGGGCCTGGTTGTTCCTCCCATTAGAATCGTGGATAATATGCGCCTCGAACCATCGGAGTATTGTTTTAAGATTAAAGGTGTGGAAGTGGGGCGCGGCTCCATTCGTATGGGGTATTATCTGGCGATTAATCCCGGTACGGGCCGGGCTGAATTAACCGGAGAGAAAACCACCGATCCTACCTATAACCTTCCGGCACTCTGGATTTCCGGAGACCAGCGGGAGAAGGCGGAACGGGGCGGTTATACCGTAGTCGATCCTCCCTCCATCATTGCCACCCATTTAACGGAAGTCCTGAAAGGGCATTCCTACGATATTCTGGGACGTCAGGAAATCAAGGGTATGCTCGATACGCTGGGTGAAACCTATCCTGCCGTGGTGGAAGAGACGAATAAGCTTTTCAACAGCGGGGAAATCCAGAAGGTCCTTCAGGGACTGCTCCGGGAACAGGTATCTATTCGGAATCTGGTTACCATTTTGGAAACCCTTTGTGACTGGGGCGGTCAGACCAAGGATACGGGCTACCTTATAGAGAAGGTGCGCCAGGCCTTGGGAAGGCAAATCTGTCTCTCCTACGCTTCTGCAGACAAGGTTCTTCGCTTTCTGGTGCTCGATCCCGCTCTGGAACAGCAGTTCATTGAGGCCCGCATAGATGGAATGGCCCGGGCCGGACTTCATCCTGATTTTGAACGGCAATGGATTAACGCTTTTGCCAATCGGATCAAAGTGGAGCAGGAAAAGGGTATTTATCCGGTGATTATGACTAGCGAAGCCGCCCGTCCTCTGGTAAGATCAACCACAGAGGGAGCCTTTCCTTCCATTCCCATACTCTCGTCTCTGGAAATAGTCAGGGACATACAAAGCGAAAACTTAGGGACTATAACCCTTGAACGAGGTGAGATGTGACATCTTCCAGATATTTTGTCGTGAGCGGCAAGGATGAACATGAAGTGCGCCGTAAAATCTTCAACGATTACGGCGACAAAGCAAGGATTCTAACTACGAAGTATGTTCCTGCCGGGAGTTTTCTGGGGCTCTTCGGTCAGCGAAAGGTGGAATGTACCTGTTATCTCTCATCCGGTTTAATCGCTCAGGAAAAGGAAGAGCAGAAAAAGATTGATCGTCAGTCCAAAAAGGAGATACTCTCCATGGCGGGCTTTAAGGATGATCAGATGGAAAAACTGGCTCAGGATATTAAAATCATCAAAGAGAGTGTTTCCGCAGGAATTCAGCAGGAGGAAATTCATCCTTCCCTCAAGAAAATCGGGGATATTCTGGAGGATAACGACTTTTCTCCCTCATTTATAAATGCGGTAACCGAAACGCTTAGACGGGAATTCGCTCTGGATGATCTGGATAATTTTTCCCTGGTTCAGCAGAGTGTGGCAGAACTGATTGCCCGTTCCATTAAAATTTACAATCCCACCGGGCCCCGTTTCCCTCTCATTCAGGTACTGGTAGGTCCCACAGGAGTGGGAAAGACTACCACTGTTGCGAAACTTGCTGCTCTGCAGGGCTTATCCCCCAATAAGGCGGTTGAGCGGCGTATTCGTATTGTTACTATCGACTCCTACCGAATCGGGGCCCGTGCCCAGATAGAGATTTACGGAGAGATTATGAATATCCCCGTAGAGCTGGCCGACAACTATGATGACTTGCGGGGTTATGTTGATAAAAACAGGGATGTGGATTTTATTTTGGTCGATACGATTGGTAAGGGCCCTCAAGACTACCAGAAGCTGGCGGAGATGCGGAAAACCCTGGAGGGGGCCGGGTCCAACAGCGAGATTCATCTGGCCATAAGTGCCACGACCAAGACAGCGGATATCAAGGAAATCCTTCGTCAGTTTGAGTTTTTCAACTACGAAGCGGTGGTCATTACCAAGCTGGATGAAACGACACGGGTGGGGAATTTGATTTCCGTGCTCGCCGACAGGGGGATTCCTCTCTTCTGTCTGACCACCGGACAGAGCGTTCCCAGCGATATAGAACGGGATAACATTGTGGGCTATCTTATGGCTAAACTCAGGAATATTGAGTTTGATATGGATGGCATCAATAAAATATTAGCAAGACAGGCCGGCAGAACGGTCGGACGGAATTAGGTATGGAAGATCAGGCAGAAAAATTACGGGAATTCATGAAGAATCAACAGAACGGAACGGGTGAAGAAGCAAAAGGCGATGGGGACCCTAAGGAACGGAATGGTTCCAAAACAAAAATCATCGCCGTGGCCAGCGGTAAGGGAGGGGTAGGTAAAACCAATATCTCCATAAACCTGGCCATAGCCTATGCCCGAATGGGTAAGAAGGTTATTGTGCTTGATGCCGACTTGGGTCTGGCAAATGTGAATGTCGTGCTGGGAGTCATTCCTAAGTACAATTTGTACCACGTAATACGCAAACAGAAGCAGATGAAGGATATTATTCTCGATACGGATTACGGTATCCAGATCGTGGCCGGAGCCTCCGGTTTTTCCCGCATTGCCAACCTGACCGAAGAGGAACGGAAAAGCTTTATTTCCGAAATGAAGGCTTTGAGTCATGCAGACATCATTATTATTGATACGAGTGCCGGAGTCGGGCAGAATGTACTGGACTTTGTTGAAGCCGCCGACGAGGCCATTATTGTGACAACTCCCGAACCCACCGCCATTACCGACGCCTACGGAATCATTAAAATTATCTCTACGGAGATTGAAGATTTTGACATGGGCCTTAAGCTTGTTGTAAACCGGGCGGGAAGCGTGGTTGAAGCCAAGAAAGTTTCCCAGCGGGTTATCAATATCACCAGTCAATTTCTGAATATCAAGGTGGATTATTTGGGGTTTGTTTTTGATGATCCCGGTGTATCCCTGGCTGTTAAGAAGCAACAGCCCTTTTCCATTGCCGATCCCAGAGGAAAGGCCGCATCCTGTGTACAAACCATGGTAAACCGGCTGGAAAAGGTTGATCCCCGGGAAGGGGGCGGCATGGGACGTTTTGTAAGGAAGCTGTTTGGTGCTAACGGGGAGTAGGAAAGAACGGGAGCTTGACGGTTGCCCGTTTTTAGCCTAATCTAGAAGAGGGGAGATTCCATTGTACAATAAAGTGAACATAAAATCTGTGATTATAGTTACTTCCCTGGCCGCAGCAGTCTCGGTCGCCGCTGGAGGAATCGGCGGTGTCTCTACGGGTGTTCTTCTTATGCGGGCCTTGTTGTTCTCCCTCATTTTCGCCGTGGGAACGGCTCTCATTAATATACTTGTCGATACGTACCTTCCCGAATTAAAAAATCCTGTTGTCGAGGAAGCCGATGATAATGGGGACGAGGATAAGGAGAGGGGACAGCAGGTAAATATTGTCATGGACGACGGCGCTTCTCCCGCTCAGCAGGGTGAGGCAAGGGAATTTTCCGACAGTGATATACCGCCAGTTCAAAGTGAGTCTTCTCCTCAAAGCGCCCCGGCCTCAAATTTTACTCCCTCTTCGGTTGGTGCGATTAACACTGAGGGAGCCGGTAAGGGAATGTCCGGTTCGGGACTCCCCGATATTGGGGTGTTTTCCTCATTGGCGGAGGACGATGAGGAGCAGGCCGAAATTGCGGGAGGTCTTGATGCTACGGAAACCAGTCAGGCTGCTGGTGCCAAAATGCGTTTCGCAGCCATGCAGACCAACGATGAAGATAAAAAAGAATTTTTCCAAAATAATACCACCGCCGAAGATATGGCCAAGGGTGTAAGAACAATGCTAAAGAGTGATGAAAAGGGGTAGTTTCACCAATGGATGAGAACATTATTAATGGGAAAGCGGAAAGTGAGCTCTGGTTGGAATACAGGAAAACCAAGGAACTTTCTATCCGCGATGCCATAATTACGCAGTATGCCCCCCTCGTAAAATATGTAGCCGGAAAAGTCTCTGTAGGCATGCCTGCCAGTGTGGATTTTGATGATCTTGTAGGATTCGGAGTCTTCGGGCTCATGGATGCTATTGAGAAGTATGATCCGGAAAAGCATGTTAAATTTAAAACTTATGCGGTAACGAGAATTCGGGGGGCAATTTTTGATGAGTTACGTTCCATAGACTGGGTACCCCGGTCGGTACGTCAGAAGACGAGAGAAGTGGATGATGCTGTTCAGAGGCTGGAATCTTCTCTGGGAAGATCGGCAACCGATGAGGAAGTGGCTAAAGAGATGGATATGGGACTTGATCAGTATAATCAGGTTCTTCTCAAGATATCGGGAACCTCCATGCTCTCATTGAATGATGTCTGGTTTGCCGGGGACGATAATGATAAAATCTCTATTGCCGACAGTATCGAGTCTCCCTCCAGTCTTCGTCCCGATTCTATTGCCGAAAGGGAAGAGATTAAACGGGTCATTGTTCAGGCTATCAATGAGTTGCCCGAGAAAGAGAAAAAAGTTCTGGTGCTATACTACTACGAAGACCTGACTCTGAAGGAAATAGGACAGGTCCTGGAAGTCACCGAATCTCGAATCTCCCAGCTTCATACCAAGGCGATATCCCGTCTGCGGGCCAAGTTGACAAATATTAAAAAAGGAATCTTCTGATTATGATTAACCTGGAAAATTTCCGAGACCGCATGTCTCTTCTCAGCGAGGAAGACCGGGAGCGGAAAAGTGTTCAGGTGTCGGGAGAAACCCTGGAAGACGCTTTGGGACAGGCCGCATTGGAATTGGGTACGGAAGCCCGTTTTCTCGACTATGAAATTCTTGACAAGGGTAAAAGAAATCTTATTGGAAAGAATAAGCCCTGTCTTGTCATTGCCTATATAAGAGATAAGGAAGTGGGCGAGGACGGTCTTCTTCAGGTTCTTAATAAAAATACCGGCCCGTCCGCTGTCAAAGAAGTCCTTACTCCTGTGGATGGTGATTTTACGGTCCGACTGGCTCGTGACGGAGCTTATCTAAGAGTTGCCGCACCCCAAAACGGCGGTAAACCGGTTGAAAGGGAACAGATTGTTTCCCGGATTAACGAACGGGGAATTAAGCTTACCGATGAGACCCTCCTTGATTCCACCCTGGAGCATGGAGATGGCCTTTATGTTCAAATAGGTGAATACGATTACAAACCCATCAACGACACCATGTTAACAATTACTATTGAAGAGGCGGATATGAAGGTCTATGTTACGGCCATTTCCCCCGGTATCGGCGGTAGTGATTATGATGCAGATGACCTGCACTCTTTCTTTCAGAATAACGGGGTAGTTCACGGTATTATGGAAGAGGCTGTTCTTGAGTTTGAACATCACCCCGTGTATGAACAGCCCATACTCATGGCTCAGGGGACTCCTCCCCAGAATGGTAAAGATGCCAAGATCATATACAACTTTGAAGTCGATCCTTCCCAGGTTAAGCTTAAGGAACGGGTGGACGGTACCATTAACTTTAAAGAACTTAATCTGATTCAGAATGTGGTGGAAGGTCAGCCCCTCGCCCGAAAGATTCCGCCTGAAGCCGGTAAGGACGGACGAACTGTAAAAGGGAAGATTCTCCCGGCGAAAGACGGAAGGGACAAGGAAATTGGCCTTGGGAAAAATGTTACCATCATTGATAACGGTAGAACTGTTATCGCTGCCGCCAGCGGGCAGGTTATGCTCTTAAGGGATAAAATTACCGTAGAGACCGTTATGGTTATTCCCGGGGATGTTAATATGGAAACCGGTAATGTTAATGCCTTGGGAGCTGTCCTGATTAAGGGTAATGTGGAAGACGGTTATGCCGTAACGGCCCAGGGGAATATTGAAGTTCTGGGAATTGTGGGTAAGGCAAATCTTACCTCCGGGGCGGATATTATCGTTAAGAAAGGGATTAATGGAAGTGATGATGACGATTTGGGCTCCATTCGCGCAGGAAAATCAGTCTGGGCTTCCTTTATCCAGAATGCCCGTGTCGAAGCGGGTGAACTCATCGTTGTATCCGACGGTATTGTAAACAGTCATATAACCTGTCTTCACAAGATTTTGTGTCAGGGTAAAAGGGCTCAGATTGTGGGCGGTGTCATTCGGGCTTGTGAAGAGATCAATGCTTCCATTCTGGGCTCTCAGGGAGGCACAGAGACGATCCTTGAAGTGGGATATGATCCCAAGTCTAAGGAGGAGCTCGAATCGATGTTGGCCAATCGTACGGCCTATGAGAATGAGCTTACCGAGGTAGACAGGAATATACAGGGACTCATACGACAAAAGAAGGTTCAAAGAAAGAATCTTTCATCGGAAAAAGAGAAAATGCTCATAGAGCTTAAGGACCGTCATAATGACAGGGTGGCCCGGATCAAGGAGCTGGAAGAGGCCATCGCCAAGCGGGAAGAGTATCTGAATAGTCTCAAGAATGTGGGACGTATTTCGGCGGGTAAATCGGTTCTGCCCGGTGTGAAGATTCGGGTTCGCGATGCTGCGTACGATGTTACCCGCCCCTTTGATCAGCCCGTAACCTTCCTTCAGGAGGATGGTGTGGTAAGGACATCGGATTATGAAGAGATTACCGAGGAGCTGAGCAGGAGGTAGAAATGGCCCTAACCCCACTCGATTTACAGACTCTCTTTGTTAAAATGAATCAGGTTAACCGGGAACAGGCCCACCTAAAAGGGGCTGAAGCTCAGGAACAGTCCTTCGAAGCCAAAAAATTGGTGGAGCAGGAGATTCAAAAGGATAGTTCTGTAAACCGCGGTGCCGATGAAGGGGACATGGACAACCGTATCAAGGACCGGGAAGAACAGACTGCAGAAGAGCGGGAAGAAAAGGAAAGGAAGAAAAAAGAGGCCGATGAGAAGGATCGGGAAGAAAAAGAATATATTAAGGATCCCAACCTGGGACAGAATATTGATTTAATGGGCTGATTAAAAAGGAGGAAAATGTGGGACAAGTGACAATCATACTTATATTAATTGCTTTTCAAATAGTTATGTTTCTCTATTTTCGTCTGCAGATTCGTCGTGAGCTCTCCCGTGAGAATCGGATAGAGAGCGTAAGACGAGAGATAGAGCAGCTCATCATCGAACTGGACAGTACCACCGACAGAAATGTGGAAATCCTGGAAAACCGTATTGTGTCCCTCAAAGAGGCTGTGAAACAGGGGGAGCGGGTTATTCGACTGATAGAGTCGGAAAAAGAAAAGCGCGATACACCCCTCTATACGGAATTGCATGGCAAGCAGCCTTTTCAAGAAGTTATTCCGGAGCCGGAGGAGAAGGAACTTCCTCCTCAGAATGTTATTGGTGTTACGCCCCCCCTGGATAACCTGGAAATTGAAGTTATTGACGGGCGGGACAGGGCTTTAGAGCTTTACAAACAAGGGATGGATGCCTCCCTTATCGCTTCATCCACCGGATTGCCCCGGGGAGAGGTGGATCTTATAATCTCATTACATAAAAAAGGATAGGAATGGAAGAAGCTCTTAAATACAGACAGCAGTTCCTGGAAGTTGCCGGTGAAATCGAATTGAATTTATCTCTTATTCTGGAAGATTGGGGGTCCTTTCTTTCTAAAAGGGATGAGCTGGATGATCTTTATAGAATGATACACTCCCTTAAGTCAGGGGCGGCCTTTTTAGAAATGAGTGAGCTTGAGCAAAAGGCTCATCGTGCGGAAGACGGAATAGAAGCGATTAGAAAGGGCGGCTCCGATGGCTCTGAGCTTTACCGTTTACTGAATGAAATTCTGGATCATTTAGCTGAAAATCTTGAAGAGGAAGAACCGGTTTCGGAGGTTTTTACCCCACGGGAAAATCTCATTATGGATAAGGCGCGGAAAAGGGGAGAGCAGGTATATAGAATTGTTTGTATGATTGATCCTGCAGAGCCTATGAAGAAGGCCCGAGCTTTTCTTATTCAGAATAACCTTGAAATAGGATTTAATGTGATTAAAACCGTCCCTTCCCTGGATCGGGAGGATGATTTTTCACGATTTACCCTCTATATAACGACTTCCGAGAAGAAGGACGCCCTACGCCGGGCAGTGGATGTGGACCGGGTTAGGGAAATCCGAATAGAGCAATATGTCCAGGGCGATGAAGAACCGGATGCACCGGAGGTTTTAACCGTTCAAAATGAAGCCCGTCGTCATCCGGTGAGCGTAGAGATGGACCGGCTCGATGAGATTCGTCATTACCTTGAAGAGATAGGCCGTTCCGGCGGAAGGGACAGGAATAAACTTATTGCTCTGACCAGCGGTATCAATCGGGTTCTCAAAGGCCTAATGTATGAACCGTTACGTACTCTGGGAGAGGGAGCTCACCTGTATTTGAACAAGATGAGCGAACGATACGGCAAGCGGGTGAGTTTTACTTTGCAGGGGGGCGATATGATGCTCTCTCTGGGGTGGCTTCAGCCGCTTACGGAGATTTTCCAGCAGCTCATTCGTAACAGCCTGACCCATGGCATTTCCCGAGAAGGTCATGTGACCATCAGCTCTTCCCTGGTAGAGGGACAGCAGGTAATTCGTTATTACGATAACGGCCGGGGACTGGATTTGGAAAAGATTCACCTGTTGGGAGGAGGGGAGGATTCCCTCCTGGATATTCTTTGTCGGCCCGGTTTTACCACCGCCTCGCAGGCAGATACTCTTTCCGGGCGGGGAATCGGTATGAATCTTGTAAAACATAATACGGAGATGATAGGCGGTAAGCTTTCTCTGGAGCATGACGGGCAGGGGAAGAATCTTGTTTTTGTCATTACCTTACCTGCTCCCGATGTTATTCCCATTCTTCAATATCGTGTGGACGATCAAATTGCGACTTTGCCACGCCATTTTGTAGAGAAAGAGCTGGAAGTTGACAGAAGACAATTCAAACGAAATAGACAAAATCGCTTTTTTTACCATCACGAAGGGGTACATATACCCCTTTTCGAGATGGATAAGCCTGTTAAAACACTGGATATTATGAGAAGGTCACGTTTTATCATAATTATTTCCTATCTGACCAAACGGTACGCCCTCTTAGCGGACGAATTGCTTTTGGAAAGTCGCATAGGCCGTGAGGAGCTTGAAACGCTCAACTACATCGATCCGGCCACATTGGGAGCTCAATAGATGGTTAAACAGGTTAGCGCCGCTATTTTTGATATAGATCATACTCTTACCCGCCACGCGACTCCCATTCGCTGTGTTCTATCCAATTTATCGGGGGGGCAGATTCCTCTGAAGTTCTGCTTTTCCATTGTTCGTCCCTATTTTAATTATAAGAAGGGGAAAATGAACCTGGATAACTGCGACAACCTTGTTGAGGGAATGGAAGGTATAGGAAAAGAGGAACTCATGGCTATGGGGCGGTCAAGTTTTGAGAAGTATCATAAGAAAGATTTATACCGTGATATGGTAGATCTGATCCATGACTACAAGAAGGCGGGCATACCGGTTATTCTCGCTACTTCGAGCCCCCGTTTTGTGGTCCAGTCCTATTATGATTATCTTGAGGCGGACCACCTGATCTGTACGGAGTTGGATTTTAATGAGGACGATATTTTCACCGGGAAATTCCGGGGGACCGTAGCCTTTGACAAGGGGAAGCAGATTCTTCTGGAAGCCTATATCCGGGAAAATGGTTATGATCCGGCGAAATGCGCTTTCTATACCGATTCAATTCATGACCTGCATACTATGGAGATGGTGGGACATCCTGTGGCGGTCAATCCCGACGGAAGACTGAGGAAAAGAGCTCTCAAGTCCTCCTGGGATATCATTGACTGCCGTTGATTAAACCTGACGTTTCAGGTAGCTGGAAAAGGCCTCGCTCTTCGTTTCAACCAGTCCCCGTGCTTCGGCGGATGAGATAAACAGCTTGAATTTGGTAAAGCCCAAGTCTCTCGTGTTGATATTCTTCTCCTTGAGACGGGAGGAGAGGACCGAATAGCGGTGGAAGCCGGGGGTTCCGCCGTTATCCAGTTCCTTTAAGGTTTCAATCAGTACTTTAAAGGCGGCCTGGAGAGAACCCTTTTCTCGGTTCTTCTCATAGCCCTTGCCGGGGAGAATTTCTGTGCCTTTTTCGTATTCGTTCATAGTCACATAACCGGCTTTAACCGCTGCGGCAATAAAGTTACTCCACTGTCGGAAGCCCAGTTTTTTCTCGTCAAAACCCCGGTTAAGGATTTTCATTTGAATCTTGACCGTCCCCATATTACAGGTTTTTTTGTCACGCTGGAGCTGGGCGGCAGCTTCGGCCAATCGTTCGTACCAGAATTCCCTGTTATTGTTGATGCGGTTATTGTTGGAGTTGTTCTGTTCCTCTTCTGATGAATCATCGTCATCATCATCGGGTCGTAGTTCTCGGTAGTCCTTGAAACTGTCCGCTTGTTCCAAAAGGTCCTTGGCGGCCGTTTTGAAGTCACAAACAATATGGATCTCTTTTCCGGATTTTCTCAGTGATCTGAGAAGGGGGCGAAAATCGCTGTCTCCCGTTATGAGCATGTATGTGTCAATATGTTCGTAAAAGCGCAGTAGGTCAAAGGCGTCCGATACAAGCTGCATATCCGAACCATTCTTATTGCTGCGAGCTCTTTTGTAAGGTACGTGGAGCATAAAGAAGTTGTAGGTGGCCAGCATGGGGCCCAGGGAGCGGAAGCCGGGTTTGCTCCAGTCGGCATAGGCGTAGGAAGTAACAACCCGTCCCAGCGATTCGGCATAGTCCATAAGGGACTGAACGAACAGATTGTCCGAACTGCCGGGGGTAACATTCTCTATATCCCATAAAATTGCAATATTCTTATTCATAAATTCACTATAGACCGATCCCATATAACAATCAACAGCAAAAGGGTTAACCCAAATCCTAAATTACCTGCGGGAAAAGCCGAAAATATAAGAGAGAGGGGCTTGTTTCTCCTCAGCGGGAGTTATTAATGAGTCTTGATGTACTTGAATCGATTAAAACCAAATCCCTGGCAGTTGCTTCGGGTAAGGGTGGTGTTGGTAAAACTATGACCAGCACCAACCTTGCTATTTATCTGGCTCAGAAGGGATTACGTGTAGGTTTGATCGATGCGGACCCCTTGTCGGATATTACCACACTTCTTGATGTCCGAGAAAAGGAGAACCGCCTTCCCTCCTTAGATCAGCTAGAAACTCTGGATGAAGCGGTCATTCGCATTATCCATAATCTGGATCTTATATACCCCCAATCAAAAGAGGGATCGGAAGAAGTGGCCCGCCTTTTGGGAAGGCTTTACGGAGATTTTTCCGAAGAACTGAATAAGCGTTATGATTTTCTCCTCTTTGATATGCCCGCCGGTGTTCAGGATGAGGAAAATATGATCTACCTCGACAAAATGAACCGTATCCTTATTGTCACCAATCCGGAACCAACGGCCCATGTTTCCGCCGGTGGCTATATGAAGAAGGCCAAGGAACTCAAGGGGCGGGATGAATTCCTCATGTGGCATAATAAATATGTGGAAGCGGTTGATGTGGACTTTAATCCCACCAACGTGGTGGGTAACTATAATCGTAACGTTTCCCTAGAGGACCAATTGGAAGGAGTTAAGGTTACCGATGTGGCCCGAATCTCCCCGGACCCCACCCTGGATCTTCTTCGAAGCGACCCTTCCATCAGGCTGAATATACTCAGAAATATTATCGATAATCTTCAAGTCATGTTGGAGTTGAGTCTTCCTATGCCTCCCGCTCAAAGCAAAGTCGGGGCCAAGGGGTACCGGGTCATACGATATTATATTAAAAAGCACCCCCGAATAGAGAATTACGACAGTTATTTGAAGGGGATGGAAGAGTATCTTTTTTCCCTTATGGGGAAACCGGCCAAGGGTGATTTTTTCAAAAAGGAGCAGCGGGAAGAAGTTCTCCATTATCTTAAAAAGCTGCAGGCTACGCCCCTGCGCAAGGAAATGGTAAGTGCCTATCGCATGATAATGGGGCGGCTTCATGAGCTGGAAAATGCGGAGCGCCTCTTTTCTTCGGGCAGTCAGAACAGTCTGGGAGACGCTTTTCATTATGTGGACCGAATTCTGGTACGATTTTTATCTCTTGCAGCAAAGGAAATAGATAGAATCCCTCTTATAAAAAACATGGCAGCTATGCTTCTCTTTAATTTTACCCTTCTAAAGCTTTTCCAATCGGAGACCATACATAATCTTGTCATGGATTTTATTCCCCTACGGAAAGACGGAGCGGGAAATGAGGTTCGGGACCGTAACCGTCAAATTATAAATCTCGTAAGAAACGATTCGGTATATAAAAAGAAATATCTTAAATTGGTAAAAATGCTCAGGCCGGTTATGGAAAAGCAGCTGGGACAGATTGTTACAGCCTTTCACCTTCAGCCCCTTCTCTTTCTGGAGAGTCATGGAAAGGTGAATCGGTCGGCCTATATCAAGCTATTCAGTAATTTTCTTCATGAAACGATTTACAGCGGGCTTGGGGTAACCGTGGGATTTAAATACAGGCCGGTTTCCGTTTCCTTTAGGAAGGGAGCCGATTTTATACTTCATCATATGGACCAAAAAGGAGGTCAGTAATGACAATAAAAACAGAAAGAAAGTACACCCTTCAGGGGACTCTCAAAAATTCTCACTGGATTGAAGCCAACAAGACAGTGGGAGAGACGTTTGATCATCTTACTCAACTTTATTCCTTGGTATACGAAGGTATGGCTCCTGCCAGTCCCGAGTTCAAGGATTTTAGTTTTGACCATATGGAGATGATTATTTCCGAAGATAATAAACAGTATCTTACCCGTTCCATGGTGGAAACCAAAAGGATGGTGGATAATTACATGATTAAGGAAGGTTTCCCCTGTGTTATGGAGTTTTTTGGCGGTATCGCTCCTCAATCTGCTTAACGCTTTTAATTGATTTGCGTAGCCAGGAGAGATAAAGCTCTCTTTGGGCTTCCTCTTCCAGGTGCCAGTTCGTTTCCAAAGCCCGTAATTTTTGGGTAAGTGTATAGAGGACGATGGCGCAGGAGGCGGAAATATTAAAGCTTTCCACAAAGCCAACCATGGGGATTTTAAGGAACTCATCGGCCTCCTCCCTTACGAGATCGCTTATTCCGTGCATTTCCGTACCAAATACGATAGCCGCTTTGCCCTTTGACAGGTCCGTCTCATCCAGTTCATATCCTCCGGGATGAGGAGAGGTGGCTATGATGCGATAACCCCGGGATTTTAAATGGCGTAAGGTTTCTACCGTATTGTTCTCTTCCTTGTTGTAACGGTTAACCGTGAGCCATTGGGCGGTTCCCAAGTCCACGTCGGGGTTGGTTTTCCACTTATTGCTATTTTCAATAATATGAACATCCTGAATCCCCAGTGCATCACAGTGGCGAAGGACAGCACTGGCATTCTGGGATTGATAAATATTTTCCATTACCACCGTGAGTTCGCGAGTTCTGTTGCCAAGAACATCGGTCATTCTATTCTTACGGTTCTCCGTAACAAATCCTTCCAGATAGGCGATTAAATCTTCCCTTTCTTCTCTATTCATACTATTTAAAATTTCTCCAATACTTGGCTTACTTGTGCGGCATTTCCCGCAATAAAATTGTTATATTCTTCCCGGTTTCGGGGCATTACTTCCTTGGGGCCGGGAAACTTCTCGCAGGCTTCTTCGTAATTTGATTCATTAATAAATTGGGGGAGTGCCGTGAAAGGAGTGTAGTCTGCCATAGGTCCCAAGAGGATGTAACCGTCGCAAATATCAGAGAGAAGATAATTCCCTTCGGAGCCAAAGGAGCCCGGAGCACTTTGCAGCTTCCCGTAAGGAGTCGAGCCTGTAAAAAGGCCCATGAATTGTTCCTCCCCTTCATACTCTTCCATGAAGCCGTCTAATGCTCCTCCCAAGGGATAATCTATCCCATAACGTGAGCTGTCCACTGTCCAGGGGCCATGGATTAATAGGGTACAGCTATTTACATGGGGAAGCTCCTTTATTAACCGTGCTGTACGTTTAATGTCATCGGGAAAACCATAGGCTGTCATCTTCTCCTCGTAGGATTCCACGGTTACACCGGAAAGGCTATTTTGAAGTCCCCCATAGACAAGGGCTTTATCTCCTTTCTCAATTACCTCTTTTTGAAGAATATTTGCCATAAATGTATCGGGAACACCTGCGGCATAGACTTGGCGTATTATGTCCGGGTTCTCCGTATCACCGTTCTTTTGGACAACGGTCCAGTCAATCTCAGGCGATAAAGCAAGCAGACGAAGCGGTTTAATGCCGGGGTTTTCTTTATTTTCCTTCCATACGGCGTATATGAAGTCTCTGTACTCGGCGTATCCGTTCATTACCATGTTGTTAAAAAGAAGTTGAGCCGCCAATTCTTCATCAAAGCTTTCGCCTGTGACCAGACGGTCTATTTCTTCCTGATCTACATAATTCAGGAAGGATACGGCTGCGGTTGAAATCTCATTTTCCCCCATTAAAGGGATAAGGGATGTGATAAAGGCAGAGGGTTCGTGATATTTACCGGGCTCAGCCATAAAAATAATCTGATTATTCCGGAAGTGAGAAAGAGCCAACTCTTCAGGGCTTTCCTTGTGGGCATCCCTGTATGTTGTAAGTTCGGTGATGGTATTTTTGGTAGCTCCCGGACGGGCTGCCCTATCCCTGAAAAAATAGGGGACAATGACAAAGGCGACTACCAAGAGGGCCAACACTATTTTGTTGGGAGACTTAACTGATTTCATAACGGGGAATTATCCTTTATCTCCCTAAAACAGTCAAGACTTTGTTGATGGCAGCTGTAATTTAGTTCTCTTCTTTATTCCAGCCTTTAATTAGCATAAGAACGATTACGGATAGCATGGACAGGGACATCAATAAAAACATTTTGTATTCCTTTTAACTTAATTATGTACTTATTTTATCGGATTTAATTGTGGCAATAATATGGCACAAATGATTGTTTTTTATGAAGATGTGATGTTTTTTCTGTTTTATTGACTAAAAAGGGCTGTCTCGATCGTTAAATCGAGACAGCCCTATTAAATTAGTCTGATTTTAGCTAGCCTCTGTAAAGAGGATCAAGGCCGATAGTTCCTTCAAGCTTCTTAAGGAAGGAGTCCTTTGAAACTTCTTCAATCTCCCCTTTAATTGCTTCAATTTTCTGGGGAATATTCAGCCTGATAGCTTCGGCGTTGTGCTGTTCCATATTCTGGAAGGAATTCAGGTAGGTCAGGTTTGCCTGAAGCTGATCGGCCCGGTTCTTCTGGAATCCGGTCAATCGGGCTTTATACCAGTCACTGCTGATGACAGAATCCCGTTCAAAGAGTTTTCTGATTTCAGGATCGTCGGCTGATTTACCTTCGTAGCTTCCTTCTGCCATGATGTAGAGGAGAGCTTTAAGGGGAGGAATGGCTCCCTCAATGCTGCCGTCTTCAATGTAAGCCTTGGCCACTTTCTGCTGGGCTTCAACGATGTTGTTGATACCGTCGACAAAGTCTTCCATGCTCTGAAGTTCAGGTTTAAGCATGGTTTCCGTGAATACTACTTCCGGGTTGTCAAAAATACGTCCCAGGTAATCACGGAGGAAGGTCTGGTTCAGTCGGTATCCCAGTCGGCTTCCCAGGACTTTTTCACCCTTGAATTCGAAGTCGTCCACTTTTTCCAGCTGACCCTTTTCAATCATGTTGTAGGGATCACGCTCGGTATCGGTTAAACGGCTCCAGAGTTCGGGAATCAGAAGGCTTACGTCGTGGTCTACCTTATATTCGGCTCCGATATAACCGGCGGCGGAGGTAAATCCGTTGTAGCCGGTCAGGATAAAGGAGAGGAGGGCGTTGTTAAGGTCCGAAGTAGCAACCAAGGCGTTAAAAGGAGCCTTTGTAAGAGCCCCTTCGCTTCCCGCTCCCGTAGTGGAAGGAGACTTACCGGTCAAACTACAAATAAAGTCCATAAACAGCTCGGGCAGTTCCTGGAAGTGAATAGGACCGTATACGGCAAGAGGTCTGATTCCCGCTTCATGATCGGCCGGGTTATTTCTTCTACCGGCCAATACGGCGTTTACCGGCATGGCGCAGGGCTCACCAAAGGGGATCTTTCGGAAAAGTCTGGTTCCCACTTCGGCTAGATATTTCTCCGTGCTGTCTACCAGGTCCGGTCTGACCTGAAGATAACGAACGTTTTTACTGGGACCATCGGGCATAATACGGGGATGGGAGGGAGTGATGAAGTAATCTTCTTCTCCGGCGTTTGCCTTGAACTCTTTAACCAATTCCTGAACAGGCTCGGTGTAATTATAGAAGGCAGAAGTTTTTTCATATAATTCTACCGCATTATCGAGCTGGAGAGGTTCAAAGTTACTGATAAAGTTACCCTTGCTGGACAGGTCCTTTTCGGCCTGTTTATCATATCCTCGCACAATGGCATCATCGGGACGCTGGAAAAATCGATTTTCACAGTTCTCAACGATTTTAACACTGGGATTCTTACAGGCCTTGGAGAGACCCTGGACTTCCGACGCGGGAACAACGATGGAAGCGGTGATATCATCTTCCAGCTGGACCTTGGCGGCGGGCATAAAGTCCTGTCTCACCTTATTGGTAATCCAGTTCCCGTGCGTGTTGGTTCCCACTTTGAGATAGGTACCCAACAGTTCCCGTCCCATGTACTTCAGAACGTGGCCCTGTTCACTGTTAATGATATCCACGGAGAATCTTTCCCGCCAGTTGTTTCCCCAATGGGGTTCGTAAAAGCGTTTTACCGCAAATACGAGGGCTTTGATTCTAAAGGGAATATCATTAAGCCACTGGTTGAATTCCTCTGTATTATTGTCAGAGGGGGTTAAGAGTTTGATTACCGAGCCCAGGGAGCGCTTTTCGCTCAGAAGGGAACGGGTTGTGTGACCTTTTTCCAGGCTGGCAAGGTATTCCTTGTGAAAACGGGTGGAGTAGTCAAAGTTGATGATCTCCTCCATTTTGTCCATATCCTTTTCAAAGTCACCCACATAAACGGAGCCGTAGGTCATGGCATCGCTAATGGATTTGGATATTTCCGACTTACCACCGCCCGATACGGTACAGGGTTTGTGGCAGAGTGTTCCTTCCGCAACGGTTCCCACCAGTCTCCAGGCAGGGGATGCGGGGTGCTTATCCATGTTAACCCGGTATCCGGAAGGATGGATGTAGTAATTTTCCGGAAGAATCCGAAGAGTCTTTTCTTCCCTGTTGAAGTTCCACTTGGCGAGCTGAGTTTCCAGGTCAATGGTGGCATCTTCGGGAATGTAGACAATATTTTCGTAATTCTTATCTATAGCGTATCCGTCTTCATGGAGAATCAGGTTGTCTCCCAATACGTTTTCAAAGTTTTTAAAGGTGTGTCCCTTTTCCAGGTTTAGGTAAGAAGACATATTGCTGTCCGGAAGGAAGTGGGCACCCAGGTTATAACGGGGGAATACCATGGCACCGCCGGCATGTTCTTCTTCGGCAAGACCAAGGAGGTTGGCGGAATAGCCTATCTGGGTTTTGATCTCTTTCTTACAGTAACCAAAGTAGTTATCCGCAATCAGTGTTATAATAACACCGCTTTCGTCCCGGGCGGTAATTTTGAAGGGGCTACCGTCATTGTAAAGCTCATCTTCCGATTCCCAACACATGCCTTCCGCAATCTGACGGGGATTGGCATCTTTTTTGTGGGGAAGACCGGCTTCTTTTTTTGTTACTTCGAGCATCTGGGGAGCCAGAACAACACATCCCGTATGGCCGGTCCAGTGTTCCGGATCCAGGGCGGAGTCATTAGCCGGGAGGTAGGGGTCGCCGGCGTTACCGAAGATGGATTCCACAAAGTCCAGGTTACAAACCATGTTTCCCGGAGCGAAGAATCTTACTTCCAATTCTTTCTTTTTGGAGAAACCCTCTACTTCGGGGGAAACAACAGGCTTGAGCAGAACCGAAAGGAACACGTGAGCCTTCTCTTCCTGAGTCGAGGTAAAAGGAAGTTCCTTGAGTACATCGGAAGCTTTATTAAGAGCCACATCCAAAAGGTAGGCAAAAGTCTTCTTGGGAACGGCTTTTTTGTCGAAGGGGATGGGAAGTCCTCCTTCGGCCACATGGAAAGAACCTTTGGTGGTTCGTTTATCGTTTTTGGGGTTATGGAGAACACCCTGCTTGATTCTGTAGGAACTGATGATATCCGTAACAAATTCATTCTTGTCCACGGGGAGAGACATCTCCCTGGCCAGGCCGTAACGGTCAAGAATCAGAGTATCTGTTGGAAGTTGGGGTGTCACACCTTCCACATCAATAAGATAGCTATTGATAAAGTCCTGAATTCTCTTGTCCACAGGACAGTGGTAGGTAGAGAGAAGTCGATTTTTTTCCTTGTAGTTTTCGATCAGGTCATGGGCAATTTCCACATCCTGTATATCCGTATCATGATTATAAGGAAGACCCATGGAGGCCAGTTTCAGGTTGATATACCTGATTATACGGTCACGATGCTGGGGATCATCGGCTTCTACACCAATCCCCAAAGTTCTTTTCATATCCATTCAGTTTAACCCCTGCAATTTAGTTTTTAATATTCTATACAATTCTACCCTATTTCAAATAAAACCCCCTGTCAATAATAAGAGAGAGCATGTCCGGCAACTTAATTGACTTTTTTCTATAAATATCGATAAAAAAAGGACGAAAATGTGAAAAGGTTAGAAAAAATACGTCAATGTATGATATTTTTTGAATAAATATTCCGATTTCCGGGCCTGAACTAAATTATGAACAATTGATAAACGATAAATAAACCGCAACTTGTCCCCTCCCGATTCTTGGGATATAATAGGGGCAATGGCGGCAGAACGAATGCGGGACATCATATCCCGTGCAAGACAGCTTATGGACGACGGGGAGTACCGCAAAGCCTTTGATCTGATAATTGATCATCCCGTGGAGGACGCCCGTGATCTCTTTAACAAGATTGCCTGTCTTACGGACATCGGTTTTGTTCTTCGTGACGAGAAAGTTCTCCGCTATGGAATCTACCTCCTGGAGAATCATGGGGAAGAGATTGCCCTGGTTCCCGAGTACACCCCCTTTGTCTACATCAATCTGGCCAATCAGTATGCCAACATGGGCGCTCTTTACTCCTTCAATGACGATTACTGGTCCTACTACCGGGAAAGCGAGCTGGACAGGGCAAAGAACTGTTATCTTAAGGCTCTTGAGGCTGATGACCTGGAGCCGGCCCTTAAAGGGGAAATCTATGGCAATCTGGCATCGGTCTATCTTAATCTAGGCCGACGATGGGAAGCTTTGGAGTGTTACGAAAATGCCTTGAGTCAGCATGGAGCAGACAGGAACTATCTGGAGAAGAAGTGTTCCCTCATGCTGGAAATGGCCCACTTTAACGATGAAAACCGTCAAACCCTTTTCCGGGAGGTTTATGCTCGGGCAGGGGAGATTTTGGCCGATAGGGAAGATTATGCCTTGCAGGAACGCTTTGCTTCCATGACCGAGTATCTGGAGACCCGCCTTTCAACGGAAGAGAAGGGGGAAGAGGAGATCTATCCCTCCGGTACTTTGGAGACGGAAGACTCCTTCCAGCACTACTACGTAGGCTTTTGCGTCAAAAATCGCCTCTATGTGAATATCTGCAGCTTCTGCTGCCGCTGCGACTACGCCCTGGGTGATCGGGCCGTTTTCGATTCCCGCCGCTTCCAACTGCAGCGGGGTGAGGGGAACTACTACAAACTGGTTTCCGGCTTTAATCGGCTTAAGGAACGCTATATGGCGGGGCGCTACCTTCTGGGGGTCGCAGGATTTGAAGAGGGCAGCCTGGCCTTTGCAGAGATGCTTGCCCCCCGGGCCAAACTGCGCGATTACAAGGAACAGACCATTAACGAAACCCTCTGTGAGACCGCCTTTGTTACGGGCTGGGAGATTATCGAGAGTATCGGCCCTCTTCTGGCTCTCTATCTGGACGGGAAGAGTCATTTTTCCGGTTCACTGGGAGAACTCTTTGAGGAAGAGGGTGAGTTTATGGAGATGGTGCGCCGGGAAAAGCATCCCTCCCTCCACGGGGTCTATAACATCTATTACGACTTGCGAAAGGGCATCTACGCCTATCTTTATCATATGAACGGAACCCTTCGCCGTCCCTTTACGGATGAGCTGTCTTTACAGACCTATCCCAAAAAGGGGCAGCTGGAAAGCACTATTCTTCTTTACCGGAATCTCAGGAATATGATTATCTATCTCATGTCCCTTTTTGATAGCCGCGAGACCGAATGGCACGGAGAGGCGGACTTCCAACTTTTCTCCTTCCATCTTCCCGATTCGCTCATCTACAAATAGGTGAGTGTAATTTCTCCTTGATAGGTCCGTTAAAATCCTGTAAAATGTCACTTAAATGAAAAAAGCTTCTTTGCCCCTAAAACTCATGCTGATTCTGCACAGAATCTTTCTGGCGATTTTTTACCTGCTACTTAAATCGACTGTAGGGTTCTATATCTGGTTAAGGTACCGTCCTAAATATATTATTCCCAAAGAAGTTCGACGCCTTCGCACCCCCTATCTTGTATTGGCCGACCATGTTCATATTCTGGATCCTTTTTTTAACGGGCAGTTTATCCGTCCGGTGATTCACTGGGTGGCGGCGGATGCCAATTTCCGTACCCCCTTTATGAAATTTGCCATGACCGTTCTGGCCGGTTCCATTGCCAAGACAAAGAATCGTTCCGATATGGTTACTTTGAGCCGTATGAAGCTTCTGGCCGATTTAGGTTGTGTGATTGGGGTGTATCAGGAAGGAGAGCGAAGCTGGGACGGGGTAAACCTTCCTCCCGTGCCCGGAACGGATAAGCTGATTCGTTTTCTTAAGATTCCCGTGGTCTATATTCACCTGGAAGGGGCCTATCTGGATCAGCCCCGCTGGTCCTGGACCAATAACCGCGGCAAGATTACCTTACGTTACGAAGTTCTTATTGAACGGGAAGAGGCCAAAACGCTGAATCTCTCGGAAATCGCCGAGCGGATGAAGCGGGCGGGAAGTTATGACGAATGGGCCTTGAGCGAGGAGCAGGGGCTGATTTATCCCGGCAAGAAGAGGGCGGAGAACTGTGAATTGGTCTGTTTTACCTGTCCTTCCTGCGGGGGAGTTAATACCCTTCGTTCAGAGGGAAACCGATTTTACTGTAACAGCTGCGGGGTAAAAGGGGATGTGGATGATAAAATGCGCTTCCAGTGGAACTCGGAAGGAACCGATTTAAAAGAGGAACATCGTTTTGCCCATGTTCGGGAGTGGAATCTTTGGCAAAAGGATTATTACCGTCGGCTTATTGAGGAGCATGACGGGGAAGAGTTCCTCTTTTGGGAGGACCGCTACACGGTAAATCTTTCCAGAGGAAAGAGAGGCCGGGCTATGAAGGAGATAGGGACCGGTTCGGCCCGTTTATACAACGACCGCATAGAATTTGAGTCGGAGTCCCAGAAAATCGTCATGCCCCTGGGGAATGTGAGTTCCTTTAGCGTGTTCAAACAGCAATTTACGGAGTTTTATTATGACCGCAATTTGTACAGGTTTGCCTTTACAAATCGTTCCGTTTCGGGATACAAGTGGTTGATGCTCTTTAGACTTATAACAGAATTCAATAGGGAGAAAAGCCGGTAATTCAATCGGCAAGTATTTTTATGGCAGATGGTAAGGCAATTTTAATCGTTCGGCGCATTGCACAGTTCTTTGTGTATAATCTGGCCCGACTTTTCGTACTCATCCCGTTTTTCATCATCTTTAAAGTCCGGGTATCCTGGTCTAAAGAGTATAGAAAGGTACGGGGCCCCTACGTCATCCTGGGGCAGCACCAATTGGCTTGGGATCCGGTTCTTATTACTTTGGGCGGACGTCATGCGGGCCATTGGGTCGCGACGGATGCTATCTTTCGCAAGAAGGGTTTGGGATGGATCATTCGTAATCTCTGCGCCTGTATTCCCACCACAAAGAACATGTCCGACATGGAAACGATTAAGCTGATTCGTATGTTTTCCGCTTTGGGGGGACAGATTGGAATTTTTCCCGAAGGACAGCAGACATGGGACGGCCGGGGTCTTCCCGCCGTACCGGGAACGGCTAAACTGCTCCGTTTTCTCAAACTTCCCGTTGTATTTGTTCACTCCGAAGGAGCCTACCTGGCTAAAGCCCGATGGAACTGGGGCCATAACCGCCGTCCCATCTATTTTCGTTATGAAGTGGGAATCAGCGCTGAAGAAATCGGTACTATGAAACTCTCCCAGATTGAAGAAAAGCTGAATGATTTTCTTTCCTATGACGAATATGCCGTTCAGAAAGAGAAAATGGTTCCCCTGAGCGGGGAAAAACGGGCGGAGAACATGGAACTCACCCTTTTTACCTGTCCCGAATGTCTTAAATTGGGAACCCTCAGTTCAGAAGGGAACCGTTTGAGCTGTGATGCCTGTGGTTTTCATGTAGATGTGGATCGGTACGGATTCTTTGACTGGGGCGAAGGGAAGAAGCATTTTGAGTATATGTACCACTGGAATGACTGGCAGCAGAAAAACCTGCGGGACATGGCCTTTGAAGCGCTAGAACAGAACATCGACGATCCTCTGCTCGATGATGATGATGTGTGGATGCGAACCGGTGTGAGAAGACGCCCCCTCGCCAGGGTAGCCCATGGGCGAGCCCGCTTTTACCGGGATAGAATTGTTTTTATTCCCGAAGAAGGGGAGGAAACCACCTTTAATATTGACACAATTACCGGATTGAATGTGTTCAAACAGCACTATCTGGAATTTCATTATAATCACAAGCTTTTCCGCTTGGATTTTGAAGCCAAGTCCACCTCCGGTTACAAATGGATGTGTCTTTTTTATATTATTCTGGAATTGAGTAATAAGAACGTTTAATTAAGCGCCCGGCTCATTGAGTCGGGCTATTTTTTTCATCTTTTTGTCATAGCTTTGGAGCATATCCTGCTCAAACTCTTCGTTGTTCTCGTAGGTGCGGTGGAATACGGGTGCCCACAGTTCTATGTCTTCCATGCAGAGATAAAAGAATACCTCTCGTTTATGCCACTCTTTGAAGGAGTTATAGGCAAAGCGGAACATCTCCTTTTTCAGTTCAAAGGGGTAGCTGAATTTGCCGGCGATCTCCTCCAGGGGCATGCGGAGAATCTGGCTGGAAAAGGGGCGGTTGCGGATTTTCTTAAGAACCGGCTTTATGTAAGTGAGGGTCCCAAAGGAGATCTGTACCACCTCATCGGCCTTGAATTCAGCCTGAACCCTGCTAAAGAGAGCTTTGTACTCCTCCTGCCAGCCTTCAAAATAGACCATGGGATGAAAGTGGAAACCTACCGGATGGCCCAGGTCCGCTATTTTTCGGGCGGCCTGTAATCGTCTCTCCAATGAGGCGGTTCCTTTTTCTTCATTGTCCACCACGGAGCGGGGATTGAGTGACCAGGTAAAGAGGGCGTTGGAGGGAATTTGATCATGATGATTGAGAAGCCATTCTATATTATCGGACTTGCTTTTGAATTCCAGAATAACCTGACTATTACGGCGGGCAAAGCGGAACAGCTCTTCAAAAAGACCCTCTCCGCTGTCGCTTTTCCGGTTTCCCCACATGAGAGAATCGGAGGACTGGCCTGTGCCTATGTGATAGAGTCTGCCTTTCTCCAGTGTCCCTTCCAAATCTTCCAGTTTTTCCCGCAGGTTACCGTGAAAGGAGATTTTACCCTTTGAATAGAACGATTGGATGGAGCAATAGGAGCAGTCAAAGCCGCAGCGGAAGACTGCATCCAGGGTCAAGAGGTTGCAACAGCGGGTTTTTTCCGAGGCCACCGGGCAGGAGCCCAAAATATTCCGGCCGTCCCTTATTTCTTCAAAACTGACTTCCGCCGGATCTTCCACAGCTCTTCTTTCGTTCCAGCGGGGGCCGCGCCGCTTCTCCTCGAGCCAGCGTTCTTCGATCGGTTTAAGGGCTGCCTTGCGAAGGTCTTTACCTTTTAGTCGCTTTGAAGGAAGCTCCCACCACTCTTTTAAGGGGGGAATATTCCACTGGGCCAGCTCACCCAGCCAAAGTCTTAAATTGTTCTGTTCTCCCTGAGTAAAAGGGTAAAGGGGGAGAATAAAATCAAGGTCTTCCGAAGAATTGCGCATCGGCCCAGTCTAAATTTTTACGTCCTGAACTTCAAGGGGTGTAAAAGGAATGATTTTTGGGAGTTATTTGGATTTTTCATGGAGAATGTGTTAAGATTGATAGAGGAGGAGAGTGTGTTGTACTACCAAAAAAGAAACCTGAAACACCTCTTATAATTTAATAAATGGCACTTGAGATTCAATTTTACGGCAATTCATCCTTCTCTCTTGTGGGAGGGGCGGCAATTTACATTGATCCCTGGCGTTTGGGAAAGCTTGAAATTGGGGCTGATTTTATACTGGTCAGTCACGAACATGGGAATCATTTTTCTCCCATGGACATTGAACGTATCGCCGTTCCCAATACCAGAGTTTTGGGGCCGGCCACAGTGATTGACAGCCTGGGGCAGGGAAAAGTACTCCTACCGGACAGGGAATTACTCGACACCCATGTAAGAATCAAAGGGATTCCTGCCTATAATCGCCGTTCGGAAATACATAAAAAAAGCGACAAGGGCCTGGGGTTTATCATTGAAATCCTGGGGAAGCGTATTTACTATGCCGGCGATACGGACTACATCGCCGAAATGGAAGGTTTAGGTCCCATAGACGTGGCTCTTCTCCCCGTTGGCGGCGGTTCTGTTATGAATTATAGGGAAGCCGCACAGGCTGTGGACGTGATCCGACCCAAATTGGCTATACCTTATCATTACGGAGATAGGGAAGAGACCATTTTGGCGGGCGAATCCTTCGCCAGCCGGGCCGATTGTATCGTAAGAGTCCTTCTCCCAGGGGATAAGATTACTCTGGTTTAAGCCTGATTCGAACTTAGAATATTATCTATTCTTTCCAACTCTTCTGCACTTAGTTCGGGAGCCTCAAGGCAGCTTAGACTGTCGTCCAGCTGCTCCAGTCGACTGGCTCCCACAATGGCAGAACTCACTCCCTTATGGCGTAGAACCCAGGTAAGAGCTAAGGAGGCCAGAGACTGTCCTCTCTCCTCTGCCAGACTGTTCAGTTCCCGGAGCCGGGTAAGAAGGTCTTCGGTCAGGGTCTCTGTTTTTAGGGAGCCTTCCCGGGAGGCGCGGGACCCTTGGGGGATTCCCTTGAGGTAACGGGAGGTGAGCATTCCCTGGGCCAGAGGAGAAAAGACGGTGAGCCCCGTACCGCTTACTTCCAGTATATGGTCAAGCATACCCTCCAGATCGCGGGTCATCATATTGTATTTGCCCTGGTAAACAAGACAGGGGGTTCCCATCTCTTTGAGTATCTCCAGAGCTCTTCCTGCTGCTGAGGCGGGATACTTGGAGATCCCCGCATATAGGGCCCGGCCCGATCTTACTGCATAATCCAGGGCTCCCATTGTCTCTTCCAGAGGAGTATCCGGGTCGTGACGATGGGAGTAGAAAATATCCACGTAGTCCAAGTTCATTCGCTTGAGGCTCTGGTCAAGGCTGGAGATAAGGTGTTTTCGTCCGGCCCAGTTTCCGTAGGGACCATCCCACATGGCATGGCCCGCCTTGGTGGAGATAAGCAGTTCATCCCGGTGGCTGTGGAGGGAGGCTTTCATTATTTTGCCGAAGGTCTCTTCCGCACTGCCCGGGGGAGGACCATAGTTATTGGCTAAGTCAAAGTGGGTGATGCCCCGGTCAAAGGCTCCGAAAATCAGTTCCCGAGCTTTTTCCGGATCATCTTCGGCCCCGAAATTCTGCCAGAGCCCCAGAGAGAGGGGAGGCATTAGTACTCCCGACTTTCCACATCTTCTATAGGTCATATTATCGTAACGGCTCATCAAATCCTCCTGCCAGGGCGGTAAAAAGAAGTACTCCTCTCTTAATTACCCTATCGTTGAAATCAAAAAGGGGCGAGTGCAGGGTGGGGTAGTCCTCTCCCAGACCCAGTTGAAAGAAACAGCCCGGCGCTTTATCCAGGCAAAAAGCGAAGTCCTCCGCCATCATATCGTGTTGAACCGCTTCTTCGCAGTTTTCCTCTCCAAAGAGTTTTGTCGCCAGTTCCAACACTTTTATGGCCCCTGCCGCACTGTTAATGACGGGTATTTCATAGCGGCGGCTTATCTGCTCTATTACTGTTGTATCGGAAGAAGCGGCGGCGCGCTGGGCCAAAGCCTTGAGTTCGGCCACAATAAAATCGCCCTGTTCCCTGCTTAAATAGCGGGTGGTTCCTTCCACTTTGCAGCGGTCGGGGATGATATTGGCACTTGAACCGCCTTCCACAATGCAGGAGGATACCACCGAACCGTGCTCTTTGTTCGCCCGGCGGTGGAGTTCTTCCGCTTCCAAAATAAAACGGGCCGCTGCGGGTAGAGGGTTTATCCCGTCCTGAGGAGTGGCCCCATGGGTGCCCCGGCCCACAAAGGTAAAACGAAAGGAGTCGGTGGCAGCCATTATGGCTCCCTCTTTTGTGCGTATTCTTCCTTCTCCGAGCCCGGGCCAGCCGTGAAGGGCATAGGCCTCGTCACAATTATCGTAGGCCCCTTTTTCGGCAAGGAGCCGTCCGGCACAGCGCATCTCTTCTCCCGGCTGGAAGACGAAGCGAATCCGTTTTGTCAGTTTATTCCGTACCGAAGAGAGAACCCGGGCCGCTCCTACCAGTATGGCCATATGTCCGTCGTGTCCGCAGGCGTGCATTTTCCCCGGATGTTCCGATTCCCATTCCGCCCCGGTCTCTTCCTGAATCATCAGGCCGTCCATATCGGCTCTTAAAAGGATTGTCTCTTCCCAGTCCGATTCAGGGATTAAATCGGCCACTATATCGGTCCCCAAATAGGGCTTATGAAATTCTAAAGGTAAAGAGGCCAGTTCGGTCATCAGTTTATCACGGGTTTTGTACTCTTCCAGGGCTATTTCTGGTATGCGGTGCAGGTCACGACGAAGTTTGCTTAGTTCGCTCCATATACGGGGGAACTCTTCCTCTAAATCGGCGGGATGTCTCATTCCTTCATCATAAAGTATGGGCTGGTAAATAACAAGGAAGGGGGGACTTTTCCCTTGCCCCGAAAGGGGCTTTTTCTTATACTTGGGCCATGGTAAAAAAACTCAAGCTAGATGAGACATTAAAAGATCAATATAAAGAGCGGCATAAGAACCGTATTTACTCCTTCTTACTGGATGGTGGGGCATTCCGTGGAAAAATAATTCAGGGTACCCGGATAATTCAGGAGATGCAGGCCAATCACGAACTGGCCCAGCTGGAGACTCTGGTTCTGGGACGGGCCTACCTGGGGGCGCTGATTATGGCGGCCAATTTGAAACAGGAAGGCCGGATTCAGCTTCATATTGAATGCGGCGGACCGATCAAAGGGTTCTCCGTTGAGGCCGATTCCCATGGCACCGTTCGAGGGTATTTGAAGGAAAATCCCATCCCCCTGGAGAAGCCTTTGGAAAGTCTGGATCTTTCCCCTCTTTTCGGGCCGGGATTTATGACCGTTAGCCGTCTTGAAGGGAATATGAAGCAGCCCCACACCAGTCAGGTTATGCTGAATTACGGGGATATTGGAAAAGATCTGGCCTCCTACTATCTTGAGTCGGAGCAGATTCCTTCCCTTTTTGATTTGAGCATCAAGTTTGACGATAAGGGACAGGTCTCTTCGGCGGGGGCTCTCTTTTTACAGGTTATGCCCGGTACCGATGAGGCCCGGGTAGAAGAGCTGGAGGAAAAGGCTCTCTCCCTTCCTTCTCTGGGAGCTCAACTTCTGGCCGGAGATACGCCGGGCCAGTATTTGCAGAATTCTCTTGCTGAGTTTAAGCCGGAAATCCTCGAGTCCAAAACGGCGGAGTTTTTTTGCCCCTGCAGCAAAGATTACTACAAGCCCTACCTTAAAGGTCTAAAGGCCGAAGAAAAGAAGGATATTCGGGAAAACGGCCCCTTTCCTTTGGAAATCTGCTGCCATAACTGCAATACGAAGTATCAGTTTAGTCAGGAAGAACTTCAGACTCTTCTGAGTTAGTACTTTTAAAGTCTTTTATCCGGCCCAGGATTCTTTCGAGTTTGCTGTCAAAGCTTTCGGAAACCTTCATGTCCGGATGTTCATGGCTGAGGCTTTTGAGAAAGCCCAGAGAGTTTTCTAGTTTATCGTCGTCAATAACGATGTTGGATCGTCCTCTCTGCCGCCGGTCAAAGCGGCCGGCCACAGCCATGAGACTGCGGTCCCCTTCCAGTTTGGAACGGACGCATTCCAGTTTGAGGGGGACCTCATCCTGAATCATTTTTTCCTTTTTTTCTTCCGGTAGTTCATCGGTCAATTCGTAAATATAGTCGAGCATGCCTATGACAGCCCGGCGGTCCAGTTTCCCCTCTTTTTCGGGCTCCGGCTCTTCAGATGGCTCTTCCCGAGGAGTTTCTTCCGGTTCCTGCACCGGCTCTTCAGATGGCTCTTCCCGGGGAGTTTCTTTTGGCTCCTGCCCCAGATCTTCCGGTTCCTCTTCCAGGGTGAACTCCTGAATCTCCTCCTCTTCCACAATGGGGGAGGGGGGAGGGGGCGGATTTTGTATGGTGATATTTTGGGGGACGGGAACCACAATTGTCTGGGGGGCAGCGCCGGGAGAGGCGTAACCGTTGGAGCCTGCGGGACCTTTCGAGGCTTCTTCCTGCCGGCGACGGTCCTCTTCCTGCATTACTTCCGTATATATCTCGGAGAAATCCTCCGGGGAATCTTCCAGGTAGATGGTCTCTTCCGTTTCGTTTATGGTAATGACCGGATCGATGGTGGTCATGTCCAAGAGGGAGAGGGAATCCTGTTCTACAAGGGAGCGGGAGGCAAAGGAGGAGGAGGGAACCAGTTCGTCGGGCTGCCCTTTGCGGGGCTTAACGGGCATGTTGCTTTTGACCCGTTTAACCAGGCGGTCCACCTTCTCTTCCCAGTTCTTCCGGTTTTCCTGGTACATCTCTTCGGCGGTGCTTTCGTAAATATCCAGTACTTCCCGCATCCTGTCCAGGTCGTCGGAGGTTCCCCGTTCACCGTGAATATTGATGAGCTGGTCCAGTTTTGACATGGCATCGATCTTCCGATCCGAGTCGCGGTAGAGTTTCACCATTTCCCCGATTCGTTCCGGATTGTCCGGTTCTTCCCGATCCAGCTGTTCGGTCAGGTTCAGAGCTTCCGAGGTTTTTCCCTGGCTTTCCAGGACTCGGGCCAGAGCTTCCCGGGCGGGGAGGCTGTCGGGGTGAAAACTGTTCAAGTCTCTAAGGAGTTTTTCCGCTTCTTCCCCGTTGTTATTCTTTCGGTAGGCGTCGGAAATACGCAAAACCGCCTCTTCATCTTCAAAAATGTCCGAGCCTATTCGTTTAAGTTGATTTTCCGCCTTACTCTCTTCTCCCTGACGCAGGTAGAGCTCGGCCAGGTTCTTTCGGGCCTGATGGTTAAGAGGGTCCCGCTGAATGATATGACGAAAGGTCTGTTCCCCTTCGTTCATCTGATTGAGACGAATCAGGGTTTCTCCCAGTTCATTGCGAATCTCCATATCAAAGGGATAGACCGTGACCATGCGGTTCAGTTCCTTGAGGGATTCGGTAAAGTTTTTCTGTGCTTTAAATACCCGATTCAGGTTAAGGGAGGCTTTTTTGTAGTCCCGGTCTAGCTCCAGGGCGGAAGAATAGGCCTTTTCCGCCTCATCCAGATTGCCCAGACGGGACTGGACTACTCCCATATTGTTGTGAATGGCCGGATTGGAATCGTCCTTTTCCAGTATGGAGTAGAGAAGCTGTCGTGCCTCGCCCAACTCCTCCTTTTCCTGAAGCACAATGGCCAGGTTATTCTGACAATCGGCCCAGCCCGGACGGGTCTTAAGAGCCTCTCTAAAGCAGTTTTCCGCCTCATCCCAGAGCTCTTCCTGTTGGTTCAGTACTCCCAGATTATAAAGAAGGGAGGCATTGGCCGGATCAATTTTAAGCCCTTCTTCATAGGATTCGCGGGCCAGTCCCTTCTCTTCCCGGGACTCATAAATAGCTCCCAGGTTATTGTAGGCCTGAATGTATTCAGGCTTGAGGGAAAGGGCTTTTCTATAGGATTCAATGGCCATAACCGAGTTGCCCATGCTTTTATGGAGATTCCCCAGGTTGTAGTAGACTTCGGGGCTTTCTCCATCCATTTTGAGAGCCTTTTCCAAAGCGGAAGCGGCCTTGTCGAAACGGCCCAGCTTCCGGTAGATCAGTCCCAGATTGTTATAAGCTTCGGTGCAGTGGGGATTCAGATCGATAACATGTCGGAAAGTGGTAATGGCGTCCCGATTTTTCTCCTGAAGGGTGTAGATATTCCCCAGGAGCATGTGAAAGCGGTAGTCCTCCTGGAATTCTTCCTTAAGGGAGAGGCCCAGCTCTTCGGCCATTTCGTAATCGCCCAGGGAGAAGAGATTGAGAAGTCGTTTGTACTTGTTCTGCCGTTCCTTAATATTCATCAGGGCCTGACCGAAACCTCCCGGGAGAAGCTGCTGTACTGGGCCGGGTCGGAATCGCTAAAGGCCACTACGGAGAAGTACCACCGTTTGCGCGGTTCCAGTCCTTCTATGGTGTAGTGCCGCTCTTCCCGGTCCACAACGATGGGACTGGCTGCACCAAAATACTGCCCCGGCCTGTCGCCGTAGTAGATGAGAAAACCGCCCATCCCTTCGTTTTTCCAGTAGTCCCAGCTTAGGGTGACTTTTCCCTCTTGGGAATGGACGGCCAGATTAAGCGGGGGTACCGGGGGCAACTGGGCCTGGTAATTTATGCGGAATTCGGAGATGGTCGGGCTTATGGCAGCTCCCAGGTCGGGATAGAGTTGAGCGCCGATCAAGAGATAGCGGCCTCGGCTCTCCTCCAGTTCCTCATCGGACTGGAAGGGTAACCAGGGGGATTGGGTAAAGCTGAAGTCGGTCCGGGAGAAGTCTCTTCTAAGTTTTTCCAACTCCTCTTTACGGTCGGAGAAAGCGTAATAGTAGTAGATTGTACTGTTACCTCCGATTCTATCCACCGCTTCGATGGACTGAAGGAGGGAATCCTGGTATTCCAGGTCTATGAGGGGGGAGAGAAAGTCTCCCCGTTCTTCGTAGTCGTCCAGGAGGGGGTGTTCCACGTTCTCCCGGCTCAGACGTACTTCATCGATGAAGCCGGTAAATTCCGATCCCAGTTCCAGCGGGGTGGGACTGCTCTGGTTAAGCTGCGGTTCGAGTATATGACGCTCTTCCCGCCCGGAAGGGGTCGTATAGGTTAGGGCGGCGGGGATACCGTCAATCAGGTACTCCAAGAGGCCCGTATCGCTGTCAAAACGGACTAGGTGGTGGTTCCAACGGCGGGGAACCATGGCGTCGCCCCGAAGGGTAAAGGTGGAGAGGTTTTGTTCCCGGTCTATAAAAATGTTACGGAAGGTCCACACCAGAGCACGGCGGGAAATCCGGCAGATTATTTCCTGGGGAACCAGTTCTTCTCCCTGCTGGTAAAGGCCCTTCCAATGAAAAATTACCTCTCCTTCTTGAAGCAGGGCGGGGTAGAGTTGGAACTCCAGGGAAAAATCGTTCCATTCGGCCTGGCCGGAGAAAAGAGAATCCGGTCCGGGATTAATAATCAGGGGAGTGGCTTCCTTAAAGAGGGCGGCCCGTTTTCCCCGGCGGTATTCATATTCTGTGAGGTTGGCCGATTCTTCAAGGCTGTAACGGCCTGTTTCGTCAAAAACCCGCTCTTCATCAAAGGGGAGGAGCAAATCGGTCTTGTCGGTTGGTCTGTATACGGATCCCATTACATTCAGGTCCATATGTCCTTCCCAACCCTTTTTGAGAAGGATGTTTTTGAAGGACGATTCCTGCCAATTGTCCTCACGACCCAGGATAATCTGGTCCTGACCGGTCAAAAGGGGGCAGAGAAGGAGGAAAAGGCATAGAAAAAGGCTTGGTTTTTTTTTCATGGTTCTGTACATTGAGTATCGGTATATGTCAGCACAAAATGAAGACGATCTAAGAGAAAAGGTAAGAAACTTTCCCCTCACCTCCGGTGTTTATATCATGAAAAACAGTCGGAAGGAAGTTATTTATGTGGGAAAGGCGAAAAAACTGCGCAATCGTGTCTCTTCCTACTTTATTGGAAAGAAGGAGGGGAAAACGGCCCTTTTGGTCTCCCGCATCGCCACAATCGAATATGTGGAGACCGATAATGAGTTTGAAGCCCTTCTTTTGGAAAACAACTTTATAAAAAAATGGTCCCCCCGTTACAATATTCTCCTTAAGGACGGGAAGAGCTATCCCACCATCCGCATTACTAACGAAGATTTTCCCCGGGTATTCCGCACCCGCTATGTCGTAAACGACGGCTCCCGTTACTTTGGCCCCTATCCGGACGGGATGGGCGCTGTGAAATATATGGATCTGATTAACAGCCTCTTTCCCATCCGCCGCTGTCAAAAACTTAAAAAAAGGGACCATCCCTGCCTCTATTACCATATTGGCAAGTGCTCCGCTCCCTGTTGTGGAAAAATCAGCAAGGAAGATTATGGGAAACATATCCGCAAAATTGCCAGTCTTCTCTCGGGAAAGACGGTGATGCTGATTCAGGATCTGGAGAAGGAGATGGGAGAGGCCAGCGCCCAGCTTAAATTTGAAGAGGCCGCCCGCATCAGGGATTTAATTGCTTCCGTAGAGCTCTTGCAGCATGACCAGGCTGTGGTGGACTTTGACCGAAAAGTACGGGACTACCTCGTGACCATGTCCTCCGAAAATATACAGGTTTTCGTGGTCTATCAGTTGCGCGACGGGAAAGCCACCGGCAGGGATGTCTTTACCACCACCTTCCTGGGGGACGACGATGAGGCGCTCCTCGATTTTATTGTGCAGTACTATTCAACGGGGAACCGGGAGCTGCCGGAAACTCTTTTTACCGAAGGGGGCGACCGGGAAATGGCGGAAAATTTCTTTCGGAATAAACTGAATAGGCAAGTCAAAGTTCGGGAGGCCCGGTCCAAGCGGGATCTTTCGGTCATGAATATGGCCCGGGAAAACTGTCTGAGCGAATTGGACAAGAAAATGCGCAAAGAAGGGGATCTTTCCTCTCTCAAGGAGCTTAAACTGGCCTTGGGTATGAAAAAAATCCCCCGACGCATCGAAGGTTTTGATATTGCCCAGCTCCACGGGAAGTATACGGTCGCCTCCCTTATCTCTTTTAAGGACGGGAATCCGGACCGGAAGAACTACCGTCACCTTAAGATGGAAAGCCTGGCCCGGGGGGAAATCGACGACTTTAAATCAATTTCCGAAGCGGTCTCCCGCCGTTACAGCCGCCTTTTAAACGAAGAGGGGGAACTGCCCGACCTGATTATGATTGACGGGGGTAAGGGGCAGGTGAGCGCCGCCTACTCGGTTCTTGTCGCCCTGGGACTGGAAAAGAAGATTGCCCTCTGCGGATTAGCCAAAAAGGAGGAGATGATCTTCCTCCCCGGCGAATCGGATCCGGTGGACCTCCCCGAAGGGGATCCGGCCCTTCGCGTCCTCCAGCAAGTGCGGGATGAAACCCACCGCTTTGCCACCTCCCACAATCAGAAACTGCGGGAGAAGGAACTCAAGTTCGGAACTTTGGAAAATGTGCCCGGCATTGGGGAGAAGAGGAGCCGCAAACTGATGGAAGCCTTTGGTGACCTGGATACCATGGGCCGGGCCACGGCGGAGGAGCTTGCCAAAGCAGGCGGTGTGAGTTTGGATGTGGCGGAGACTCTTAAGGCTTTTTTAATGCGCCGGGGCTGATTATTTCTCAAAATACTCAATAAAATCGCCGATCCCGTCGGCCAGGGCCCGGGCGTAGTCGTCCAGAAACTCTTCGTCCTGAAGGAGGGGAATATCCTCTTCGTTGGAGATAAAGGCCAGTTCGGCAAGGGCGGAAACCATATTTTTGTTACGCAGAACGTACCAGAGTTCCCGTTTGAGTCCCCGGTTGGGAAAGTCCTCCGGGTAGCTTTCGTCTATGCTGTTTAAAAGAAAGCGGGCGAAATTGTAGCATTCCCGGGTAAAAATGCCCTCCCAGAGGGTATTAAGTACCTGACTTACCGCTTGTGATTCATCCCCGTCTACCAGGTCCCGTTCCACATTGTCCGGGAGGTACCAGATTTCAAATCCCCGGGCTTTTTTGTTGAGCGACGCATTGGCGTGGAGGGAGAGGAAAATCATCCCCTCCTGGGGACTGAACTCGTAGGACTCGGCAATGGCCACCCGTTCTTTCAGGTCTATGTATTCGTCTGTCCGTCGGGTGAGGGCGATGGTTTTGTCGGGGTATTTCTTTTTGAGGAGTTCTTCCAGGCGCAGGGCCATATCTAGGTTAACGTTTTTTTCCTTTAGATAGGTTTGCTGTTCGTCTACCAGGGTTGGTCTATAGGCTCCCCAGTCCTTTCCTCCGTGGCCCGGATCCAGCAGTATGGTGGTTACCTCGTAGGAGTTGTCCTCCCGGCGGGAGGAGAAAAAATCGTATATAAGCCGGGCCGTCTCGTCGCTAAAGCTTAGGATACCCTTTTCGTAAAGGGCAGGATCGGCGGGAATGGTTCTCTCGTAGTTGATAAGAAGGGAAGGGGCATCGGTGGAGAAGACAATTCGGTCCTCCCCTTTGCTTAGAGTCCCGATTTTATGCTCGCTGTCCCAAATCAGTCTGGTGCCTGTTTCATCCATCAGGGTGTTGAGAGTCACCTGGGCGTAGAGGGAGGCGGACAGAAGCAGGAAAAGGAGAACCTTTTTAACCATGTGAGGATATCTTACACGGGCCTGTCGGGCTTGTTCAATAGTTTGGGGTGTATAAAAAACGACTGCCGGGGAGACCGGCAGCCGTAAAATTGGGGATTTTATTTTGTGATTTATTTAAAGGCTGTTATTGATTCCGACTTTCCTGTCCTTCTTTCGCAAGCAAGCCGTACTGGGGTCTATGATAGGGGGGCTGTCTTGAGATTGGATGGTATTCATCTGAAGATTAGCTAACAATTTCGAACGAGCGGGGATGCTTTGGCGCTCTATAGGGAGGTAAGTTTAAATCCAGTATAAATCCAGTTTAAATGTTCATTTTTCGGGTGGAAGATTTTTTTTTGAATAGCCTATACTGGATTCGCCATGAATAAGAATATCTTTTGGGACATAAATAATAACCGATTTGTTAATGGTCTCTCCGCTCTTATGATGAAGTATGAATGGGAAAGGGTGCCTTTTTCTCCCCGGGAGGAGGGGCAATGTCCTCCTCTTCTCTGGCTGGTTGAGATTGACAAGGGAAATATGGAGAAGCTTGTCCTTATGAGAAAAGCCGTGAAGGAAGGGAGACAGCCCATTATTGTCTTTTCTAAAGAAAAATCCTTTCCTTTGAGGGAGGAGTGTTACCGGATGGGGATTGACGATTATGTAGAGTTTCCCTGGTCTCCCCCCGTGGTTGCCCGGCGGGTGGAATCGGTTCTCCGTCGGCGATTTGCAGACTCAGGTAAGGGCGGTGGCCTGACATGGCATCATGATGGAGTCGTTTACCGTCTTGATGAGGGAGACCATCGCCTGTTGGTTAACGACAAAGAGGTGGAGTTAACTCCCAGCCAGTGGAATCTCTTTAATTCTCTCATTTTACACGGAACGAGCGTTGTCAGCCGGGATTATCTCTGTAATCATTGTTTGTTCCATGAGGGGAGTAAGACTAGAACCCTGGATAACCATATGAAAAATCTTAGGCAGAATATCGGTGCTTCCGATCTGATAGAAACGGTGCGGGGCTTTGGTTATCGCCTGAGAGGGGAAGCTTGATAATGGAAGGAAAGGGGATTCTTTATCTGAGTAACAGCGACCGCTTATGCTGTTATGATTTTGGCTTTCATTGCCAATTGTATCAGATGACTTATTTAAGGGTGGAAGAAAAGAACTACCACAAGGCTGCAGAGGCCTTACAGGGGGACTTTGAATTGCTATTGGCCGATTATCCTCTTGGGAACGGGGAATTGTCTCAATTGATTCGAAAGAGAAAAGAGGAGAATCCCTTTCCCTATATTGCCCTTCTTGAGGGAAAGAGGGAGTCAGAGCAGATTCAGGCCTTTTACGAAGGTGCGGATGATGTTTTCTGCGGGGAATCATTTTCCGACGGGTTAAGGTTTCTGTTCTATCGTATGGAGAATCTCATAGAACACTATAGTCAGAGAGAGAATCTGTCTTCGGGGCAATGGTGGATCAGTTCGGGCAAAATCAGCCTTAATGTCTCCGATCATCAGGTTCTTCTGGACGATTCTCCCGTTCATCTGACTTGTACCGAATGGAATATTCTGCGCCTGCTTTGTGAGAAAAATGGTAAAGTCCTGTCCCGTGAGGCTATTCTTGACCAGTGTTTTGAGTATCAGTACGAAGGATATGATCGTTCCATTGATACCCATATTAAGAACTTGAGGAAAAAGATTCCCGGAGCCATTGGTACGGAAAGGGGTGTGGGATATCGCTTTATGGGTAAGGAAAGTGTTTCTCACTATTGAAATTCTCCGCCCCCTTCTGCTAAAATACGGCCCATCATTCACTTAGGAGACGGGAGCCCCCATGGATAAAATAATAATTCTGGACTTTGGCAGTCAGACGACGCAGTTAATCGGTAGAAGAATCAGGGATTTTGGTGTGTATAGCGAAATCTATCACGGAGATATTGAATTAACCGAGGAAATCCTCACCGACGATGTGAAGGGTGTTATCCTCTCCGGTTCTCCCTATTCGGTTTATGAAGAGGGCGCTCCCCGCCCGGATAAGGCTGTTTACGACCTGAATGTGCCCCTTTTGGGTATTTGCTACGGCTTCCAGAGAATCACCGAAGATCACGGTGGTAAAGTCGCTCCTTTGGACAAGAAGGAGTACGGCCGGTCCAAAATCAGCTTTAAAGAGCAGGGCAATCCCCTCCTGGCAGGCATTCCCGACGGTTTTGTCTCCTGGATGAGTCACGGTGACTCCCTGGATAAGATGGCTCCCGGTTTTGCCCTCATTGGGGAGAGCGAACACGGTCTTCCCGCCGTGGGATACAACAAAGAGAAAAACATCTACGGACTGCAGTTCCACCCGGAAGTAACCCACTGTGAGAACGGTGTGGATATTCTGGAAAACTTTGCCTGTGGTATCTGTGGGGCGAAGAAAGAGTGGTCCATGGATAAATATATTGAGCAGGAAGGGGCCCGGATCCGCGAGCGGGTTGGTAAGGAAGATGTGCTCCTCCTTATCTCCGGCGGTGTGGATTCAACCGTAGCCGGCGGCCTTTTACTTAAAACCCTCGATCCCGAGCAGGTTTACCTCATGTACATCGATACGGGTATGATGCGTAAGGGCGAATCGGAGGAAGTGGCGGAAAACCTTAAGCAGCTAGGAGCCAAACATCTCTTCCTAATTGATGCCCGCGAGCGCTTTCTTACCGCACTGGAAGGAGAGTCAGACCCGGAAAGAAAGCGAAAGATCATTGGTGATATGTTCATCAAGGTGCAGGAAGATGAGATCAACGCCCATATTCAGGGGGACTACTTCCTCGCCCAGGGAACTCTCTACACGGACCTGATTGAATCGGGCAAGGGAGTGGGTAACAAGGCCAACGTCATCAAGTCTCACCACAACGTGGGAACTCCCCTGGTAGAAGCCAAAAGAGAAAAGGGCCTCATCGTTGAGCCTTTGGAAATGCTTTACAAGGATGAAGTACGCCGCCTGGGAACCCTTCTGGGCATTGACGATAAAATTGTTCACCGTCATCCCTTTCCCGGTCCGGGACTGGGCATTAGAATAATCGGCGATGTGACCGAAGAAAAGTGCCGCATCCTGAGAGAAGCTGACTATATCTATATTCAGGAGCTTCACAAGCGCAACCTTTACCGGGAAATCTGGCAGGCCTTTAGCGTGTTGACTCCCGTTCGTTCCGTAGGTGTAGCCGGTGATGCCCGGGATTACGGTTTTGTTCTGGCCCTGCGCGCGGTAGTTTCTTCCGACGGGATGACCGCCGACGTGTACGACTTTCCCACAAAGGATCTTTTGGAAATCTCCTCGCTTATTACCAACTCCGTTCCGGAAATCGGCCGGGTCGTTTACGATATTTCCTCTAAACCGCCCGCAACAATTGAGTGGGAGTAATTACTCCACAAACATGGCCCGGGAGTAGAGTTCGTTCATAAACCGGGTTGTGTCTTCCTGGCCTTTCCGGGCCAGGAGGCCGTCCCGGATAAGTTCCTCCACCGTAGAGAGGGGCAGGAGCCCGTAGTCGGTGGTGAAATCGTCCGGGTGGGCTTCGTAGTAGGCGGCGATCTCTTCGTCGCTTACACTGATTTTATCCAATACTTCACTTTGAATCACCTTTTCCAGTAAAATCGATTCTTTCATGGTTTGTCGGAAGCTTTCCGGTGTGTGGAGCTGGGCCTCCAGTGTGGCAATCCATTCATCGTCGGGATAACCGCCTCTGGTTTGTGCCTCCCTCAAGTCCAGTTCTTCCTCGCTCACTGTGATTCCCCGCAAATCGGCCAGCACGAGAAAAAGCTTTCTCATAATCAGCCCTTCCCGAACCTGTTCTTTAAGTTGAACTTTCTCTTCCTCACTATATTCGATCTCCTGAAGACTTCCCAGAATCAGGAATCTATCCCACTCAAGCTTCAGTTCATCATCGCTTAGTTGGATACGGTAAAGCGAGTCATCTGAGAAGAGAGGAGAGAGAAGGGTGAGGAGTGATAAAATTAAAAGCAGCTTTTTCATGTTTTGTCCTTATGGGCTGATCGATTTATAAAGTAGAGGGCCCCCAGGGAGAGGCTTCCTCCGGCAATGGTTGTAATATGGGGTATCTCATCCAGAAAGAGCCAACTGAGCAGAAGGGCTAAAAAGGGAATGAGAAAGGTAAAGGTACTGGCTCGGGGCGCCCCGATTTTCAGGGTGGCCCGGAAGTAAAGAGATGTTGCCAGGGAGCTGACAAAGAGGGAAAGGTAGAGGATATTGAGCCAGAATGCCGTGGACAGCCGATTAAAGGCGAAGGGCCGGGAAGGCAAAGCCAGCAGGAGAGCCGCCAGGGTGGTAAGAAGATAAAGGTAAAAGTTGTACTTTCTGAGAGAGACCGATTCCTGAGCTTTGGCGGAGCAAATCGTGAGGAGGGCCCAGCAGAGAGCGGCCCCTAGAAAGTAAAGATTTCCCAAGGCTAAAATCTCACCGCTCCTAAAAAGCCAGGGTTCCATAAGTATGACTCCGCCGGTTAATCCCAGGCCTAAGCCAATCTTCATTCCTTTTCCCGGATGTCGTCGTTCAAGAAGTAGTGAAAAAAGAGTCGTTATGAGCGGATTGACCGTGGTTACTATGACCCCTCCCTTGCCGGCTAGTCCCACGGAGAGACCCGCAAAGAAAAGCAGGTTGTAAAGAAGAAGGAAGAGGGCCGAAAGGAGGGTAAAATAAGTGCCCCTTCTGCTCATGGCAAAATCTTCCCTGTGAGGGGGAAGGGGAAGGAAGGGAATCAGGGAAAAGAAAAAACGCCAGAAAACCAGGACCGTAAAAGGCGCCTGACTGGAAACGAACTTCCCCGAGATCCAGCTAAAGGCCATAAGCGTCATCGAGAGAAAAAGTAGAAGATAGAAGGCGGTGTATCGTCTTTTTCTTCCCGCCGTTGAGCTGTAAAGATGTCTTTTGTAGGAAGGAAGAATAATAATTTCCGGATTATAATCCTGCTGTCCGCTCAGCCAGGATCGGAGGCTCTCTTCCATTCTGTTTTGATCATGGCCCAGACAAATCAGATCGGGCCGCTCTTTTTGTATGACCTTCCAGCTTCCTCTCGTCTCATCGGAGGGAAGTGTTTTATCTACCAGGCCTGATTTTTCCAGCCGTTGAATACGTTCCTCATAATCGTGTAGAGGTTTCCGGCCTTTCAACTCGTCCACCGTCCTGTCTCGGGCTACTACAGCCATCAGGTAATCACCCTTATTTCTGGCATTTCCCAGAAAAAAAAGATGTCCCCTGTGAAGAGTATCAAATGTTCCGAAAACCATCACTTTTTTCATTAAACCCATTAGAACATAGAAGAAAAAAAAAGTCACTAACCCGTCTTTTTTTTACTTAAATAGGGGGCTATTAATTGGTTCCCAAAAAAAAATAAGATTTTTGGTGGCAAAGCTTGCAATTCGGTATAAACTTTCGTATGTTTTTTTAAGGGTTCATTTAAAAAAGTGAAAAATATAAAAAAGTAAATACGGAGGAATCCAATGCAGGTATTAAAAGAAGAAGTTCGACAGAGAATTATCAAGTCGGCTAAACGGGAATTCAAGAACAACGGTTTTGACAAGGCGTCCATGAGAGATATTGCCGATTCGGCCAAAATGACCGTGGGAAATCTCTATCGCTACTATAAGAATAAAGAGGATATGTTTGGCGCTATTGTGGGGGACCTTTATCAGGAACTAAAGGATCTTCGCAAGAATATGTCCGAAGAAAAGGGACAGGTTAAAGAGCTTCTAGACCGTCTTGTGGAGCTCCAGAAAGCCAATAAAGCGGAATGGCTCATCCTTTTTAACACAACCAAGGGAACAAAGTACGCCCGTGCCGTAGACGATGTATACAGCCTTCTTACGGAAGCCCTCGTGGAGCAGTACAAAGGAAAGGACGGCTTTGAGGAAATTGCCAAACCGGTCTCCTATGCCATCCTTAACGGGTTGAATACTATTCTTCAGAACGAAAGAAAGTATGCCCCCGAAGCTACCGATCTTTTTCTGGAATACATGATCAAGTAGTTTAGTAAAAAGTAAGTAAGCCTTTAAGTCCCGGTCTTTCGCCCCTCAGGGGAGAGAAAGCCGGGATTAACTATTTATGGTAGTTTAGTTTATTCTTATTTGTGAATTCCTCTTCGCCCAATTGGATAAGCTTGGCAATCAATTCGGGGCCCTCCAATCCTTCGGCGGCGCAAAGCATGGGGAACATACTAATACTGGTAAAACCGGGCATAGTGTTCACTTCATTCAGATAATAACGGCCGCTTTTCTTATCTAAAAAGAGATCAACCCGGGAGAGTCCATTCAGTTTTAAAACCCTGTAGGCCTTAAGGGCGGTTTTCCTAATCTCATGGGTGAGTTTTTCATCAATTTGGGCGGGAATGAGAAGGGCCGCGCCGTCGGGATCGATATATTTGGCCTCGTAATCGTAAAAATCATGGGTGGGAGCGATCTCTCCGGGACCAAAAACCTCGGGAGTTTCATTGCCAAGAAGGGAGCACTCTATTTCCCGGGCATCCACAGCTTTCTCTATGAGAATCTCCCCGTCGTAGGCAAGGGCCTTGTCTATTCCTGTAAAAAAGGACGACTCATCGTCGGCCCGGCTGACACCCACCGAAGAACCGGCCCGGGAGGGTTTTATAAAGAGGGGGAAATCAAGTTTGTGACGGCACTCTTTAAAAAAGGCCGCCCTATTCAGGTTTTCATCGGCCCAATCAGCCTTTGTCAGGCGAACATAGGGCACAATGGGGAGCCCCGCTTTCTCCCAAATCTCTTTGGTACAAACCTTGTCCATGCCCAGAGCACTGCTTTGCACATTGGCCCCTACGTAGGGGAGGCCCATCATCTCAAGCAGTCCCTGAAGAGTTCCATCCTCTCCAAAGGTTCCGTGAATGACGGGAAAAACTACATCGCAGGGCAGGAGTGAACCGTTTCCTGTCACAATGCCCCTGCCGGGAACAAGGGAAATCCGCCGGCTTTCATCTTCCACAAGAGGGAGAATATCCTCCGGCTCCTCCGTAAAATCCTGGCTGTACCAGATTCCCTCGGGAGAAATGCCCACGGGATGGGGAATATGGCCGCATTTTTTGATGTTGTGATAAATAAAAGCACCGGACCTAAGGGATACTTCATGCTCCCCCGAACGGCCGCCGTAGATAAGGACAATGTGTTTCATAGACTCATTTTTTATCACGGTTGCGTCAAAAATACAACAAGAATAGGGCAAAATGAGGTTTTCCGAAAAAAAGCCTCCCCCCTTTGGGTATGACCGATTTTTATAATGAAAAATTAAAGGAGCTCTTTGGGCTGGATTATCTTTTCCCCTGGCAGAGGCTCGTAATTGCCAACACTCTGGAAGGGATAGGCTACTTTGGGGAAGAGCGGCAGGAGGAAGCCCCCCGGCGGAACCTGGTTGTTTTACCAACGGGAGCGGGCAAATCCCTCTGTTTTCTCATGCCTGCCCTTCTTACAGAAGGGATTACACTGATTTTGTATCCCCTCCTGGCGCTTTTGAACGATCAGGCCAGACGATTGAGGGAAGAGGGGCAGGAGCCGGTTGTTTTCCGAGGCGGACAAAGCCGGGAGGAGAGGGAGGGAAACTGGCGCAGATTGAAGGAAGGGGAAGGCCGCTTTATCCTGACGAACCCGGAAACGGCCGGCGGGGCGGATTTTAGGGAGAGGCTAAAGGGGCTGAATATCGTGCATCTTGTGATTGATGAGGTGCACACCATCCCCCAATGGGGGCCTTCTTTTAGAACAGGCCTTCTCTCCGTTAAGGAACTGGTGGAGGAGATAGATTTCCCTGTGGTAACGGCCTATACAGCTACCGCCTCACCCCAGTTCCGGGAGCAAATTGGTGAACTGGTTTTTGGGGGGAAGGGATTTCATACCATTATGGGCGATCCGGACAGGGCCAATATTCATTATCATCTTCTTTATACATCCTTGGTTCTTCCCTCTCTTGAGGAGTTGTGTCTGGGGGAACGCAAGCCCATTCTGATTTTTTGCCGTACCCGGGCTCAGACAGAAGAGACTGCCCGCTATCTGGATAGACGAATAGGAACATGTGAGGGAATCGGTCCTATTCGTTTTTACCACGCCGGACTCTCCCGGGAGGAGAAGGAGGATACAGAGGCCTGGTTTTTGGCTGAGAAAGAGGCTGTGCTTTGTTGTTCTTCTGCTTACGGAATGGGGGTGGATTGCCGGCAGCTCAGAACGGTTATTCACCGGGATATTCCCTACAGCATCGAATCTTATATTCAGGAAGCGGGCCGGGCCGGGCGAAGCGGGGCCGAATCGCGGGCATTCATGTTAGTATCACCCGGAGCTGAGGCCAGCGGTACAATGGCGGATTTCATTAAACGCCGGGATTGTTGCCGACGGACTCTTCTTATGGAAGCTTTGGGCTGGGAGAGTTCTTACTGCGGGGGCTGTGATTATTGTACTCCCCGTGATTCTATCCCCCAAAACAGGGTGGGTGAAAGGGATTTGAAAAAACTGATTTGGGCTTATCGGGCTATCTGGACGCCCCGGGAGTGGAGAGACTTTCTCAAAGGGAAAGGGGGAAAAGGATACGGTATTTTACCCGGTTTTGGATTGTTAAAGACTATGGAGAGTGATGAGATAGGAGAAGCTTTTACTTGTTTGAGGAAAGAGGGAGACATTATTATCCCCTCAAAGGGCATTCATAAAGGCCGAATATGTGTCAAGAGAAGGGATCGGAGAAAAATGTGAGAAATACATCAAAAAAATTTGCATTCTCTACGTTGATGTATTAATCTTGAAAATGTAAGGCTGTTAGTCTTATTTTGTTATTGTTGGATGCAGCATGTTGCTGTTTTCATAATCTCTCCTATTCCCCCCTTCCGGCTTCCACTACTGGGAGCCGGTTTCTTTTTTTATAAGGAGTGATTCCACATCTTTTTTGCTTTGGCAATTCAGGAAATCCCCGTAGCCGTTACTCTTAAGTAGTCCCGTAATATGGGAAAGGATTCGTAAATGGACCGTCTCGCTATTGGTGTGAACCAGGAAAAAGAGATGGACCGGCTGTTCGTCAATAGCATGGAAGTCGACCCCCTCCGGGGAAATCCCCACAACAATACAGGGTTCCACCTGCTCGTTCTCTTTAGGATTTCTAATGTGGGGAATGGCAACACCTTCGCCAATGGCGGTGGATATCATGTTTTCCCGGTCTTCCAGTTTATTCAGGTAGCCTTCGGGGTTACTGATTAAGCCCTTCTCCACAAGGGGAGAGGCCAGTTGGCTCAGAATCTCCCGGCGGCTTCCCTGCGCAAGGGGGATAATAGAATCAAAAAGCAGCCGGGAAAGGTTTATTTCTACTTTCCCCGATTCAATAAGCCGGGAAAGATCGCCCCTGCTCTCTTCCTTATCCTGCATGGAATCCATAAGCCAATCGTCTAAAACGGCCTTGATAAATCTCCACTGGTTACCCACCCGGGTACAGGGAATCTTGTGGGCGGCAATCATACGTTGAACCGTTTTTTCCGCCACCTTAAGGTATTCCGCCGTCTCAGCCAGAGTCAATATTTCATCATTTATCATAAAAGTCCTCTAAAGTCCTTGATCGTCCTATAAAGAAATATAGGGAATCGGCCCTTTTAAGTCAATAAGAGTCGGCTCCTGTACTTCCCAAATCGGGGTAGTTCGTCTATAATATGGCCCACTTAAGGAGGGAATCGGTGGGTTTTTACCGTGTATTCGTAGAGAAGAAAGAGGGATTCGATCAGGAAGCAGTGCATTTGAGGGCGGATTTTGAGGAAACCCTTGGTGTGAAAGGACTTGAAAAGGTCCGGCTTTTAAATATTTACGACGCCGATGATCTGGATGAAGCTGCCTTTAAAGAAGCGGTGGATCAGGTCTTCTCCGAAAAGAACGTAGACGCCGTTTACTACGATTTTGATGCACCGGCAAAGGCTTTTGCCGTGGAAGCTCTTCCCGGTCAGTTTGACCAGCGTGCCGATTCTGCCGCCCAGTGCATGAAGCTGCTCCATCCCCATTGGGAAGGTCACGTGAAAACGGGTAAAATGGTCATACTTGAAGGTAAATTGAGTGATGAAGACCGGAGCCGCATAGAAAATTATTTTATTAATCCCCTGGAAATGCGCTATAAAGACCTTTCTATCCGGTCCATAGAAGATATTCCCGCCGATGTGATTCCCGTTGAGCGGATAGACCGATTTATCGACTGGCAGGAAGGGGAACTGGAAGAGTTCCGGAAGAGCCAGGGAATGGCCATGACCCATGGTGACCTGGCCTTTGTTCAGAACTATTTTAAGAACGAAGAGAAGCGTAATCCTTCGGAAACGGAATTGAAGGTTCTCGATACTTATTGGTCCGACCACTGCCGCCACACCACCTTTGAAACTGAACTGACTACTGTAGAGCTGCCCGAAGGACGGTACGCGGCCCTCTTCCAGGACGCCTTTGACGAATATGTGGCCGCCCGTGAAAAAGTACACGGCGGTAAAAAGCCCATGACCCTTATGGATATGGCCACCCTCTCCGGTAAAGAACTCCGCAAGGCGGGTAAGCTGGACGACATGGAAGTATCCGAAGAGATCAATGCCTGTAGCGTCTTTATTGATGTGGATGTGACCGAAGACGAGAAGACCCGTACGGAAAAATGGCTTCTCATGTTTAAGAATGAAACCCACAACCACCCTACGGAAATCGAACCCTTCGGTGGCGCCTCCACCTGTATCGGAGGAGCCATTCGTGACCCCCTTTCGGGCCGTTCCTACGTTTATCAGGCCATGAGACTTACCGGAGCCGGTGATCCCCGAGTTCCCGTGGAAGAAACCATGGCGGGAAAGCTTCCCCAGAAAGTTATTACCACCGGCGCCGCTCACGGTTATAGCTCCTACGGTAACCAGATTGGTCTGGCCACCAGCTACGTAAAAGAAATTTACCACCCCGGTTACCGGGCCAAGCGCATGGAAGTGGGGGCCGTTGTAGGGGCCGTTCCCGCCGATTGGGTGCGACGAGAATCACCCGTTCCCGGGGACGTTATTATCCTCCTGGGAGGAAAAACCGGACGGGACGGATGCGGCGGGGCGACCGGCTCCAGTAAGGCCCACACCACCGAGTCTTTGGAAAGCTGCGGCGCGGAAGTTCAGAAGGGGAACGCCCCGGAGGAACGAAAAATCCAGCGCCTCTTCCGAAACCCGGAAGTGACCGGGCTCATCAAGAAATGTAACGACTTTGGAGCAGGCGGTGTGTCTGTAGCCATCGGAGAGCTCAGCGACGGTCTGGAGATAGAACTGGACCGGGTCCCTGTAAAATATCTTGGTCTTAACGGGACCGAACTGGCCATTAGTGAGTCCCAGGAAAGAATGGCCGTCGTGGTAGAAGCCAAGGATCGGGACCGATTCCTGGCTCTGGCGGATCTGGAAAACCTGGAAGCGGTGGAAGTAGCCGCCGTAACCGGAGACAACCGGCTGCGCATGAACTGGCGGGGCGATCAGATTGTTAACATCGATCGGGCCTTCCTGGATACCAACGGCGTTCGTTCCGAAGCAAAGGTTAAGGTTGTTCTGAATGACACGGAAGAATCTCCCTTTTTCCGAATGCCCGAAGGACCGGATGAGGCTAAAAAGTTTCTCAACCACCTGGCTTCACTGGAAGTGGCTTCTCAGAAAGGTCTGGTTGAGATGTTTGACTCAACCATTGGTGCCGGGACTGTTCAGATGCCCTATGGCGGTAAGAATCAGCTTTCCGAAAGTGAATGTTCCATCCATAAACTTCCTCTTCTTAAGGGTACTACCGACACGGCCAGCTTCATGTCCTGCGGTTTTAATCCGGAAATCTCCTCCTGGAGCCCCTTCCACGGAGCGGCCTGGGCCGTAACCGAATCGCTGGCCAAATTGGTCGCCGCTGGGGCAAAATGGCGGGAAACTCGCTTTTCCTTTCAGGAGTATTTCCGACGACTTGAGGACAGTGCGGAAAACTGGGGCCTTCCTTTTGCCGCCCTTCTGGGAGCTTTGAAAGTTCAGCGCGAACTGGAACTGCCCGCCATCGGTGGTAAGGACAGTATGTCCGGCTCCTTTGGCGAACTCCACGTTCCTCCCACGCTTATCTCTTTTGCCGTAGCCACAGGTAAGGCCTCCCGCAGCGTCTCCACCGACTTTAAAGGGGCGGGTCACAAACTATACCTGTTACGGAATCTTCCCGATGAGAATCAGATGCCTCAGACCGCAGAGATGGGGCAGCTTTTTGATAGGCTGGCTCAGTGGATCGAAGAGGGAAAAATCCTCTCCGCCCAGTCTCTTAAAGCGGGCGGGGCAGGGGAAGCCCTTTTTAAGGGAGCCGTCGGTAATGATATCGGATTTATGGTGAGCGGCCTCTCTTCGGAAGAGCTTTACCAAATCTCCTACGGCTCCTTCCTTATCGAAGCGGAAGAGGCCTTGAGCCTGGCCGGAAGCGGACTGGATGATGACAGACTGATTGAAATCGGACAGACAAGCGATTCAGAACGACTTGTTGCCTCCTTTGAGGGAAAAACTCTCTTTGACCTTCCCCTGGCAGAGTGCCGGGAGACCTGGACTGGAGTATTCCAGCATGTTTTTGAAGACCTGACCGCCGACGGAGGCGAAAAAGTCCTTACCAAAGACTACACGAACGGTCCTGTTGTGACCTTAAAGAATCCCCTGGGAGACAAGGCCAAACCCCGCGTTCTGATTCCTGTCTTCCCCGGTACCAACTGTGAATACGACACCTTGCGGGCCTTTGAAGAGGCAGGGGCGGAAGGAAAGGTGCTCCTTTTTAGAAACCGAACGGCCGAGCAGATCGAAGAATCTCTGGATCTCCTTGTGAAGGAACTGGATAAGAGCCAGCTTCTTATGCTCTCCGGAGGATTTTCCGCCGGAGATGAGCCGGAAGGGTCCGGTAAGTTCATTGCCAATATCCTAAGCAACAGCGCCATAAGCGATGGAGTTCACCGACTGTTGGACCGGGACGGTTTGATTCTGGGAATCTGTAACGGCTTCCAGGCCCTTGTCAAAAGCGGCCTTCTGCCTTACGGAAAAATCACTCCCCAGGAAGAGCACTCTCCCACCTTAACCTACAACAATATCGGCCGCCACATCTCCCGCATGGCTTCCCTGCGCGTGGCTTCCAACCTTTCTCCCTGGCTTTCCCAGATGAAAGTCGGAGATATCCATGAAATCGCCCTTTCCCACGGGGAAGGCAAGTTTTACGGTGAACCGGCTGTGATGGATGAGTTGGTGAAGAAGGGGCAGCTCTGCTTCCAGTATGTGGACGGCGAAGGCCATCCCACTATGGACCGACGTTTTAACCCGAACGGTTCAATTCTGGCGGCAGAAGGAATCTGTTCCCCCGACGGAAGAGTTCTGGGGAAAATGGGACATACCGAGCGTTACAAGGAAAACCTTTTCCGCAACATCCCCGGCGAGAAGCACCAGCCCCTGTTTGAAGGCGGGGTGGGGTATTTCCTTTAGAGAGCGGACGTAAGAAAGCCGAAAGCGGATGGACGAAAGCGGACAGCGGAAGTAGAAGGTTTGACGTGTAAAGTTTACCGCGAAGCACGCTAAAGGATGACGCGAAAAGCACGAAATAATATAAAAAGGGCCACTGCGATGCAGGGCCCTTTTTGTTTAAGCAGGTTGTAGGTTTATGGGAACAGAGTTAAACAGCTTACACTCGCTCCCCGCGGAAGCCCCGATCGACCTTCTCCCACGAGAATCCCATCGGTGCCTTCCGCGCCATCCGTGGTCACTAGAACTGGCTCGAATGTTTCTTAAAGAAATCCACCCGGGGCTCCAGAAACTTCAGCTCGTGGTCCTCGGGATTTTCCACAAAGTGATAGATTGTCTCAAAGCAGTTGTCCCACTTGAAGAAGTCCTCATTGGCCTGGAGATACTCTCTAACCATTTCCGTCCCTTCCGGTGCGATGGGGTGGAGGAGGAGAATGGCCGTACGAACCATGTGGAACACGTTCACCAGTACGGGGGTTATCTCCTCTGCTTCCATATCGTTTTTCACATTCTTTGCCCAGTATTTACTTACCGAACGAATGTATTTGTCCAGAATGGACATGGCCCGGTGGAATTCCTGGCGGTGCATCACATTTTCAAAGTTCAGAATCGCCTGATCCGCCTCTTCCCTTACTTCCGGGTCAATTTCGCCAAAGGGCAGCTTCCCGTCGGTGTACTTCTGAGCCGTGTAGAAACAGGAACGGCAGATGCGGTTCATTACATTGCTCAGGAGGTTCCCTTCCTTAAGAACCGGGTCGGCATCCTTGGGCTGGGCATCGGGGTTGAAAGGTTTGGGCTTGAAGCTGATGGGGCGCATAGCCAGGCCGAGTGAGAAAAAGTGGGCCCGGAGCTGTTCCGGCGTATAGTGTTCCAGCAGGTCCATGGCCATAATCGCCTTAACCTTACCGGAGGAGGATGCCTTTTTATCCCCCTGGAGAAGGTGACAGTTCGCCACCAAACGGGGCAGTTGCAGTTCCCCTTCTTCCGGAACGGGATGGGGGTTTTCCGATTCAAAACCCATAAAAATCGCCATCTCCGCCAGGCTGTAGAAGTAAATGTTATCTTCCCCAATGAACTGGTACACCTGGGAATCCTTGCTGGACCACCACTTCTTCCACTCCTCCTTGTCCTGACCCTGTGATTCCAGGTAGGTGGAGGTAAAAGAGATAGGCGTCCAAAGCGATTCAGGCCAAACCCAAAAGGTCAGATCCTTCAAATCCTCCAAGTCCGGCGCAGGAAGGCTCCACTCCACATTTCCGGTCAAACGAAAGGGAGTCAGAGTTTTTCCGGCCCTAAAGCGTATACCCGCCTCATTCAGTACAGAACCGGCCTCTTCCCGCTCTTCAAGAGAAGCAAACTCCAGGATAATCGATTTTTTATCTTCCCGGACCTCGTGGGGAATAGTCAGCTTAAGCCCCGCTAATTCCTCTTCAAAGTCCTTTTTAATATAAACAACAGGGGGCTCAAGGAATTCCTTAATCGTGGAAATCACATTGCGCCGATAGCCGGGAATGTCCGAAAGAGAGTCAGCCCAGGCAGTCAGCTCCTTTCGGAACTCGGGAAGGTCAATGTACCAGTTGCTCACCTCGCGCATCTCCGGCGTCTCACCGGTAAGGGAACTCTTGGGATCAATCAGATCCTTAGGCTCATAGGGGTGGCCCAGGTCACACTCATCGGCATAACCCTTCTCCGACTGGCAGCCCGGCACAGGACATTTTCCCACAACCTGGCGCCCGTTCAGGAAAACCCCCGCCTCGGGATCGTAAAACTGGGGAAAACTGAGTTTCTTCAAATGACCCTTTTCGTGGAGCCCCTTAAGAATCCGCTCGCCCAACTCCTTGTGAATCTCCCCGGCCCGGCCAAAGGCAGAGGTCCCGTAAAGACTGGGAGAAACCCCAAAAGCCTTAAGGGCTTCCTTCTGCTTCTCGTGGGAAGCCATCACAAAGTCCTCAATCGACCCCTCAATCTCACCGGCCTCCTTACCCTTGCGGTAGTACTCCACAATAGGCGAACCGTAGCAGTCCGTCCCGGAAACGAAAATAACATTCTCCTCCCCAATTCGGTCCTTCATAAAACGGGTAAAAATATCGGCCTGGACGAACACCGCCCCAATATGGCCCAAATGAAGCGGTTTGTTACCATAGGGCATCCCCCCCGTAATAACCGCCCGTTGGGGGAAAACCGGTCTGTTCTCTTTCGTCGGTTTAGCCGGTCCGTAGTTATTCTGGTTCTTGCCCTTGCTCATGGTCGCTCCTGTAAAATCATAAGATTATAGTTAAAGACATATCCTATCAGAAACCCCCCGATTAGGACCATAGGTTCGCTAAGAAAAATAGGGGAAAATGAATGCCGACGGGGGAGTTTCCCCGGCCCTTCCGTGCCGGGAAAACCAGGCTTTTCGCTCAAACGGGCTTATCCCGGCGCCTTTATCGGTCTTCCTCCCGTCAGCCCGGGCACCGCGGCCCGTAACCGCTGCAATCCTTCTCCCTCTACGCGAAAGGGCCGCCCTCCTTCCGGAAAGCGGCCCTTTGAATCATCCGGTTGTGAACCGGTAGGTTAATTTCTAGTAAAAGTCGTAAAAGAGTTTAAGCTGGAGGCCAACGTAGCTTCTCTTATCAACATTTTTTCCAGCCAATGTTAGGTAATAATCAACAGCTACTTCAAAAGGAATGGATTCGGCTGTAAAGAAAGACACGGAAGGATCAATGGCTACAGAGTAGTAATCGTCTTCTTGATTCACACCGTCTTCTTTTGTTTCACCTGCGACTGAATATTTAACAGGTAAGCCAAATCCAAATTTTGTTTTGGGAGTAAGATGGAGATCGTAGTTAAAATCCAGTTCAAAATCAAAATATATGGGATAATCATACTCGTGTTCAACAAGTGTAGCTTCCGCTGCGGCTTCTGCTGCAGCTAAGGAATCAGCAAGAGTTTGACCTAAGTCATAGTAATAATAGTCAAATGTTCCAGCATAAGTACCTGCATATGTGGCGCCGGCACCGTCGGCATATCTCTCATTTGAGAAGTAATATTTTGTCTGATTATAGAAGTTTATGTAAAAGTCTTCAGTTACTATGTAATCTAAGTAGAAACGTCCACCAATACCATAGCCTTCTGTAGTACTTGCAGTTACGAGTTTAAAGTCATCACCGTTCATAGCATCTTCTGCGGCTTCTTCTCCATCTAGGGAATCAAGGGGGACTGCTATACCCGGGGCAAAGGCAAATCGTATGTTATCATTTTCCACTACCTGTACTTTAGCTCCCACAAAAAGGTCCGCAAGACCGGAGAATTCTACTTGGTCATTGAGGGAACCGAGAGTATCTTCATCATTGTAATCTTCATAGAGGCTTACACCAGGTGTCCACTGTACGGCTGCAGTAACCTTTTCTGTTATACCAAATTCAAGGGCTCCGCCAAGATAGTAGAAAGAATATTCTGCGGAGTCTTCTGCATCTCCATCAGAATTATAGGCCTCATCGGCCATGGCATAGGTATTCGCAAAAGTCAATCTCATAACGCCTTCGGGCAGAACCATGGCATCATCGGCGAAAACAGCAACGGCCACAGTCATTAAAAACAGGGTGATAAATATTTTTCTATTCATAGGTATAATCTCTCCTTAAGTTGTAGATCATTACAAAAATGTTAATAAATGAATGTACCGTTGTCAATGAGTAATGTGTAAAAAATATATCATAAAAGGGTAATATTGTTAAAAAAACGTTACTTTTAGTTGTGTAAATCTAAAATACACAAACAGTGTATGAAAGCACAATGTGTGCAAGGTATAGAGGCTCTAGGCTGTTTTTTAAGGGCTTATTTATCGATAAACTGGCTGAAATAGTCAAGATAGACATATGTTTAAGATCTGTAATTCTTGTTTCTCTTTCTGTGTGTCAATGTTTATATATATGTGTGTAAATGGAAATTTGTATGTGTGTAAAAACTATGGTCCCGAATCTACTGCTTGTCGGTATGGAAAAAATCCAATTCTTTCTCTATTCTATCCGCCACGGAGCCTATACTTTCTGTGGTGGATTTCACAACTACTACGGCCCTGGCTATATTGAAAATGCCCTCTTCTACAAGTTCAATGCTTTTTGTGACATTGTCTGCAAGATTTCCCACTGTTTCAACGGCGCTCGTAACCTTCGCCGATTCTTCGGTCATCTCTTCCGATTTGTCTCTTACTTGGACTGCGGAGGACTGGAGAGATACCATGGCGTTATTAATTTGATCTCCTCCCGCTTTGAGCTCTGCCATACTCCGGCCTATTTCACTCATGGAGTTAAAAAGGTCATCCACCTCGGTCAGGGTTTTTGTGAATGTTTCCGTTGTGATGTCGCTTGAGGATGAGGCGTCCTGAATGTTATTAATAATGTCATTAAGGCTTATGTTTATATCCCGGGAACTTTCCGAGGAGGCTTCGGCGAGTTTACGGATTTCATCGGCTACTACGGCAAAGCCTTTACCTACCTCTCCCGCATGGGCCGCTTCTATGGCCGCATTCATGGCAAGGAGGTTGGTTTGGGACGCGATATTGTCGATAACCTCTATCATCTGTCGAATACTGTCAATGTTATTATGAATATTCTTTATATTGGTGGTAGTCTGGAGAAGCTGATCATTTCCCTCTCTCATGAGACTTACCGTATTATCGAGGCTTTCCAGTTTTTTAGTGGTAACCTGTTCTACATTTTTAACAGAGGCCATCATCTGGTGAACCGCAGCGGTAGATTCTTCCACCATGACAGTCTGGTCCATTACGCCTTGGTTGACGATTTGTATTTTGTCAGAGATTTCACGCATGGCAAGACTGGTTTCCTTTGCGGTCCTGTCCAATTGTTTTGTATCACCATCCATTGTTTTTGTATTGGCTTTGATCTCATCGGCCGAGGTTTCCGTAGCATTAACCTGACTGCTTAATTCATTTTTAACGTCAAGATTCTCCCGGGCGGTTTCTTTTATTCGGCTTATTATCTCATTAAGGTTAATTTGAAAGCTGTTTAAGTTATCATTGAGAAGTCCAAAGTCGTCACGGGATGTAATGTTGTGTTCTGCGCTTAGGTCTCCTCCGCTCATATTATTAATGGAGATAATGAGGTACTGTATATTTTTGGCTATTCCCTTTGTGAATTGAAGACTAAAGAAGAGAATCGCCAAGAGGGCTACCCCGGCCATAACAAGTGAGATTAGTTGAGATAGTAGGTCATAACGGGCAATAGCCAGGTTAATTCTATCGAACTGTTCGGTCATTATGCTTTGGGAGCTTTCCAGGGCGTTCCTGTATATGCTGTGTTGCGACATAAGTTCGGATAGGGAATCATTTAATAGTATTAAATCTTGAGAAGTTGAACGACCAAGGGAATAGGATGAATCCAATAGTTTAACAAAGGTAAAGGAGTTAAGGACAATGAAGTTTTTGTTAAGTGATTCTCGAAACAGGGTATCGGCTTTTTTTAAGTCTTCGATTCGTGTTTTACGCAGGCCATTAAGGTTAGTTATGATTTCCAGTGCTTCTTCCAAAGAGGAATCCTGTTTCTTTATTGTGTCGAGAAATTGGACTTGGTCAAAGAGGGTATCCGTATTTAGAGATTGTTTATAAAGCTTGTCCATTGTGGTGGCATAGGTCTGAGTTCCAATGACACTGGAAAGGTAAAGCTGCTCTTGTATAAGGCTTTTTTCCAATTCCTCGAGTATTAAAACCTCGCTGGCAAGTTTATTTATTGGGGATCTTGAAAGAAAATAGGCTGTGGAAATGAGAATAAATGAGAATATGATACCAAAAACATGTAGGAATAGTTTACTTTTTATAGTCATTTAATACCCCTTTTAATTTCTTTTTATATAAGGCAATTATATATTATAAATGATGAAAAACATAGTTTATTTATAAAAAAATGGAATATGAATGAATAGGTAAAATCTTGTTGTATCTTCTCCTTGCGGTGTGACAAAACCGGGTTTATAATAGTTTCGTTCATCAAGAGAGGTTTGTCCAATGAAAAACTATGTAATTGCGCTGGATCAGGGAACGACCAGCTCCCGGGCTGTGCTTGTAGATAAAAAGGGAATCATTCAAGGGGTGGCTCAGGAGGAGTATCCCCAGCACTATCCCAAAGAGAAATGGGTAGAACACGATCCTTTGGATATCTGGAATAGTCAGATTAATATGTTTAGGGAACTTTTGGAGACAAAGAAAGTCAGTCTTGATGACGTGGCGGCTCTGGGAATTACTAATCAGCGGGAAACCACTATTCTCTGGGACAGGAAAACGGGGGAGCCCGTCTATAATGCCATTGTTTGGCAGTGCCGCCGAACGGCTGATTTCTGCCAGCAGCTTAAAAAATGGGGGCTGGAAGAGAAGGTTCAGAGTAAGACAGGCCTTAAGATTGACGCCTATTTTTCGGCCAGTAAGATTCGCTGGATTCTGGATAATGTGGGGGGAGCCCGGGAAATGGCCGAACGGGGGGAACTCTGTTTTGGTACGGTGGATACTTGGCTTATCTGGAAACTCACCGGCGGGAAGGTCCATGTCACCGATTATACCAACGCCAGCCGCACTATGCTTTATAATATACACGACCTGGCCTGGGACAAGGAGCTTCTGGAACTTATGGAGATTCCCCGGGCGATTTTGCCGGAGGTCAAGGGTTGCAGCGAAATACTGGGAATGACGGACAAGAAGGTTTGCGGGGCGGAAATCCCCATTGCCGGATTGGCCGGTGACCAGCAGGCCGCTCTTTTTGGACAGATGTGTCTGGGCGAAGGTTGTGTGAAAAATACCTATGGAACGGGCTGTTTTATGCTTATGAATACGGGAGAGAAGCCGGTCCATTCGGAAAACGGACTTCTTACGACCATTGCCTGGGGCAGGAACGGGAAAATTACCTACGCTTTGGAGGGTAGCATATTCATGGGGGGAGCGGTCATTCAGTGGCTGCGGGACAATCTGGGAATTATCTCTTCCGCTCCCGAATGTAACAGGCTGGCCGAAACCGTTGAGGATACGGGTGGTGTCTATCTGGTTTCCGCCTTTCAGGGCTTGGGATCGCCCTATTGGGATATGGGAGCCCGGGCGGGGATAGTCGGCTTGACCAGAGGGGCCAACAAAGCACACATCTGCCGGGCGGCGTTGGAGTCCATTGCCTATAGGACCCGGGAGATTGTGGAAGTGATGGAGAAGGATTCGGGTCTCAAGCTCCAGAGCGTCAAAGTAGATGGGGGAGCTTCACGCAGCAATATTCTTATGCAGTTTCAAAGTGATATTTTGGATACGGAAGTTGTCAGACCGGCATCGATAGAAACCACAGCTCTGGGTGCCGCCTATCTGGCCGGATTGGCCGTTGGATTTTGGGAGTCCGTTGAGGATTTAAAGGTCATATGGGCGGAAGACCGTTGTTTTGAACCGGCCATGACCGAGAAGAGAAGGGAAGAGCTTTTTGCCGGATGGAATCATGCGGTAGGACGCTGTTTGGACTGGGAAGAGTAGTTTAACCGGTGGCGGCAGCCTCTTGCCGCGCCTGAACCGCATCGACAAGCTTCTTTATCACAAAGTTGCTGAGTTCTACGGGCAGTTCCCCTCTTACCGACTGGAGTTGCTTGAGAACTCCCAGACTTAGGGCCCCCGCATCGCCTCTGAGGATACCGGTACCCTGGGCGCGAGCTTCCTTTACATAGTGATGACTTTGACTCCCCAATTCCCAGGTAAAGGCTTTTTCTGCATGGGGTTTTCCGTAACAGAACTGGAAGCCTGTCAGATTCCCCCCCTCTTCATCGTACCAAAATATAATATCGAAATATTCATTGGCAAACCAGAGACGGAATCCTTCCTCCGGACGCTGCCGGACATTTTTAAGCTCCTTGATAGGGGTCATGTTAATATCATAAATCATTCGGACTTAATTCTCAAGAAAAACCGGGTGACGGATTTGTCAAAATGTTACTTGTTCAACATGTGAATGTTTTCGAATTGATCACAATGGCCTGTTGACCTGAAATCAATATCTTAAGCAAAATAATAAAAAACTAATTAAATCAGGATCAATCATGAAATTAACAAGGCATCTCATTATTCTTGGAATAATAATTTCTTTTTTAAGTTGTACGTCTTCACCAGACACAGAAAAAAGTGGTCTATCTCTTGATGAGGGACTCGATAATTTGTCTGATCAATTCAGTTATACACTTGGGAAATCTCAAAAATCGACCATAGCTATACTGGATTTTGTTGATCTGGATGGATCTAGTTCAATGCTTGGAAAATATATTAGAGAAGAACTGACCATACGTCTTTTCCGTTCTGGTGATATTTCTGTAGTTGAAAGGAGTCTTCTTGATTCTGTTCTCAAGGAATGGAATCTCGGAACGAGCGGAGTAATTAGTGAAGGAACAGCGGCCGAAATTGGTAATATTTTAGGGGTAGATGCCATAACGACAGGTACAATTACAGATTTAGGCTCCCGTATAAAGGTAAATGCCCGAATTATTGATGTTGAATCGGGAGCTCTTTTGTCTGTTGCTTCTGAGTCATTTTTCAAGGATGAATCGGTTATGGCTTTGTTAGGGGAAAGCCTAAATCATGACACTTTCTCTCAACATGAGAGCGCCAGTCAAAATGAAGTTATAAGGAACGAACTGGAAGAGTATTATATTGAAGCTGATGGTTATCGTTTTATGTTTAATCGGGCTGAATATAAAGCAGGTGAAAAAATGATGTACCTTTATGGAAAAATTACTTCAATAAATGGTATTGATCAAATTGATTATAGCTATAACTCATTGGTTATGATTACAGAAGAAGGTATTAATCTTGAATCATATAACGTTGTATTTGGTGGTGTAACTGCTGAAGAGCATCGAAGAAATGAGATTACTATGGCAGAAGGAATCGGGACTACAATAATGGGGAAATTTAAACTTGATGGTCAAGTTCCAGAATCTATTTCTCAGGTTAATGTAGAATTCTACGACATTGAAAGTCTTGATGTTCCCTGCTATAAAACCCCTGTTTACTATGTGGAAACTAATATTATCGTTGAATAATTACTTTTAAATCTAAATCTTTTCATCTTGATAAGAAATGATCATATTTGATTGACAATGATCATCTGTGGTATTATAGTGATCTTATGGGAAACGGAATGATTCCTGCCGAGAGACAGGCAGCTATTGAAGAGTACCTCTGGAAAGAAGGATTTGCCCAAGTGGAGGAGTTGAGTCAGCTTTTGGACGTTTCTCCCATAACCATTCGCCGGGATTTGGATCTTTTGGAGAAAAAGGGGCTTTTGGAGAGGTCCCACGGAGGGGCCCGGTCGCCTCAGTATCTTCAACGGGAAGCTCTTTTTGAAGAGAAGGGAAAGGCTCACCGGGAAGAGAAGGCTGCCATTGGGAAATATGTGGCCCAGCTGGTTCAGCCCGGGGAAACAATTTTCATAAATTCCGGTTCCACCACCCGTTATGTGGCTGCCGCTCTGGCCGGTCGCAAGGATATCCGCATTATTACCAATAACATGACCATACTCCCTGTGTTAAGCAGTACGGGCGGTCCGGAAATTCTTGTTCCCGGAGGTCTCTACCGTCCCCAGTCCCAGTGTCTGGTGGGGGAGGAAACCTTGGCCTATTTGCGTCGGGTTTTTGTTGACCGCACCATTATGGGAACCGACGGTCTCGATTTGGAAAAGGGCTTCACTTCTCCCGTTTCCCAGGAGGCGGCGGTGACCCGGATTATGGTGGAGCAGTGCCAGGGGGAAGTTATCGTGGCGGCGGACAGTTCCAAAATCGGGCGGGTTTCCCATTTTAAAACGGTAGAACTGGACGATGTGGATTTGGTTATTACCGACGGCGGTCTGGAGTCTTCCCTCAAGGAGAGCTTTGTTCAAGTCGGTTTGAAAATAGAAACAGTATAGAAGAGAGGAGGCCCCCATGGGTTGGTATGAAAGTTACGGTGACAGTTACAAAGATTGCGAATGGATCGATTTTGCTTATTTGGAAAAGTTCATGAAAGAGGCTTTGATTGCCAACGGTGTCCCCGAAGAGGATGCGGCTGTCATTGGGGATGTGCTGATTGAATCGGATAAGCGGGGCATCGACTCCCACGGTATAGGCCGACTCAAACCTATCTATATAGACAGGATTAATTGGGGCATCCTGAATCCGGTGACCAAAATCGAGCTTATAAAAGAGACGGAAACCACCGCTGTTCTGGACGGAAATAACGGGATGGGTCATGTTGTTTCCAAGCGGGCCATGGAGATTGCCATAGAGAAGGCGGAAAAATACGGCATGGGTATGGTGGCTGTAAGAAATTCCACCCACTACGGAATTGCCGGTTATTATGTTTCCATGGCGGCACAGAAGGGTATGATAGGGATGACCGGTACTAACGCCCGTCCTTCCATCGCCCCCACAAACGGGGTGGAAAATATGCTGGGGACCAATCCGCTGACCATCGGCCTTCCCACCGACGAGGAATTTGACTTTATTCTGGACTGTGCCACCAGTGTTTCCCAGCGGGGGAAAATTGAACTTTACAGCCGGGCGGGGAAAGAACTGCCTCCGGGTTGGGTTATCGACCGAAGCGGCAATACCCGCACTGACACGGACCAGATTCTGGTGGATCTGACCCAGGGCAAGGCGGCTTTGGCTCCTTTGGGCGGACTGGGAGAAACCACTGCGGGATACAAGGGATTCGGTTACGCCACAGTGGTAGAAGTTCTTTCCGCTGCGCTCCAGGACGGGGCCTTTCTTAAATCGCTTAACGGTTTTGACGGGGAGGGGAATCGCATTCCCTATCCTCTGGGACACTTTTTCATTGCTATTAACACAAAGAACTTTATGGGGGAAGAAACCTTCCGAAAAGTGGCCGGAAACATTATGCGTGATTTGCGGGCTTCCGCAGTAGCTCCGGGAGAAGAGAGAATCTTCACTGCCGGCGAAAAGGAACACCTGGCCCGGAAATATCGTACCGAACACGGCTGTCCTGTGCCTCCGGCTCTGCAAAAAGTCATGACAGAGCTTAACGAAAAACATAAGATGGGATATGATCTCCCCTGGAATAAATAGGAAAATAACGCGTTAATCGCGGGAGAGGATAGAATAAAAAATGGATGAATTAAAAGAGAACGCTTTGGACTATCATGGTCGGAAGGGAAAACCGGGCAAGGTGGAAGTTGTGCCGACCAAGCCCTGCCATACGGCGGAGGAATTGTCCCTGGCTTATACTCCGGGGGTGGCCAAGCCCGTATTGGAGATTGCTGAACGGGCTGAGGACGCCTACAAATATACGGCTAAAGGAAATCTGGTAGCGGTAATCTCCAACGGTTCTGCTATATTGGGCCTTGGAAATCGAGGTGCTTTGGCCAGTAAGCCTGTCATGGAAGGTAAGGGAGTTCTCTTTAAGCGTTTTGCCGATATCGATGTTTTTGATATTGAGCTGGACGAATCGGATCCCAAGAAAATTATTGAGGCGGTCAAGATGATGGAGCCCACTTTCGGAGGGGTTAATCTTGAGGATATTAAGTCGCCCGAATGTTTTGAGATCGAACAGACTCTTAAGGAAATCTGTGATATTCCTATTTTCCACGACGACCAGCACGGTACGGCAATTATCTGTACGGCCGGTATTATGAATGCGGCTGAGATTGTGGGGAAATCCCTGGATTCTATGAAGGTCGTTTTTAACGGAGCCGGGGCAGCGGGGATCTCCTGTGCCCGTATGTTTTTGGCTGCCGGGGTGAAGCGGGAAAACCTCATGCATTGCGATATAAACGGGGTGCTTCACAAAGGTCGTACCGATTTGAGCCGGGAGCAGGTGGAATTCGCCCGGGAGACGGAACTGCGAACTTTGTCGGAGGCTCTTGAAGGGGCCGATTGTCTGGTTGGTCTTTCCGCAGCCGATGTGGTAAGCCAGGATATGATAAAAGCCATGGCTAAGGACCCCATCGTTTTTGCCATGGCTAATCCGGACCCGGAAATTCGTCCCTCATTAGCCAAAGAAGCCCGTCCCGATGTGATTATAGCCACCGGACGAAGCGACTATCCCAATCAGATTAATAACGTTTTGGGATTCCCCTTTATTTTTAGGGGGGCTCTGGACGTTCGGGCTACTTCCATCTCGGAAGGGATGAAGATGGCGGCGGCGAAAGCTCTGGCCGCCCTGGCTAAGGAACCGGTTCCGGAAACGGTAAAAAAGGCCTACGGAGGAGAGGATTTCTCCTTTGGTCCCAATTATATCGTACCCAAGCCCTTCGACCCCCGTGTTATTGAGTGGGAAGCCCTGGCCGTAGCCAAGGCGGCCTGTGAGGAAGGGTTGGCGAAGGAGCCGATTAGCGACTGGGAGGCCTACCGTAAAGAGTTGGCAGCCCGTATGGAGAAGTATTGGGATTAGTTCCTTTACAAGCGCAGGAGCAACTCCAGCACACGCCGAGCCGATCGTTCCAGGTCGGTTCGGCGAATCAGGCCTTTTTCCAGGGCTTCCTTAAGCCTTTCCACGGTTCCGCAGGCCATTTTTATATCGTTCCCGGCCAATAGTTCCTTGTAGTGTTCTCCCCGGGTCCACCAATCACTTGTTACAACACCTTTAAAACCCCATTCTCCCCGTAGGATATCTTCCAATAGTTCATGGCATTCGGAGGTTCTGTGGCCGTTGACCATGTTGTAGGCGGACATTATGGCCCAGGGATCGGCCTCTTTGACAATAATCTCAAAGGCTTTGAGGTAGATTTCCCGAGCGGCCCTTTCGGAGAGGCGGGAGTCACTCTCTTTACGGTTGGTCTCCTTATTGTTAAAGGCGAAGTGCTTAACCGTTGCGGCTATTCCCCGGGACTGTATTCCCCGAACCATGGCGGCGGCCAGTTTCCCCGACACCAGGGGGTCTTCCGAGTAGTATTCAAAGTTTCGCCCGCAGAGGGGACTGCGGTGAATATTCACAGCCGGAGTGAGCCAAATAGCCAGGTTATTCTCTTCCATCTCCTTTGCTCCCGCTTCTCCTACGGCAAAAAGGATCTCCTCGTCCCAAGTGGAGGCCAGGAGGGTGGCGCAGGGCCAGGCTGTGGTGGTGACACCGCACTGTTTTTCTATTCTTACACCGGCGGGACCGTCGGCGGTCATGGCGTTGGGGATGCCCAGTCGGGGGATATTCCCCCAGCCAAAGGTGTTGGCCACACCCCGGTTAGGTTGGCCTCCCAGGAGATGAATAAGATCGTCCTCCTTAAGGCGGGTCATGAAATTGTCAAGGTTCTCCTTTCCTGTCCACACATCCAATAGGGTCGGTTCCTCTTCACCAGGAAGTCCCCGCTTGTGGTAGTTTTCAAAGCGGCTCTGGGGCATCATTCCTTCCCAGTCGGCGGTATTCTGCGGTTCCAGGCCGTGTTCGTTGGGATTATTTCCCGGGCCGGTGGGCAGTTCTTCGTAAGTGCCGTCCGCCAGTAGCCGTTTTTTTAGGGCTGTGGGGACAAGACGGGACTCAAGCTGTTCAATGATGCGGTTTTCCTTAACCTGGTAGCTAAAGTCCAGGAGGATGCCGTCCCGGGAGGAGTTCCCCAGGAAGAAGCGGTACTCACCTTTTTCCAGTACATAGGCGGCTTTTTGTACCCGACCCAGGTCGTCATAGGAGGCAAGGGTTTCCAGAGGGATTTCCAGGGTAATGATCTCCGATTCGCCCCGTTTAAGAAGGCGGCTCTTTTTAAAGGCCTTGAGCTCCTTTGAGGGTTTTCCCAGTTTTCCTTGGGGAGCCTGAGAGTAGAGCTGCAGGACTTCCCGCCCTTCACAGTCTCCCCGGTTGGTCAGGTTCACGTCAACCTTAATCAAGTCATCGATCAGTTCGGCAGAAAGGGGGGTAAAACTAAAGTCCGTGTAGGAGAGGCCAAAGCCAAAGGGGTAGTTTAGCCGCTTTGACGCTCCGGGAAGGGTTTCGAAGAATCGGTAGCCCACGTAGATGTCGTCGGTGTAGTCCACGTAGTCGGGGGATTCATGGAAGTTTTCCGTAGAGGGGTAGTCGGTCAGTTCCTTGGCGAAACTGTCTACCAGTTTTCCCGAAGGATTGGCCGCACCGCAGAAAAGTTCCGCAGCCGCCAGGCCACCTTCCATGCCGCCCTGCCAGGAGAGGAGGACTGACTGAATCCGGTCGTCTCCGGCAAACCAGCTGCTGTCCACCATGCCTCCCACATTCAGGTTGATGATAATCTTGTCAAAACGGGATTTTACCTTCTCTATGAGGGCCTCTTCGGCACGGCTGAGATAAAAATCGCCCCGTTCGAAAATCTCCTGGGATTGACGGGCCGTATCGTCTGTCCAGGCTTCGGAAACAATTACAGCCTGATCGTTCGAGGCCTTTCTGTCCCACCCCTCCCCGGAGAAGCGGCACAGGGATATGAGGGCCGTGTCGCAAAAGGCCGCCGCCCGGTCCAGTAAAGGGTCGGGGAGTTCCGGTTCCACTGTCAGCCCCGGCTCACGTCGCCGGGCGTACTGTTTATCCACGTTTTTTTTGTAAAAATCGATTAATTCCTCACAAAGAAGGAGTGAGTCTAATTGAGTGAACCCGTCGTATAGGTTGGTTATATGGGAGACGGTCACATCCCCCGAGCCTCCGCCGCCTTTCACATAATCTATGGTTGCCTTACCAAAAAGAGCTATTTTGCTCCCCTTGGGCAGGGGAAGAAGGGCTTTTTCGTTCTTTAGGAGAACCATCCCCTCCCGGGCTGCTTCTTTTGACAGGGCCAGATGGGCTTGAGAAGCCGTAATACGTTCGCCCTTGCTTCCCAGAGGGGTTCCCGGTTGATAATTAATTCTTTGCCATTTATTCATGATGGTCCTCCTGTTGGTATTATCCTGATAAAAACGGCCGATTTCTATGATCTTTCTGACTATTTAATATGTCGATACTGACATTTATAGGAATTTTCCTATAATGGGGGTATGCTCAAGCACGAAATTGTTATTCACGAAGAATCTTTTCCCGCTCTTATTAAAAATTATAGGGCCCGGGACTACTTCATTTCCAGTCACTGGCACACTCATCTGGAAATCATTCTCATTCAAAAGGGGACCATGGAAGTGTTGAGCAGCCATGAGAAAGTCCTTCTGAAGGAGAGGGAGATTGTTATCATCAATTCGGGCGAAATTCATCAGACAAGAGTTTTTGGCGATACGGAGACCCTGCTTCTCCAGGTTCCCTTTTCCCTTATTAGTGACTCCCTCTCTTCCCAAAGTTCCCGTCGTTTCGTCCTTAAGCCTAAGGAGGGTGAGGCGCGGGATATTCTGGTCGCTCTCCTTGATGAGCTGGGGGAGGTTTACCGGGAGAAAGGGGAGGGGCAGATTTTTCTTTTTCGCTCCCTTTTGCAGAAGGTGCTTTACCACTTGGTGGTGGACTGGTCCGATCCGGTGGAACTAAGCGAATCGGCCCGGCGTCACATGACAAGAATGCAGGGGCTTTTGAACTACCTGGAAGAGAATTACGCCTTCCCCCTGAGCGTAAGAGACGGGGCGGAGATTATGGGGCAGCACCGGGACTACTTCTGCCGTTTTTTTAAGAAAAACACGGGCTCCACCTTTATGGAATACCTCAATTTGATTCGATTGACACATATCCACCGGGATCTTGTTTCCACGGAAAATCGGGTTTCGGAAATCCTGGAACGACACGGCTTTACCAACTATAAGGTATTCAGCCGTCTCTTTAAGGAACATTACGGTATGACCCCTTCCGAACTTCGTCGTAAACAGGCCGGTTAACCCTTGTAAGCGGGGATTGCACTTGTTCTTTTGGGAGGGTAGAATAGGGCTCTGTACACTAATAATTTGGGGTGAAAAATGGGTATTGGCCAGTTAGTTCTTATTTTTATCGGGGCATTTATTCTTTACAGCACGGCGAAGAATTTTGGTCTGGTTCTTATGTTTTTTGCCATGCGCCGTTACAGTAAGGATGAGGACAAAACCGGGGCTCTGGCTCAGATTGAGAAAGCCTTGAACTTCCCCATGCCTCCCAGTCCCAAACTTACCTGCGCCTACATTCTTCTTAAGGAGGGCCGTCCGGATAAGGCGGAAGAGGTGATTGCCCCGCTTCGTACGGTAGAAACCAAACGATTTAATTCCAACGAGGCTCGGCTCCATTACTCCCTTATCTACTGGAAAAAGGGAGAGCTGGACAAGGCCATAGAGAGCTTGGAAGAGCTGATGGCCGAGGGCTACCGGAACAGTATCCTCTATGGAAACTTGGGGGTGTACCTAATAGAAAAGGGTGATTTGGACCGGGCTCTTGAAGTGACCCAAGAGGGCCTGGAGTACAACTCCTCTTCCCTTCTCATTCGGGATAATCTGGGGCTGATTTATATAAAGAAGAAGGAGTGGGACGAAGCGGCCCGTGTGTATGACGAGCTTCTGACGGAGATTCCCGGCTTCCCCGACCCTTACTACAATCGGGCTCTGATTCATAAACAGTCGGGCCAGTGGGAAGAGGCCCGGGATCTTTTGATCAAAGCGGAAGGGAAGAGTTACAACTATTTGAGTACCCTGGCGCTGGAGCAGGTGCAATCCCTTTTGGAAGAGGCGGATAGGGCGATTTTAGAGAGCTCTAACGGTTGAATCTGACCGGATTTCCCGCTATTCTATAGGGCATGAGCACCATCGCCTTTACCGGGGGCGGCACGGGGGGACATGTGTACCCGGCCAAGCCCCTGATTGACCTAATAAAGAAAGAGACTCCCCAAAAGAATATTTACTGGATCGGTTCGGCCGGAGGGATGGAAGAAGACATTCTTAAGGACTGGAATATCCCCTATCGCGGTATCTCTTCGGGGAAGTTGCGCCGCTATTTTGATCTTAAGAATTTTACGGACCTTTTTCGCATTATTGCCGGTTTTTTTCAGGCCCGACGTACCTTGCGAAAGGAGCGGCCGGAGTTCCTCTTCTCCAAGGGCGGTTTTGTCTCTGTCCCCCCCGTTCTGGCGGCTAAAACCCTGGGAATCCCCGTTTACACCCATGAGTCGGACGTAACGCCCGGTTTGGCGACCCGGATTAACAGCCGTTTTGTGAATAAAATATTCCTGCCCTACGAGGCGTCCCTCAAATACAATTCCCCCAAGTTCCGGGATAAGTGCGTTGTATCGGGAAATCCCGTACGGGATAGTTTCTTCGCCGGAGAGGCGACAAAAGGACGGGCCTTTGTGGGGGCTCCCGAGTCTATGCCGATTTTGCTGGTCATGGGAGGAAGCCTGGGGGCGGAGCAGCTCAACAAGCTGGTTGAAGAGAATCTGGAGGAGCTGACTTCCTTCTGCTTTGTTATCCATCAAACAGGTTCTAAGAACTTTGTGCCCCTGGAGCGGGACAACTACTATCGGGCTCCCTACTTTAAAGAGGAGTTGAGCCATATTCTTACGGCCGCCACCGCCTCTCTCTCCCGAGCGGGAGCCGCCGCTATCTGGGAACTGGCCGCCAGCCGAACCCCCATGCTCCTTCTTCCCCTCATCAGCGGAAGCCGGGGAGACCAAGTTTACAACGCCCGGGTTTTTGAAGAGGCCGGAGCGGCTCGTATCCTGGATGAAAAGACCGATTTAGACGGGGACAGTTTTATTTCCGCTGTTAAAGCGGTGCTACAGGAAAACAACACCGATTGGGCCGCCGTCCACAGTACTTTGAAAATGGGACAGGCCCAAAAAATCATTTTGAAAACCATTGAGGAGGACCGGGCGTGATTTACGGCATTTGGGAAGGGGTTTTCCTATTTATCATTCTCCTCTCCGCCTTTATGGGGCGATGGAAAGGGGGGCTCCGAACGTTAACCTTTTTTTCCGGCCACCTGCTGCCTTCCGTTTTCTCCCTTGTATTCACTCCCACCCTGGCCACTCTCTTTACTGCGAAAACCGAGATTGCCCTGCCTTCGCTTTTTCCCGTTTTCCTTCTTCTCTACGCCGTCCCCATGATACTCTTTACCCAGCTTTTAAGGGTTATGTACATTAAAACGAAGGTCTATGACCTCTCCAAAAAGTCCTTTAAATGGCGACTGGGCGGTTGGTTCATGGGTATGCTCACCGGAGTATACTTCTCCTTTCTCCTTACCTGGTTTCTCATGCTTCAGCCCTGGATTTCCCAGGATTCTGTTTTTAGCTCGGGAGGGACCATCTTTTCCCATACCGCCGCCTTGCTGCAGTATTTTATGAGGTTTTATGTTTGAGAATTTACTGGAACAGTCCCGGGTCAAAGAGGCCCTGAGTCACGATATCAAGGGAAATGTCCTTCCCCCGTCGCTTCTTTTTTCCGGCCCCCGATATTCCGGGAAAATGACCACCGCCCTGGAACTGATGCGGGTTTTGAACTGCCGTACCGAAGGCGCTCCCTGGCAGTGCAGCTGTCCCGGCTGTCAGGCCTCCCGGCTCCTTCTTCAGCCCCATCTTCTGCTTTTGGGAAAGCGGGCTTTCTATGAGGATATTGCCGCTTCCATTGATCATTTTCGACGGGAGGACCGGGATCCGGCCCGCTATATGCTTATTCGCAGCACCAGGAAGCTTCTTCGCCGCTTTGATCCTGTCCTCTGGGAAGGGGAGGAGAAGAAAATCTCCAAGGGGAGTAAGGCTATTCAGGAAATAAATGATTTTCTCATTGCCCTGGAGCCGGGAAAGGATCAGTTGAGCGAGAAGGAAGTGGAGAAGGGGCTGGCCTACCTGGAAAAGGCCGTGCCGGACCTGGAAAAACTGATTCCCGCCACGGTTCCCATCAGCCAGATACGACGAATCAGCAGTTGGAGTCACCGGGCTTCGGGAGGAGTGGACCAAACCAAGGTTGTGGTCATGGAGAAGGCCGATTCCATGCTGGAAAGCTCCCGTAACGCCCTTCTGAAGCTTCTTGAAGAGCCGCCTGAGAATCTATATCTTATCATGTTAACTGAGCGGAAGCGCATGATCATGCCCACCATCCTCTCCCGGGTACGGAACTACTCCTTTGACGGGCGGAGTGCCAAAGTCTCCCGGGAAATAGTGAACCGTCTCTACCGGCAGGATGCTTCTATCCACTCCCTGGACGACTGGTTCGGTCAGTATCGACACAGTGGGGAGGCCCAGTTGACCGAATTGGCCGAATCGTTTCTGCGCGACCTCTGCTCCCGGGAAAAGGTCTTTCCATCCCGTATCTTCGAGAGTATAGAAACGGCCGATGTGCCCGATTTCTATCAGGAACTCTTTAGAGTTCTCCGCCGCTGGCAGCGTCTGGCTGTGAAGGGGGACGGGGGCGTTCCTCTTCGGGTCATGGAGAAGTGGAATGGTCTGCTTAGGGAGGCTTACCACGGGGTGGAATCGCTTAATCAGAATCCCCTTCTTATGCTGGAAGCTTCCTACTACCGTATGAGGGAGTTGTAGATGAATAAATTTATGCGCCAGTCCCTTAGGCGGGTGGACAAACTGGACTGCGGCCAGATTCAGCACCTTTTTACGGACCTGGTCGATGAAAATGAACTTTTGGCCATGGTCACCTCCTCCATCGATGCGGGGATGATTATCTGCGACATAGACCATCGAATCCTCCATGTGAATAGGCCCATGAGTAGGATTATGCCGATTATGCGGAACAACCACGGAGATCTTCACTGCTGGGAGATTATTGAAGAGAGCGATATAGCCGACTTTATCAAGAATAGCCTCAAAAATCAGGACACCGTGCGGGACCGGGAATTTGTCCTGGATATTTCCGGACGGACCATTATCCTGCGCATCTCCGTTTTACCCCTGGTGAGCGAAGGGAGTATCAAGGGGAGCCTCATCTATGCGGAGGATGTGACCCGTCAGAAGAATCAGGAGGCTAAACTGCGCCGGGCGGAGGGCCTTGTTTCCCTCTCTTCCATGACCGCCGGGATAGCCCATGAGATTAAAAATCCCCTGGGATCCATGGGGATTTACATTCAGCTTATGCAGAAGATGCTCAAGCAGGGCGGAGAAATTCAGGTTGAGGAGATCCTCAGTTACCTGGATATCGTTAATGAAGAGGTGGACCGGCTCAACTCCATCGTGGTGGACTACCTCTTTGCGGTCAAGCCGATCGATTCGGTTTTGATTAAGCGGGACATCCATGGGGTTCTTAAGGAACTTGTGGACCTGATACGCAAGGAGATGGAGTTTGACGGCATCAAGATCGACTGCCATGTGGATGATTATCTCCCTCCCATTCAGCTTGACGAAAAACTGATGAAGCAGGCCCTTCTTAACCTGATTAAAAACGCCCAGCACGCCATGGAGGGGGGCGGCACCCTTACGATAAACTGTGTCCTTAAGGAGGACCACATTGTTCTCTCCATCGGGGACACGGGCAAGGGAATTCCCGCCGAGGAGCGGGAGAAGATTTTTGAACCCTACTTTACTACTAAAGATACCGGTACCGGACTGGGACTTACGGTGGTGTACAAGATAATTAAAGAGCACGGCGGGGAGATTGATGTTCACTCTAAAGAGGGGCAGGGAACGACCTTCTGGATTAGTTTTCCCGCGCCCCAGGAAGGGGAGAAGCTCCTTACCTACGATGATAACCCGGAGAAAGGGGTAATACATGACGTTTAAAATCCTGGTAGTGGACGACGAAAAAAATATTCGCATGGGCCTGGGAAAGTCCCTTGAGCTGGAAGGCTATGAGGTGTACCTGGCGGAGAACGGCAACGAGGCCATGAAGGAGATGCTCAAGACCAGCATTGACCTGGTGGTGACCGATCTGCGCATGCCCGGTATGTCCGGGGAGGAACTTCTTAAGAAGATCTCCAACGCCTATCCTACGGTTCCCGTTATTATTCTTACCGGCCACGGGACTGTGGAAACCGCCGTGGATGCCATGAGAAACGGGGCCTTTGATTTTCTCACCAAGCCGGTGAATCTTGACCGATTGGGGCTTTTGGTAAAACGGGCCCTTTCCACCCGGAAGCTTGTGGCCGAGCATCAGGCTCTGCAAAAAGAAGTGGAGCGGCTGGAAAAGAAGAAAAAACAGTCCATGATTGGCCGATCCGGCGCGTTGAACCGTGTATTGGGACTGGTTGATCAGGTGGCCCAGACCAAGGTTTCCGTTCTGATTACCGGGGAGAGTGGTGTGGGTAAAGAAGTGGTGGCCGACGCCATTCACAACGCCTCCAACCGAAAGGATCAGCCTTTTATCAAGGTTCACTGTGCCGCCCTGACCGAATCGCTTTTGGAAAGCGAATTGTTCGGTCATGAAAAAGGGGCTTTTACCGGTGCTTCCACCCAGAGGAAGGGACGATTTGAACTGGCCGACGGAGGGACTATCTTCCTCGATGAAATTGGTGAGATCAACCCTTCCGTTCAGATCAAGATTCTCCGGGTTCTTCAGGAGAAAACCTTTGAACGGGTGGGCGGGGAGAAGTCCATTACGGTGGACACCCGCATTATTGCCGCCACCAATCGGGATCTGATGGCCGAGGTGGAGAAGGGGAACTTCAGAGAGGACCTTTACTACCGGCTGAATGTCGTAAATATCAATGTTCCTCCTTTGCGGGAGCGGAAAGATGACATACCTTTGTTGGCTTCCTCTTTCCTTAATCAGTTTTCCGAAGAGAATGAAAAGCCCATAGAAGGGATTGATCCCAAGGCTTCCTCCCTGCTTTACAATTACAGTTGGCCCGGAAATATCCGGGAGCTGCGGAACTGTATGGAGAGTGCCGTGGTTCTGAGTAAAAAGCCCATCATCGGTCCGGACGATCTTCCTCCGGCGGTGCGTTCCAGTGAAGAGGAAGGGGTGATCCGCATTGAATTGGGAAGCACCATGGCCGAGGCGGAGAAGCAGATTATCCGTCAGACCCTCAAGGGTGTGAATAACAATAAGAGCCGGGCCGCAGAAATTCTGGGGATTGGGCGGAAGACTCTTCATCGTAAGATTCATGACTACGGTTTGGAAGAGGAATTTCTAACTCGGGGCTAGGATGAAAGGATTTCTCCTGACCCACGAGTATCGGGATCAGAATGGCAAGGCTCAAATCCGACTTTACGGCGTAGGGGAGGAGGGGCCCTTTCTCATCATAATCGATAATCAAAGGCCTCTCTTTTTCGTAAAACGCCAAACCGTCTTACCCAAAAACATTCGGGCCGAAAGAAAACCGGTGCAGCTGGAGACCTTTCTTCGTCAGCCCGTGGACTGCCTCTATTTTTCTACCAAAAGCGACTTCTTCTCCGGCCGGGATCTCCTTAAAGAGGAGGGGGTCTCTCTTTATGAGTCGGATGTAACCCTGCCCGAGCGTTTTCTTATGGAGCGTTTTATCCGGGGCGGAGTGGAGATTGAGGGGGAAGGCCATGTGCGAACAGGCCGGAACGGCCACGGGGAGTTGACTGTTTACACCAATCCCGTACTGCGCCCCTCAAATTACAAGCCCGAATTCCGCTTTCTCTCCCTCGATATCGAAACGGGGCAGAAGGGTGAGCTCTACTCCATTGCCGTCCAGGGGACGGGGCGTCATATAAACAGGGACACCCACCCCGATGGGGAGACTCGCTGCTTCATGGTGGATGAGGAGCACGACGAAAGAAGGATTTTAAGCGAGTTTCTCGACTGGTTTGGTTCCTTTGATCCGGACATTATTATTGGCTGGCATGTCATTGGTTTTGATTTGATGTTTCTGGAGAAAAAGTGCCAGGAACACCGGGTGAATTTTAGCCTGGGCCGACAGGGGGAGACTCCCTTTTTATCGGAAAAACGGTCGGGAATCTATTCGGCCATACTGCCGGGACGGTTGGTGATAGACGGGCCTCCCACCTTGCGTTCGGCCTTCTATAAATTCGAGAACTATACCCTAGAAACGGTGGCCCACGAGCTTTTGGGACGGGGAAAGGATATCCGTCCCGATACGGACAAAGTCGCCGAAATAGAGAGACGGTTCCGTGAGGACAAGGAGGCCCTGGCCCGGTACAATCTGGAAGACTGCGTGCTCGTAACGGAAATCTTTGAGAAAACCGCCATTATCGACCAACTGGTGACCCGTTCTCTTATCTCCGGCATGGTTTTGGACCGTATTTCCCTCTCCGTGGCCTCCTTTGACTTCTTCTACCTGCCCCGGCTCCATCGGAAGGGAATGGTCGCCCCAGATACGTCGGACATCAGCTCCGGGGAACATGCTGCGGGAGGGCATGTCTTTGCATCCCACGCGGGAGCTTACCACAATGTGGCTGTGTTGGACTTTAAGAGCCTCTATCCCTCCATCATCCGCACCTTCCACATAGACCCCTGGTCCCGGCTCAACGGCTCTACGGACCCGCTAAAAACACCCAACGGCCTGGAATTTTCCCGGAGCGAAGCCATCCTCCCCGATTTCCTGGCGGAGTTGATGGAAGTACGGGCCCAGGCTAAGCGGGACGGGGACAGCCACCTCTCCCAGGCGGTAAAAATCCTCATGAACAGTTTTTACGGCGTAATGGGAACCACCGGCTGCCGTTTCTATCACGCCGACCTTCCCACAGCGATTACCGGAACGGGCCAATGGATACTAAAGGAGAGCAGCGCCTATCTGCGTGCCAAGGGCTACGATGTAATCTATGGCGACACGGACTCCCTGTTTGTCTGTCTTCCCGAACATCTTCCCCTCTCCCATGAGGATGAAGCGGCCCGGCTCACCAAGGAGATAAACCTGCGGTGGAAAGAGAGACTTGAGAAGGAATTCGGCCTGACCTCCTATCTGGAACTTGAGTGGGAAAAACTTTATACCCACTTTCTCATCCCCCCTATTCGCGGGACAAAAGAGGGAGCCACCAAGCGTTATGCCGGACGTAAAACAAACGGGGAAGTGGAGCTAAAGGGTCTGGAATTTGTTCGGAGTGATTGGACGGCTTTGGCCAAACGCTTCCAGTTTGAACTGTTCGAGCGCTTCTTCCGCCTTTTGGATAGAGAAGTTAACGGGACCGACGAGGAGGCCCGTCATGAACTGCGCGAGTGGGTCCGCCGTTTTACGGAGGATTTGAAAGAGGGGCGTTTTGACGGGGAACTTATTTACAAACGGCGGCTGACTAAAAAGTCCGAAGGCTATACCAAAAATACTCCTCCCCATGTAAAGGCCATACGTATGCTCGATGAGGCGGGAATCGTTCACGGTCGTGATGTGGAGTACTACATGACTCCCGCCGGTCCGGTGCCCGTTCAGCTTGATCCCAAAGAGCTGGATTATAACCACTACCTGGAAAAGCAGATCCGCCCTCTGGCTGACGGAGTCCTTTTTGCCCTGGGATTAAGTTTTGACGGAATAATTGACGGGGAACAGTTGGACCTCTTTGGTTAAAAGACCAAGAAAGTGGAACAGGGATTTTGGGGAATTATGGGATTTTTAATGGCTTGAGTATTCCTTCAGAGAAAGGTCTTCTCCCATAAATCCCAGTCAGACTTTTCTTTTTATTCTGTGTTTCATAAAGCTCTAAACCCTCATAAGTCACCATAGTCTCAAAAGGCCAAGAAAGTGGAACAGGGATTTAGGGGAATTATGGGATTATTAAGGGCTGAGTTGTTCCCACCATGATAGGTCTTCTCCCGTTATTCCCATAAATCCCAGTTCCTTATTCTTCTTCTTTCTCTTCCGTCTCTATTTCTTGCTCTGCCCGGCGTTTCTTTTTCTCTTCCCGCCCGGAAACCAGAGCATTTTCCGCCGCAGGAATGACGAAGAGGGTAAGAAAGGTAGAGGCCACAAGCCCCCCGATACTCACAAGACCCATGGGCTGGCGCATCTCTGCACCGGAAGCACCGATTCCCAGAGCCATGGGGAGCATACCCAGAATGGTTGCAATGTTTGCCATAAGAATGGGCTGCAGTTTGGTGGGACAGGCTTCGAGCAGGGCCGATCTGGTATCCATCCCCTTGCTAACAAGCTGGTTGGTATAGTCCAAAATCAGGATAGCGTTGTTTACTACCATCCCTACTAGCATAACAATCGCCATCATGGAGATCATATTCATATTGTAGCCCGTAATCAGGAAGAGGGCCACGACCCCAATGAGGGAGAGGGGAATGGTTGTGAGAATAAGCAAAGGCTGACCGACTTTTTCCAGAATGGCAGCGAGAAGCATGTAAGTCAGGATTACAGCAATGAGGAAGGCAAAGGCCATATTCATCATGGTGTCCGCCATCATTTCCGCGTCCCCCCCCCACTTGAGAGTTACATTGGACGGGAGGATTTCTCCGGCCAACTTATCCACTTCACCGGTGACCGTACTCAGGGCGGCTCCGGGCTGGAGGTTGGAAGAGACTTCCACAGAGCTTTTCTTGTTTATACGGAGCAGCTGATTCACACCTTCTTTGACATCGAGGCGGGCGAAGTAGGAGAGGGGATAGATGCCGTTATAGGTACTAACGGGGATATTTCTTATGCTCTCGTAACTGGAAACTTCTGTATCGGCCAGTGTAACTCTTATGTTGTACTCCCGTCCGTCCACTTTGAGCTGGGTCATCACAATACCGTCAATGGCGGAACGCATGGCCATGGCCAAATCCTGCATGGTAACGCCCATTTCGGACATATTCTGCCGGTTAGGCTTAAGGCTGATCTCCGGTTTCCCCGGTTTAACACTGCTGTTGACCCCCGAAGTGCCGGGTATCTTCTTCATCCCCTCCGTCATAAGACGGGAGTACTCCTGCAGCTCGGTCAGATTGTTTCCCTGGAGATAAAAAGTTACCGGAGCAGAGCCTCCTCCGGCATTACCCGAACTGGTACTGGACCGTATGGTGGCTCCCGGTATATCGCTTAGGGCGGCTCCGATTTTTGTAGCCAGAATACTGTCCGAATCGATTCTATCTTCCTTGTCTACCAGGGAAATATTCAGTTTGGCCATATAGGTGTCCTGGGACATGGATGAGAGACTTCCCAAGTTGGAAATTATCTGGTCCACCTCTTCGAATTGGGCTATTATTTCTTCTATTCCGGCAATGATTTCGGCGGTCTGGTCCAGGGAGGCGTCCTCCTGCAGTTCCACCTCAACCGCAACGGTGCTCTGGTCCATGGCGGGTTGGAATTCAAAGGGAATAATGGCAAAGGCGGCCATGGACAGTAGGAAAAGCAGAATGGTTCCCCCAATGAGCAGGATACTGCGGCCCCGGTTATGGAGGACCTTTTCTAGGATAAAAGCATAACCGCGCTCCATGCTTTTAAAGAAGTCCTCGATTTTTTGGGAAATTTTAAGTTTTTCCTTAGCCTCATCGGGAAGAATCAGGGAGGCCAGCATGGGGGTTAGGGTAAAGGAGATAATCAGGGAGAAAAGGGTGGCAATTACAACGGTGAGGGCAAAGTCGCCAATGAATTCGCCCACGATACCTCCCATGGTTCCCAGAGGAAGGAATACGGCAATATTGGTACCGGCCGAAGCAATAACGGAAACGGTAACTTCCGCCGTTCCCCGGGACGCGGCTTCCGCCCGGCCGTGGCCCAAACTTTTATGACGGAAAATGTTCTCGAGAACCACCACGGAGTTCATTACCAGAACCCCTACGGAGGTGGAAAGACCCATAAGGGACATAAGGTTAAGTGTAATTCCCATCTGTCTTAAAAAGATAAAAGAGGGGATGATGGAAAGGGGCATGGAGAGGGCTACAATGAGTGTAGACCGGGCATCGTGGAGGAAGAACAGAAGAATTCCCGCCGTAAAAAGGATACCCAACAGGATATTGGAGAGCGTATCGTTTACGGTCCCGCTAACGAAGATGGAATCGTCCATGGTAATGGTGAGATTCACGCTCTCCGGCAGCTCTTGCCGCAGTTCGGGCAAAATCTTCTTTACCCCGTCGGCCACTTCCACCGGGTTTCCTTCGGGAGACTTAATAATACTTAAGAGAACCGAGTTCTTTTGGTGTACATTATCCACCGTGTTAAAATAGGTAACCCGCTGGCGCACATCCTCCGAGGCGGGATTGATTTCCGCCAGCTGTCCCAGTTTTCTTTGGCCCGCTGCCGTGGGAATCAGGAGTTCTTCCAGCTCTTCGGTGCCCGTAAACTGCCCTTCCAGGTTAACCGAATAGTCCTGCTCTTCATTCTGAATATTACCGCCGGGCATATCCATATTGGCCATGGCCAGAATCCCCGCAATCTGGGTAAGGTTCAGGCTGTTTTCATAGACCGTACGGTTGTCAAACTCCACACGGATCTCCCTCTCAAATCCCCCGGCCAGGGTTACGCTTCCCACACCGGGGATCTGGGAAATCCTGTCCTTTACCTCGTCGTTTGCCAAGTAGTATAGCTCACTGGGTTCAATGTCGCCGCTTACCAGAACTTCCATAATAGGGGAGGCGGAAATATCGATTTTCTGGATAACCGGGTCCTCCGCGCTGTCGGGTAGCTGGTTCAAAACAGCGTCTACCTTCTCCTTCGTATCCTGAAGGGCTATGTCTACGTCCTTGTCCAAATCGAATTCAAGGATGATGATGGACACACTGTTTAGACTGTAGGACCAGATATTCTTTAAGAGACTGATTGAGCTGATTTCGTCTTCTATCTTCTTGGTAATCAGATCTTCAATCTGTCCGGGAGCGGCCCCGGCATAGACGGTTTGAATGGTGATGTAGGGAATCTCCGCATCGGGCATGAGATTAAGGGGCATCCCCACGAAGGCGATGATACCAAAGAGGAGAAAAGCTATCATGAACATGGAGATCATAACGGGGCGTTTAATGGATAGATCTGCTAAAAACATAAATACTCCCTATTCTACGATCTTGAGGGAGGAGTCTTCCCGAATGAGCGAGGCGCCCCGGGTAACCAGCTCCTCACCCCCGTTCAAGCCCGATTCGAGGACATAGTACATTCCCTGCCGTATTCCCGGTTGAACGGGCTGTTTTTTTGCCGTACCGTTCACATTCAGATAGACGTACCATTCGTCGTGGTCCGAGAGAATTTCATTTCTATGGAGAACGATGGAATCCTTGGTCAGACTGGTTTCTATATCTATGTTGGCCGTGATACCGCTGGGGATCAGGTGGTCTTCGTTATTAAAGCTGACGTAGACGGCGAAAGCCTTCATATGGGGGTCCATGGAGAGGTCGACTTGAGTCACTTCACCGGAAATAGAAATGTCTTCCCAGTGGGCGGTGGCGCTCTGTCCTTTGCTAATCTGTTTGATTTCGTGGTCCGCGACCCAGACGGTGGCGGTCAGCTTGTCAAAGTTGGACACGGTAAAGAGGTCGTCCCCGGGATTTACATTATCCGAAGGCTGTACATTCAGTCGGGTCACATAACCGGCGATGGGGGATTTCACTTCCACCATATCCTGAACCGTTTCCCAGTTGGCCGACTGCACTTCGTATTGGGTTTTTGTGTCGTCATAGGCCTGGAGGGAGATCCCGCTGCTCTGGTAGAGATTTTCCACCCGGTTGAAACCGGTGCGGGCCGCTTCATAGGCCGCTTTGGCCTGGTAATAGCCCAGGGCGGGGTTGTCCTTGGGAAAGCGCACCAGGGGCTGGTCCTTTTCGACAAAGTCCCCCACCGCAACAAGCACTTCCTCTACCGTATCGGATACCATGGAGGCTCCGGTGGACTCTTTGGTTCCCGTTAAAGAGGAGGTGAAGCTAATAAAGGTTGAAAAATCCTCCCGTCCGACGGTTCTCACCGTTACGGGAATCCCTTCTTCCTGATAAATCTCTTCCAGGTTTTTTATAGCGGTCTCTTCGCCCCGGGAACAGGAGGCAAGGAAGATAAGGGTTATTATAAGTAAGGGAAAGGTCTTTTTCATGGGGTAAGCTCCTTCGTATTACATATAATAACAATGTTAGGAAAAAATTAAAGGCATAATTTACTAATTTGTTTAAGAAATCCTTCCATTATTCTGAATGAACGTTTTTCAAGCTTCTCCGGCCGGTCCCAGGGGGTGTGCATGGTTTGCCAGCTATCGGGAATAGTTCCTTCTTCAAGCTGATTTCTCTCTTTCCAGGGGATGAGGGAGACCTGAAGGGTAAGGAAGTCGTGGGCCAGGAATCCCAAATCGTCGGAGTACTTTTCCGTAACAGAGAGGGATTTCCCCCTACTATAAGTGGGTATGAGATCGAGAATGGGTTTAAGGATTTCCTCTTCCCTGGGAGAACGCCGGCCGGTGAGTTTTTCATGGCCTGTGGAGTAGATGAGGGTGTCCCCAATCCCGCACATATCCAGAATAATCATAACTGTCCGGTCAATTCCATGCTGTTTGAAAAGTTCCCCCAACAGGTAGGACCCTTGCTCTTTCCGACCGCTCCCGTGGTGGAGTTCCTCTCCGTCGGTAAGAAGAATCTGGCAGTTGTGGGTGTAGCGGCAGTCCTGCAGGTAGCGGCAGAGGTGGAGAAGCTGGAAAACAGAAGCCCCGTTATCGTTGGCTCCGGGGGAACCGGGAAAGCGGTCGTAATGGGCGACCAGAGTCTTGGTATAGTTTTGACTGTCAAAGCCCCTTTCTTCTCCGGGGCGAATGAGAAAATGCTTTAAATCGCCCGTTTGTATGACCGATGCACTAATCTCTTCCCGGTTGAACCACTCTTTTAATTGGAGATAACGGTTGCATTCCAGGTTGCAAAATATCTTGAAGTCGTCGCTCAGGGGCAAGTTAGAACCGCCTTTTAAGGTGGATGGCAGCGACCGGGCAGATTTCATCACAGCAGTAACAGCGGATGCACTTGTCGTAATCTATGGCGACCTTGCGCTTTTTGCCTTCCCCGGTAAAGCTCAACGCCTTGGGGGAGCAAATTTCCAAACACTTCCCGCACTTAATACAGTCCCGGTGCCGGAAAAACGGACGGGGTACGATAAGGTTTTTGAGAAGGGGACGAAGGGCGGGGGGAACGAGGCCGGCGTAGTCGGGAATCCGGGGGATTTTTTTGAAGTTGGGGCAGAAAAATTGCTCCCTGTCATCACCCTTAAGCTGTATTTCTTTGGGGGAGTTGATCCAGAGAGAGGTGGAGAGCATGGTCCTGTGAATAGGCAGGCTGGCCCCGTCGTAGCCTATGAGATTGGCCGCCGTGATATCCAGGGCGAGCAGATCGGAGGAGCCTAATAGAAGGTTCATTGGTCGGGGGGTACCGCTGCCCGGTCCCCGGCCTTCCATGGCAACAATCCCGTCCATAATGGCGTAGTCCGCCCGTACGGCCAGATTTAAATCTACAATGAGACGGGCAAAATCTTCCTTGTCGGGGTAGCGCATATGAAAGCCCGATTTGGCCAGACCCGGAATAAGGCCAAAGAGATTCTTTATGGCCCCCGTAAAGTACATGAGCCCGTGGGTCTTCATTTTGGGAAGGGATATGGTAATATCCGCCCGGCTGAGTTCTTTAGTAAGAAGGAACTGACTGTGCAAGACCGCTTCGTCGCAGGGAAAGGTCTCCGTTTCGGAAAAATCGACCCACTTCACGCCGGTCTCCTCACAAACTCGGTAAAGTCCGGCCTTTTTTGCCGCCGGAAGGGAAGGCCCAGCCCCGGGAGAGTCGCCCACTACAACGGACGAAGCCTCCAGGCTTTTCATCAGCTCAATAACTCCCCGGAGTACTTCCGGGTGGGTGGTAACCGCCTTTTCCGGGGCGCTTCCGGAGAGAAGATTCGGTTTGAGAAGAACCCGTTTTCCCTTTACATCGGGGAAGTCGGTGAGTTCGGGCAGCCGCTTAAGCTGCTCGGTAATTTTCTTTCCCTCATAGGCTTCACATTTGAGAAGGGCTACGGAAGCACTCATGTGAGAACCGCCTCCCGTTCTTCGTCCGTTTTATCAGTCTTATCGCTCTGCTCCGTTTTTGCAGGCCCGTTCTTCCTGTAAAAAGCATCCCGGGCACCGCGTACCAGAAAATCGAGCCGGTTTACCGCATTTACTTCGCTCGATCCCGCATCCCAGTCAAGATAGAGAATATTCAGGCCCTTGTGGTGTTCCTTCATCTTTTTTTCCATCCCCTTGGCAATGATGTGGTTGGCGATACAACCGAAGGGCTGGATACAGATAACGTCGCTAATGCCGTCCTCCATAAAGCCGCCTATGTCACCCGCAATAAGCCAGGATTCGCCGTATTGGTTCACAAGATCTATCATCTTTTGGGCATGATCGGCCAGGTGGCGGATTCGGTGGATTCCGGGAGTGGGCTGGACGGATCGCTTAAGGATTTTATTCGCCTTGTCTATGTGGTGGTCCACAAATTTTTCCGCCAGGCGGAGGCCGTGAAGCTTGAGTCGGCTCGTTTCGGCAATGAAGTTTTTCCAGTTGTAATGTTCCGTAATGAACATGGTGAGGAAGAAACTGATGAGCGGCGGCACTTCCGGCTCAATGCCCTGTTCCATGAGCCATTCGGTCATATTGCTGTTGCTAAAGGGGTTGAACTTGACGTAGATCTCTCCCACGATACCCACCTTGGGCAGGGGCGTGGGGTCTACTTCAATCTGATTGAACTCCTCAACCGCCTTATCCAGAAGGGCATAGAGACGACCGGGCTTGCGGTAGTCCACCCGGACCTTACCCAGTTCAATATATTTTTCAGTAAGGGCCCATGTGGCGCCTTTGACTTTCTCCCGACAGGCGTGGCTGTAGTAGAGCCGGGCCAGAACGTCGGCGTAAATAATACCGAACATACAGTCCAGTCGGAAGGAGGAGGGGATTTCAAAGCCCGGCTGGGGATTGAGTTTCTCCCCGCCCCCGTGGGTCGAGATGGTTACTACCGGAACGTGGGCATAACCGGCCCGAATCATGGCTTTTTTGAGCATGGAGACGTAGCTGGAGGCGCGGCATTGACCGCCGGTTTGGGTTAAACCGACGGCAATCTCGTCGGGGTTGTATTTCCCGCTCTGCAAGGCCTTGATCAGGTCCCCGATAACGATGGTGGCGGGGTAGCAGATGTCGTTGTTGGAGTATTTGAGGCCCGTTTCTATACTCTTCTTATCCGCCAGGGGGAGAATCTCCAGGTCGTAACCTTGATTTCTAAAGGTACTTACCAGGAAGTCCGTATAGAAGGGGGAAAAGACCGGGGCGAGGATCTTTCGCTTCTTGTCTTCTGGTTGGAAAATAGCCGTATCGACCCGTTCAATTTTATGGGGAACAAAGTCCTTTCCCCGCATTTTTATGGACTCGATGAGGGAGCGGATTCGGAGCTTAACCGAACCGGGGCTGGTGATTTCGTCAATTTTTACCAGGGTGGGGTTCTTGCCGTAGCGATTCAGAAGGGGTTTTATCTCGTCCACCGTGAGGGCGTCGGGCCCGCAGCCGAATGAGTTGAGCTGAATCACTTCCACATTTTCCTGTTCCGCCGCCCAGAGGGCTCCGTCGTAGAGGCGGTTGGGGAAGGTCCATTGAGTCAGAACCTTTATGTCATCCAGTTGGGTCCGGTCCTTAAGGGGAAGGGAGTCTTCCGTAATCAGGTCCAGCCCCAGGGAGGTGATCATTTCTCCCATTTTATGGCTGATGAGGGCGTCCACATGGTAGGGGCGACCCAGGACCATCATAACCGTGCGTTTCTCTTTCCGGGCCGCTTCTACAATGCGGGCACCCGTTTCGCGAACCTGTTCTCTATACTTATCCTGAGCGTCCAGAGCGGCGTTAAAGGCCCTCTTTGCCCGACTTTCCGGAACGCCCCGTTCTCCCAGATATTTGAGGCAGAACTGGCGGATAAGCTTTTCCGACGCAAAGGAGAGAGGGGGCCTGTCAAAGGGAATCCCCCGGCCTTCCGGGTTGATTGACGATTCGATTACCTGGGGATATCCGGTTACAACGGGACAGTTATATTCATTGTCCGCGTCTTCGTATTCGGGACGACTGTATCGGACCATGGGGTAGAAAATCCGGTCCACATCTTTTTCCATAAGGTTGAATATGTGGCCGTTGGTCAGTTTGGCGGGGAAGCAGATATTCTCGCTCATTACGGTCCCGTATCCCTTGGCGGCCAGTTCCATACTGGACGGGTCGGAGAGGACCACCTCAAAGCCGCTCTGTACAAAGAGTTCACACCAGAAGGGGAAGTCGTCCCACATGTTCAGAACACGGGGGATTCCTATCTTTAGGGGAGAACCTTTACTTCCGGCGGGTTCCATCTCCCTGTCAAAAAGGAGTTCCCGCTTAAGCTGGTGCATATTGGTGCCGGTCCGGCTGCCTTTGAGGCGGTTGGAGAAGATCTTCTCGCACTTGTTACCCGCATAAAAGGCCCGCTGTTCCCCGTCCTCTTTAAAGGTGAGGCGAGTAACCTGGCAAAAATTTTCACAGCCCTTACACTCAATACGCTTTCTTTCGTAGTCCGAGGCCCTTTCCAGATTCTCAAGACCGATGAAGGAGCTGGATATTTCTTCCTTAAGCCAATTGTCCCGGCCGATCAGGGCGGCTCCCCAGGCTCCCATCAGTTCCGAATGGGGCGGACGGGTCACTTCCCGTTCCAGAACCAGTTCGGTGGCCCGGAGTATGGCCTGGTTACGGAAGGTCCCTCCCTGGACGACCACATGGTCTCCCAGAAGGGAGTAGTCGGTGAGTTTAAGTACCTTGTTAAAGCAGTTTTTGATGACAGAATAGGCCAGCCCGGCGGAGATTTCCCCCTGGGTAGCCCCTTCCCTTAGGGACTGTTTAACCCGGGAGTTCATAAACACCGTACAGCGGGTACCCAGGTCACAGGGACCGGGGGCGTCGGTACAGGCGGCCCGGGAGAATTCCTGAACGCTCATGTCCAGGGAGTTGGCAAAGGTTTCTATAAAGGAGCCGCAGCCGGAGGAACAGGCTTCGTTAAGCTCCATGTTGTGGATAATTCCGTCCCGAATAAAGAGGGCCTTCATATCCTGGCCGCCTATGTCCAGAATAAAGGAGACCTCCGGTTCAAAATAACGGGCTCCCCTAAAGTGGGCTATTGTTTCCACATGGCCCTCGTCCATTCCAAAGGCAAACTGGATAAGGTCCTCTCCGTAGCCGGTTACGGCTGTCCGGGCTATATTCAGCTTAAGCCCCTCCTCTTTGGCACGGGCGTAAATTTCTTCCAGGCCGGAGCGGACCGCTTGAATGGGGTTTCCCCGGTTGTTGCGGTAGTGACGTGCGGCAAGGCGGCCTTCTTTATCGAGAAGGACAATCTTTGTGGTGGTTGAGCCCGAATCGATACCCAAAAAGAGGGGGCCCTTTGACGCTTCTTCCAGGCTTGTTTCGGCCATGGCAAAGCTGTCCTTTTTCTCTTCCCAGCCGGAAAATTCTTCGGGGGATGTAAAAAGAGGCGGGAGGCGGTCTGTGGCCACTCCCGTTCCGGCCGGATTCTCTTCCATTCGTTTGGTAAGGGAGGCGAAGCTAAAGCTCTCTTCCTTCTCCGGATCGGCTAAAAGGGCCGCTCCCAGGGCGGGAAGAAGAGCGGGGTATTCCGGTTCAAAGAGGTCCTCTTCTCCCAGGTTCAGCACATCCATAAAAGCTCTGCGAAGTTGGGAGGAGAAGGTGAGGGGTCCGCCGGCAAAAATCACCTTGGGCATAAGTTCCGTTCCCCGACCCAGGGTGTTGATTACCTGGTAGGCCACGGCTTTGTAAATACTGGCGGCAATATCGCTTCCCGGAATATCCCGGGCAATGAGATTCTGTATGTCGGTCTTGGCAAAGACCCCGCAGCGGGAAGCGATGGGGTAGATGGTCTGAGCTTTGGCCGCTTCTTCGTTCAACTCCTCATGGGAGAGGTTTAAAAGAACCGCCATCTGGTCAATGAAGGCTCCCGTTCCTCCGGCGCAGTTCCCGTTCATCCTAATATCCGGCTTAATCGGGTCGGTAAAAAAGATGACCTTCGAGTCTTCCCCGCCCAGATCAATCAGCATACGCACGTCCGGATGGCACTGCTTAATCACCTCCGCCGAGGCGATGACTTCCTGGGTAAAGGGGAGGCTGCACCGTTCACTCAGTCCCAGCCCGGCCGTACCGGTAAGTTTCACATTAAAAGAGATGCCGGGAAATTCTTCGGCCCCCTCCAGGAGTATATCTTTGATGGTTTTTTCTATTTCCGTATTGTGCCGTCTGTAGCGGTGAAAAAGAACCTGACCTGACTCGTCGGACAGGACCGCTTTAGCCGTGGTAGAACCAATATCGATTCCCAATCTATATGACATTTTTACTATTCCTCTTTCGAGGGAATATTATTCCTTTAGTTTAAATCTGTCTAGTTCTACAGTTCCATTAAATGTGTAGTTTACATAGTGTTTAAACTTTCCCTTCGTAGAAGCAAAGCCGGTTCTTACCCTGTCTTTTGGCTTCGTACATGGCGTCGTCCGCCCGATGGACCAGTTCTTCCATGGATTCGAGGGAATCGGAGATCTCTGCGATGCCGATGCTTATGGTAATTCCCACATCGGTTTTGTCGTCAAAGCGGGTTTTCTGCTCTTCCACTGAGGAGCGGAGCCTTTCCGCAAAGGTACGGGCCCCGTCAGCCACGGAATTGGCCAGAATTATGCAGAATTCTTCTCCCCCGAATCGGGCCAGAATATCGCTTCCCCGAATCATGGTGGAGCAGAGCCCGGATAGGTTGATGAGAATCCGGTCGCCGAACTGGTGGCCGTAGGTATCGTTAATCTTTTTAAAGTCGTCAATATCAAAGATGAGCAGACTAAAAAGATTGCCGTGACGTTTGAAGCGGAGGAATTCTTCGTTTAGTCGCTTGTCCAGATAGCGGCGGTTGTGAATCCCCGTCAGGCTGTCCTGCTGAATGAGTGTTTTGAGCTTTCTCTCCATATAAACGCTTTCGGTCACATCCTGAATCGTGATGACTATCCGGAAGGTCTTACCGTCCTCTTTAACGGGAGTGAGAGTACAGCTCTGCTGCATAAACTCAAAGTAGTCCCCATAGATTCCCGTGGCCTGGAAGGGAAAGAGGTAGTTGTGCAGTTTTTGTGAGAAGAAGACAAAGTTACCAAACTTTAGTACCGACTTGCAACTGCGGATAAACTGGGGCGTACTGAGGTGGGGATAGAGGGTGAAAAGGGAGGTTCCTACCACGTCTTCTCTTTTTTTACGGCTGTGGATTTCCATCCAGCGATTCCATTCGCTTATGCGGTATTTCTCATCGATGGAGACTATCCCCATACTTAGGACATCAAGTACCTGGCACATCACGGAAGGGGCTCCTGAAAAAGACTCAAGGCATTCTTGAGGGACAGGGCCGATTCTTCCCCGCTGATCATGAAGAGATGTCCCGCCACGCTCCGGTCTTCAAAGGAGAAGTAGGTTTTAAGGGAAATAAAGGATTCCCGGTTTCTTTTGTCCTTTGGTTCGTTTAACTCCCGAAATTTACGTCCCAGAACACATTGGGGACGGAGATAGCTTATATCCGCTTTGAGAAAGTCGTAGAGCTTACCCACACAGGCGCCGATAAGCAGGCTCCCTATTTCCAGAAGAACCTCTTTTTCCAGTTCCATCAGTTCGTCCGACTGAAAGCTGAGAATTTCCGGGGCGCGGAAGTAGGAGAGGAGCTCCTTTTCCATACCGTAGGCAAAAACAAGAAATACCTTGCCCTCGAAATCGCCGTAAAATTCTTGCTGGATAATACTACATGTATCAAAATCGATTATTTCTTCGCTTAAGTGATCCAAAAGGGAATCTCCCCGGAACAGGGTGACCTTGGGGATGTTAAGTTGAACGAAAATATCCATCAATTCGGCCAGATCTGCCGAAGCGGACCCAAAGGAGATATTCATCACTTCCTTAATGGCGTCCAGTTCCATTTCGTTAAAAAGAGGTTCTTTCCCGCTCATAACTTCCCGCCTTTAATGATTTTATCCAGTGAGGCGAAAAGTTCTTCCTTTTGGGGAAGCTTTTTTAGCATTCCGTCGGCTCCCAGGGCTTGGCAGCGTTCCCGGGCTTTCGTTTGTATGTCCGCAGTAAGAATTATAACTTTTTTTTCACTGTCGAAGGCTTTCATCTTTTCCAGGGCCTCGTAGCCGTCCATGACGGGCATAGTAAGATCGAGAAAGGTGATGTCCGGTTGATTTTCTTTAAAGAGGGAGAGACCCTCCTGTCCATTGGAAGCTTCCAGGAGGATGATCGATTTATCGTATTCAGTTAGTAGAGAGGTAAGCAGCATCCGTGCCGCTTTGGAATCGTCCACAACCAGTATCTTCACCATTTACTCCCTGTATCCTATGAAGTTACTTATAAGTTTAGGTTTCCCGGGGTGCTAAGTCAAATAGAAAAATTGATGTCATTCCCAGCTGATTCTGAATTTATCGGGAAAATGCGGAAAAATATACAGGTGAATAAGAATCATAGACTTGAGGGTTTACATAACTATCTGGCAATGATATTTTTACAGCAATCCTATTACGATAATTAGTCTGAATGGGAGTATATTTAAAAAAGACAGTTAAATAATCCTGTCAAAGGACAGAACTTGAAAACTATTAAGGAAATCTATCAGAGAAGCTCATACGAGATCCGTATGAAGGCTCCTATTCTTTCGGGTGTTATAATCTCTTTCGCCCTTTTTTCCCTATTATTAACAGTCGCTTCCATTATTTCGGGAAGTGGAATTCTTCACTTTATTCTGTATTTCATTGCAGGGGCTGTTATAGTGGGAGCTTATATCTCCCTCCGACGGGGGAATTATGAACTGGCGAGTAATGGTTTGTTCATAATTTCCACGGTTGTTCTGGTTTTTCTTCGGTTTAGTGAGGAGTATCAGGGTAACCTTTCTTTGGCTTATGTGGCGGCTATTATAGGGCCTTATCTTGTTTTTGCCTCCATTTTCATTCGCAACAGGAAGATCCTGTTCGGACTTTTGATTCTTTACGCTCTCGCCTTTGGTGGTATGGTAATCAAGGGATTCCTCATAGGAGCTCAGACTGAGTTTGGGACCCCCAGTCTTCAGGGAATAGTCTATCCCGGTGTAGCGGTGGGAGCCGTCTTTTTTGGACTGATGACAACAGGTCGGATTTTCTCACAGATTCTTAACAATACCATGATACATCTGAATGAAGTGAAAGAGTACGGCGAGAAGGTAGGTGTTCTTGTCAGTGAATCGTCCAGGCAGATGAATAAAGCGGATAGTTTGCTGAATGATGCAAAGGAAACATCCCTGACGACGGAGAAGATGGAGGAGGACATCCTTAATATTATCAATAGGATGAAATCCCTCGACGCATTGGTTGATAGTTCTTTTAACGCTATTGATCAGGTAAAAGACGGGATTGAAGACTTGAAGAATATATCCGACGGACAGGCTTCCTACGTAACGGAGTCCGGTTCGTCCATAGAGCAGATGGCTGTATCCATCGGCCGTGTAAGCGAAGTGATTACACTAAGGAAGGAAGCAACCAGCACCCTGGCCAAGACTTCGGAGAATGGCGGCAAAGCCATTGGTAATACGATTAAAGCTTTTTCCCAGGTTACAAGTTTGCTGGGACGAATCGGTGAAATGACCACGATAATTTCGGATATCGCTGAGCAGACGAATCTCTTGGCTATGAATGCGGCCATTGAAGCGGCCCATGCGGGAACTGCGGGGAAAGGGTTTGCTGTTGTAGCCATGGAAATAAGAAAACTGGCCGAAAACAGCGGCTTAAGTGTTCGCACGATTGAGGAGACGGCCCAAGCTCTTGTTTCATCCATTGAGAATGTTGATAAGGATTTGAAGCTGTCCGGAGAAAGTTTTCAGAGAATTTCCGAAGATGTCAGAGAGGTGTCAGAGGGAATGGAAGATATTTACCGTAGCACAGATGAGCTGAATACCGGCGTGAAAGAGATTTTGAATGCTACTAAAAATCTCACCGACACCACCAGTGCTTTGGTCGATCAGATTAATACGGTAAAGACGGCCCAGGAAGTTCTTCAGAAGGATTCCTTATCCATGTCTAACGTTTCCCGGGAGATAACAGGTGACAGTGATAATATGGTAAATGAGTTGTCGAAGGTTAAACAGGCTACGGAGCGAATCTTTGAACGTTCCAGAGATTTAATGGATCAAAGCCGTAAACTGGACGAATCACTTAAAAAATAAAAATTAAAAATTAAAAATATTAGGAGAAAGAAATGTTTAAAATGGATAAACTCCCACTGGGAGTACAGTTTGCAGGATATCTGACAGCTATATTAATTATGACAGGGATAACCAGTTTTATTCCCTTGTGGGGGAATCTCGTTTTTGCCGTATTGTTTCCCATTCTTGTTTTGTTGACCAAGAAGATGGTTCCCTTTGAGAAAATTAAGCTTTCCACCCTTCTTATAGGGCGAATCCTTACGATTTTAACGGCTGTGAGTCTTCTTCCTTCCCGGTGGTTGATTCTTGTTATTGCCGGTCTTATGTACGTGAATGTGGCAGAGGCTACCATCTCGGATTTGATAAAAAAACGCTGGATGAACGTTATCTCCGGTATAGCGATTCTCGCAACAACCCACATCCTTTTTTCTTCAGTTTGGACCGTGGTGGTCGAAACGGGCTCCCTTACCCATATCGGATACTATATCGTGCGGGACCCCCGGTTTATTTTCTGGGTTTTAGCTTATACTCTCTGGAATTACGACTTTGTTATCGGTGAGTTCAGTTCCTCCGTAAGTCTGTATCATCTTGCCGTTTTATCAACTCCTCTGATTTTGAGTTTAGCCTTTGGAAATGCCGGTCTCTGGCTGGTTTTCCGAGCTACGAGTCTGACCACGGGAGGAGCGTTGCAGATCATGTTCAAAGAGTCACTGGAAACGGGGCTGGAATCTTCCGGATTTACCAAATTTATCGAAAAAATTAAGAGTGGACCGGTTCAGTTCTTGCTAATGGTTTCGGTCATTATACTCTCTGTCCTCTCCGTAATCGCTTAGCCGATATTGAAAATCAGTCGGTGAGGATTACCGGAAGAGAGAGGCAATCTCCTTTTTATACTCCTCATTAATCACATGGCGCTTGATCTCCTGCTTGGCGGAGAGTTCTTTTCCCACTTCAAAGGGGCGCCTAAGCAGGGTGAAGCGAAAGATCCGCTCGAAGGGGCGGAAGCCGTTTTTCTCACTGATGAGCCGGTTGATTTCTCCGTCCAGCAGTTCAAGGATGGCGTGAACGTCGCAGAGGTGGATCCGATTTTCATAACCCAGGTTATTTTCCCGGGCGTAGCTTTCCAGATTGTCATAATCGGGAAGAATCAGGGCGGCCAGGTATTTCTGATCCTGTCCCACTACAACGGCCTGTTCTATATAGGGCGATTCGGCCAGGCGCATCTCCATGGGGACCGGTTCGATATTTTCTCCCCCCAGAAGGACGATGGTGTCCTTGGCCCGTCCCACAATCTTCAGTTCTCCGTGAATCGTTTTCATTCCCAGGTCTCCCGAATTAAACCAGCCCTCCCTATTCAGTACGGCGTTGGTATATTCGGGCTTTTGGAAATAGCCTTTCATGACCTGAGGTCCCTTAATGAGGACAAGACCTTTCTCTCCGGGAGCACATTCGCGGCTCTCTTCGTCCACAACTTTTATTTGTGTTTCTTGCGGGTAGGTTTTTCCCACCACTCCCATGACAGGGTGATGCTGGGAACTAAAGGCGGCCACAGGGGCTGTTTCGGTGAGGCCGTAACCTTCGAGGAGCTGGATTCCTATGGTTTGGAAGAAACGGTAGAGTTCCGGCGACAGGGCCCCTCCTCCGGAAAGTCCGGCTTGAAAACGGCGGCCCGTTTTTTCTCGAATCTTTTGAAAAATCAGTTTGTCTCCCAGTTTTCTCAGAGGATAGAGAAGGAGCCAAAGGGGCGGGTAGATTATATAGAGGGGCAGGGTGAATTTTCGCCTGAAATCGGCTACCCGTCCTAGAAGGCGATTTGTCATAGCCTGATGGGCGGCGGCTATGGTAAAGAAGAAGCGGAAGAGAGCCCAGGCCACTTTTCCTTTTGCCTTGATATTGCGCAGGATCCCCGCTTCCATGGCCGACCAGATACGAGGCACCGAGGCCATCCACTGGGGATTCAGCTCCTGGAAGTCCATCAGCATAACCTTACCTATGGGAAGGGAGTAGGCTATGGTTGTGGCTCCGTTCAGGGCGATGTACTGGACAATTCGTTCAAAGGAGTGCCACACGGGAAGGACACTCAGCCAGATGTCTCCCGGGGAAATATCCGCCTGGGTGTGCATGTGTTCCACCAGGTAGAGGAAGTTTGCATGGGTCAGCATAACACCCTTGGGTTCGCCGGTGGTGCCGGAGGTATATATCAGGGTTGCCAGATCCTTTCCCCTCTCTTCGGCAATAAGATTGGGAAGATAGTCTTTTGGGCAGTTATCCGCCCCCTCTTTTAACAGGTCTTTATAATTGATGATATCCCAGGAACACTCGGGGAGTTCTTCCGGCCCGTCTATAAGGATGATTTTGCCAAGATAGGGGAGTTCCGGCTCGTAGGGGAGGATCTTGTTAAGTTGTTTGACATTTTCCAGTATGGCTATGGGACATTCGGAAAAATCCAGAATGTAAAGCAATTCGCCCGACAGGGTATCGCTTCCACGGGGAACATCGGCGGCCCCAAGGGATAGAAGGGCCAGGTCCAGGGCCAGCCATTCCGGACGATTGTCGCTAATCAGGCCGATTCGGCTCCCTTCGTGTACGCCCTGTCGTTCCAGAGCGCAGGCCAGGTTTCCGACGATGCGGTAAAGTTCTTCGTAAGTGGTGGGGGTAAATTGTTTTTTGGGACCTTCCCGGTGTAATTGACAGGGAGTGTGGGGGAATTCGCTTACCCTTTTCTGAAACATGGCGGGAATGGTCATGGAATACTCCTCCTATACTGCTAATTTCATTCTAAGGCAAGGACCGGTAAAATACCAGTTTAATTTGTTTGCCATCGGGGGAAGTCAGCCTCCTTCTGGACAATATCATTGTATCCTGTTATGTTGATATGACATGAGTCTATTTGCCCTTTCCGACATTTTAAAAGCCGCTTCCGATACCACCCGTCTTCGCATTATGCTCATCCTTCATGAGGATGAACTGGCTGTTAACGAGATTGTGGAGATTCTGGAGATGAATCAGTCCGCCGTTTCCAATCAGCTCTCCTTTTTGAAAAAAGCGGGGATTCTCAAGAATCGGAAAGAGGGGAAAAGAATCTATTATACACTGGTTGATGATATAAAGCGGGGCGATTCGGCACCTCTCTTTAAAGAGATATTTAATCGGGGTAGGAAAGAGGACTACTTCCGTCTGGATTTGGCGGCTCTCAAGGATGTTCTGGAGAAGCGGAGGGAGGAGTCGCTTAACCGTTTTTCCCAGAGAAAGAATCGTACCGGTCCCTGTCCCGGCGAGTCATGGGAGTCTTTTGCCCGGGGGTTCATAGGCCTCTTGGAGAATCAGCGTATTGCCGATTTGGGCTGTGGCGCGGGACGTTTGGCCGCCTTGCTTGCCGCCGGGGGGAACCGGGTTACCGGCTACGATAACGACCGGGAACAGCTGGAAATCGCCCTGGGGCAGAGTGACGGCTACGACGGCCTTCTTGACTTCCGCTATTGGGATATAGAAAAGGATGACGGCCATGTGGATGAGGAAGTCTACGACCTGGCCATCCTCTCTCAGACCCTCCACCACCTGACGAATCCGGCGAAGGCCCTTAAAATTATTAACCGAATGATGATTCCCGGAGGGCGATTGCTGATTTTTGACCTGGCCTATCACGGGGAAGAGGGCTTTAAGGACCTTTACGGCGACTTCTGGCTCGGATTTGAACCGGAAAGGCTGACTCTCTGGTTGGAAGAGGCGGGATTTGAAGTCCTCGATATTCGCCGGAATCAGACCGACAGGGACTATAAGGACATCGATTCCCTGGTTGTCAGGGCCAAGCGGCCTTTATAAATTAGTTTTTACTTTTTCCCCAATATCGGAACAGACCAGAATGGTGATAGTCAGCTTATCTCCCCGTTCGGAAATATAATCATGGAATTTCTCATAAAAGGGGGTCATTATTTCGGGGGGATGATTATTGATAGGGTAAGTTTTTAACAGCTGAATATAGCGGTCCGCCGAATAGTTCAGATCGTAGGAATACTCCCAGTGGTCCAGTTGTTCAAAATATTCGCTTTGAATCATCTCGTCCCGGCGCTTATTAATTTTTTCCCTGGTGAATACCCGGGGGTCTCCTTTTCCGGCCCCCTTGGGATGGAAGTCTCTGTAAATTTGTTGGATATCTTCAAACACCTTGTCGTCGGAGATGGTGTAGTAGTTCCAAAAAAGGAAAAGCAGGCCCTTCTCTTTTAGCAGTTCAGAGGATTTCCTGAATTTTATCTCCTCATCAAGCCAGTGAAAGGCCGTGGCCGCATAGATTCCGTCAAAGCGAATGTCCGAGTGAAAATCTTCAAAGGGAACGCATTGAAATTCCACATCACCCTTTTCACTAAACTGTTTCTCTCCCATTTCACAGAGTGATTGTCCCGGTTCGATGGCAAGAATCTTTGAGTTCCAACGGGTGTAAACTTCACCGGTTGCCACTCCGTGGCCCGCTCCTATTTCAAGAAGACGGGAACTGCTGTCGAACTTTTTGAATCGGGCGATTCTCTCATACAATTCAGCAGGATACCCCGGTCTGACCCGGGAATAGGAGCGGGAGTTTTTTTCGAAGGTTTTTTCCATTTTATTCTTCCTGTAATCTTAATAATAAATGAAAGATTATCCTGTTTTTTAAGGTTGCTCAAGTCAAATCACCTGAATATAATCATTATATAATACTGAAAATAATCGGGAGAATTGATGAAGGAACCTTTTAAAGAGTGCATTGTCGTGGGGAACGGTAAGCTGGCCGAGCAGATAAAAAAGGATCTTCCCCTGTATTTGGATATTACCGTCAAATCCTATGAACAGGGCACTTCCTGCGATGGCCAATCGGTTTTCGTCCATATCGGTTCGGGGCGTCAGTATGAGGAAGCCTTGGCCAGGGCTATAGAAGGGAACTCCTGTTTTATTCAGGCTGCCACAGAAAAGGATATTAAACTGAATCCCCCCTCCCGTGGGGCTCTCTGCTACCTACACGCTCCCAATCTGGATCTTAATATCGTCAAATTCTTTTATCTTCTCTCCCAGGCGAGTGATATTTTTAAGGGGGAAGCTTCTTCCGTAACAGAAAGCCATCAAGCCGCCAAGACATCCGTTCCCGGAACGGCCTATAAAATCTGTGATTATCTTGATTTTCCCAAAGCGAATATTGAGAGTATTCGTGATCCGGATAGACAGTCGGACATGGGAATCGGCCGTCCTGAACAGCACGCCTACCACCGCATCCAGTTTGGCGGAGCAAGCTCTCATATTGCTCTGGAAACCTATGTGGAAGGGTTGGAAAGCTATGTGACTGGTTTGGCAAAAATCATTGGGGCCTCAGTCCATCTGGATAAGCAGAACTATGAAGTGGAAGATCTGCTCAAACTGAATCTTCTTTAAGTTATGATAAGGGCAATTTTCTTTGATTTTGATGGCGTCCTGACTTTGGATGCGACCGGTACAACATCCATTCTTAACTACTTTCGCGATCATGTGGATGTGGATATAGACCGATTTGAGAAGGCCTATAGAAAGCATAACGGGAAGCTTCTCTCTGGGGAGCTTACCCACGGGGATATCTGGCCTGAACTCTGCGGTGATCTTGGTCGGAGCCTGGATATCGGCTTGCTCTATAGCTCCTTTGTGGCCACCCCCCTTGATGAGATGATGGGGAATATCCTTCGACGCTGCCACGGGCAGGGATATGTCACCGGGGTGATTACAGACAATAAGAGGGACAGGATTGAATCCATATGGAAGCATCATAGCCTGGATAATATTGTAGACCGAACAGTGGTTTCCTCGGAGATTGGTTCCGGGAAGAAGAAGGCTCCCATCTTTCATGCCGCTTTGGATAAGCTGAACCTGTGCTTTGAGGAGTGTCTCTTCATAGATAACAGCCGGGATAACCTTGTTGTTCCCGTCGAACTGGGGATGAAGACGATATTTTTCGATCATGATAGACGGGATTACGAAGGTTTGATGGAACAGTTTGAGAAAGTCGGCTTGATTTTGAAAGGGGAATAATTTTTTCTAATTTATTCTTTCCCTGTTCTCTTTTTCTTTCATGAGGTAGATTGGACGCATGTACACAAAGGAACTACTGGACAGAATTAAAAAATCGGAACAGGAATTTCCCCGTCTTTTCGCGAACTGCGAGAAGAGAGAGTGGGGACTTCTATTTTTCAATGATTATGAGAAAGAGTCTCACGATGCCAATCACGCCATCATCTATCCGGAGAGAATACCCGATCTTTCCGAAGTCCTACGGGAAATTACGGCCTTTTACCGGAGTAGGGAGATTCTCCCACGGATTTATTTTCCCTTTGAAGAGGGATATTTTGAAGAGCAAAGGGCTCATTTAAATGAGGCCGGTTATGGTATAAACAGCTATTCTCCCCATGATATCCTTTGTCTACCGGAAAATGTCTTTGTACCGGGAGAGTCGGACCTGGATATTCGCATTGTAACTCAATGGGATGATTCCCTGGGGAGAGACATTTTCATCCCTGCCGATGAGGCGTATGAAATCGAAATTGCTAAAAGAAGTCTTGAGGCGGGCTCATTTTTAGTGGCGGGATTTTGGGAAGAGAGGGCTGTTTCTCTTTTCCAATTCCATGTTTCTCCCTATGATTGCACCCGTCTGGACTATATTCTAACTGCTCCGGAGTACCGCGGCAGAGGATTTGCCCGGGATATTTTTAGAGCCGGATTGAATTTATGTCGGGAGAGGGAATTGCCTCCCTGTTATACCTGGTGCGCCAACGGAACATCTCAAAGAATGTGTGAAGAGGCGGGCTTTGTGTCCCGATTCAACCTACCGGCGGGAGTAGCGGTCTACGGGAGTAATAAATGAAAATAAGAGAAGCTATTAGGGATGATCTTTCCCAGCTTACAGAGATCTATAACCAGGCGATACGGGCCGGTTTCCAGACTGCCGACAGAACTCCTTTGTCTGTGGAAGATCGTAGACCCTGGTTTGAGTCACATCAAAAGGTAAAATATCCCCTGTGGGTAGCCGAGGAGGAGGGACGCATTATGGGATATCTGACCCTCAGTCCCTATCGACCCGGCCGGGAGGCGCTCCGGTTCACATCGGAAATCAGTTATTATATTCACTGCGATGTTCAGGGACGGGGCGTGGGATCCCGACTTATGGCCCATGCCCTTGAGGCAGCCCCCTCTTTGGGCCACAGGACTCTTTTTGCCATTCTCATTGACCGCAACAAAGGCAGTATTGCCTTACTGGAAAAATTCGGTTTTGTAAAATGGGGGCATCTGCCTGCTATTGCCGATTATGACGGGGAAGAAGCGGGGCAGTATTACTATGGCAGACGATTAACCGGGGAGATGTGATGATTGTTAAACTACACGAATTAAGCGGGGAGGTTTCACGTCTTCAATATGTTGTGATCCAGGGACGGTATGGAGGAAAGCCGGAGAGCTTAACCTATCCGGAAATATTCGATGTGCTTTTTGAGAGGGCCCGGGCCGAAGGGAGGAATCATGAAGGTTGTGTTTGATATAGATAACACTCTTATAGACTATTACGGAGCCGAGAGGGAAGGGGCCAGGAAATTCGGGAAGATGTTTGCTGCCCAAATCCCGGGATACAATCGGGATAGGTTTTGTGAACGATGGGCAGAGCTCACCCAAAGGGAATTTGAGCGTTTCTTGGCCCGGGAGATCAGCTATGAGGATCAACGATTAAATCGAATCCGTCTCATTTTTGATAATCCTCATATGACCGATGAAGAGGCGTGGGAGTATTTTTCCCATTACTATAATTTCTATGAACAGTCCTGGGAACTTTACGATGATGTTCTGGAGTGTCTAGGCCAATTAAAGGCTCGGGGTATAGAGATGGCGGTCATTACCGATGGCGCGCAAATACATCAGGAGAAAAAATTGGTTAATATGGGGATTCGGGAGTATTTCCAGTTTGTCCTCACCGCAGAAGGGGAAGGAATGGTCAAACCGGAAGCAGAATTCTTTCTCAGGGCTGTAAATCGCTTCGGAAGCGAGCCCGGCGATGTAATTTACGTGGGTGACAACCTGACAAAAGATGCCCGAGGCGCTTCCGGGGCGGGATTAATCGGGGTGTGGTTAAATCGTAACGGGGAAGAGGGGGATTGGGAACGGACCATAGATTCCTTAGAGGGGATGAGCTCTTTTTTTTCTTCTTGATTCTGGAAGAGTCCGCTAACCAGCTTCTCTACTTCACGGGAGTGTTTAAAGAAAACATTGAGAAGTACAGGATCGAAATGGCTTCCCGACTCTTTTTTCATAATATTCAAAGCTTTTTCATGGCTAAAGGAGGGTTTGTAACTTCTTTGGGATCTTAAGGCATCATAAACGTCAATAATGGCCATTAAGCGGGCTGAGAGGGGAATGGCATTTCCTTTTATGCGATAGGGATAACCCTTGCCATCCCACCTTTCATGGTGATGGAGGGTGATGTCCAGGGCCAGGTCAAAAATCTCTTGGCCCCCGATTTCGTTTTTCGCTTCGAATATGAGCTCATATCCTATGAGAGTATGGCTCTGCATAATTTTCTTCTCTTCTTCAGAAAGGGGACCCTGTTTTTTGAGTATATTATCGGGGACCCCTATTTTTCCTATGTCATGGAGAAGGGAGGCCGACTGGATATCTTCTTTTCTTATATTTTTCAGTTCTTTTTTAAAGTCGGACAAATTTGTCAATTTTTCTACCAGGAATCCCATGAGAAGACCAACTCTCTTTACATGATTGTTTGTCTCCGCATCTTTTAATTCGGTTACTTTTGCCAGGATATGGAGAGTGGTATTTTGGCTTTCCCTAACCGATTGAATCTTATACTCTCCCAGTTTCATGACCCAGCCTTTTATTTCATAAATCACGATTACCAGAAGAGTCAAGATAAGAGCTTCAATAAGGCTGACTTTAACATCACTGTTGGATAGGAATATTTTGACAATTGAGGTTAGGTAGAAAAGGAAAGCAAAACAGAGATGGGCCGGTTTCTTAAGGAGAAAGAGGGATAGCAGAATGAAGTATATATTCAGCATAATGAGAATGATCAAACCGTTTTTAAGTATAAGGTTCAAATAGAGGGCGCTGACAAAAGAAACCAGCAGGTAAAGATGTAATCCTACCTCTCTATTATGGTTTTTCATTAAGTAAAGAGATACTATCCATATCGCAATAGTAAAGGAGTATAGAATATATTGCTCTGTGGCCTGTCCCCGGGAAAACTTATAAAAATATCCGAGTATTGTGGCTGCCAGGAATATTAGGGTAGAGACCAGTGGGATAAGGAGAATCCTTTCTCCTCGATCTATTTTATCATCCATGTTTTTAAATCCTAATTTTATTTTGTAATAGGAATATAACTTTTATCATATGTTAGGACTCTCTGTCATTAGTAAAGTAGCCGTTTTTATGGAAATTGTGACTTTCTCGTAAACTGTCATCACATTTCTGACCATTATTCAATAGAATGTAAACTTTCTTTACTTTTCCCCTTTTAGTCCGTATATTGTAAGCACTGTAACCTAAAAATGAGGATAAGAATGCCTAAAGACGACAAGGACGACATAAAATTTCCCAAGAATGAAAAAGGGCCGGAGGATTGGAGAAACCGCTTCCAGCCGCCCAATAAGAATAACAAGAACGGAGGCGGGAAGAAATTCCGCTTTTCCATTTGGTATTTTTTTCTGGTAGTGGCCGTTCTGGGCATAATCAATATGTTCATGATGGGAACCGGGGACAGCAAAACTATCGATTACAGCCGTTTTAAGGAGCTGATTGCGAGCGGTCGGATCCAGACTGTTAAGCTGACTTCTTCCTACTATACGGGATATACCTACAAAAAGAGCGAAGTGGACACGTCGGACCCGCTGGCCCTTCTGGGGGAACTTCAGGCGGACAGAACCGGTGCGAACAGCACGGTGTTTCGTACGGTGCCCATTAACGATCCCAACTTTTTGCCTCTTTTGGAGGAGTACGGAGTTGAATATTATGCGGTACATGAAAATTCCGGCTTCTGGCTGGAACTGCTGGTGTACTGGGTTTTCCCCATCGCCTTTTTTATTATCATTTGGCGGGTTTTGATGCGCCGGATGGGGGGCGGAGCCAATTTCATGGGCATTGGCCAGAATCAGCAGAACCGCATTGTGGCGGAGAAGGATTTAAAGACCCGTTTCCGCGATGTGGCCGGTTGTGACGAGGCGAAGGATGAACTGGTCGAGGTGGTGGACTTTCTCAAGAACGCGGAGAAGTACACCAAAATTGGTGGTAAGATTCCTCGCGGAGCCCTGTTAGTGGGACCTCCCGGAACGGGTAAGACTCTATTGGCCCGTGCCGTGGCCGGTGAGGCAGGGGTGACCTTCTTTAGAATGAGCGGTGCCGACTTTGTCGAAATGTTTGTCGGTGTCGGTGCGGCCCGTGTGCGCGACCTTTTTAAGCAGGCCCGTGAAAAGGCTCCCTGTATAATTTTTATTGACGAATTGGACGCCATTGGCAAGAGCCGGGCTAACAATATTTCCAGCAACGATGAGCGGGAACAGACTTTGAATCAGCTGCTTGTGGAAATGGACGGTTTTGATTCCTCCACCGGCGTAATTATTCTGGCGGCTACCAACCGTCCGGAAGTTCTGGACCCGGCCCTGTTAAGACCGGGGCGCTTTGACCGTCAGGTTGTGGTGGATAAGCCCGATCAGATTGGTCGTGAAGCGATTCTCAAGATTCATGCCGAAGGGGTCAAGCTTGATGAGACCGTTGATTTTGCCGATGTGGCCAAGGTGACTGCCGGACTGGCCGGGGCCGATTTGGCTAATATTGTGAATGAAGCGGCCCTGCTTGCGGTACGCCGCGGGGCGGACAAGGTTTCCAAGGATGACTTTATGGAGGCCATGGAGAAGACCTCCATCGGTCTTGAAAAGAAGAACAAACTTCTTAATCCCCATGAACGGGAAACCACCGCCTATCATGAAACAGGTCATGCCCTTGTGAATGTTTTTACGCCGGATCAGCACCTGGTCAAGAAGATTACCATTGTTCCCCGCGGTTACGGTATAATGGGCTATATGCTCCCCGTGCCGGAAGAGGAACGTTCCTTCCAGACCCGGGAAGAGCTTCTGGGGCGGATTGATGTGGCCCTGGGGGGCCGTGCGGCGGAAGAAATTATCTACGGTACTGTTTCTACGGGAGCGGGAAATGATATTGAGCGGGCCACCGATATTGCCCGGGCTATGGTTACCCGTTTAGGAATGAGCGAACGATTCGCCAATGTCTCTCTGGACAAGAGGGGATCAAGTTTTCTGGGCCAGGAGCAGGGGGGCTACTCTGCTTACCGGGAATACTCAGAGGAAACCCAGCGCTTTATCGATGAGGAAATCGCCCGGATTATGTCCGAAAGCTATGTCCGTGTTAAAGCTTTGCTGGAAAAGCATAAAGAACTTCTTGAGAAGATAACCTCCCGTCTTATGGACGATGAGACCATAGAGCGGGAAGAGCTTATGGCTATGATTGATGAGGATGAGCTTGGTAAGGAAGAATTCGCCAGCAGAAAGTCCCGGGATCTGAAGCCTTCCGATAGAGCTAAAGAGTCGGGCGAGGCCAGAAATCAGGCTATTAAAGAGAGAATGGAAGCCCGTCGTAAGGAGCAGGAAGAGCGGGAAAGGCTCGAGAAAGAGAAAAAAGAGCGGGAAGAGAAGGAACAGGCCGAGCTGCGCCGCCGTATGGCCGCCGGTGAATCGACCGAAGGGGATGCGCCCAAGTTGGATGATAACTCTTCCGAATAGTAATTGAATTGAATGAATGGCCCGGCAGCTCATCTGCCGGGCTTTTTTTGGCCGGCTTACGGTGGGAACCGGGGATGAAGGTCGAAGAAGGAGCGGAAAAAAAGCTTGTTTTGCAAGGGGTATTTCCTATACAATAAAGGGTAGGAGGGATTCTAATGGAATTCGAATGGACTATTTTTCTTGATATTGGAGTTATCTCCCTGGCCCTTTTGGTGGGAACCTTAATTCGTACTAAAGTGGGATTTTTTCAGAAGTATCTGATTCCCAATAATCTTACCGCCGGTTTCTTGCTGCTTCCCTACTACAACTGGGTGGCCCCCGCTATGGGTCTCGATACGGTGAATCTGGAGAACATCGTTTTCCATTTCCTGAATATTTCTTTTATTTCCATGATTCTGCGGGTTTCTCCCAAGAGAAGTTCCAAAAAGAATCCCGACGTAATGGCCACAGCCGTAACGCTGACCACTCAGTACGCCCTTCAGTGCTTTCTGGGAACCGGACTGGTCCTCATCATGATTTTTACATTTATGCCCGATCTCTTTCCCGGATTCGGTCTTTTTCCCACTCTGGGATATTCTCTTGGACCGGGACAGGCCTTTGCCATTGGTAAGGGCTGGGAGCAGATGGGATTTACCGGTTTAAGTGATGTGGGACTGACTTTTGGGGCTCTTGGGTTTGTATGGGCCTGTTTTGGCGGGATATTTCTTGTAAATTACGGTCTGCGCAAGGGCTGGCTTGAACGGAGCAAGTACGAAAAGATTAACGAAGCCCAGGTACGTGCCGGGGTACAGAAGCGCTCCGGACCTCCCCATACGAGCAATGTAAACGATATCACAACCCCCGAAGCTATCGATCCCCTCTCCTTTAATTTGGCTCTTGTTTTGGGAACCTATCTTCTGACCTATCTTCTTCTTAAAGTGATTACCTGGGGGCTCTCTTTTGTCGGACCCTTGGGGTATGAATTGGCCGTGAATCTCTGGGGAATTATGTTTATCTTTTCCGCTCTTACGGCTATGTTGGTTAAGGCCTTTATGGGGGGAATGAAGATTGAATATGTGGTGGATAACGACCGACTGACCCGTATTTCCGGTTTTGCCGTGGATTATATGGTAGCCGCTGCTGTAGGTGCTATTTCCATTGCCATTATTGGTGAGTTCTGGATTCCCATTGTTGTTTTGGGAGTTGTGTGCGGAGTTATGTCTACCATTACCCATATCTGGCTGAGTTCCCGAATCTTTTCTGATAACGCCTTTTACCGAAGCGTTCTCTGTTATGGTGCCATTACAGGGACACTCCCCACCGGATTGGCCCTGCTTCGCATTATTGACCCTAAATTCGAAACTCCTGCGTCCCGTGACTATATGTACGCCTCGGGACTGGTTTTTCTCTTTGTCATTCCCATTATTCTTACAGCTAACGCACCGGCTAAGGGAGCTCTGGAGGGATCTCTCAGGAATACCTGGCTCGTACTTGCCCTTTACGGTCTCTATCTCGCCTTCTGTTTTGTTCTTTATCTTTTGCTTTCCGGGAATCGTCGCTTTGAGGATCCTTCCAATATCTGGCTTAAGAGAAAGGATACGGAAGTAATCTAGAACTGATGAACTATAGAGCTCTCCTTGAATGGTTTGAGAGGGAAGGTGTTGCCTATCCCTGGGGGGAGGATTCCTCTCCCTATCGGGTCTGGATTTCGGAGGTTATGCTCCAACAGACTGTCGTTACGGCGGTTGTGCCCTTCTTTAAGCGATGGATGGATCGTTTTCCCACTCTTGAGGAGCTGGCTCTCTGTGAAGAGGGAGAGGTCCTGCGCCATTGGGAAGGGTTGGGATATTACTCCCGAGCTCGGAATATTCTTAAAACTGCCAAAATACTCCAGGAAGAAAGAGGCGGGCAATTCCCCTGTGACTATAAGGAATTGGTTTCACTCCCCGGTATAGGGGACTATACGGCCAGCGCTTTGCTAAGCATCTCCTTCGGAATAAATAGGCCTGTGATCGATGCCAATGTAAAACGGATCTGTCAAAGGCTGGGAGCCCATTCGGAGTGGGATAAGGAAAGGGAGAGCCTCTGGCGGGAGCGGCTGGACGGGATTATTGCCGATTCAGAAAATCCGGGACTGTTTAACGGGGCTTTGATGCAGCTGGGGCAACTGGTCTGCAGGACCGGTACGCCCGATTGTGCCTCCTGCCCCCTAAGCGGGGACTGCCTCGCATACAAACAGAATATAGCCCACACCATTCCGGTAAAAAAGAAGCGGGAGAAGGTGGAGTTAACCTCCCGGGTACGGATTTATACCCGTGAGGGAAATAAAGGGCTGTCCTATTGGATTATACAAAGAAATGAAGGGATTGGACGGGGACTTTGGACTTTTCCCCGTGAAGACGCGGAGATTACCATCGCGGAAGGGTGGGAATCGGTCGCTTCTCTTAAAGAAAGAGTACACAACTATACGAAATACAAGGAAACTCTCAAGCCGGAAATACAGAAATGGATAGGGAAGGGGAAAGAAATCCTTCCCCCCGGAGCATACCGGGAAGGGGAAGGTTTCTGGGCAAGTGCGGGAGAACTGGCCGTACTGGCCACTCCCGCCGTTTACCGCAAAATAATCAATGAACTTATTACTTAACCTGGGTTAAAGTAACCGCACAGGTATTCACGATATCATCGATAGAACAACCTCGGGAAAGGTCGGATATAGGCTTGGCGAATCCCTGAAGGAAGGGACCGTAAGCACCGGCACCGGCAAATCGCTGTACCAGTTTGTATCCGATGTTACCGGACTGAAGGTCGGGGAAGATCAGGGTGTTCGCCTTACCGGCAACGGTTGAACCGGGAGCTTTCTTTTCTCCTACGGCGGGAACGATAGCTGCGTCGAGCTGGAGTTCACCGTCTACGTTCAGTTCGGGAGCTTTTTCCTTAACGATGGCCAGGGCTTCAACTACCTTGTCCACATTGGGATGGCTGGCAGACCCTTTGGTTGAGAAGCTCAGCATAGCTACCTGGGGCTCGCCGCCGCAGTAGGTCTTGAAGGATTCGGCGGACTGAATAGTAATTTCGGCCAGCTGTTCTACGGTGGGATCGGGAATGGTGGCACAGTCGGAGAAGACCATGAGACCGTCGTTACCCCACTTCTTATCGGGCAGGTCCATAACAAAACAGGAAGAGGCGGACTTAACGCCGGGAGCTGTTTTGATGATGGTAAAACCGGAAACCAGTACTTTACCGGTGGAGTTTTCCGCCCCGGCTACCATGGCGTCTGCGTCGTCAAGACGAACCATCATGGCACCCCAGTTAAGGGTATTCATCATCTTGGCTTTAGCGTCTTCCAGAGTTACACCCTTGTGCTTTCTCAGTTCGTAGAATTCATTGGCATAGGCGTCCATTTTATCGGACTCTGCCGGATCTACCAGCTTGATGCCGGAAAGGTCAGTGCCGGAAGTTGCCGCAGCCGCTTCAATATCGGCTACCTTACCAACCAGGGTTACTTCACGGGCTATTTTTTCATCCAGGATGATTCGGGCTGCCTGAATGGTTCTTGTTTCGGTACCTTCGGGAAGAACGAGGGTCTTGGCCATTTCGCTGGCTTTGGCTCTCATGCTTTCTGTAAATGACATTATTTGACTCCTTTTGAGCCCTTGGAACGGCTCTACGCCGTATAGAATAGGCTTTTTTACAAGTTATGGAAAGGGGATAGGCTTGTTTTTTAATACAATCTCTCTAGCCTTCCCGGGGCCTATATGATATGACTTAACCTATGGGAATCAAAAAAATTAGTGGGGTTATGTTTGACCTGGACGGTACGTTGTTGGATACGATTGGTGATATTTCCGATTCTATGAACAGTCTGATGATCAAATACGGACTCCCGGAGAAGAGTGAAAAGGAGTATGCCGCCATGGTGGGTTATGGGGCTCCCCAGTTTATCAGGGACAATTTTCCGGATAACTTTGACCACTCTACCATTTTGGCCGAATACAGGATCACCCTTTCCCAAAACAGTCGGAACCGAACCGGGCTTTTCGAAGGCATCGGGGAAATGCTGACTTTTCTCACGGAAAAATCTCTGCCCTTGGCGGTCCTTACTAACAAGCCGGAACAGACGGCTCGGGAAGTCTGTGCATACTTTCTTTCCTCCTGGCCCTTTACCCACATTAGCGGGCAGCTGGACGGAGTGCCTCACAAACCCCATCCCGGGCAGGCCCTGGAGATCATTTCCGATTGGGGAATAGAGCCCTCCGAATGTCTCTACATGGGCGATACGTCTACCGATATGGAAACCGCAAAAAATGCCGGATTCATTGCCGTAGGCTGCAGCTGGGGCTTTCGAAGCCGGGAAGAGTTGGAAAAGACCGGGGCCGAAGAGATCGTAGACTGTCCCGATGAGCTAATTCAGCTTATAGAAAGCTGGTGTTAGTTTTTTTTGTTGCAATATGCCTTTCCTGTGAATTATAGTTAAGACAAAAATCTCGGGAGTTCAAAATGAAATCTATTCTCTGGAAGATCTTTCTTCCCGTATTAATCGCCATTCTAATAATCTTCGCTGTTTTGACATCTGTTCTGGTTGGCAGAATCAAGGGAACTATTGAGAATGATTTTTATAAACGTGCCAGTATCCAGGTCGATACGGCCTACAAACTTATTTCCCAGTATCAGCAGATGGAGGAAGCCCGTAGGAGAGAACTTAAGGATATCTCTGGATATGATTCCGCAGAGATATCCCGGGCTATGGAGGATTACAGGAAGGAAGGTCTGGCTTCCCTCAATGCTCTTATCTACGAAGGAATAGACATCTCTATTGGTTATCCTATTGTTAAATCCCGTGGGGATGAGTATATTTGCCATCCCTCCAAAGAGAGACTGGGGACCATAGCCCAGGCCTATGATAAGCTTACCGGACAAAATTTGACCGAATACTTCTTTGAAGTGGGAGAAGGACGCGTTTCCTACAACCTGGCAAGAAAGGGTGAAGAAGGAACGGTTATGAAAATCGGTTATATCAAGGTTTATGAACCATATGATTGGGTTGTTCTGTACACCATATATGAATCGGTTCTCATTGATGAGCTGGGAGCTTACCTTTGGCTCTTAATTGTTGCGGGGATTCTTTCTCTCCTGGCAAGCGGCGCTTTTATTATGTTCGTCCTTCTCGGCATTATAAAAATGATGAAGCAGACCGCCAGTGGGCTCGATGATATCGCTTCGGGCGAAGGGGATTTAACTTTTCGGCTGAAGGTCCGTTCCAGCGATGAAATGGGACATATTGCGACGAATTTCAATCGCTTTCTGGAAAAGCTGCATCTTATTGTTTCCGGACTTAAAAAGGTCTCCCGGGAGAGTTCTACCATAGGCGATGAGTTAAGATCGAATTCGGAAATGATATCGTCTACCATGGATGGTATTGTTGCTACAGCAGAACAGATGGAGCGTTCTTCGGAGACCCTTTCCGGTAATGGAGATGAAGCCAGTCATGCCTTGAATGATATTTTCAGTGCCATCGAGACCGTAAACCAGCAGGTTGTGGAGGAAGCGGCTGCGGTAGAAGAGTCTTCCGCCTCCATTGAAGAGATGATTGCCGCCATCGGAAATATCAGTCGTATTACCAATGACCGTATGGAGCAGATGAATCAGCTTAGCTCCCTGGCTGTGGAGAGTTCCCGCAAAATGGACGATACCATGGAAGATATTCGGGAAATTGCGTCCTCTATCAATACCATTGAAGACGTGGTCAATGTTATTAACGGTATCTCCTCCCAGATAAATCTTCTGGCCATGAATGCCGCCATTGAGGCGGCCCATGCGGGAGAAGCGGGTAAGGGATTTGCCGTTGTTGCCGATGAAGTGCGGAAATTGGCCGAGTCCACCGGTATTAACTCACGACAGATCTCCGAATCGACCAAGGAAATTATCGATAAAATTCAGTTAACCCAGGATAAGTCCCAGGAAACAAGCGCTATTATTGGGGATTTGGAAAAGGGTAATAAGGATGTGGTTCATACCATTTCGGAAATACTCCTGGCCATTGATGAGGTTTCTGCGGGAAACTCTCAGATTCTGGAAGCCCTGGGGAACCTTAAGCACTCCTCTCAGTCGGTGAAGGAGTCTTCCGGTATTGTGGAAGATAAGGCCGGTACGGCTGTTCAGAAGGTGAATGAAATCTCCCGTCTGACAGATGATAACCATGGGGGGATTCGGAATATTCGCGAATCTCTTCTGGAAATCTCCCGTTTTGCCGGGAAAATTCAGGAGCTCGGTGAACGAAACCAGAACAACCTGGAGCGGATTGACCGGGAAGTGGGGAGCTTCAAGACTGAAGAGTAGCTCTCCGAATCAGTTTAGAACTGTATGTGTATTTCCTCGGGAATATAGGTGAGGAGGCCCAGGGACCAGTCCTGGGATGTACCTATGTCCTCCGTACCGGCCTGGGGATTATAGTGTATAGACAGATTGTCATTAACGGCCTTTGACTGGCTATATTCGGGAATCCCCGTACCGGTAACAGAAAAATACTCTTCCTGGAATTCACAGGAACAGAAAAAGGTCGCATCGTAGAGGGCTATATAGATATCTTTGTAGGGATAGGAGGGAAGGGGGATAAAAAAGTCATAGATGATTTTATCCTTTCCCTCGCACCTGACCGAGAATTTTTCCGTTATTTCCGGATAGATAACTTCTTCTTCATGGCGGATAAAGGTAAAGTAGTTGTAGTACTGCAGGTTGATAAAGGCGTTGTTGTAAACTTCTGCCGTTTCTCCTTCATTGTAAATCCCGTCTCCGTCGGCATCATATTTTAGATTTATTTCGCTGGAAAAATATTCGTCAAACTCAAATTCAACCCAGAGTCCCTTGATCTGTCCTTCTTCAAATTCCAGAGTGCAGGCTGTTGAGATAAAGAGGTGGGGATGGGCGTAGAGGGAGGCCGATAGAATGAATCCCAATAGAAGAATCTTTAAATATTTCATTGTCGCCGATTTTAAAGTAATTCGGGGAGACTGACAAGGAAGGGTAAGGCCATCCAGAGGGAAAAGAGAATGAGAAAGAGATAACCGGCCGCCTCAAAAAGGTGTGAAATCCGGAAAAGGAGCTTTTCTTTGTTCTTGAGTCGCCCCATTAAACCTGTTCTGCCGCTCCACGCCAGGAAACCTATGGCGGAAATAGTAATTCCCATTCCCAGGGAGAGGGCTCCTACCGTAATGATTCCCAGGGGCAGAAGGTCCATGGAGAGGGAAAAAACCAGTATCATAACGGCCGCAGGGCAGGGAAAGGCACTGGTGAGAGCTATGGTGCCGTAGAGACTGCGGTTTGTTTTGTTTTCGTTGTTGTTATGGTGATGAAGCAGTTCATACAGGAGAAGGCCTATCGCAAGGAGGGCCAGAAGGAGGTAGGTGATTCCCTCCAGGTAGAGGGAAGTTACATTTACCTTATCCAGGAAAAGACGGTTGGAAAGGGAGCGGAAACTGAGTATGACCACCGCTGCGCTTAATCCGTGAAGCAGGGCGGAGAGGAAGCCCCCTGCGATGGGTTCGTAAAAACGGGCTTCCCGGGTAATAAACAGGGAGAATATGACCGTTTTTCTGTGGCCCGGGCCCAGGGCATGGAGAATCCCGTAGATAAATCCTGCCAGGGCGAGGGAGAAGAACGATCGGGGACCGCGGTTCTCCTTCCAGTCGGAGAGGTGTGCCGCAATGGCTTCTCGGAAGCGGTATTGCCCCTCTATGATGGATGAAGGAGCGCTGTAGGAGGGGGGGCGAACCGGGGCAGGCTGATTTTGATCCTGCGGTTTGATGAAAGGATTGGCCGTCAGTTTAAGGGAGAAAAAAATCAGCATGAAGAGAAGGAGTAGGTATTTAGAACTGGACATGGATTTCCTCCGGTATATAGGTAGCCAGACCGGGCTCCCATTCGCTATAGGTCGTTAAGTCTGTAGGGGGGCTTTCCGGATTATAGTAAACGGGAAATTCCTTGTTTTTTCCTACTGTGACTGTAATATCGGGTATTCCCGTTCCGGTGGTGCGGAAAAAGTCTTCCGTGACTCGGTTATCCGGTACCTCTTCGTTTAAGCGGCAGGAACAGAAAAAAGACGAGTCGTAAAGGGCAATGTGAAAATCCCGGTGGGGAAAATCTTCCAGGGGAACAAAGAAGCGAAATATCAGTGATTCAAATCCCTCCTGCCGAGCGGAAAAATGCTTCACATTTTCCGGTAAGTAACGTTCCTTCCCCATACGAATAAAGGTGAAATAGTTGAAATCTTTGAAACTGGAAAAGACGTACTCCTCCAATTCGGCTGTTTCCCTCTCATTAAATATTCCGTCCCTGTTCTGGTCAAAGCCAAAGTTGACTTCTCCTGAAAAAAGGCTGTCAAATTCAAATTCCACCCAAAGACCTTTTGCCTTTCCTTCCTCAAACTCCAGGGTACAGTTGGCAAAAATATAACTGTGCGGGTGGGCAAAAAGAGAGAGGGGGGAGAGAAGAAGAACTACAAAAAAAAGTATGTGAGACAGGTGAAATTTCATATGACCCATTGTATTCTTTAGCCCCGATTCAAGTCAACTTACCGAATGGTAAATACTATTAGAGTAATAGAGTAAAAAACAGTGTTTCTTACTTAACGGTAGGATATTTTCACTCTTTTGTTGCATAGCTACATTTACGTAAATAATTACTAATAATATTAGTTCGTCCTATACTTGACAGTTTTTTCTTACTTTTCCTATCATAGCATAGGCACGAAAAGGAGGAAGGCCATTGTCAAAACCAATCAAAGCCCTATTGTATGGGGCAGTTATTGTTGTTACTGCATTATGTGCTCTTTTTCTGGGCCGTTATCCCATTCCTTTTTCGGAGATAATTAAGGTTCTGACAAATCCGGCGGAAATGGAGAAGACGACACGAATAATTCTCTTTACCGTACGGCTTCCCCGAATAGTAGCGGCCCTTTTTGTGGGTGCCGCTCTGGCCGGATCGGGAGCTGTTTATCAGACGGTTTTTAAAAATCCCATGGTTTCCCCCTCTGTTTTGGGAGCTTCTTCGGGCGCCGCCTTTGGAGCTGCTTTAGGACTGCTTTTGGGCTTTGGTCCTTACATGGTTCAGCTCATGTCCTTTCTTAGCGGTTTGGCAGCTGTTTTTATGGCTTTGGGTGTTTCGGCTATGGGGAAGCAAATGAACAAAGTCCTTTTACTTGTTCTGGCGGGAATGTTGGTAAGTACTTTTTTTACCGCACTGATTTCTTTGGTCAAATTCCTGGCCGATCCCCAAAATACCTTGCCGGCCATAACCTATTGGCTTATGGGCTCTCTGGCCGATAGCGACCTTAAAAGGGGGCTGTTTATCGGGGGTACAGTTATCCTAAGCGGAATTATTCTTTATCTGCTCCGCTGGCGTATATCCCTCCTTTCCTTGAGTGATGAAGAGGTAAGGAGTATGGGCGTGGATCCTGCGTCTATACGTTTAGTTGTTGTTATTGCCGCCACGCTCATGACCTCTGCTGCGGTTTCCATCAGCGGGGTTATTGGCTGGGTGGGCCTTGTGGTTCCCCATATGGTGCGTCTTAGAGGGGCCAATCGTTTTAGCTCTTTACTCGTAGGAACCTTGTTTGGCGGGGGAGTTTACCTTCTTCTTATTGATACCCTTTGCCGGGTTATTACCCCCGTAGAGTTTCCTTTGGGCATACTTACATCCCTTATCGGGGCCCCTTTCTTTGCCTTTTTTCTTTTAAGGAGGCGTAAGTAATGAGTCAAATTGATATTATTAAACTCGATGCCGGGTACGGTAAGAAAAAAATCGTCCAGGATATTAGCTTCTCATTGAAGAAGGGGGAAATACTGACTCTCTTGGGGGCTAACGGGCAGGGAAAGACAACTCTTTTAAAGACAATCTGCGGCCTTCAGGATTCGTTGGGGGGAGAAGTGGAGATCGGAGGAAAAAATCGGAAGGACTTTTCCTTAAGCGATCTGGCTCGGCAGATAGCCTTCGTTCCCCAGAGCCACCGTTCGGGACTTCCTTTTACCGTAAGAGAGATGGTCGTGTTGGGGCGTATGGGAAATAAAAACCTCTTTTCCCGCCCGGGGAAGAGTGATTACGCCCATACGGACAAGGTCTTGGAAATGCTTGGTTTGGACTCCCGGGCCGATAAAAACTACCTGGAAATGAGCGGGGGAGAGCAGCGAATGGTCCTTATTGCCCGCGCCCTGAATCAGGAAGCCCGGTTTATCTTTCTTGACGAACCGGTCTCTCACCTGGATTTGGGAAACCAGATTAAGGTGCTTTCTGTTCTGAACAGCCTGTCGGAACAGGGAATCGCTATCATGATGACCAGCCATTTCCCGGAGCATAGCCTTTGGCTCAGAGCCAAAACAGCCATCATTCAGGGAGGGCGATTGACCGATCTGGACCGGGCTGACAAAGTACTTACCAGTGAAAAACTCACCGAAATTTACGGTACCCCTATTTCGGTTATTACCCACGGGGATTCCAAATACTGCGAACCCCATTTTGTTAAGGATATAATGAAGGAGAGAAAAATATGAAGAAACTATTAAACCTTATAGCCCTACTGATATTGGCGGCCGCAAGCCTATGGGCGGAACAGACCGTTACGGACATGGTTGGTCGGTCCGTAACCCTTCCCGATAGTGATGAGATTAGTCTTGTCATGTCCGGCAATCCCACCGCATCGGTCTTTCTCTATAGTTTGGCCCCCGAGCTTTTAGGTAACTGGAATTTTAAGATGTCCTCCCAGGCGCTTAAAATCTTTCCCCCCCAGTATGCCGCTCTTCCTGTGCACGGAACTATTTGGGGAAATGGAAAAAAAGCCAATGATGAGGAAATCCTTAAGCTGAATCCCGATGTGATTGTACTTTCCGATACTCCGAGCAGTACCGTTGGAGAGCTATGCGACACGGTTCAGGAAAGACTGGGAATCCCCGTTCTATTTGTGAGTTGTGAAATGGATCTGATTCCCCAGGCCTATGAGTTCATGGGAGAGGTGCTCGGACGTGAAGACAGGGCCTCCCTTCTGGGCGACTATGCCGGTTCCCTTATGGTGGAGACGAAAGATTTTACCGAAGGACTTAGTAAGAGTGAAAAGAAACGGGTTTATTATTCTTTGAGTGATCAAGGTTTGAATACCTATCCGGCGGGAGTGTCGAATGCCGCTTTGATTGAACTCTGCGGAGCGGAAAATGTCATAACCCTTCCCTATACGAGAAAGGCCGGTCCCATGCAGATCTCCTTTGAGGAAGTGGTTAAGGGGGATCCGGAAATAATTATTGCCGGACATGCCACCCGTACGAAGCCGAATGACGGAAAACTCTATGAAGGGGGAAAGTGGGCCGCCCTGGACAGTGAAGTTTTCATCATTCCCTTTGTTCCTTTCAATGCCTTTGACAAGCCCGCTTCTGTCAATCAGTTGGGAGGGATTATCTGGTTGAGAAAGATTCTATATCCGGAGAGTTTTGACTATGACCTTGAAGAGGAAATGGCTCGATTCTACTCCCTCTTTTTTCACATTTAGGAGGGATGTAGAATGGAAAATGATGTACTACAGTTGAGTTTGACTAATAGCGAAAAACACTATCCCGGTCTAAGCGATTTTCTAAAGGATATGACCGGGGCGGGGGCTCTTTTTGACAGTGTGGCTCCCTATCTTACCGTAGGAGCCGCTCTGGAACGATGGGAGATAAACGAAGAACTTTTCTTTAAAGAATTAGCCGAAAGAAATCAGGCTGCTGGGGAAGAGAAAGACTATGATGTGAAAAAATCCTTTCCTCCCTTTGTGGCCCTCTTTCCCTGCGGTCTCAGGAACCCTTTTTCGGTGCTTTTCGATACCTTTATGGAAGAGTGGGGAAAGAAGAACGATTTTCTCATCGAAGGAAATGTGAATCATGAGCTTTCCTACTATGACTATGTGGACGCGGTGGATGATCCCGACGCTCTACCGGACCTGATGATCACCTCCGACATCAACTCCCTCTTCCATAAGAGGTTTCAAGACCGATTTGTCGATGCCGGAGCATTTTTGCCCGCCACGACTCCTACCAATCCCCTCTTTCACAGAAGCGGAATGGCAGACCCGGACAATAAATACGGCTTCATTGCCACGAACTTTCTTGTTGCCGTAGTAGACAGGGATAAACTGGGTGACCGTCCCATGCCGGAACGCTGGGAAGACCTGCTGGCTCCCGAATTCGCCCAGTCCATAGGAGTTCGCGGCGAGGAAGACTTCTTCTGTCACTCCGTTTCCATCCCTTACTATTTGCTTTACGGTAAAGAGGGTTTGGAAAAACTGGCCCGGAATATCGCCGCCTGCTATCACCCGGCGGAAATGGTAAAACTCTGTAACAGCCCTACGGCGGACAGCCCCACCGTATTCATCATGCCCTGGTTCTTCGCCCAGCGGATTGTGAAAAAGGACAGAAATGCCATTATTTTCCCCGATGAGGGAGTTTTCACCAGTCCCATCTCCTTCTTTGTGAAAAAGGAGAAAGCCGAAGAATTCCGGGAGATCCTGGACTTTCTGACTGGCGAAAAAGTAGCTCAGCTATGTGAAGAGATGTGGTTTCCTTCGGCCTATTCCAAATCGAGCCCCGCCTTTCCGGAGGACAAAAAGCTCTACTGGGTCGACTGGTCCGTCGTGCGTGACGGGGACGTGGCTGAATTGAAGAAGGAAATCGACCTTATCTACGAAAAGGCCCTGGACCGGGAAAGACGGTTGGCCTTAACCGGGAGAGGGGAACAGTGCGAATCATAACCGTCGCCGGGCCTCCTTCCAGCGGTAAGACCTCGGTTATCGTCTCTTTTGTAAAGGAGATGGCCGCCCAGGGATTGAAGGTTTCCGTTATTAAATTCGACTGCCTCAGCTCTTCCGACGGAGAGGTCTACGCCAAGCACGGCATTCCCCTGGAAACGGGATTGGCGGGGAACCTCTGTCCGGACCACTTCTTCGTTAACAACATCGGGAAGGGGATAGAATGGGCTCGGCAGCAGGGAACGGACCTTCTCATTACGGAAAGCGCCGGCCTTTGCAACCGTTGCGCTCCCCACATGAAAGGCCTTCCCGCAGTCTGTGTCATAGATGCTCTGAGCGGCCTCAATACCCCCAAAAAAACGGGTCCCATGCTTCGCTTTGCCGATCTGGTGGTTGTTACCAAGGGGGACATTGTGTCCCAGGCGGAACGGGAAGTATTCGCCTACCGGGTTAAACAGGCCGCCCCCAAGGCGCAGATCATTTCTGTAAACGGCCTCACCGGTCAAGGTGTATTGGAGATGAAAACCCTCCTCAACGACATGGACGGAGGTTCTCCCGAAGACGATCTGGCTCTCCGTTTCTCCATGCCCACCGCCCTCTGTTCCTACTGTCTGGGTGAAAAACGGGTAGGGAAGGATTACCAAATAGGGATTACCCGGGAGATGAGCTTTAATGAAAAATAGAAACTACGGGGCCCTCAAAGAGGCCCATCCTTATTTGGGCGATTTTTTCCTGACCCGGGGCTTGGCCGAGCCGGACCAGGCTGAATCGGTGGCCGACTACCTAAAGGGTCTTTCTGAAGCCTTTCTGGAGGAGAAGGGAATACTCCGAGACTCCTTTGAGGAGGAGATGGAACTGTTTATCAAGGCCATGGAGTCGCTGGGACAGAAACAGAGCCTCTCCACTCTGGAAATTCGGGGGGGATGGGGCAAAGACGGTGCATCGGAGCCGGTTGAATCCCTTCTTATTCGTACGGGAGAAGTTGTTTCCGTGGTGGGACCGACGGGAAGTGGGAAAAGCCGCCTTCTGGAGGATATAGAGTGCCTTGCCCAGGCCGATACTCCCACCGGTCGTAACATCCTTATCGACGGGGGTGAGCCGGAAAAGGGGCGCCGCTTCTCTTTAGATAGAAAAATGGTGGCCCAGATCTCGCAGAACATGAATTTTGTTATGGACTGCAGCGCCTACGAATTTGTTAAACTCCACGGAGAAAGTCGTATGATTCGTGATCCGGAAGAAACCGCCCGGGAAGTGGTGGAGCTGGCCAATGAACTGGCGGGAGAGAAATTTTCCGGCGATACGGCGCTCACCAGTTTGTCCGGCGGGCAGTCCCGGGCTCTCATGATAGCCGATACGGCTTGTTTGAGCCGGTCTCCCATCGTTCTTATCGACGAGATAGAGAATGCCGGTGTAGACCGGAAAAGGGCTTTGGAATTACTGGTAAAACAGGAAAAAATGGTCTTTCTTGCCACCCATGATCCTCTGCTGGCCCTTATGGCGGACAGGAGAATTGTCATAAACGGCGGGGCCATGGCAAAAATCATTGAGACCGAAGAGAGTGAGCGTGAGGCTCTGTTGGAGCTGGAAAAGGCGGATAATCTGCTGTTCCGTGCCCGGGAGACCCTTCGCTACGGAAAAACCCTCTAGCTATAAAAAAAGCGGCTCCGAAGTATGGGGCCGCTTTTTATTTAGTCTCTTTTTCTGAGCCAGGAATCGATTTGGTAAAGAGGGCCGACACTGTCGCCCACTTTTTCAAGGGCATCAACAACTTCGTGAGCCGAATCTTCCTCTTCCACCTGTTCGGTGACAAAGTAGTTAAGGAAAACTTCTGTGGCAATATCATCCAGTTCACGGGCCAGCTTTACCAATTTATGGATGGTTCCGGTAATATACTCTTCATGGGCCAGTGCGGCCTTGAAAATTTCCAGGGGAGACTCCCAGGTCGTCTGAGGTTCGGGGATAGCTTTAAATACAACCCGACCCTGTCTGTCTTTCACATAACCCTGGAATTTAAAGGCATGCACCTGTTCTTCCTGGGCCTGTTTTCTCATCCAGTGGGCCATTCCGCCAAACCCCATTTCATCCAGATCAGCTGCCATGGCCATATAAATATACATAGAATTCAATTCTTCATTAATCTGCTCATTAAGAGCGTTAAGCATCTTTTCGTTCAAAACTTTCTCCCTAAAATCAATATATAATAAATTTAATAAAGAGGTAGGGGAAAGTCAAATTATTCTTGATCAAATTCCTTTTTAAGGGTGGTTTTTTGTTTCTCCTTGACCGAGTTCCAACTATGGCCCGATTCAATACCGGAAATCCTTTCCTCGTATTTACGGCAGGCCCTCTTTAAGACCGATTCCACGGTAATGCCTCTTTCCTCTTCCAGAGTGAGGAGGATATTCAGATAATCCCAGAGAACATCGCCCAGTTCGTCTTCGAGATAGTTGTTCCGGTTCAAAAGAAGTTCTTCTTCTACTTCTACGAGTTCTTTTTTTATCTCTGCCAAGTAGGTTTTGGACCCTTCCGCCCATGTACTGGTTTGGTCAAAGAGGTTCTTTCTCTTGGCTATAAGCAGTAAATCATCCAAATGTTTCACGGTAAATTCCTTGATATAAATCATTTATATAGGATTTTCCCCAATTGATCCAGTAATTCATAGAAAAATTAAGTTCTTAAATCAAAAATAGTCTTGACTAATAAAATATTATTACTATACTAGTAATTGTAGAGAGAGAAGTTCCCATTCTTCTTTTTCTCCTTAACTCTAATGGTTATGGTTTGTTCTTTTTTAACTAACCCGTTATTGTTTTCTCCTTTACCGACTGGCATTGACCGCTGCCAGTCGGTATTTTTTTATCTTTACAGCTTGCCATTTATCGTTTATGGTAGAAGAACATTAGATATCCTGCGGCAAGGGTTACGTACCTGAACTTAGGGAATCTGCCTATAGAGAGTATGAAAACTGACTTTCCTTCCGGGAGGCTATGCTGACCGTTGGGCTATTTTTTTAGTTTTGTCTTTCTTTTGTCAGAATTTCCAGCCGCGCACCTCTCTGCGCGGCTTTTTTTATGCCCGAGAACCGCAGGGAAGGGAGAAGGTGTCCATGAACGCCACTGCGGTTAAAACGAGTGAATGGGTTAAGAACAGAATCAAGCAGGATCAGATTGACCGGTATTTAAAGCCGGGGCAGAAGGATTTTATTGACGACGATCTTATCTGGAAACAGCTGGAAGGGGCTAAAAAGACCGATCCGGCCCGTATTCGGGAGATAATCAAAAAGTCCCGTTCCATTGAGACTCTTTCGCCGGAAGAAACGGCGGCCCTTCTTTATGTTAGAGATCCCCAGCTCATTGCCGAGATGGAAGAGGCGGCGATCGCCATAAAAAAAGAGGTCTACGACAACCGGATTGTGACCTTTGCCCCCCTCTATTTAAGCAGTAAATGTGTTAACAGTTGTAAGTATTGCAGTTTCCGACTGGAAAATGGCGAGATGGAGAGACGCTTGGTCACCATGGAGGAGCTGGACAGGGAAATTGAGACCTTGGCCGGAGAGATCGGCCATAAGCGGCTTATTGTCGCTTACGGAGAACATCCCGATTCCGACGCGGACTACATTGTCGATACGGTGAAACGGATCTACCAGTGCCGGTTCAAGACTCGCAAAGGGGAGGGGCAGATCCGCCGGGTCAATATTAACGCCGCCCCCATGTCTATTGAGGATTTGACAAAGCTCAAGAACGTAGGAATCGGTACCTATCAAGTATTCCAGGAAACCTATCACAAAGAGACCTACTCCAAGGTGCATCCCGCCAACACTCTTAAGGGGAATTATAACTGGAGGCTTTACTCCATGCATCGTGCCTATGATGCGGGGATTGATGACTTTGGCATAGGAGCTCTGTTCGGGCTGTATGACTGGCGCTTCGAGGTTATGGGGTTGATACACCATACCCATGAACTGGAACGGACCTTTGGCGTGGGACCTCACACCATCTCATTCCCCCGGCTCGAACCGGCCCACAATGCCCCTCTGGCCACGGAGTCAAAGTACCTGGTGGATGACGAGTCCTTTAAGCACGCTGTGCTCTGCCTGCGCCTGGCCGTTCCCTACACGGGGATGATTCTCACCGCCCGGGAGAATGCTGAGCTGCGCCGACGAATAATTCCCATGGGGATAACTCAAACCGATGCGTCCTCCCGGATTGGGTTGGGAGCCTACAGCAAGGAGACTAAAGGGCAGGTAGAGGAACGGCAGCAATTTGTTCTGGGCGATACCCGTTCTCTGGACGAGGTCGTTCGTGAGTTGGCCCAAATGGGATTTATCACCTCCTTTTGTACGGCCGGTTACCGCTGTGGACGAACAGGGGAAAAGATTATGGAGATGCTCAAGTGCGGCCGGGAGGGGGATCTTTGTAAGCTCAATGCCATAATTACCTACCGGGAGTGGCTTGACGACTTCTCTTCGGAAGAGACGCGGGCCGTGGCGGAACCGCTTATTTTAAAAGAGATAGAAGAGGTAAAGGAGCGGAATCCGGGAGCTATGAAAATGCTTAAGAATTATTATGAGCAAACCTGCCGGGGCGCTCGGGATCTCTATTTCTAGGAAGGCTGAATGAGTTATACCCGCAAGGATATTATTGAGATGCTCTCCTTTACGAAAGAGGATGACTTAGGCCGACTCCGTGACGAGGCTTTGTCCCTTATGGGCAAAGAGGTGGGGAATCTGGTTTACTACCGGGGAATTATCGAATTTTCCAATATTTGCCGTTGTGACTGTCGATACTGCGGAATCCGCAAGAGTAATTCTAAGCTTAGCGAGCGGTATACGCTGGAGCGGAATGAGATTGTAGATACCGCCCTCTGGTGCGCCGATCAGGGCTATGGCTCTATTGTGTTGCAGTCGGGGGAACGGGTCGATCCGGCCTTTATCTCCTTTGTGGAGTCGGTTGTGGCGGAAATAAAGGAGCGTTCCCGTTCGGAAAAATTGCCTAAGGGTCTGGGGATTACTCTGGGAATAGGGGAGCAGAGTAGGGAAACCTACCGCCGTCTCTATGAGGCGGGGGCTCATCGTTACCTGTTGCGTATAGAAACCACCGATCCCGCACTCTATCGCCGTCTCCACCCCAAGAACCAGACTTTGGAAAACAGGATAGAGTGCCTCGGTGATCTTAAAGAGGTCGGATTCCAGGTGGGGACCGGCGTCATGATCGGTATTCCCGGTCAAACTCTGGATATGCTGGCCCGGGACATTGAGTTTTTTCGTGACAGGGATATTGATATGATTGGTATGGGCCCCTACATCACCCATCCCCACGGGGATATGGCCTCGGAGGGTATGATGGAGAAGGAGGCCCTGCTACAGCTCTCTTTAAATATGATTGCCGCCACGCGCCTGGTTCTTCGTGATGTGAATATTGCGGCCACTACCGCTCTTCAGGCTCTGGTTCCCGACGGAAGGGAGCGGGGGCTGGGGTACGGAGCGAATGTGACCATGCCCAATCTGACTCCTATTAAGGTAAGAAAGGGGTATCAGCTCTATGAGGGGAAACCATGCCTTGATGAGAGCGGGACCGCCTGCGGGAGTTGTCTGCTTAATCGTATTCGTTCCGTAGGACGGGATGTGGGATTTAACCTTTGGGGAGACTCCCCCCATGTGAATAAAAGGAAGGTTTTAATCGGAAATAGAGGGTAGAACATTGACAGATAGGGTTTGAAGGTTTAATGTGTATATATGAACAGATGTGCATGTGAGTGTGATGTTGTGAAAGGGGGATATCATGGGTGATGAAGGACGATTCTGTATTTCCTGTAAGCTGACTGAGGCTGACGGGGAGAGGTTGAGAAAGAGCCTGCCCGTGGAGGAGGAAATTCAGGATTTAGCCGATTTCTTCAAGATCTTCGGCGATCCTACCCGGGTGAGAATCCTTTTTCTCCTGCGGGAAGGGGAGTTCTGTGTCCATGATATCTCCGTGTTGATCGAAATGCAGCAAACAGCTGTCAGTCATCAGCTTAAACTGCTCCGCCATGCTCGCCTTGTTAAGTACAGAAAGGAGGGGAAACAGGTTTTCTACTCCCTTAACGATGAGCACATCGAGGAAATCCTGGCCATCGGGCTGGATCACATTAACGAGTAAGGAGATTATATTATGATCGAATATATCACTCTTTTCATAAATGAGATGGTTACTCTCTTTGTTGAGATGGCTCCCTATATAACCCTGGGAATTGTCATTGCCGGAGTACTCCATGTCATTTTAAGCAAGGATTTTGTAGCACGTCACATTGGAGGGAATAATCTTTCCTCCGTTTTCAAGGCCGCTCTCTTTGGAGTTCCCTTGCCCCTTTGTTCCTGCGGTGTTGTGCCCACGGCGGTATACCTGAAGAATTCCGGGGCCTCCAAGTCTTCCGTTCTCTCTTTCCTTATATCCACTCCCCAAACCGGGGTGGACAGTATTACCGCCTCCTGGGGGATGCTGGGGCCGCTTTTCGCCCTTTTCCGCGCCGCTGCGGCTTTGCTGATTGGTATGGCCGGAGGAATTGCCAACTTTCTCCTCGATCGTTTTGGAGGGAAGGAAGCTTTGCCTTCCAGGGCAGTGACAGAAGGGGCTTCCTGTACGGAAGGGAGCTCAGAAGGCGACACTTGCACTGACGGTTGTTGCAGTGAATCTGCCGGGAAAAAGGATAGTTATCACGGGATTTTTGGGAAAATCCGTCAGGTTTTTGATTACGCCTTTTTTGAGCTTCTCAATGATATTGCCCTTAATTTTTTGATGGGAGTCGCTCTGGCTGCCCTTATCTCTCTTTTTATACCGGACGACTATTTTGCGGGAACCTTTCTGGCCCATCCCTTAATCAGTATGCTTCTTATGATAGTCATTGGCATTCCCATGTATATCTGTTCCACTTCCAGCATTCCCATTGCGGTTGCCATGATTGCCAAAGGTTTGTCCCCCGGGGCGGCCTATGTATTCCTCGTGGCAGGACCGGCCACTAACGCCGCCTCCCTGGCCATTATTTCCAAGGCTTTGGGGCGTAAGACAACGCTCCGTTATTTGGGAACTATTATTACGGGAAGTCTGATATTCGGCTTTTTGATGGATTTTACTTACCGAGCCCTGGGGACCAATCCCCTTGCCCAGTCCCATGCCCATCTCCACGGAGATCATGGACCGAGTCTCTTTAGATTGGCGGTGGCTCTCTTTTTTCTTGCTATGCTTGTTCTGGTGCTGTTTCGCCAGTTCAAATCGACGATTAGAGCCCGCCGTTCCTCGGAGGGGCGAGACGGAGCCAAGGAGGATGCTATGACGAAGATTAATATTGAAGGAATGAGCTGCCACCACTGCTCGGCCAATGTGGAAAAGGCCCTGAGCCTGGTAGAAGGGGTCGGGAAGATAGAGATCAGCCTGGAAGGGAAGTACGCTCAGATTGACGGCGAGTTTGATTTGGAAGAGGCGGAAGCGGCTATTCGAAACGCCGGTTACGAAGTGGTTGGGAAATAGGCCTTTGATGTACGGAAAGGAAACGGAAAAGGCCCTGGCCTGGCTGGGGAAAGGACAGACTCCCCGGGAAATGATCCGGGCCTACGGAGAGGTTAAGCTGGCCGCAGTCCGGGCTCAGCAGGAGGCATTCAGCCTTTATCCCCAAGACTATTTCCCCCATCTGGAAGAGAGCCTGGAGGAGATTATCCGGGGCGAAAGGGACGACTCCTTTCCCCTTCCTCTGGCTCAGGGCGGGGCGGGCACCAGCCTCCATATGAATTTATGCGAGACCGCTTCTCTTTTAGCCAACGAAAAATTCACCGGGGCCTTTGATGCCGATCCTCTGGACCACTTGGCCCGTTTCCAATCGACCAATGACACTTTTCCTACAGCAGTTATTCTCATGACCTACCGTTTTTTAGAAGATACGGAGAAAAATGTGGTAGCTCTGCAGGAAGCCCTGGTGGCCCGGGAAAAAGAGTACGAGGAGTGGCTCATGTGCGGCCGGACCGAAGGGCAGGACGGCCTACCCATCACCCTGGGGCAGGTCTTTGGCGCCTGGGCCGGGCCGGTGGAGCGGGACCGCTGGCGTTTGAACAAACTAAAGGAGCGTCTCCGTACCATCCCCCTGGGGGGAACGGCTGTGGGAACGGGCTTTTCCGCTCCCCGGGAGTACGTTTTTGCCGCAGAAAAGCATTTACGCCGCATTAGCGGGCTTCCCCTCTGCCGGAGCCAAAACCTGGCCGACGCCACGGCCCACAGCGATTCTCTGGCGGAAGCGGCCCAGGGCATGGGACTCTGCGGGGACAATCTCTACAAATTGGCTTCCGACCTGATTCTTTACGGTATGGGGCCGGTGGGGGAGATTCTCCATGGAGAGGTGCAGTACGGCTCCACCATTATGGCCCATAAGGTGAACCCGGTCTACCTCGAACTGATCCGGGGACTCTCCCTGGAGGCCTCTTCCCTGGCCCGGCTTATTGGAGAGTACAGCCGCTCCGGCCAGTGGCAGCTTAACGCCAACCTGCCCTTTCTGGCGGAACAGATGATTCGCCTCTGGGAAAGACTGAATCGGGCTCTGGAAATCGCATCGGGCCCCCTTATGGATGCCCTCAAACCTCAAAGGGAAGTCCTGGAGAGGAACTTCTACGGCAGCCCTGCTCTTATCAACACCCTCCGCATCATCCTAGACTACAGTGTCATTAAGGATTTACTACCCCGGCTCAAGGAAAAACCGTTTTCCTCCGGGGAGGAACTAATCGAATTTATATCAGGGGAGACCGGAATGGACCGGGAGGAGCTGGCCGAGAAGTTAAGTTCCTACCGCCTAACCGGTTTTTCCCGGGGAGCCCACTTATGAGTCAAACCGCCCTGGCCGAGTCTACCAGAATTGTCCTTACCGGAGTAAGAAACGCCGGGAAATCGTCCCTTATGAACAATCTTTTTGAGAAGGACAGTGCCATCGTTTCCGATACGCCGGGAACCACCACCGATCCGGTCACACGCAAAATTGAACTGGGAAAGCTGGGGCCCTGCGCCGTTACGGACACAGCCGGTTTTGACGATGTGGGAGAACTGGGGGAACAGCGGGTGAGCAAGACCCGGGAAAGGCTAAAATCGGCCGATCTGGTGCTCTTTGTTACCCCCGGGGATCGTCCTGTTTTATCGGAAGAGAAGGAGATCCTTGAGGCCTTGGAAGAGGGCAAACAGCCCTGGATTGGTGTGGTGACCTTTGGTGACAAGGCTCTTCATGGAGAAAAGGAAGGCTTTTTCCCCACCGGGAAGTTTCTGGTTTTGAATAACGAAGAGAAGCACTCCGCCCGTCCGCTCATAAACATGATGGAGAAGAGAGCGGAGCAGCTGAGCCGGGAAATCACTCCCGTGGAAGGGCTGGTCAAAGAGCAGGATCTGGTTTTATTGGTCACTCCCATAGACTTGGCCGCCCCGGCGGGAAGGCTCATTATGCCCCAGGTGGAGACCATCCGAGACCTTCTGGACCGGGATTGCGCCGCCCTTATTCTCAAAGAGCGGGAACTCTTTAGCTTTTACAACAATTTGGGAATCAAGCCCTCTTTGGTGATTACCGACAGCCAGGCCTTTCACAAGGTGGCCGCCGACATTCCGGAAGATCAGCCTCTTACCTCCTTCTCCCTCCTTTTTGCCCGGAAAAAAGGGAATCCCGCCTACTTCATAGAGAGTTTGAAGGCTCTTAATAATTTTCCCGAGAAGGGGCGGGTTCTGGTTATGGAGTCCTGCTCCCACCACCGTCAGGCGGACGATCTGGGAACGGTGAAAATCCCCCGCCTATTCCGCCAACTCGTGGGAGCTCAGGTGGAATTCGGCCACAGCCGGAAGATGCCGGAAAATCCGGAGGAGTGGGACATGATTATCCACTGCGCCGCTTGTATGATCACCCAAAAGGCCATGCTGGCCAAACTGGATGTCTTCCGGGAAAAGGGTATACCCGTGCTCAATTACGGCCTCTTTCTGGCCTGGGCGAACGGACTGCTTCCCCGGGCGCTGGAGCCTTTTCCCGAATTGGCGGAGCTTTATGAATAGTCTTCCCATCCTCTCCGTATCATATATATGGTAAAAAGCCTCTCTTTTCCCGCCAGTAGTGACAGGAAATTCAGGCGCGACACTAAGGTGAAGCCCGATTTCTTGAGGTCCTCTTCAATCTCCTCTCGGGAATAGCGATAGAAGGTGAAGCTTTTTCCCGGCAGTTCTTTTGAAGAGAGGGGGACTGTTTTTTCTTCATCCCTTTCCCGGTGAATGACGGAGAAAACAAAGAGGCCCCCCGGACGGAGAATACGGAACATTTCACCCATTATCAAGGATAAATCGGGAAGAATATGGGACACACCCAGGCAGATTCCATGGTCCATAGAATCAGTCGGGAAAGGGTAGGGCTCTTCCATCAGATCATGGGTTATTACCTTTCTCGCCGTTCCTTTTTGACGACAGAGCTTTAGCATCTCTTCGGAAAAATCCATCCCGTAGACGGAAAGTCCCGCCCGGTGAAAAAGAGCCGATGACAGGCCGGTCCCTATTCCCAGGTCCAGGAGGCTATCTCCCTTCTCTACCGACGAAAAGGCCATCCCAAAGGCTATTTCCGGAGCCAGCCAGTTGGCATTCCTGGTCTTTTGGTCATAGTTTTCCGAATGTTTTTTTGATGAGAAAGTATCCTTAACCAAGTTGTTCATTGGGGACTCCCCTGGTTTCCCACCGTCCAGCCCAGGGCATTTTCCTGTTCTTCCCACATTCGGCTGTATAAACCGTTCTGTTCCAATAGGGCCGAGTGCTCTCCTTCTTCTACAATTTCCCCTTCCCGGAAGACAAGTATCCGGTCTGCCTCTTTAATCGTTTTTAGACGGTGGGCAATGACAATGACCGTTTTGTCTAACAGTAGGCGGGAGATGGCTTCCTGTATATAGATCTCGTTTTCCGGGTCTAGCGATGAGGTTGCTTCATCAAGGAGAACAATCGGGGTGTCTTTTAATATGGCCCGGGCAATGGAAATCCTTTGTTTTTCTCCCCCGGAGAGGTTGGCGCCGTTTTCTCCCACCATGGTTTGGTATCCCCCTGGCAGGGATTGAATAAAATCATGGGCATTGGCCTTTTGGGCGGCTAATATGATCTCTTCTTCCGTGGCGTCCGGTTTTCCTATTCTGATATTATTGTAAATGGTATCGGAGAAGAGGGTGACATTTTGAAAGACCATACTTATATTTTTTAGAAGACTTTCCGGGTCGATTTCTTTAATATTATGGGAGCCGATTGTTATCTCTCCCGAGTCGACATCAAAAAATCGGGCCATGAGATTTATCATTGTCGATTTCCCCGATCCGGAAGGACCGACCAGGGCGGTGAGAGTGTTCTCTTTTATTCGCAGGTCGATACCCTTAAGTACTTCCTTGTCTCCATAGGAGAATCGTACGTCCCGAAAAGCTATGGTATGTTCGGAGATTGATACATCATTTCCGGTTCCTTCCATAAGCTCTTCATTGAGGATATTCATTATCGATTCGCCGGCAATACCCAAATATTTCACCTTCACCCAGTTAAGGGAGAGGGCCTTTAAGCCTTCGAAAAAACGGGAACTTATGACTATGAAGATCAGAAATTCTTTCGTACTTAAGGTGCCTCCCATCATCAAATAGGAACCGGTCAAAATCAGCATGACAAGTCCGAAGTCAATGGATATGCCCGCCAGGACCATAATCGGGCTTAGGGTTCCTTCCGTTTTGAGGCTCTTAATCTTAAAATCTTTGAGGTGGGTCACGAGATTTTGGTATTTTCTGTCCGAGTTATTAAAGGATTTGATAAATTTTATACCGTTTACAAACTCAAGGAGGCAGTCGGCGAGTTTTGAAGAGGAGTCGTAGAGGGCTCGGCCCTGCTTATCCATTACCGATCGGGCCCATGTGAGAATAAGCAAGGACAATGGCATTGTTATGAGAGCGGCCAGGGCCATTCTGTAATCCAGAAAAAAGAGAACACCCGCCACAAGAAGATTTAGGACCAGCGTGGAGATCATGGGAGGCAGGAGCATGGTGATGATCATCTCTATTTTATTGACATTGTCCAGGAGTTTATTGGATAAATCCCCCATATCGTGGGTATTGAAAAATCCCAGAGGGAGCTTTCGAATATGTTCTCCCAGACCCATTCGCAGCTCCTTTATCATAATATTTCCGTCGTTTCGGGCAGTGGTTACACCTAAAAAGGAAAAAAAGGTTCTGAATGCTGCGCTTAGGATAATGATAAGGGTATATCCTGTGAATCCCTCTATGGTCAGGCTGTTGTTAATGATATCAAAAAGAACGAAGAAGAGAACACCGTAGGGAAGGGAGCCGAAAAGGGCTTCCATTATGGCTATCAGCGATATTCTCGCCACTCTTTTTCCGTTTCCTTTCGAGACCATTTTTAAAGTTTGAATCATAGGGTTATCTCCTCTTTTATTCTGTTTCCAATGCCCCATTCGCCGGCATCTTTGTGCTTATCCCACATATTTTTGTAAGGGCCGTTTTTTAGAAGAAGTTCCGAGTGGACTCCCTTTTCTACGATCTTTCCTTTGTCAAAAACAAGGATCTGATCGGCCCTTTGGATGGTAGACAATCGGTGAGCAATAATAAGAACTGTTTTGTCCTTGAGTAGCTGGGAAAGGGCTTCCTGGATTTTTGCTTCATTCTCCGTATCCGCATAGGACGTCGCTTCGTCAAGGATGATAAGGGGAGAATCTTTTACCAGGGCTCTGGCTATGGAAACCCTCTGTTTTTCTCCTCCGCTCAAATAGGTTCCCTTTGATCCGAGAATCGTGTCGTAGCCCTCTTCAAGGTTTAGAATAAAGTCATGGCATTGGGCTTTTTGGGCTATTTCGATTACCTGTTCCCGGGAGATTGATTTATCCCCCATGCGGATATTTTCCAAAACCGAATCGTTGAACATAAACACGTCCTGGAAGACAAAGCTGACCTTTTTCATGAGAGTATCACTCCCTATATCCTTGATATTGACCGAACCCAGGGTTATTTCTCCTTCCTTAATATCCCAGAAGCGGGGGATGAGCTGTCCCAATGTCGATTTGCCCGCTCCCGATGAGCCCACCAGGGCTGTGATGGTACCCTGGGGGGTGGTAAAGTTTATATTTTTTAAAACCTCTTTAGTTTCGTAGGCAAAGGAGACGTCCCGGAATTGGAGGGCGTGGTTTTCCAGTTCTGTTACCCTTCCTTTCGATTCGGCTTCCTCGGTGGAAAGAATCTCATTCAGGTTGATGACGCCCCGGGAAATTTGATTAATATTAGATCCAAAGCTCATTAATTGTTTCATAAATCTCGACATCCCCAGGCCCATGAACATAAACATAATAAAGGTGGAGAGTGTGATTTTCCCAAAGAGGTACATAAATCCGCTTGCGGGAAGAAGAAAGAGGATTCCGCTGTCCATCAGGAGGGCGTAGAGGGCCATGCATCCGGCAGCTTTTTTGTTCATTCCTATCCAAAAATTACTATATTGCTCTGCTTCATTCCGGTAATTTTCAAAGGAGTAAACGCTTTGGTTAAAAGCTTTGATAACGGGCATTCCCCGGATAAAATCGATAATAGTTCTGTTCATTCGACCTTTTAGTCTGAAGAAATGTTTGAAATCATCCCCGTCTCTTTTAATTCTGTATTGCTGCAGATATACCCCGAGGAAAACGGGAGCTATGCTGATGAGGGCCAGGGGGACATTAAATGTCATAAGCCAGGCAAAAATAAGGAGGGGCATAAAAATTACGGAAAAAAGATCTACCAGATTGTGGGCTATGAACTCTTCTATCTGTTCTATATCGCCCATCATGACCTTTTTTATCTCTCCCGAGCTGGTCTTTGTGAAATAACCCAGGGGGAGTCTAAGTAATTTGTCGGTCAGTCGGACTCTCAGGTCATAAAGAATATTATAGGCGGCCACATGGGATTGAGCCATGGCGATGCCGGAGAATATCAACTGTCCCAAGATAAAGAGGGCTGCCAGAATCCCCAGCTTGAACAACTCCTGGGGAAGTAGGGGCGGATAGATAATCCTGTTTATGATGATATAGGTAATATAGAAAGGGCCCAGGGCACAAAGGGAGCTCAAAAACATAAGGAAGCCGGAAAGGCTTAGTCTGAAGGCTTCGGGGCCGGACCCATTAAGAAGCAGCTTAATGGGTGAAGTTTTTTTGTTTTTCATGAAAAATCCTTTTTGATGGCTAACTGTAGAAGATAGTTATGTCCCAGGTCGCGATAAGCCGTTTTGGTAAAACCATGGGGAAGAGCCAGCTCTTCCAGCTCCTCCGGTGAGATTCTGACTCCTTCGGGAGGTCCGAAATTTGTTCTTTTCTTGTGACATTCGACAATAGAGAGAATGGCTCCGTCTTTTAGGACTTTTTTTACCTGGGGAAAAACTTTAGTACTTATGGTTTTAAGATCCATGCAGTGGAGGACCGTTGAGGTCAGGCAGGCATCCACGGAATTCTCCTTTAGGGAGAGAGGGGCGGTGACATCTTCGAGAAGGGGATGGATATTCTCTATCCTTCTTATAATTGTTTCGTGTTTTAGAAGATTCAGGGCTTTTTCATTTTTATCCAGGGAGAAGATTTTTCCCTTTTTCCCCACATACTTGAGAGCTTCCAGGGAGTAGTCGCCTACGCCGCATCCCAGATCCAGGAATGAGTCTCCCCGTTTAAGTTTTATTTCTCCGAATATCAGATGAGGCTCCTGCATCCAGAAACTACTGGGGCCTCTTCGCGATTGGCAATAGTGATGTTTTATGGCGTTCATCTATTCTCCTGTTGATTATGTTAGACTAATCTTGTTAATATTTACTTACGAGTGTAGATTCAGCTTGAGAAAGAGAACAGTATCCCCGGATACAAAGAGGTTTTTATGGAAAAAATAATTTCTGTCCTTTCCCGCAGTCTCCTTTTTAAGGGACTGGATGAACAGCTCTTGCAAGAGATAATTGATGGGGGAGACTGGGAAAAACGTTCTTACCGGAAGGGCGAATCGATTTTTGAGATCCATGAATCCTACTCAAAATTATCTCTTATACTCACAGGAACTGTAGAGATTCACCGTCCCCTTCTCAATGGAAGCAATCTTTGTATTGAGTGGCGGGAAGAGTCTGATCTTTTTGGAGGGGCTACGGTTTTCTCCGAAGAAGGTGAAGTGCCCGGATGCCGTGCTTTAGCAAAATGTAGTGTGGAGCTAATATCCTTTTCCGGTGAGGCCTTTGATAATATACTTTCTCGTTATCCCTTGGTGGTCCGGAATATGAACCGTCTCTACTCCCGACGAGTTTTGGACTATCAACAGCGTCTGGAACTTTTTAGTTATTCTTCTATTAAGAAGAAAATAGCCTATTATTGTTTGAATATTCTTAAGTGCGAGGGGGATAGGAAGTTACCCTTTTCCCGTTCGAAGTGGGCGGAATATCTTAATGTGTCCCGCCCGTCCCTGCAACGTGAGTTGAAGGAGCTTGAGAGAGGAGGGGCATTGACGTTGGATAAGAGATTGAATATGACTTTTGAGCGGGAGATATTGGAGAATTATCTCTAAATGTTAGGACAGGGAAGTAATAAAGAGCCAATTATTCAAAAGAAAAGCCAGTCCAAAGTTAAACACAGTTCAATAACCCCGTCGGACCTGAACCGAAAATTCTGTCAAATCTTTTCATATAAAGTATATTAAGCCTTTTTTTTGATTCCGTAAATACGATAGGTTGTATAATTATAAATAGTTAACACTAACTATTGACGTCATTTCTAAATTGTGGTATTTCTTAAAAAAAACCACTGGTATTTATTGGGTAACTATCATGCAGATTAAGAAAAACGACGTCAGAGAAACAATTATAAAAGCGGCAGAAAAGGAGTTTTGTGAGAAGGGATTTAAAGATGCCTCTCTTCGCAGGATAGCTTCGGAAGCGGGTGTAACAAAAGGAAATATCTACACCTATTTCGAGAGCAAAGACCGGCTCTTCTGCGAACTGGTTCAACCGGCTCTGGATTTTATCGCGGAAAGAATGAATAGCGAGGATTTTGTAGATGAGTATGGCGATGAGACGCGTTATACCGAAAAAGATGCGGTGGACAATATGCGATTCTATGTGGAAGGTCTATCGGAACATAAGGAAGCTTTAAAACTACTTCTCTTTTCCTCTGCCGGATCCAGTCTGGCCGGTTATAGGGAAGAGGTTTTTCATCTATATACAGAAAGTACCAAGGATTTCTTTAGGAAGTTCAACCGCCAGCATCCGGAATTCTCTTTCAAAATATCGGAGATGCTGATTCACAGTTACGCCTCTCTCTTTCTCAGTTTTATAGAGGAAATAATCGTTCACGACCCGTCGGAGGACGAATTGGACATGTATATCAATCAAATAGCCCGTTTTGTCTATCACGGCAATATGGGCGTGCTTCGGGGAGAACCCGAAAAGGAGATAGAGTAATGAAAAAGGATTCGGTCTTGAAACGGCTTCAGGGATATATGGGAAACCGTAAAATTCTGTTGCCCCTTTCGCTGACGTCATCGGCTCTTTCGGCTGCTATGGGGATAGCTCCCTACATCTTTATTTGGCTGATTGCCAGGGAACTGCTGACCCACGCCGGTCAAATCGCCGGAACATCGGTACTCAATTACGCCTGGTGGGCCATGGGGGCGGCCGTCCTGAGCGTGCTGCTTTACTTTGTGGCTCTCATATCTTCCCATTTGGCCGCTTTCCGGGTGGAGAATAATATCCGTCGTGAGGCAATGGGGAAAATAGTGAAAATGCCTTTGGGATTTTTTGATGGCAATTCCAGCGGCCGCATCAGAAAGATCATAGATGACGACAGCGGTACCACCCATAGCTTTTTGGCTCATCAGCTGCCCGATTTATCCGGTTCTGTCATACTGCCTTTGGCAACGATAGTTCTGGTATTCGTCTTTGACTGGCGATTGGGACTGGCCTGTCTGGCCCCCCTTGTTTTGGCCTTCGGGACGATGGCCTTCATGATGGGAGTGGCTTCCCGGAATTTTCAGAAACAGTATATGGATGCCCTTGAGGATATGAGTTCCGAAGCGGTGGAATACGTTAGGGGAATCCCGGTGGTTAAGGTCTTTCAGCAGACGATTTTCTCTTTCAAACGCTTTCATAACAGCATTCTCCGCTATAAGGATCTGGTGAAAAAGTATACCGACAGCTGGGAAGGTCCTTTCTCCTTCTATGCAGTCATAGTGCAGTGTTTCGCTTTTTTCCTTGTCCCCGCCGCTATTCTTCTTGTGGCCCGAGGAGGAGACTACGGTACCGTTCTGGCGGATATGTTTCTCTATATATTGGTAACGCCGGTTTTGTCCTCTACCATCATGAAAAGCATGCATATCAACCAGAGCCTCTTTCAGGCGGGGGAGGCTATTAATCGAATCGAAAGCCTAACCGATGTGGAACCTCTGCCAGAGACATCAAGCCCCCGGGAGATAACTTCGGGGGATATAGTATTCGACAATGTCCTATTTCAGTATCCGGGAGCGGAAAAAAACGCCGTGGACGGCATCAGCTTTACCTTGCCCGAGGGGTGCCTTTTTGCCCTGGTGGGGCCTTCGGGAGGAGGGAAAACCACAATTGCCCGTATGATTCCCCGTTTCTGGGATGTTTTGGAAGGATCTGTCTCTCTGGGAGGGGCCGATGTGAGGGATATCTCCCTGGAGAATCTTATGGATCATGTCTCCTTTGTGTTCCAGAATACCCGGCTCTTTAAGACAACTTTAAGAGATAATATTATCTACGGCTGCCCCGATGCCACGGAAGAGCAGATTGAGCGGGCCTTGGATCTGGCCCAGTGCACGGAGATCCTTGACCGCCTGCCTGATGGTTTGGATACCCTCATAGGTGCGGAAGGAACTTATCTTTCCGGAGGGGAGCAGCAGAGAATCGCCCTGGCCCGGGCCTTTCTTAAGGACGCACCGGTGATCGTATTGGACGAAGCCACCGCCTTTGCGGACCCGGAAAATGAACATCTTCTACAGGAAGCTCTGAGGGAACTGATGAAGGGGAAAACCGTTCTTATGATCGCCCATCGTCTGACCACTATTCAGGATGCTGACCGTATTCTCGTTATTGATAAGGGGCAAATTGCCGAAGAGGGATGCCACGAGGAGCTTCTGAACAAGGGCGGAATTTATCATCGAATGTGGAATGAGTATCAGGAAGCGGTGGAATGGACCATCGAAAGAGAGGCAAACTATGTTTAAGTATTTTCAGAATCGTTTGGCCCTGTCCGAAAAGGGCTCCCGGGACTTGGTAAAGGGGGTATTTTTCACCTTTCTTCACTACCTCTCCTTTATGTTTCCCACAATCTTTGTCTATTTCTTCCTTCAGGATTATCTGCAGCCCCTCATGGGAACATTAACTTCACCACAATACGGTTTCTCCCACTATCTGCTCATCGGTTTGGCCATGATTGGCGTGATGTATTTCATCGCCCGGCTGCAGTATCGCAGCACCTACTCGGTGACTTATAATGAGAGTGCCAAGAGACGGGTCGATTTGGCGGAAAAGCTCAGGAAACTTCCTTTGGCCTATTTCGGAGAGAAAAACCTTTCCGACCTGACCGCTACCATTATGGATGACTGCACTCAATTGGAGACGACCTTTTCCCATGCGGTCCCCCAGCTTTTTGCCTCCCTGCTGAGCCTGACTGTCATCGCCTTGGGATTATTTAACTTTCACTGGAAAATGGCACTTTCTCTGTTTTGGGTTGTTCCCCTGTCGGCCGTTGTACTCATCCTATCTCGACGGGCCATGGACAGGGCCCATTCAAATCAATACAGCAGCAAGAGAGATGTGTCAGAGCAGATACAGGAAGGTCTTGAGACGATTCAGGAGATGAAGGCTTACCATCGGGAAGAGGAGTATATCAGCCGATTGGATGAGAACCTCAAAGACTATGAATCGGTACAGATTAAGGGAGAGTTATTAGTGGGAAGTTTTCTTAATCTTTCCCATATCCTGCTTAAGCTCGGACTCGTTTCGGTGGCTTTTGTGGGGGCGGTACTTCTGGAACAGGGAGGGATTGATCTTTTCACCTACCTCATTTTTCTTATGATCTCCGCCAGCGTTTACAATCCGGTAATTGAAGTGTTCAACCATATGGCCGTTTTGGTCTACCTGGATGTGCGTATCGGACGAATGAAGGAGATGGAAGCCCTTCCCGTACAGCAGGGTACCACCGAGTTCGAACCGAAAAATTTTGATATTGAGTTTCGCAATGTGGAGTTTTCCTATGACACGGGAAAGAAGGTTCTCCATGACGTTTCTTTCACGGCAGAACAGGGACAGGCCACGGCCCTGGTGGGACCTTCGGGCGGGGGAAAAAGTACTACCGCCAAGCTGGCCGCCCGCTTCTGGGATATTGACGGAGGCAGGATTTTTTTGGACGGTACCGATATTTCCACGGTTGACCCGGAAACGCTCCTTAAATACTACTCCGTGGTATTCCAGGACGTGGTGCTTTTTAACGCTTCCGTTGCAGACAATATCCGAATCGGTAAGAAGGATGCCACCGATGAAGAGGTGAGGGAAGCGGCCCGCCTGGCCCAGTGCCATGACTTTATTGAGAAGATGCCCCAAGGTTACGACACGGTAATCGGTGAAAACGGAGAAACCATCTCCGGTGGGGAGCGGCAGCGTATTTCCATTGCCCGGGCCCTTTTGAAAGATGCGCCTATTGTACTGTTGGACGAAGCCACCGCCAGTGTGGATGTGGAGAACGAAACAAAGATACAGCGGGCCATCTCTCACCTTATTAAAGACAGGACCCTGATTCTTATCGCCCACCGTATGAGAACTATCGCCCACGCCGATAAAATCGTTCTGATAAAAGAGGGGGAAGTGGCCGAATCAGGTAGACCCGAAGAGCTATTAGAGGAAGGGGGACTCTTCGCTGGTATGGTTGAAGCTCAAAGAAGAGAAAGTAATTCCAAAGTATTATATTAAAAACTCCCCGCCCCGACTAAATCGGTCTGGCAATGGGCTACAAGGAACCGCAGTTCCTTGTAGCTCGGGCTGGAGCGGGTCCTGATAGACGTATTGTATGCCACCCATACCAGATCATTCGTATCGGTATAAACAACTAAACATCTAGTTTCTCAACCACAAATTGGCAGGCCGCGCAGCCGTCGGCCATTCTATTCCCCACACCGTCTCGATGGAAAAATATCTCTTCTGGTCGGTAAATATTAAAGATAGCGTTGTCCACGGTACACATGAGTTTCGTTAGCTCCGGTACTCCCTGGGAATTGAAAAATTCAAGGAAAAGGCAGCGGGACACTTTAAATCGGTATTCCCTTTCACTCTGTTCCTCTATTTCTATCGTATTAAGCCGGGTGGGACCTTCCCGGTTGGTTCTTTGCTGGTATTTAACAAGATTCTCAAAGGTCCGGGGCTCTTCTACATTTCTGAAATTGGCCTGCTGTGTTGCCAATCCTATGGGAATGATAACAGCCCGAACCACTTCAAAGGCTTTTTCCTTTCCCAGAGAGGGGATCAAGCCCTTATAGAGAAGGGTCGTAAGACCGCTGCTTTTGAGGAAGTCAACAGGATAGTCTTTCTTGTTTTTAACTATAAGCTTGGGAAGGCCGATTACTGTGGAAAAGAGAAAAGGTCCGGGGAAGCTTATGTAGCCTTTTAAAACGGCCAGGGCCATTATAACCGCATTGGGAGAGGCTATTTTGTCTTTGTTCGTTTTAAGGCTTATACCTTTGTAAAGGTAATAATTTCCCAGCTTAAAAAGAGCCGCCACACCCAGGACAAACATAATAACGTCTTCCCAAACACCGTACTGAGGTATTTGAACGGTCGGGGGAAAGGGAATGGCCCAGATGAGTAGAAAAAGATAGAGGAGGGGATTTCTTTTTTCTCTGGCGGAAATAATAAATATGAGACTAAGTGCCGTAGTGGGGCAGGGATAGGCTCCGGGAACAATGAGCCCGACCGGTTTGTGTCCCAGTAGAAGTCCCCATAAGGGGTAAAGATAGACAATAAGAGAGGCTAAGGCAAATAGGAATAGCCCCTTTTTCTTTTTGGGGAGAGAAAACTGAGTCCTTTTTCCCAAAAGGTCATAGAGCCACAGCAGTGCGATAAGAATAAAAAGGGCGGCTTGAGATTCCTTCAGAGGGGAGGGGAATCCCCTTTGGGGATTAAGAAAAAAGCCGAAGGCGATCCAGCCGTTCGTGAGGAAAAAATAGCCCTTAATTAAGACTGATTTTATTTTAGATGGCCCAATTATAAACAGCCCTGTCAGGATAACTCCCACACCCATAATGGCAAACTGCCAGGGCCACATGAAAGCTCCGTAATCACAAATAATCTTCCACCATTCTGTTGCTATTAACATATCTTGCTCCTTGTTCACCAGGTGAACTAATGCCTGTTTTACTTAACTCATATTTGATGAGTCAGCTTATTTATTACTATTCAAATCCTGAATCCGCCCGCGCAGTTTCAGAAGAAAATCTTCTATGAAGAGAATTTCACTATGGCTACAGTCGTCCAGGATATTATAGAAGGCAGCAAATATTTTTTTATCGAACTCTTCATGGGCCAGATAGGCGATGCGCCCCTTTTCTGTCAATGTCAAAACTACCTCTTTTCGGTTTTCTTCGTTTCTCTTTTTATTAACCAGTTCTTTATCTACCAGTTTATTAACAAATTTAGAAATCCCGCTCTTGGATATTTCTAAAAGACGGCACAAATCATTTTGATTGCATTCAACCTGCCTGCCTATCATCTGCAGGGTATGGATTTCCGAGCCGTAAAGAAGATCTCCCGTTCCGTAGTCACGGGGAGTGCTTTCAAATTCCTTAAATCCCTGGAGAGTAGCGAAGAAAGAGTCTCCTATGATCCGGTAGTTGGTCTTACTCATAAAAGCATAGTACACTAAGTGAACTATTAAGTCAATTATTGAAAATGGAAGAAAAGTAGTTTAGCCTATTAACAGAATATGAAAATAGGTAGATAATGATAATTCCTAAACATTGATGCTACCTATTTGGAGGATAAAATGAAGAAAAACGTTCTCTTCGTGGCGGGACTTATGGTCTCTCTTATGCTGTTTGCCGGCGGTAACAAGGACGCCGCCCCCACCGGACCGGAAACCCTGACCCTGGTGGCCCCCACCGGCTTCCCCGCCATCACATTGGCCGAAATGATTGTCGATTCTCCCGTACTGGATGAGAATGTGACCCTCGAATATAAAGTTCTGGAATCTTCGGAAGTATTGGGCGCCACCATTATCTCCGGCGAGGCGGACCTCTTTATCGCCCCCACCAACCTAGGGGTGAACCTTTACAACAAGGGCGAAGAAATCGTTAATCTGGGCTCCCTTATCTGGGGACTTCTCTATATTGCCACGACAGAAGATATTTCCACTTGGGAAGATTTACGGGGCCGGGAAATAGCCATGATCGGACGGGGCCTCTCTCCTGACATCATCACCCGCCATCTCCTTACGGTTAACGGGCTCGATCCGGAGAAGGACGTCACCCTCAATTATGTTCAGAATACCACCGAACTGGCTCCCTCTTTTATTGCGGGGAAGCTGCCCATTTCTATGATGCCCGAACCGGCCCTCTCCGTTGTTAAAATGAAAAGGTCCGATACGAAAATCATGCTGGATCTCCAGAAGGAGTGGGAAAAGATTTCCGGTAACAGCAGCTACCCCCAGGTTTCCCTTTTCGCCAAGGCGGAGGTTGTGAAAAATAACCCACAATTTATTCAGGCTTTTGTAGAAGAGTATGCCGCCTCAATCGCCCGGATTAATGCCGATCCCGCCGCTGCCAGCGAAAAGGCCGCGACCTACCTGGCAACCCCTCCCGCTCCCATCATGGCAAAATCCATCCCCGGAGGAAACCTGAACTGGGCCCCTGCCAACGTGGCCCGGGGAGCTCTGGAAGATTACATTAGCGTTCTGATCGAAGCCAATCCCGCCTCAGTGGGAGGCCAGCTGCCCGATGACGACTTCTACTACCCGGGAAAATAAAACCTGGTACTGGATCTCCATCATTCTCCTTCTCGCTCTTTGGGAATTAACCGCCCGCCTAGTGGGAAAGGAGATCATCATTCCCTCCCTGCCTTCGGTGGGGAAGGAGCTGTGGAAGATCCTAAGGAGCCCCTCCGCCTGGCAGGTCATAGGGGGAACCCTTCGCCGCATAGGCCTTACCTTTCTCCTGGATCTTGTTTTGGCCCTGCTTTTGGGAATACCGGCGGGACTCTACCCTAAGGTCGAACAGGCCCTGCGTCCCATCGAGTCCTCCGCCCGGACCGTTCCCACCATGGGAATCGCCCTCTTGGCCATCATCTGGCTCGATTCGGAGGGAGCGCCCTATCTCGTCTCCTCGCTCATCGTCTTTCCCATACTTTACCGCAGTGTGGTGGACGGCATCCTGAATATGGACCCTCATCTGGCCGCCTTCCATCGGGTTCATAGGGTGGGGAAGGGGAAGACCTTACGTCACTTTTACATTCCCTCCCTGCTGCCCTTTCTCAAAACCGGAGCAATCGCCTCCCTGGGACTTCTTTTTAAGGTTATGGTGACCGCCGAAGTTCTCAGTCAGCCAAAACACGCGGTGGGAACCATCTTTCAGATTGAACGTTCCCAGCTGAATACGGCGGCCGTCATGGCCTGGTGTGTTTTTATGATCGTCCTCTCCTCCCTCTTTGAGCTGCTCATCAAGAATTTGGGCCGATTGAGGGGCCGGCGGGCCTGGGAGGTTCTTAATGGAAATTAAAATCAAGGACCTGACCATGGCCTATGGGGACACAAAGATTTTTGACAAGCTGAATTTGACTCTCCAGTCGGGAAAAACCACCTGTCTCCTGGGAGAGTCGGGCTGCGGTAAAACGACTCTGCTTAATCTTCTTGCGGGAACATTGACGGCCCAGTCGGGAACTATTCAGCCTCAAACCTTCGGCCATGTCTCCTTTGTTTTTCAGGACTCCCTGCTTCTTCCCTGGATGAATGTGCTCGATAACGTGGCTTATCTCATGGATGATAGGCTGACTCGGAAGGAGAGGCATGAAAGGGCGGGCCATCTTATCCAGCGGGTCGGACTGGAGGGCTATGAGAAGCATTACCCCACCGAACTTTCCGGGGGCATGTCCCGCCGGGTTACTCTGGCCCGCGCATTAGGTAAGGAGGCTTCCCTCCTCCTCATGGACGAGCCCTTTTCCTCCCTGGATGACGGTCTAAAGGATCGTTTAGTCATTCTCCTCAAGGAACTATTGGAGGAGGAGAAGAAAACCGTTCTTTATGTGACCCATGACAAGCGGATTGCCACGGAACTGTCCGACCACGTCCTGCTGATGGTGCGGGAAGAGGGGCTGTCCCGAATAATAAGGGATGAATTTTAATAATAGTCTTGACTAACTCTCCGGATAAAGTTATAACGAATGTAGATAGCGTAGACTATCTATAGATCTTATGCACTTTCGGGAGAACAGGGAAGGATTGGTTATTCGCGGTACGGAGGATAATCAATCTTTTCTCCCGCACTTAAAGGAGTTAGTTGTGAAAGTCTTTAACCATCATATTTATGAATATAAGAAAGGCCTTCGCAGCCTTGTCCTCCATACTCTGCCCGTCCATCTACGGGAAGAGGCGGAACAAAAACTCAAACACAATCACATCCCCTATGTCCTCAGACCTGTGGGAAAAACCAAAATAAACATATTTTTTGGCGAAGTAGAGTGCGTCAATATTGTCGAAAGCTTTGGTGAAAAGCCTCTGAATGAACTTTCAGATGAGGAGGATTTTATTTTAGGTACCATGCTTGGATACTGCCGTCTTCAGCAGTGTCGCCGTTATTTAAAGAGAAAAAATTACCCCGAATTAAAGAGGGTCATATAAAAAGGAGTCATGCCATGGCAAAAATAGCAATTATTTACGGTTCAACCACAGGAAACACACAAAGTGCGGCAGAGAAAATTCAGGCCCAACTCGGATCGGGAGATCTTATGGTCGCCGACAAAGGAGCATTGGAGAAATTGCCCGACTATGATCTTATTATCATGGGAAGTTCTACTTGGGGATTTGGCGATCTTCAGGATGATTGGGATTCTCTTATTGAGGATATTAAGAAGGCCGATCTAAGCGGTAAAAAGGTTGCTTTCTTTGGTACGGGAGACCAGGAAGGGTACCCCGATACCTTTGTGGATGCCATGGGGATCCTGGAAGAGGCCACAGAAGAAGCGGGAGCACAAACTATTGCATTCTGGCCTGTTGAATCTTACAATTATGACGATTCAAAGGCGGTTAAGGGGGATTCCTTTGTTGGACTGGCATTGGATGATGATAATCAGGCCGACTTAACGGACAAACGAATTACGGAGTGGACTAAGCTTGTTTTAGATCAGATAGACTAGTCTAACTCAGATAGAAGAGCCACTCTATTGACATAAAAACGGAATGATGATAGTTTTAGCTACTAAATAGGGCTACCCCTATGGGAGGTGTATATGACATTGAAAACCGCAGAAACAGATATCACTTACACTATTGAGCAAATTAATGCGTCCGAAGAGGGTATGAAAGATTTTCTCTTTACTCTGGGATGTTTTCCCGGGCAGGATATTACCATAATATCCAAAGTATCCTCAAATTATGTGATTAATATCAAAGACGCCCGTTACAGTATCGATGGAGAATTGGCCGAGGCTATATCTATTCGAACACAGGAAGAGATGAAGAAGATTGTTTAAAACCCAGTAGTTTTTTACTTTTTTTTGTTCTTTAAATTAGGTTTGCATAATAATATTAGAAAAACAATATATTAGGAGAGAAGATGAAGATTGCTATGACCGGTAACCCAAACAGTGGTAAAACAACTATGTTTAACGCTATCACGGGTAAAATTGAACATGTGGGTAACTGGCCTGGAGTTACTGTAGAGAAAAAAGAGGGGGACATTAAGTCATCCCTGTATAGAGGTAAGGATAAGGTAACCGTAGTGGATTTGCCCGGAGCCTATTCAATGTCTCCCTATACAAGCGAAGAGTCCATAACGGAAGAATTTGTGCAGACCGAATCTCCCGATGTGATTATTAATATTGTAGATGGTAGTAACCTTAGTCGGAGTCTGTTTTTTACAACTCAGCTTCTGGAATTGAATATTCCCGTCGTGGTGGCACTTAATAAGAGTGACATGAATGACAAAAAGGATATCGCCATTGATGAAACTCTCCTAAGTGAAAAACTTAACTGCCCTGTTATCAAGACTATCGCTACAAAAGGAAGCGACAAGGGCTTAGTTGAGCTGGTGAAAGCCGCAGTTCATGCCGGGGTTGAGAAGAAAAATCAGAAAGCCCCCTTTAAGGGGACAAACGAGTCTCTTTCACGGGAAGAAGTGGAAGCCTCCGATAAAAAACGTTATGCCTTTGTCGATAAGATAGTCGAACAGGTGGAAAAGCGTAAAGTCGATTCCGCTGCCAAGACCAGGCAAGATAAAGCGGATCAGATTCTGGCCCATAAATGGCTTGGTCTCCCGATTTTCGCTGTGATTATCTGGCTTGTGTTCTCCCTGTCTCAATCCTGGGTGGGCCCCTGGTTAGCCGATCTTTTCGTAGGCTGGATTGACGGGTTTTACGGTTTTGTAGAGGGTCTTTTGGGCGAAGGGACGAATCCGGTTCTTGCCTCTCTTCTGCTGGATGGCATTATTGGTGGTGTGGGAGCTGTAGTCGGTTTCCTTCCCCTTATTATGGTGCTCTTTTTTATGCTGGCCCTCTTGGAAGATTCCGGTTATATGGCTCGTGTAGCCGTAATTATGGATCGTTACTTCAAGAAAATCGGCCTGTCCGGAAAATCCATAATTCCCATGATTGTCAGTACCGGTTGTGCCATCCCGGGAATCATGGCAACCAGAACTATTAAGAATGAGCGACAGCGCCGAACGACGGCCATGCTTACTCCCTTTATGCCCTGTGGTGCCAAACTCCCCATTATTGCTCTTTTTGCCGGTGTTTTCTTCAACGATAACGCCTGGGTGGGGACATCCATGTACTTCCTGGCCATCGGAATTATTATTGTGAGCGGGCTGATTATCAGAAAGATCACCGGTGATACTTCCAAGTCCTACTTTATTATGGAACTCCCCGAATACCGCTTCCCCAGTATTAAGCGCGCCTTTGTATCCATGATGAGCCGGGCCAAGGCTTTTATTATTAAAGCGGGAACGATAATTCTTGTCTGTAATGCCCTGGTACAGTTGTTACAGACATTTAACTGGCAGTTTCAGGTAGTGGCCGAGTCTATGCCCGAAACCAGTATTCTCGCCTCTGTTTCTGCACCTATTGCCTTTCTTTTCATACCTCTGGGGTTTGGTATGTGGCAGTTTGCCGCTTCCGCCGTTACCGGTTTTATCGCTAAAGAGAATGTCGTAGGTACACTGGCAGTAACTTTTGCCGTAACCAACTTTATTGATGTGGAAGAGCTGGCCCTTGTTTCCGGCGGTAATGAAGTTATTGCCGTATTTGGAATCACAGCTGTGGCCGCTCTAGCCTACCTTGTATTTAACCTTTTCACACCTCCCTGTTTTGCCGCTATCGGTTCCATGAATGCGGAACTGGAAGACCGCAAGTGGTTATGGGGTGCTATCGGATTCCAGCTGGGAATGGGCTATGTATTGGCTTTCCTGGTTTATCAGTTCGGTACCCTTTTTACCACCGGTTCATTGGGACAGGGGTTCTTGGGGGGACTGATCGCGGTTATTGTTATGGTAGGCTTCGTAACCTATCTGGCCCTCAAGGGCAGTAATGAGGCCGAAGTAAGTCGACCGAAGAAGGCAGTATGACATTTACCGATATTATCGTTATTTTGGTGATAGCCGGGCTGGTTGGCCTGGCTCTTGGGAAAATTATCCGGGATAAGAAGAGGGGAACCCCCTGTACCGGATGTACAAGTTGTCCCGTTGCGGGCAGTTGTGAATCTATGAAGAAATAATATTATCGATAGAGGGGCTGTCCGGAGACATTAGTGTTTTCGGACAGCCTTTTTTTTCGTATCTTATGTGCCTGTATGACAAACTGTAGGAGCTTGTCAGATTTGAGATTTTGTACTGAGTCGAGAAGATCCGGAGGGGAAAGGGAGTGAAGAGGGAGCGCCATAACGAGTTACATAGTGTTCCCAATCCTTGAGCTTTTCCTAAAAGTCCGGGATTTCATAAATCTATTAGCACAGATCCTTCCATTTCTAACATTCTCATCCTCCAGAGGCAAGCAGAATGAGAAGAAATAGTGTTTCAAACTCCCCCGAGTAAATAGCTCAAGGATTGGGAACATTATCTAAAGATTTCCTTTGCCCATAGAAAAGGGCTCTCCCTCTTGTTTCATTTCCAAGAGGAAGAGCCCTTTGTTGTTTACTTTTTCTTAGCTTTAATGGCTTTTCTTACACGGACTATAAAATATGCCCCAAATATTAAAGTATAAATGATAGCCCTTTCATTATAACTTCCCAAGCTTATGGCAATGCCGTGGGCGTAGGTAAAGAAATAGAAAAGATAGGCCCATTTTTGAAGGGATTTCCACTTCTTTCCGGACATCTTTTTTCTCACCGACTTGGCTGATGTAATTCCTAAAAGCAGGAGTAGCACTGTGTTTACGACCCCGGCCCAAGTCATTATCTGCAGCCCCGCTTCAAAGTGCCCCTCCAGCAGAGACGTTACCGCCGGTCCCACTGCCGTAGCGCAATAGTAGAGGGCATGGGGGATATAAAGTATCGACCCCAGGATTGACATCTCCGAACGGATGGACATGAATTTCTTCTGAATGCTGCTTCCCTTGGGCAGGGCTCCGGCCCACATGACGTATATAAAAATCGCTGCGGGAAGATAGCCGCTTAGAACGGCCCGTATGACACGGACCCATTGGACACGGGAGCTCACGGAAATAATCTCCAGACGTGTTAATATGGCAAATGTCAGGGTGCCCAGAGCTATTACCCATCCTGCCACATACCAGATGTGAGCCTTCTTCCTGATGTTTTTCCCCAGGAAGAAGGGGATAATTCCTGCTAAAACCAGGGAAAGGAGAAGCTCCAGTGTACCCTTTAAAAAATATCCTCTCATTCCTTCTCCTTTAGGTTTGGCTAAGACCGGCCATTTCCAGTACTAGTTTTACTCTCTCCACAGAGTACTTGAGCAGGTCGCAGGACATGGTGGCTCCGGAAATACTATCCAGAGAGCTGGGATCTGTACCGTTTTTTTGATTTTCCCTCGTGGGGAAACGTGAGGTAAAGGCCTCTTCGGCCAAAGGGTAGGAGTAGTGGTCGGTTAATTCTCGGACAGAGAGGCCTGTTCGGGTGCCATCAGCCTTGAGGCCGATCACCCAGACATGGATAGCCTGATAAATCTCAATTACTTCCATAATCTGGACTGCTGCTGTATCCAGGCTGCCGTCGGCTTTTTTGGTATAGTAAACCGTAAAGGCATCTCCCTTCCAAAAGTCCGCTTCCCCCACGGCGTTTAGTGTGTCCGCCTGTTCCTGAGTTAGCTTTATAGAGGTCTTGTAAATCTTTTCTCCTTCGGGAAGTACTTTGGTCAGACCTGTTTTAAGGCTGTCGTATTTTTTAGCGAATAGTGGTGTGCTAGCCATTAAGATGGCAAATAATATTAGTATAGTTTTTTTCATTATTTCTCTCCTGTTGTATTTCCGCCATTACAGGCGAAAGTAAAAAGTGGTTGTAAAGGAATGGGTTATGTCATCATCAGTAAAAAGGCTGTGGGTACATTGGTTTATCTCGTAATCCAATTGGACCTGGAACATATGGGTCCGCTGGATGAGGGAAAACATGGCCGTGGACAAATCGCTGCTGGATTCGGTTCGGGTGTTGGTATCAACCTGTCCCAGGGATACCCGTAATTTTGTAACCGGGGTAAACGATTTGGTCGCCTGTCCGTACCAGGCCCACTTCTCTTTCTCTATAGGGGCTACTGAATCACGGCGGAGGGTCATAAAGAGGCCTCCCCCGGTAAAGCTGTAGGTCCTTATTTTAAAGGCTCCGTCCAGCCCGGTGGCAATAGCCCAGCCTTCTCCGTCGGTCTCATCACCAAAGATATCCACAAGTGTGGAAAGACTAAGATAGGCTCCGCCGGGAATACTCCACTTCCATCGTGTACCCACAGCCTTATAGAGATTCGAGTCTGTATCGTCCCCGCTAAGGGATACATCGGTGGAACTGGCGCTCATACCGTTGGTAATGTAAATATCCGTTTTAACCGTAGGAAGGATATTGAACTGGATACCCGCGCCCAATTCGGTCCAGAGGGTGTCCACCATGTACTGGGACATGTCAACGCTCCCTCCGTAGAAGTGATGATATTTATACTCTCCAAAGGGCACGAGGAGATTTCCCATGTAGATTTGGGCCGAACCTTCCTGTGTAATGGGAAAGTGGAATTCCAGATACTCATCCATCCGGACCACATCGGTCATGATGCTGAGTCCCCGGGAGTTTTCCATGTTAAGGAAAAGCTCGGTATGTTCCTGATCGAAGGTCAGGCTTTTTGAACCGTCGGCGTTTTCATAGTCCAGAATGATATCGCCTAAAAGGGTAAACTTAAGGGAATCGGTGACTTCTGCTCCCCCGTGGCCGCTGCTGCCATGGCCGACCCGGTCTGCCCGGCTTGTGCCTTCCTCTTCCGACTCTTCTTCCAAGTCGTCAAGGCTGAATTCATCCTCTTCCAGATCATCAAGACTGACTTCTTCTTCCTCAAGTTCATCCAGATTGACAACTTCCTCTTCGCCGGATGCTGTCTGGCTCCATAACGGAGAAAATCCCGTGGTTAGGAAAAGTATAACCAGGGATAGAAGTAGGGATTCTTTTTTCATTTTTATAATCCTTTTATAAGGGTATCCCCCCTTTGCGGGGGGAGTTTAATAAGCAGCTCTAAAGCTTATTTTATTCAGCTTAGAACAGGGTAACCTTCATGATGCCCGTATCGGTACCGAGCCAAAGATATCCGTCGCCGTTATCCCAGGAGCTGTTGATGCTCACATCGTCCGCATCCCAGTCGTCAAAGCTGAGGGAGCCCCAAACATCTTCGGAAATTTCAACGCTAATACCGCTTATGTCGGCATGTTCATCATCTCCGCCGATGATGTACCAGATGCCGTCATAGTAGTGGGCATTGATGTTTCTCACGCTCAGAAGTCCGTCATCGGAGGTTACGGAAGAGTCCCAACTTGAGGAAGCAACATCGTAGAAGTATATTCCGGAGGTATCGGAACCGAACCATGAAGAACCTACTAAGTAGCCGTTCACTTCGCCCACATAACAGAATTCTGTAGCACCTACAGAGGCTATTGTGGCATCTTCGGTCCAGTAGATTACATCGCTTGAGTCGTAGTTGACAGTGTAAAGGCCGTCCCAACATCCCATCCAGATGGTGCCGTTGGCATCCTCTTCGATGGTGTAAACATTGTACATATAACCGCTCTTGCCGGAAGAGTAGGGAAGGTCATAGTCAGAAGATCTCTCGTCATCCGTATCATCTGTACCGTCGCCTTCGTAATTTTCATCATAATTAGACCAGGTAGAGCCTGAGTCGGTGGAAACGAAGAGTCCCTGGTCGGCGGCTACGTAGATCACGCCGTCGGTGGTTACGAGGATATCGTTCACGTCGACAGTCGCTTCTGATGTTGTTTCCACATCGTCGTCATCGGTTTCCGTTTCGGTGTAATCGAAGTCGTAGTAGGTCCAGGTGCTTCCCATGTCGTTAGATACAGAGAGTCCCCCGAAGTTTCCCTCTTCATCTTCAGACTGTCCCAGGTAAATCGTACTGTCTTCGTAGAGGAGGGCGGAAATGTTATTGGAGTTTATCCCGTCGGTGGCGGAATCAATGAAGTACCAGTTAGATCCGCCGTCGTGTGTATAGGCGAGACCGCTTGTTTCCGTACCGGCTAACATTACAGATCCTGTGGAATCTACATAAAGAGCTGTTACTGATTCAGCAATGTCGGTATAACCGATTTCGCTGTAGTCGGCAACTACCGGTTCAAGATACATTGTGAGGCTGGCGTCAGTAGAGCCATCGGCGTCGAAACGGGATTCGCTGGCTTCGTGGAGAACGGTTGATCCATCGGAAGAGTAGGCAGCGGCATAAATGTCAACAAGGAGACCTTCCGTGATAGTTACAGACTGGCTGGCGCTCCAGTTATCAGAACCTTTAGTGGCAGAAATCGTAGCCACCGTTTCGCCGTCGCTGGTAAGAGTGAATACTACGGACGTAACAGAATCATCAAGCATTAGAAGGTCCGATTCAGCTGTAAGGGTATAGGTTACTGCTGTTGTTTCACTGCTTGAAGATACGGGGGTATAGGTTAATTCCGTATCATCGATTGTAAGAACATCGTAGGGAAAAAGGGTCGTATCAGTATAGGTATTGTCATCTGATGCTGTATTAGTTTCGACCAGTTCAAAGGTTCCCTCTACGGAAGAATCGCCGCCAAGTGTCATGGTTGCGTGGTATTCTGTATAGTAGGGAGTATCATGGGTATGTCGGCTAACAAGTAGCTTAATGGTATAGTCGCCTTCATCACAAGCTACACCGTAAGCGTTGCTTCCGTCCCAGGTCACTGCGTAGTCAACAGCTTCTTCATCAACAAACGTCGTGTCGTCATCTTCATCGTAACCGGCGGGATCTACCTCTACGGTCGCGGAGGTCACACCGTCAAGCTCGTCACCCCCTTCTGCCAGCCAGATATCACCGGCAGTGCTGGAATCGCCGTAGTCGGCATAGTCTGTGTACCAATCGAGGGTATCCACATAGTCTCCGTCCGAATCAACAACCCAGGCGAAAATACCCCAGTGTCCCGTATCGGAGTCAGTGGTCGTTTCTCCCGTATCCGCATCGGTTGTTTCCGTGTAGGATGTGTTGATCAGACTCAGAGTCGCCGTAAGGTAGGTACCGTCACTGCTGCTGTCGTCGTCATCGGTAGAATCACTGCTGTTTGATGATGAGTCGGAACTTCCCATATCACATGATACTGTGACAAGGAATGTGAAACTCAGCAGAACTAGCAATGCTGCGCTTAATAGTTTTTTCATAGATTCTCTCCTGTATCTATCTTTATTTATTAACTTAATCCAACGGATTAAATGTTATGCTTGAATTGGTTAAATCGAGAACGTCGTAGGGGAATTCGGTGGCATCGAAAGTCTCGAATACAGTAGTGTTGTCAACCACTGAAAATTCTCCTGTCGAAGAAGAAGTTCCCACGATAAAGTCCGCTGTGAATTCCGTGAAATAGGGGCTATCGCTGGTATGACGGCTTACAAGAAGGGTAAGGGTATAGTCACCCTCCTCCGATTCTTCACCCTCTGCGTCATAGCCGTCCCAGCTGAGCGAATAGGTTGAGGTCTCCCCTTCGCTAATATAGACGGTGGCCGAGGACACTCCGTCCGCTTCATCTCCTCCTCCATCGATCCATTCGTCACCGGCCTCGCTTGAGTCGTCGTAGGACATATAATCTTCGTACCATTCAATCGAATCGACGTAGTCACCAACCGAATCGCTGACCCAGGCAAAAATCCCCCAGTGACCACGGGTATCTTCCGTATTTTCAAGGGTAAGAGAAGCGGTGAGACCGGTGGAACTTGTTTCTTCCGATACTCCTTCCGCCAGGTTGCAGGCTGTTATGGAAGCGATGAGAACGAGAATCACAGGGAATCTAAGGGATAGTTTTCTAATCATGTGAGTACCACATCCTTTTCATAAAATTTGAGTTTTGAATTTTTAAAGAAATAGCTTTAACTAAAAATATTCTTCAGTCAAAATATTATTATAGATAAGAGTTATATAGGAGGAATGTCAATTTGATTTTGCTGCCAAGAAGTCTGTCCCGACCGGGGCGGACTCCTTTTTTTGGGGGAGAATCCGTCCCAATCGGCAAGTATTTGAAAAGTTACATAGACGTGGATTAAACGTCGTCATCCTTCTGAGCTAAATACTCTTTGGGCGTTATCCCCAATTCCTTTTTAAAGGAGGTATAGAAGGCCGAAGAAGATTTGAAACCGCACTCTCTTGCTATGGCTTTTATGGTGTACTGGGGATAGAGGTTTTTATCAAGACATCTGATAAATTCCTTAAGTCGAAAGTTGTTAATATAATTATAAAACCTTTCTCCCGACTCCCGATTGATGACTTCAGAAAGACGGTGACGGCTTTCGTTAATTTCTTCAGAAAGGATCTCAAGGGTTAAATCGGGATTAAGAAAGGATTTTTTTTCCGACAGGTAGGACGTTAGGGTTTTGTACAGTTTTTGCGACTCGTCGTCGGTTAATCCGGATTTTTTATATTTGTTTTCCTCCTGCGAGGTTAGGGATTCAATCTCTTTTATTGCCTTTGTTGAGTTTTTTTGATCATCCATGAAAAGAGAGAAGAGAAACATGAATAGAATGGAGGGAACCTGACGGGTCAAGGCCGCAGAAAAAAACAGATGACCTGTCCTCACTAATGGAGATAAAAGAAATGCTTCGTTTATTAAAATGAGGAGAACATAGAACACCAGTAGGTAGAATAGCCAGGTTAGTGGATTCTTTATAGATTTTTTTGAGAAGAAATATGGTTCTCTTTTTGAGCGTATGAAGATCAATCTTATGATAATGAGGCCGTAAGATATTTGGGAAAGCAGACTCAGCATATCAATGAATAAGCCGAAGGCTATTTGGGTGTAACAGCTTTCCTGAGCTGTCCCCGGGAAAAGGAATCTGTCCGGTGGAATATTCAGCTCAGGGAATATTACTTTTAAGGCGGTGAAGATGAAGTAGGGCAGAAGGTGAAGGCTTTTACTCCAGCCGGAAATATCCTGAGAAAGAAGAGAACAGGAATAGAAGTAAAGAAAGGGGCCGATAAGAAAATAGCAGTTACGTGATATGGGAAATACAATGCTCCTTATTGTTTCTCCCGCTGTTGAGGGCTTTATTAGGTTATCCATAAGGACTAAGCCGAATAGGAGAAGGAGCGTTATTTTCGGCCAAAGGGGAGTGGAATTGTTATTTCTTATGACAAGGAGGATTCCCAGGATCATCCAGGCGAGTCCCATTATGGGAGCCTGTAAATCTTTCTGTGTAAAGCTCACTTTTCAAATATCAAATCGCCCTTCATATTCAATGGCGAACCGATTCATAGCAGGTTTCCAATTCCTAAGTGGCATGGACCATCTCTTGGAAGCCTGCTGAATAGCCAGATAGA
>JAQQAP010000019.1 GCA_028533045.1 Spirochaetales bacterium | reverse complement strand
CTGGCTATTCAGCAGGCTTCCAAGAGATGGTCCATGCCACTTAGGAATTGGAAACCTGCTATGAATCGGTTCGCCATTGAATATGAAGGGCGATTTGATATTTGAAAAGTGAGCTTTACACAGAAAGATTTACAGGCTCGGGCTTCGCTTAACCATTTCCTAATAATTACACAGCCTCCTAGTCAAATATTAGTAAACCACTCACATAAGGGTAACATTCCGAGCGCAAGATCGAACTAATCACTCATTTATCTTTGGAGGAAAAGATGAAAAAAGGTCTTTTGATCGCTATGCTCGCTCTTGTGGCAGCTTCTTTTGTATTTGCTAACGGTTCCGGTGAGGAATCCGCTTCCGGCGAAACCAAGAAAATTTACTTCTGGCACGCCTTCTCCGATGCGCCCCGTTCCGGTTGGATCCAGGACAGAGCCAACGAGTTCAACGCTTCCCAGAGCGAATTCGAAATTGTGGTAGAAGCCAAGGGTTCCTACCGCGACACTCTTCAGGCCGCCGTACTGGCCGACAAGCAGGGCGCTGCTCCCCACATCGTTCAGGTTTTTGAAGTAGGTTCACAGCTCGCTTTCGACACCGGTGTTTTTATGCCCATCGGCGAGATCGGATCCTTCGATACCTCCGACTACATTGAGCCGGTTCTTAACTACTACACTTTGAACGGCAAGGTTAACTCCATTCCTTTTAACAGCTCTTCCCCCGTTCTCTATATTAACAAGGACAAACTGGTAGAAGCCGGTTTTGATGCCGAATACGACCCCATGACTTACGGTGAGGTGATCGAAGTTCTCGAAGCTGCCAAGGCCAAGGGTGTTGAGGGAGCCAAGTTCTCCATGAACCTGCACGGATGGTTTTTCGAGCAGTGGATGGCCGAGCAGGGCGCCGATCTTGTTAACATGGGTAACGGCCGTGACGGTCGTGCTACGGAAACTCTCCTTACCAGCGACGCTGCCATGAACATTGCTAACTTCATGTCCGAACTGGCTGCCAAGGATCTTTACACTTACACCGGTAAGCTTGAAGACTGGGGCGGTTCGGACGCTATCTTCCAGGAAGGCCAGGCCATGTTCCACGTAACTTCTACCGCCGACATAGGAAACATCTCTTCCGCTGTGGAAGGTAAGTTCGCTTTGGGCGTAGGTTACCTGCCCATCGCCGACGGCGCCGAAAGAAACGGTACCGTAATAGGCGGCGCTTCCGTATGGATTGCCAAGAACCACGACATGGACGAGCTTACCGCCGCCCGCGACTTCGTTCTGTACATGACCAACACGGAAAACATGGTAAGCTGGCACAAGCTCACCGGTTACTACCCCGTAAGAAAGTCCTCTATCGACGCTCTTAAGGCGGAAGGCTGGTTCGACTCCGACGCCAATCAGATTGTGGCTTTTAATCAGCTTATGGAAACCAAAACCAACAAGGCTACCGCCGGCGCTGTTGCGGGAACTCTCACCGACAACAGAACCATCGTGGAAGAAGCTCTTCAGAAGATCATTCAGGGCGCCGATGTTGCCTCTACCCTGGCCGAAGCAAAGGTTCTCTCCGATGCCAAGTTGGCCGAATACAACGCTAACTTCTAGTTAGAACGCTTTCTCATATAACTTACCGGTTCTTTCCTGGTTGGGGGAGGGACCGGTTTTTTCCATTTAAGGATACTTTTTCATGTCAAACAGTAAGGCTAATGCCGTTTTTACGGGGCGGGGGAAGATTACTCTGCTTCTGCTTCCCACTATTATTATTCTGGTCGTGTTCCTTTACTATCCCGCCTGGCACTCTATTATGCTAAGCTTTTTCCGGAACAATCTCTTTTTGGGAACGCAGAAATTCATTGGTTTGGAGAATTACCGGAATCTTTTTACCGGTCCCCTGTCTCCCGCCTTTATTCAGAGCCTTTTCCAGACTTTGGGACTCAGTCTGCTTATCGTCATAGTCGGCCTTAGCCTTTCTGTTTTCCTGGCGATTCTGGCCAACCGCAATATCCGGGGAGCCAAGGTGTACCGCATTTTACTCATTTGGCCCTTTGCCCTCTCGCCGGCGGTGGCCGGGACTATTTTCCTGTTTATATTCAATCCGGAAGTGGGGATTATGAATACCCTGCTCGATTCTCTTTTTCACATTAAACCCCGCTGGCTCGATTCGCCGGTGTTGGCGGTTACCCTGGTGGTCATGGCCGCCGTTTGGAAGAACCTGGGCCATAACGTGGTGTTTTACCTGGCGGCCCTGCAGAACGTGCCCTCCGAACCGTTGGAGGCGGCGGAAATTGACGGGGCCGGGCCTTTGCGCAAGTTCTTCTCCATTCTGCACCCCCTTTTAAGTCCCACCACTTTCTTTCTGCTTTTTACGAATCTGACCTACGGATTCTTCGGCACCTTCGGGCTCATTGATATTCTCACTTCCGGCGGACCGGTTGGGCCTCCCGGCCCCCTGGATAACGGGGGAATCACCACTACCGTCATGTACAAGGTGTTTCAGGACGGATTCGGGGGCAGCTCCAATATGGGATTGGCCGCTGCCGAAGGGGTTATTCTGCTGCTCATGGTGGGAGTCTTCGCCTATTTTCAGTTCCGCTTTATTGGGAAGCGGGTTCATTATCAGGGGTAATTAATGTCGTCCTATAAAAGAAAAAAAGACCCGGTCTGGGTCCATATCGTATTAATCACAGCGGTGCTTCTTGTCTGCTTTCCCATCCTCTTCGCCCTCATTAAGTCGACCCAGAACAGGGCCCAGGTTTTGTCTCCCTCTATGATGCCGGGGGGGCTTTTCTTCTACAATGTAAAACGGGTTCTGGTGGATTACAAACTGGCCCTTTTTATGAAGAATTCCCTGCTCATAGCGCTGATCGTATCGGGCGGTAAAATCGTCCTCTCATTCATGGCCGCCTATGCTCTGGTCTACTTTAAATTCCGGGGGAAGACCATCCTCTTTACCTTTATCATTATTACTCTTATGCTCCCCACTGAAGCCCTGATACTGGGGCTTTTTGAGCTGATTTCCAACCAGCCGCCAAAGAGCTTCGGCCAGTTGGTCAAGTGGCTTTTTCATCCGGGGGAGCTGCTGGTTCCGCCTATCAACTACGGCTTTGGCTGGTCCCAGAACAATCTTTCCATCATCATGCCCTTCATGGCCTCAGCCACGGGGGTCTTTCTCTTTCGTCAGCACTTTAGTTCCATCCCCCGGTCCATGGCCGATTCGGCCCGTATCGACGGGGCGGGGCCGCTTCTCTTTCTGCGCCACGTGCTGGTTCCCATGAGCAAGAACACTATTGGCGCCCTGGCTCTGATTCAGTTTATCTACGTGTGGAACCAGTATCTCTGGCCCCGGGTCATCGTGCGCTACGACGCGAACCAGGTGGTCCAGGTGGGGCTCAACAACATCATCGCCACGGGGGATTCGGTCTACTGGGGCGAGGTCATGGCCGGGGCTGTGATTTCCATGGTGCCCCCCCTGTTGGTATTCGGGCTGCTGTACAATGCGTTTATGAAGGGCTATGCGCTGAGTTCGAATAAGTGATTTTGGGCAAATGCCCCGCCCGGCGTGGCCCGGGCTATCCACGGCTTCGGCGCTGAACCGCCCGGCTGGGACGCTCCGCGTCATGCGCCGGGCTGCGCCTCCGGTCCCGGCTTTGCCGGGACTGCTTCGCCCCGTTCCTATCCCTATTTGTGGAGTTTTGCTATCCCTTCTTCGAGCCCCCCTACGGCAATAACCGCTCCAAAGGCAATGGTCCCCATTTTCCCTCCGGCGCCGCCCGCAATAGGCTGGGTATAAATAAAGAGAAGAGCCGCCAGCCCTCCGGCCACAATAATATAGAGGGGGGAACGGATTCGCTCGGCGCTGCTCATGCCGGCAAAGGAGGAGGCAAAAACCATAAGTGCGAGAGTTTTCCCCTCTTCCGGACCAAAGAGAGCCGGCAATACCAGCCCCGCAATCATGCCGACCAGGGCCGAGGCTATCACCGGCCCGTGCTTCAATGTGACATTTATAAGATAGGTCAGCCAGGCACCGGTCATGGAAAACAGAACAAGCACTATCCCAAAGGAGTTTTCCGGTAGGGGGGCAGAACTCAGCTGTCCTTGAGTCAGGAGAAGAGATATAAGAGTTCCCGCAAAAGCAATCGTCCCCAGCTTTCCTCCGAATCCCTGGCAGGCCGGTCGGGCCGCTACATAAATGACGGCGGCTATGGCGGCGGCCAGAAGCAGGTTGGGGTAGGAATTAAATACCGAAGTGGAAGCCATTCCAACAAAGGAGCCGCAGTAAATCGCCGCCCCGTAGGAGGGGAATACCACCGCCGCCGTTAATCCCACGATGGCCGAGGCGATTACCCCGCCGTGTGCGAGCTCTATACTAATAAAAAAAGCCCCTACCGCCCCTCCCAAAACAGCTGCCAGTTCATAAAAGGAGCGGTAATTCCAATAATAGAATTCCTGAACCGGCCTGTTATGGAGCTGTATAGCGTCCTGAACTGTCTGATAGATAAATCCGGCGAAGAGTAGCCATTTTATTAAGGGGATGAGCCAGTGGGAGCCCATGGAAGTGATCCCCCCGACAATATAAAGAATAGCCACTGTCCCTATGAGGATGACAAAACTGCTTATAAGAACAACACGCTCCGTACGCATACTATTATTATAATCCATAGGGAGGCTGGGAGCAAGAAGGGGGGGCTCTTTTAATTGCCAGGGAAATTAATGCTGTCGATCCCTTCGTTCATTCCTAAAGTAGAGAAGCAAGTCGGTAAACACCATGAGAAAGTTAAAGATGTACAGGTAAATAACGCCGTCGTAGTAATAGAACACCTTGTGTAGTATTCCCATCACGTATCCTGTAAGTATCAAACAGAGGAAAAAGAGGCTTTTTCCTTTGTTGCTGCGGCTTTTCCAGGATTTGTAGATAGAGGCGGGCCAGGCCGCACCAAAGCAGATTAACAGGGCAATTTCAAAGGGACTCATTTCCTTCTCCTCTTGGATTGTTAGAGGATTGTAAGGGAAAATGTAATTGTTGTGAAGATAGTTCTTTCTTATTGACTTTGTTTTGGCTTCTCTTTTAGAATGTAACTGTTTATTTAAAAAGGAGTTTCCCGTGGCCAGGACAAAAAAAACAAATATTTATGCCGATGCAGCACTTGATGTAAAGCTAAAGGTTCCTCTTTTGAGAGGAATATTGGTGGTCTGCAGTTTTTTAACCTTTATGATGGTTCTCAGTGATTTTAGAGAAGCAACAGGTCTCATTAGAACGGCTTTGCACATTCTTAGCTTTATCTTTATGGTTCTTTCCCTTGTGGCTCTGAATAGGGGATATTTCAAGCAGGTTAGCAATATTTTCTTCCTGGGATTTGAAGTAGGAATGGGTCTGCTTCAGTTAAGCCGGGGGTATGTCGGTCCCGAATCGATCTCTACCTATTCCATTATTTTAGGCTCTTTTCTCGTTTTGGGGGCTGTGTTCATTAGCAGCAGGAAGCTTATCTTCTCCCTCTGTGCCGTCTATTTCCTTAGTTATCCGGCCTATCTCTTATTTCTGGCCTATCCCGGGGCGAAAGCTGCGGGAATGACCCTGCATATGGAACATACTCTTTTCCCCTTTATTGCGGTGACATCTATCTCCGTGGGGCTTTACTCCTTTAGAAGAATCTTTGACAAGGTTCTTGACCGGACCATGGAGACCATGGATGAGGCCCGGAGAAAAGAAGTTTGGGCGAGAAATCTTGCTACCGCTTCGGCCGGCCAGATGTCCCAGGCCGAAAACCTCCTGGAGGGAACGGAAAGAACAGCCCGGTCGGTAAGGACCATCGAAGAAACGGTACGGGCCATGGAAGAGAGATTTAATTTTCTCAACCAGAGGGTGGAAAGTGCGGTTCAGGATTTGGGCAGTGTTAAAAACTCCGCCTCGGAAATGACTCTTCTGGCACAGAATCAGTCTGTTCAGGTGGAAGAGTCGGGCTCATCCATAGAAGAGATGGTGGCCTCTATTCAGAATATGTCCCAAATTATTGATATCCGCTCCAAAGGGATTGAGGGGCTAAGGGAAAAGGCCTCCGAAGGGGAATCTCAGATTAAAGAAACCCAGGACGCCTTTGAAAAGGTTCGCCAGTTCCTGGAGGGCATAAGCAACATGGCCGGAGTTATTTCCGATATTGCGGACCAAACAAACCTGCTGGCCATGAACGCCTCTATTCAGGCGGCCCATGCGGGAGAAGCGGGTAAGGGTTTTGCCGTTGTTGCCGGGGAAGTTCGCACCCTGTCCGAGTCCACCTCTAAGAGCGCCGGGGTTATTTCCGAGAATATCAGCAACCTCATGGCTGCCATGGTTCAGGTGGGAAGTGCTTTGGATATAACCCTGTCCTCCTTTGGAGTCATCTCTTCGGAAATCGATTTTTTTACCGATGCCATGGGAGAAATCGGACAAAACGCTCAGGAGCTGGAGTCGGGGAGCCGAGAGGTTCTTGGGGCGACAACACAGCTTCGACAGATCACGACTCAAGTGGACGGACAGTCGGGCGAAGTAAACCGGGCACAGAACTCCATAGCCGAATCTATACAGAATATTTCCGCTCTGGCCGCAGAGATAAATGAGGAAACCAGCGAGATAAGCCAGGGAACGGAAGAAATTACCCAGTCCATGGGAGAGATTCATACCCTGGCCGAAGAACTGGTGAATAAGAGCCGGGAATTAAACCGGGAAATGTCAAAGTAAGCGGCGGCCCATCCAAAAGCCCAGCAGTCCTCCGGCACCGTTCATCCAGATATCATCGATGTCCATGCAGCCTACCCACAGAAGGTACTGGAGCAGCTCTACAAAGAAGGCGGCAGCCATAAAAGCTCCTAGCGCTTTGCCCCGGGTCGGTGTCCATCCCAGGAGAGCCAGGTAGAACCCCGCAGGAAGAAGAACGAAAACATTTCCCACCATATTTCCCAGCATATAGTCCAACCCTCTAGAGAGGGAGAGTTGTTCTATTATTGTTTTGAAGGGGATGAGTTGAAGGGACCTGTGGTTAGAGGCCCGTCCGCAAAAGGGGCTGATGTAAAGAAGGTAGAGGGCCGCCAATATGTAGAGCCCCAAAAGGATATAGAGTGAGCTTTTGCTGATTTTAAGAGTTATTTTCCGGTTCATAGGAACAAGCTACCCCATGATTGTGGAGCAATTGGGGCGGGTGTATGGAAAGAGTTGGGCTCTAGGTCTTCAATATCTCTCTTATGGTGCGTAAAAGCTTTTCTCGTGAGAAGGGTTTTTCAAGTAAGTTGGTTCCCGGCTCCAGTACGCCGTGGCGGGCAATGACATTGTAGGTATAGCCGGAAATATAGAGAACGGGAAGGCCCGGGTATATTTTAGTTAGTTCGGTGGAGAGTTGTTGGCCGTTGAGGCCGGGAATGATGACATCGGAAACAAGTAGGTCTATTTTTTCATCCAGATTTCGGGCGCCGTCCAGAGCTTCCCGGCCGTCTTCATAGGAAATGACTTTGTATCCCGCTGATCGGAGAGACTCTTCGATTAGCTTGCGCACCGATTCGTTATCTTCGCAAAGGAGGATGGTTTCCGTGCCGCCCAATGCTTCCGGATTTTTAGATGTTTTGGGCTCTTTGTTTGAGGAGTCCGCTTTATTCGCCAAAATAGCTAAAGCGGGAAAAAAGAGACGGAAGGTTGTTCCTATTCCCTCTTCGCTATAGACGGATATATATCCTCCCGACTGTTTTACTATGCCATGGACCGTGGCCAGTCCCAATCCGGTTCCCTTTTCTCTGAACTTTGTGGTAAAGAAGGGTTCAAAGATCTTCTCAATGGTTTCCTTTGACATGCCTGTTCCCGTATCGCTTACGCATAGGACGGTGTAGGGGCCCGGGGAGGCATCGGCATGGCTTTGAGCATACTCTTCGCTTAGTTCCATAGGAAAGGTTTCGATAATTATGTTTCCCCCGTCCGGCATGGCGTGAACGGAGTTTACCACCAGATTCACCAGTATCTGTTCCATGTGGCCCGGATCGGCCCGGATGAGACTCAGATCTTTTCCGGGGATAATCTTTAACTGAATATTTTCCTTAATAAGGCGGCTGAGCATATCGCTCATGTTCTGAATAATCTCATTCAGATCCAGATTTTTTAGCTGCACCATATCCTTGCGGCTAAAGGTGAGGAGCTGCCTGGTAAGGGAAGCAGCCCGCTGGGCCAGATTATCTATTTCTGAAAATTGGTCGTAAATGTCATTGTCCGTTCCCAGTTGTCCCTCTACGGAGAGTTTACCCAAATCCACATAACCAAAGAGGGCCGTAAGGAGGTTGTTAAAGTCGTGGGCGATTCCTCCGGCCAGCTGTCCCACAGCTTCCATTTTTTGCGACTGCCTTAGTTGTGATTCGAGCTTTGTCCTCTCCTCTTCGGCCCGGTTCTTATCTTCAATTTCCTGGCGGAGACTGGCTGTGAGTTCGGCAATATTTTCCATCATTTCGTTGTACTGGGATGCCATGGCACGGGCTTCCACATTACTGCCCTGGTCGGTTATGTGAACTATGTAGCCCTGTTCTGACTCCCTCATTGAATCAATGAGAAATTTAAAGTCCCGCGAGTAGCGGCGAGAGAAGAAAATGCTTATAAACAGACCGGGAATTACGGAGAGGAGGAACGTTAGTGTTCCCAGGAGGAGGAGGCGCTTCATATCTATTAGGTCGGACACATCAAGCCGGGAGATAACGAACCATGAGTTGGAGGCCTCTTCTACAAAATAGTATTTATCCCTGTAGCGCCAGGTTGTCAGGTGGGGATTTGAATTTATTTGATTCATGAGTTCTGCGGGTAGTCGGTCCTGGTTTGCCTCGGAGCTCGCTATCAGCTTCCCCGTCTTGTCGCAGATAAAGAAATCAGTTTTTCCCCCGGTCAGGCCATTAATCTGCTTGGCAAATATATCTCTGTGGAGAATGAAGCTGATAAAGCCCATGACTTCCCTGTTGCGGGGATTAAAGACACCCCTTATATAGAATACCGTGTCGTTAGCCTGGTCGTCCTCGGGTAAGTACCAGATCTTCTTGGTGGGATCCTCTCTGAGCTCCCCAATAAAGGGAAGTTCCAGAAACTCGCCGGAGCCGACGAATTCCGGGTTCACCGTACCGCTGAGATAGGAGACCACGATGCCTTTTCGGGAGATATAAAAGGCCGACTCAATTCCATCGGTCACACTGATAAAGGAAAAGAGGAGGTCCTTAAAGAGAACCACCGCTTCATAACTCTCAGAAGTCTCTCCAAAACCCTCTTCTTGAAGTCCGTTGTAGATGACCCGGTTGGCATGAACAAAGGTATAATACCTGTCTATCATACTAAGGGTTTCATTCAGGTTGGAGGTGATTTGCCGGTTATTGAGGGAGAAGTTCTCTAGGCTGTCTTCCCTTATTGTGTGAAAGGAGTTACGGGAAAAAACAAAGGTGACTATGAGTACCGAGAGGGTTATGACCGCGAGAAAAGCAAGGATGAGTTGGCTGCTGATTGTCAGGTCCTTAAAATCTCTCTTCTTCATAGTTATTTGTATTCCCGTCTTCTGCTCTCCTCATAGGACTGGCAAAGAAGTTTTACCATCTCGTCGGTGCTGTATTTTCCATAGCTGTAATCCTTGAGGATTTCGCTCGACTCATTCTGGAAATCGTTCCAGCCTCGATAGTAGGCGGGGGTGACTCCCCGGGCTATACCGTCGAACCATACATCAATCTCTTTGCTGCTCAGGTTTGGGAAGCGGTTGGTGTATATTTCCCGTGCCGCCGATTTGAGCGGGGGAATGCCTTTCATTATGCCGCTTTTTTGCTGCTCCTCTTCCAGGAGGAACTTAAGTACCATAAAGGCTTCTTCCGGGTGGGAGCTTTCTTGGGGTATGGACCAGTTGTCCACATAAAGTCCTGTGGCGTTGTAGGGAGGATTCTGGGGGAGGGGAAGAACGCCCCAGTCAAAATCGATGTTATCACGGGCCGCTTCCATCCACCAGTTTCCTTCTATGAGAACCCCTACTTTGCCATCAAAGAAGTGCTGGTAGGGCTGCATGGCGGTGAGCTGTATCATATTGGGACTTACCCCTTTGTCGAACATGAGTTCCTTAAGGAAGGAAAAGGTTTCCCGGGCGGGCTCTTTATCGGCGGAACAGTCGTCTTGCTGCTTGGTCAAAAAGTCGGAGCCGTTGTTTAGGAGGAAGGGGATTATCCAGCCGATGGTGAAGAAGTGGGTGGTGCCGTAAACTTTCCCTTTGGGGGACTCGAAGGTGCTTATCGCTTCTGTCTTGGCGGCGTACTCTTCCCAGTCCCAGGTATCATCCCAGCTTATCCCGGGAAGCTCCACGCCGGCTTCCCTAAAGAGATCCTTATTCACATAGGCCGCCATGAGGAGGGCTCCCGAAGGGATTCCGTATAGGGCGTTGCCCCGTTTCAAGCCGTTCATTTGGTTTTCAAAGTAAAGGTTAAGGTCCATTCCGCTTGCTTCCATATAGGGCATAATGTCCAAGAGAAGTCCTTCGTCAATCAGGGCATCCCTGAATACGACGGAAACATCTATGATGTCGGGAGATTCGCCTATGAGGAGGCGGGAACGGAGGGCGTGTTCAAAGTCGCTCCAGTCGTCTCCCCTAAGATTGAGAAGCTCTACTTTTATACCGGGGTTAACCGCTTCGAAGCGGCTTAGGGTTTCCCGGTAGTTTTTGATCATACCCTCGTTGGCATAGACCAGCATTTGAACCTTCACCGGTTCGGACGGGACTGGTTGAGCCTTTTCGGGGGCCTTGTCCTTGCTGCAGGAAACAAGAATGGCAATTAAAAGAATAGGAATTAATTTCACCTTCATCCTATGAAGTGTAAGTCATGGGGGGAGGCGAATCAATTGATGGGTTTAGTTTTTTATCCTTCCAGGGCAATCCCCGGCAGGCGCCAGGTAATATGGTTTACTTTGGTGCCGTTGGAGCTGGTGGCTGAGCTGGAGAGATTAAATACAACCCATCCCTCTTCTACCTTGTCTGCCAGGGAAAACTGGACCGAGTAAACCACATTTCGGGAACCGTTCTTCTTGCTGTGAATCTCCTCTACATAGGGGCAGGAAGCTACGGTCGATTTCACAATTTTTATGACGGATCCGTTACCAAGGGCAACACGTTCTTCTATTACCCCTTTATAGGGAGAGGGCTTTTTTATAAAATTTATGATGTTCCTTACAATGAGAACAATACAGAATATAAAAAGGCCCGCAGAGAGTACTATTCCTATGACTAATGATATATCGATCATTACATTGTCCTTTGATTATGTTGTGGCTTTAAGCATTCTCTCATAGGAGAATTTGGCCAGTTTCAAACGCATTTTAGAAATCGGGTTTTTACCCCGTTTGAGCATCACGTCCACGCTGGTAAGGTTCAGTTTGATTACGCCCCGCTGTACGTTGGGTTTGAGGGCTCTGAAATCCTTGCTCCCCGGGGTGCTGCCCGACTGGAGGAAGGTGGTGAGGGATTTCTTGTCCGATCCGGAGAGAAGCTTCATGGTTCGTTTAAGCTGCTTCTCCTGTAACTTCTGAATTTCCTTTTGTACTTCCGGTTTTACTTTCATTTTTATTCTCCTTTTTTTTCCAGGTAATAGTCGTAGTTTCCTTCAAAAATCCGCATAATCCCATGGTCTATCTCAAAGACCCGGTTAACCAGATGTTTAAGGAAATAGCGGTCATGGCTTACTATAATAAGGGTTCCCTCGTATTCCTGCAACGCCTCAAGGAGTACTTCCCGGCTGGCAATGTCCAGATGGTTGGTAGGCTCATCGAGCATGAGAAAGTTGATGGGGCGGGCCAGGAGGGAGGCGAGCATCACCCGGCTCTTTTCTCCCCCGGAGAGGATGGCGATTTTCTTGTCCGCCGCCTCGCCGGAGAACTGGAAGGCTCCCAAAAGATTCTTTATTGTCCCCACTGTCTCTTTAGGAAGGAGCTCGGATATTTCCTCAAATATGGTGTTCTCTGCGTTTAAACTGTCCCCGGAATACTGGCTAAAGTAGCCCGGGCTTATGCTGGCTCCCTGTTCCGCCTTGCCCTCGGTGGCTTCGGTCAGCCCGGCAATCACCTTAAGCAGGGTGGATTTTCCCGCTCCGTTTATCCCGGTGAGGGCGATTTTGTCGCCCCGCTGGATAACCCCGTCTATGCCGGAAAAGACCGGATGTTCCCCGCCGGAGGGGAGGGGCCAGGTTTTAGCCAGATTTTCCATCCGGGCCGCCACATCGCCCGAACGGGGGCAGGGGGGAAATTTGAATTTCATGACCTTGGGGTCCGGTGGAACGACGATACGCTCCATCTTTTCTATCATTTTAACCCGGGACTGTACCTGGGCCGCATGGGAGGCCCGGGCGGCGAATCGGGCAATGAATTCCTCTTCCTTGGCCAGTTGGGCCTGCTGCCGGCGTTGGGCGGCTATAAGCTGCTCCCGGCGAATGACCCGTTCCCGCAGGTAAAAGTCGTAGTCCCCCGAGTAGGTAGTGACCGCTTCGCCCCCCACTTCCACCGTTTTGGAGCAGAGGCGGGTCATGAATTCCCGGTCGTGGCTTGTCATCATAAGGGCGCCTTTAAAGGAGTTAAGCCACTCTTCCAGCCAGACAATCGATTCTATATCCAGGTGGTTAGTCGGCTCGTCCATAAGAAGAACGTCCGGATTCAAAAGGAGTATCTGGGCCAGGGCGATTCGCATCTTCCAGCCCCCGGAGAAGTTTTCCACCCCTTCATTCTGCCGGCTTTCGGGAATCCCCAGGCCGTCCAGAATAGCTTTCGCATTACTCTCCAGCTCGTAACCGTCACGGTTCATAAAGTCGGTCTGAACCTCGCCGTAATGGGTCATGAATTCGTCCATTTCCTCGGGACTCATGGCGGCCATCTTCTCTTCGTCCGCCATAACCCCTTCCATCTCGGCCATCTTGAGGCTTAGCTCGTAAACCAAACCGGCCCCTTCCTGCACCTGCTGGAGCACCGTTTTACCGGACATTTCCCCCACATCCTGGGAAAAATAGCCCACCACCGTGTTGGGCAGAATCGAGACGCTTCCCTCATCGGGCTTCTCTTCGCCGGATATAATTCTAAACAGGGAGGTTTTTCCCGAACCGTTGGGGCCGACAAGACCGATTTTATCGGCCTTTTGAATGAGAAGGGAGGCCTCCTTGTAGAGGATTCGTTCACCGTAGGCGAGGCGGATGTTGGAGAGATTTATCATGGAGGTCATGATAAGCAATGGAGTAAGTGCTGTCAATCTTGTCGCCCCGCTAAAACTGTGCTATCTTAACCTAATGGACCGCCGTCTACCAATCGGCGGTCTTTACACATAGGAGGATTCCATGGATCTGCTGCAAAAAGGCGGCCCTATTTTATGGATTATCATCGGTCTCTCTTTTTTGGCCGTTGTGATTATTGTCGAGCGGCTTCTCTATTTGAAGAAGATCAAGGTTGATGAGGAGAAGCTTTTCCTTAGGGTTAAGGCGGCTCTGGAGAAGGGGCACTTTGACGAGGCCCTCTTTATGTGCGAATCCAATCTTTCCCCCATAACGGGAATTATGAAAGCGGCTATTGAGCATCGGGACGAGGAGCCCTACGTTCTTAAGGAAACCCTTAAGGACGCCGCTTCCCAGCAGACGCCGCTCTTGGAAAAGAACCTGTCCAACCTGGGAACCATTGCCCACATCTCCCCGCTTTTGGGGCTTTTGGGTACCGTAACCGGTAACATCAACGCTTTTGGCGTACTCGGTTCCTTTGGCGCCGTGAGTGACCCTTCCGTTTTGGCCCGGGGAATCTCCGAAGCGCTCATTACTACCGCTGCCGGTCTTATTGTCTCTATCCCGGCGGTTATTTTTTACAACTACTTCGTTACCAAGATTAACAATATCCTTGTGGAGATGGAAAATCAGGTGAACGATATGATTCTTCTGCTTAAGAATGTCGGCGCCGGTCCCAAGGCCAAAGCCGCCCCCAAAGCAAGGACCACACGGACAGCTGCCACCCGAAGTACCGGAACGGCCCCGTCCAGGTCCAAGGCCCGTCCCGCAGGAGATGAAGCATGAGACTGGCCCAACGTCTGAAGCCCCAGATTTCCCTTGATCTGACGCCTCTCATTGACGTGGTATTCCAGCTGGTGATTTTCTTTATGATTTCCACCACCTTCAATACGGCTCCCGGCATCGAGCTGAATTTGCCCGAGTCGGCCACGGCCCAGTCTGTTAAGGTCGATCAAGTACGAATAACCTTTGTGAGCGAGGACGAGATCTATCTGAATGAAGACCTCCACTCACTCAAATCCCTTGAGGAAGAGCTGGATAATCTGGCCCCCATACTGCGGGATCAGGATAAGCCGGTGATCGTGGAAGGGGACAGCGGTGCCCCTTACCAGCTGTTAATTCAGGTTCTGGATATGCTCCGGGCCCGGAATATTGCGGCGGCTAACCTCATAACCCTTCCGCCGGAGTAGGTCGTGCCCAAAGTATCGGAATACGTTCGGAAGGAAAACCGTAAGCGGACCCTTGTCTCCTGGGGAAGCGCTTTTCTCGCCTATTTATTGCTGATTTTGCTTTACATGGGTTGGGAGCATCTTTTTCGAAAGGACCTGAATATGAACCAGGGGCCTGTTCTCGTTCGTTTGGGTGAACCGGAAGGGGTGGAAACGCCTACTCCCGCTCCCAAAGAACCGGAAGTGGAGGAACAGCCCCCGGAAGAACCGGTCACTCCTCCCGAGCCGGAACCGGAGCCCTCTCCCGTAGAAGACCCCATTGTTGAGCCCGAAGCGGAACCGACTCTCCCCGATCCGGTTAAAGAGCCTGTGGTAGAGGAGACCCCCTCCGACACAAACCCCGTAAAAGATGCCGCCCCCGCCCTGCCCGAACCCATCAAAGGAAGCGATGCTGGGAATAACTACGAACTGAACAGCGAAGGAGGAGAAATCGGGCGGAATATTTGGGTGCCCATCTATCTTTACCTGCCCTTACCCCGGTACATCGATGCCCAGGTGAAGGATGGTAATTTGGTTTATCTGACCGAACTGGTCCGGGGCGATGACTTTGGTCTCTACACGGCCGAGCAGAACCGGGCAATCCTGTTAAGCTACTACGATAAGAAATCCCGAACCCAGACTCTTGAACTTAAAGGCCCGGTTCCCCTGGATAAACGGCCCGAGGTTTGGGCTATTCTGGAACGTGCCGGTTACGATATGAGGAATGCGGAATATAAAAACTATCCCGGCCTCTCTTCTATTACCTTGAACTTTTCCGTTGTTCCCTCCGGAAGCTCCCAGACGAATCAACTGGTTGATGTGGATATAAAGAAGAGTTCCAATATCGATGAAATTGACGAAGCCGTCCTTTATGCCTTCCAGCAGTCTACCTACTATAACAACACGGAAGAGCCTATTAAGGGGCGCTTTACTTACCGGTTTTATTAAACCTTAGGCTAACCGGGCCAGATAGTCTGAGGCCCGGTTCAGGTGAATATCCCTTTCCCTGTCATACTCTTCCAAGGCCAGGTTTTTTACAAGCTGGACAGCCTTTATATCGGGATATCTCTCCTTGAAATATCTGAGTGAAGGGCTATGACTTTTGTTGGAGAGTTTGACTTCTATCATCTCTTCTGCCACGTCGTCTCTACTGATCAGAAAGTCCACTTCCTTCTTGTCTTTTGTTCTTAGGTAATAAAGCCCCATCCGATTGCCATTCACATCATATTCGTAGTGGCAATTTTTCAAGAGGCCACAGGCTACGGTATTTTCTAGCTTTACTCCTTCGTCTCCTTTAATGTAGGCCGTATCAAAGAAGTATACTTTGGGTTCCTTGAGAAGGGATCGGGCAATGTTGCGATGATAGGGACGAATGAGGAAAATGATATAGAGACTTTCGAGGATCTCCAGATATTTTTTTACTGTATGGGGGGAAATCTGAAGATCTCCCGCCAGGGAATTAAGAGAGAGGGGCGATCCGACCCTTTCCCTTAGCAGCTCAACCAGCAAGCGGATTGACCGGATTTCATTCAAGCGGCTAAAGTCCATAATATCTTCTCTTATGAGGTCTGTGAAATACTGATTTCTCCAGCGTCCGGCCTGACGCTTTGAGCCGGATAGAAAGGGCTCTGGGAAAGCACCCAGCTCTAATATCTGGTTTAAGGCTTCGTCCGGTGGCATTTGGCCTTTGAGTTCCCCCACCGAAAGAGGATGGAGCCTGTGGGAAAAATAACGTCCCGCAAGTGAGTCTCCCGACTGTCTGTAGGTTTCCATTCGAGCACTTCCTGTTACAAGAAGCCTAAGTTCATCTGCCTTTGTATCATAAATCCCTTTGAGAGAGCTTTTCCAATCTTTCATTTTATGGATTTCATCGAGAATAAGGTAATCCGCTTCCAAGGGCCAGGAGCTTTTCTGAATAATGCGACTGTGCTCGGGGTTGTCGTAATTGAGGTAGACCGGTTTTTTGAATTGGTCCATTAGTTTCCGGCTTAAGTAGGTTTTTCCCACCTGTCTGGGACCGGTGAGAAGGACCATTTTTTGAGTCAGATCTTTATGGATTATGTGACTAAGGTAGCGCTCCATAGAGTAACTATAGCCCTGATGTTGCCAGTTTTCAACGACTAAAATGCATTGTGATGCAAAAAAGTCGCGACTTTTTTGCAATGTGGTACAAAAAAGTCCCTAATTAAACAAATCCAATATCTCCCGGCCCGACAGGTTCTTAACGAAGCCCTGCTCTTCCGTGATGATCTTGTCGGCCAGGTCTTTTTTCTCTTCCTGCATGGCCAGGATCTTCTCTTCTATGGTGTTGCGAGTTATAAACTTATAGGTAATAACCTTCCGCTTTTGCCCAATCCGATAGGCCCGGTCCACCGCCTGGGCTTCCACTGCCGGGTTCCACCAGGGGTCAAAGAGAATAACATAATCCGCTGCGGTAAGGTTAATCCCGATTCCCCCCGCCTTAAGGCTAAGAAGGAAGATGCGCACATCCGGGTTGTTCTGGAAGCGGTCTATCTCCGCCCGCCGGTCCTCCGTATCCCCCGTAATGTGGGAGTAGAGCCAGTTCCGGCTCTCGAAGAGTCTTCGTAAATATTCCAGAGTCCCCAGGAATTGGGAAAAAATCAGTACCTTGTGATCCTCCCCCTGGAGCTTGTCCATCAGGTTAATGAGGGAGTCCATCTTACAGGAGGGGATGTGTCCGTAGTCTTCCCCCGCCATGGGAGGATGGATGGCGAGCTGACGCATCTTGAGGATGTAGGAGAAAATCTCGATGGAAGCCTTCTGCAGGCCTTCCCGTTCCAAAAGGCCGTCCACCAGGGCGCGGTAAAAATCCTTTTGCCGGTTGTACACCTCTTCCTGTTCGCTGGACATGTCCAGGTAGTGGAGAATCTCTTCCCGCGGGGGCAGGTCGGTGGCCACCTCTTCCTTTTTACGGCGCAGAATAAAGGGGAATACGGTCTTGCGCAGCAGGGCCGCCGCATCTTCGTCGCCGCCCTTTTCAATGGGGATGGCAAAGCGTTCCTGAAACTCCCGCATGGTGCCCAAAAGCCCCGGATTGAGGAAGTTCATCTGCGACCAGAGCTCGGAGGTGTTGTTCTCTATGGGCGTACCGGTGAGGGAAAGCCTATGCTGACTTTTTATCCGGACGATGGCCTTGAAGGTCTGGGAGGAGGCGTTTTTGATGTAGTGCCCCTCGTCGAGGATGACGTAGTCGTATTCCCGGTCCAGAAAGAGGTCTATGTCGTAACGGATGGTCTGGTAGCTCACGATAATGAGGTCCAGGTCCTTAAAGTAGTCCGAATGGTCTGCACGCTTCCGTCCCGAATGGCGCAGGTAGCGAATCTCCGGGGCAAATTTCTGCAGCTCCCCCTCCCAGTTGGGCAGGGTAACGACGGGGGTGATAAGCAGTGAGGTCCCCAGCTCTCCCCGTTCTTTGAGCCCCTGCAAAAAGGCCAGGGTCTGAACTGTTTTCCCCAGTCCCATATCGTCGGCCAGGCAGCCGTTCAGCCCGTAGTTACGGAGGAAGTTAAGCCAGTTGTAACCGTGCTCCTGATAGTGGCGCAGCTGGGCTTTAAAGCGCTGGGGCAGGGGAGTCTCTTCTATGGTGGAGACGCTCTCCAGGCTTCTGAGAGTGGTCAGGTTCTCCTCAATCAGGCTCTCTTCCCCATCGGTCACTTTGGAAAGGGTTTCCAGGGCGGGAATGTTGGAGAGGGAGGTTTCCAGGTCACCTTCGCCGCTTAAGCCCTGGCGGCGAAGTTTGTCCAGCTGGTCCAGGGTATCTTCGTCGAGCTTCACATATCTGTTGCCCGCCCGGACCAGTCCCAAATCCTTATAGTATTCGTCCAGCATGAGCTGGGCCGTTTCGTCGTCTATGATGACTTCCGTGTTAACCTTAAGGAGGTCGCTCTCCTTCTTCACCTGGAAGCTTAATTCACCCTTAAGGGCCACCGGCCGGTTTTCCAGATGCACTTCCGCTCCGGCTTTTTGCAGTTCCGCCCCGTAGTAGGAGAGGAAGCTTCCCATGTCTATGCCCAGGCGCAAATCTTCCGACTCTTCCCCTGCCACAAAACCGGAGTAATAGCCCCGCTCGTACTGCAGTTCCCCTTCCAAAAGGTTTGTGAGTTGGGCCAGAAAGTCCTTCTCTTTGGCCCGGTTTCTCTGGTAGACGAGAACATTTTCCGTGGTCTGGACGGTCTTGTAGTTCTCCAGCATCTGGGAGGGAATCTCCTGGTCCCCGTAGCGGAAGTAGAAGAAAATCTCCGTCCGGTCCGACCGGTTGCGAATCTTGAGAATCGGTTGGGGCTCCTCCTCCCGTACCTCCACAGCCAGCTTGGTCAGGTCCAGGTGAATCGAGTTGATTCCCAGCTTGGCCGCCATCGCCTTGAGCCCGTGCAGGTCCTTTTCCAAAAATCCCCCCGACCGGGAGAGGAGCAGTTTGATAAAGTAACTGCTCTCCTTTTGTTCGGGAATGTAGTAGAGGTTCTGTCTATTTTCCGAAAGATGGAGTACCGAACCGCCGGATATTTCCAGTTTCTTCCGGGGGAGGGGCTGGGTTAAGGCTGACTCTCCTCGCCGCAGGGTAAAGAGCGGTTGGAATATGACGCCCCTCTCGGGCAGATAATTGTGCAGTTTAAAGCTGATGAACAGGTTGTCAAAGCGGGTGGGTTGTACCTCGACTCCCCGTGTGCCAAAGCAGAGGGGAAGACCTTCCCAGTCTTCTCCTATATCCCGGGCGGCCATATCCCCCCGGTCGGAAATCTCCTTCGTCATGCGGTAGAGGAGGGCTTCTTCTCGCTCGGAAAGGGGCTCTGTTAGCTTTTCCCGCTTCCAGTTAATGATGTTGCCTTCCCGACCGTCGGCCAGAAGGTGGCGCAGTACGGGGCGAATTAAAAGAACATCGTCCTCTGAGTTTTCGTAGAGTTGGAAAAGGAGTTTGTACCGCTCCTCGGTCTCCTCCTCCCGTGAGAAGAGGTCCATTCCGGAGAAGAGAGAGAGTCCTTCGAAGAGGTCTTCCCCCTTATTTTCCGCCGGCTTGTCTTCCAGAATGTTCAGGAGGGCCTTACCCGCTTCTCCTTCGGCCAGGAGGCCTTCAGTCTGGAGCTTGAGAATCAGCATCCACCAGTGGGAGCAGGGCGTTTCGCTCCCGCATTCGCAGTCCCACTCAATACGGTTTGCCGCCAGAGTGATTTGAGTATGGAGAGGTAAGGGTTTTCTGGGAGGAAGTATATAGGCCGAATGGTCGGTCCCGCTGGTTTTTAGATTGTAGAGCCGGTTTTGGGTTAGATAACTTTTCAGTTCATCCAGGTTTTGGGGTTTATCAGTTGTATCCAGTTCGGGAAGGTAAAGGGTTTTCATAGCCATAATGCCGTAGGCCGATCATTGTCCCCGAATCGGGGCGGATTGTCAAGGAATTCGGGAGGGAAAGAAACTCTCTGCCTGTTCGGGGGGAACCGGTTTGGAGTAAACGAAGCCCTGAATGATGTGACAGCCCTGTTCCCGGACAAAGTGCTTCTCCTCCTGTGATTCCACTCCTTCCGCAATCAGGGTTAGATCCATGTTTTTTCCCAAGTTAATGATGCTTGTGGTGAGTTTGCGGTTCTGCTCGTCCCTGTGGACATTGCGAATAAAGGCCCGGTCAATTTTTAGGTAATCCACCGGGAAGATATTCAGGTAGCTTAAGCTGGAGTAGCCCGTTCCAAAATCGTCGAGGGCTATGTTAATGCCCATCTCCTGGAGCTGCTGCATTTTTCTCTGGGCCAGGTGGGGGTTGGCCATGAGCATGGTCTCCGTTAGCTCCACCTTAAGGTAAGCCGGATCCACGCCGCTTTTTTCCAGGATTTCCCTAAAGTCAAAAATAAAGTGGTCCAGGCCAAACTGATAGGCGGAAATATTTACGGAGATCGTAAAATCCTTATAACCCTTACTGCGCCACAACACAATTTGGCGGCACGACTCTTCCAGGGTCCACCGGCCGATCTGGGCAATGAAGCCGTTCTCTTCTGCCACGGGGATAAAGCGGTCCGGCGGAATAAGGCCTTTCTCCGGATCAATCCAGCGAATGAGCGCTTCAAAGCCAAAGAGTTCGTCGGTCATACTGTTTATCTGGGCTTGGTAATAGAGTTGGTAATGGCCCGCGTCAAGGGCTCTTTTCATCTGATTGTTAAGGGAGATACGGGAGAGCAGGTCGTTGTTGATATTGTCCGTATAGGAGATGAAGTGGTCTTTACCATGGTTTTTTGCCTGATACATGGCCAATTCGGCATTTTTTATGAGAATATCCAGGTTCCGACCGTCGTCGGGATAGAAGGCTGCTCCCATGCTTAAGGTGATATTGATGGTTTCCCCTTTTATCAGGAGAGGCTGGGTGAGGGTTTTTCTGAGTTTCTCTATAATGCCGTTAAGCTGGGCCTTCTCGGTTAAATCTGAATAGATTAGGGCAAACTCGTCGCCCCCCATGCGAAAGAGGGAGTCCGTTTTTCGTATGGTGCCCTTTAAGCGGTCCGAAAGAAAGCGAAGGAGTTCGTCTCCCCGGTTGTGGCCCATGGTGTCGTTGATATCCTTAAAATTATCCACATCCATATAGATGACGGCAATTTTGGACTTGTTCCGTTCCGCCCGGGAAATGGCTATTTTAAGAACCTCCGTAAGGTTATAGCGGTTGGGAAGCCCGGTGAGCTGGTCATAAAGGGACAGCCAGTTGAGTTGTTTGTTTTGCTGTTCAATCTCCATCCGTCCCTGATTTATCTCTTCTATACTTTTCCTGTATTTTTCCGTGAGGATTTCCAGCCGGTTGATCACATCGGAGAGAATTCGGGCTTGAAAGATTCCTTCCAGAAAGATAACGGCGAAAAGTGAGTAGCCGGCTACGGGGCCAATGGTGAGAATGTTGTTGTAAAAGAGGACATCGTAAATCAGGGTTGCCATGAGGAAAAGGCACTCCCACACAAGCCGGTGCGAGGCATTTTCCGGTTCTTTCCAGGATCGGTAGAGAAAGTAGAACATGTAGAGAACGAATATAAGGGTGTAGTACTGAAAGAAAGGCAGCAGGAAGGAATACACCGTCATGGGGGTAAAGATTATAACCAGGGCATAAAAGTATACTGGAATAGGAATAACCCAGGAAAACCACCTGATTTTAAACTTTTCCAGAAGAGATTCTACATAGTGTACAAAGAGGATAACCGCAGCGAGAAAGGTGAGATACTCTACCTTTTTGTTGATTAAGGTCCACCCCTCGCCCAGAAAATTTTCCAGCTGGGAGGTGCCGGTAAGTCCGGTCCTGAGGCCCAGGGCCAAACAGAGGAGGGAGAACCACAGGGTTACTTTGTTTTCCGTCCGCTTGAGAAAAAAGGCCATGTAAAGGAAGGCAAAGGAAAAAGCGATTCCCATGGTAAAAATATCGATGGACGCTTTTCTGTAGTAGCTGTAGTTTATGATCCGTTCCAACCCCAGGTACATTGGTTTATTTAGGCCGCTCTGGCGGTGGTCCCAGTTGGATACCATGATGGTCAGGTCGAATTCACCCTCATTCAGGGGGATTAAGATGGGACGCCCGTTAATTCCGGGCCGGGAGCCGTCGCTATTGGAAGAAACCTGTCCTGTGGAGTAGAGCTCTCTGCCGTTAAGGAAGATGGTGAAGGCCTGAATGTTTTCTGTTATTCTGAGAGCTGCCAGATTCTTATTCTGTCCGGGATTTATTTTTATGTGATAGGTCCCCGCACCAAAGTGGTGTCCCATAACATCGTCCCATTGGGAAGGCACCTGTTCCAGTACTGCTTCTCCTTCCGTCCAGGGCAGGGGAGAAAGCACATCGGGGTAGAACATCCATTCACCTTCCAGGGAGAGGGGTTCGTTGAGACGGTAGCCTTCGAGGTCCAGGTATCCCTCTTGTACAGTAGGGGTTTGACTAAAAATCAGCCCTGTTAAGAGAAGGCAAAGAAGAAGGAATATACTTTTCTTTGGAGTCACGGGTTAACTTTAAGGCATAAGGGGAAATTTATCAAATACTATTTCCCCTTAAGAGGCGGTTTTAAAGCTTCCTTTCCGCTTCGTAATCGGAGGAGAGACGGTTGAGTAGTTCCGTAAACCGAGTTTCACTTCCGATCTTAAAGAGATCAAGGATTTTCTTCTCTACCTGCTCATAGGAGTAGGAGCCGTTTTCTATATTGGCCAGGCAGTTGGCCAGATAGATACAGTAAACAATAGCCTTATTCTGGGAACGGCACTGGAGAGGGACGTGGTGATATTTTATCGCATCTACCAGGGAGGGGGGGAAATTCCATTTTTCCGCAATCCGGGCCCCCACTTCGGAGTGGTTAAAACCGGCGGCCATATCTTCCAGAAGCTGTCTGGGCAGGCCTTTATCTATGGAGAACGATTCGATATGTTCAATCAGTTCCGGCTTGAGCCCCTGAAGAACGATGAGCCCGATATCGTGAAGAATTCCGCCCAGGTAGGCATCGTCTATCACGTCCTTTTTCTTGGTGATATTCCGCGCCAGGGTATAGGCGTAGAAGCCGACCCGGTGGGCATGGTCCCACATATAGCTTTCGTGGTCGGTTATGTTGAGGATTTTTTCCGTTCCGTAGGAGTAGAGCATATTCTTGATACCCCTGAATCCCAGGAGCATAACCGCATCGGGGATGTTGCTTACCCGGTTGGGAAGCATGAACTGGGCGGAGTTGACCGTCTTGAGAAGGTCCGCCGCCAGGGCCGGGTCGGAATTGATCCGCCGGGCGATATCTTCAATTTCCGAGTCGGGATCGTTAATGAGTCGCTGTACTTCGGTGATGTTTTCCGGGAACTGGGGAAGCTGATCGATGGCGGAAACAATTTCGTCTACCAGAGTATCCAGGGCGGAGTAACGTTCTCCTGTGAGAGGAATCAGCAGGGACGCTACCGTTTCGCCCCCTTCTCCTTCAATCTCGAAGGCGTCTTCGTCAAATCCCATTTTCTTAAGCATAAGAACCAGAATAACGATCCCCAGACCGGCTCCTTCCGAGTCGTCCAGAACTTCGGCGAAGGCCTCTTCCAGGGAGTTAAAGGCTCGGGCCCGGGCAATGCGGTCGTAAACGCGCATCTGTTCGGTCCGGTTTATCTCTACATTGTTCCGTATGGTCAGCTTGAACATCCCCCCGGCCACCATGAAGGTAAACTTGATATAAAAGCCCTTATCCTTCTGAATGGTCAGAAAGTGTTCCAGATTACTCAGGGTTTCTTCTTTGAAGTCGACCATCCCCCGTTTGTAATCTATCTTGTCGTCGATATCCAGGTCCTTTTCTTCAAAGTAAACCCGTTTGGTGTTGGCTTTCTTGGCATTAACGGCCAACTCTTTCATACAGTAGGCCAGGGGATCCTTATAGGTATCCAACCCCAGTTCCTTAAGGTACATTCCCAGAATGTCTTCCAGTTGCTCCTCCGTTTCCCGGGGGAGCTTATATGAGGTTATGGTAAGAGGAAAAGAGAGACGAATCGCCTTTTTAACCTTCTCCTGTAATTGAGCTGATGCCATGAGAGTCTCCGAACTTTATACAATACTAATAAAATAATAATAGTATATTCTATCTCAAATTTAAAGAGAAAAAAAGCCCTTAGGAAATTTTGTTCAAATGCACAAGCTCTTCCCGAATCATTTCGTATAGGGTTCCCCGATTTTTTCTCTTGTTGAAGTCGGGAGAGCCTGCGGAATAGCCGGTGAGGATCTCCATTCCCTCATCTATGGTAGAGACCGGATAGATGTGGAAAACTCCCCGTTCAATGGCCTGTATCAGTTCTCGTGAGGGAAGCAGATTTTCTATGTTCTGCTTGGGGAGGATGACTCCCTGCTCCCCGGTGAGGCCCTTCATACAGCAGATGCGGAAGAAGCCTTCCACCTTTTCCGTAACGCCGCCCACAGGCTGAATAATACCAAACTGATTTACCGAACCTGTCACGGCCAGGTCCTGTCTCAGGGGCACTCCGGCAATGGCGCTCAAAAGGGCGTAGAGCTCCGTGGAAGAGGCCGAATCCCCCTCTATTTCGTAGTAGTTTTGCTCCACGCAGATTCCCGCATAGAGTGACAGGGGCAGATTACGGGCGTAACGGTTGCGCAGATAGCCTTCGAGAATCAGGATACCCTTACTGTGGATATCTCCGGAAAGGCCCGCTTCCCGCTCAATGTTAATAATTCCTTCCTTACCGGCTCCCACGGTGGCGGTAATCTTCATGGTGCAGCCAAAGGAGAAGAAGTTTCCCCTCTCCAGTACGGCCAGGCCGTTAACGGAACCGGTTTCGCTCCCTTCCACATTAATAAGAAGGCTTCCCTTTTCCACCTGCTCCAGCATGGTTTCTTCCGGTAGGTCGTAGAGGTACTGGCGGCACTCCATGGCCCGCTGAACCGCTTTGCTGTCTATTTTCTCTTTGTCCGCCTGACCGGCCCAGTAGTCGGACTCGCGAATCAGGTCGGAGATAAGGGAGAAGCGGGTGGAGAGCTGGTCCTTTCTTTCGGAGAGAACCACGCCGTAGCGGATAATCTCTTCCAGCCCGTCCAGGGTCACCTCTTTAAGGGAGTATTTTTCGATAAAGGAGCGGATAAAGCGCACATACTCCCGGGTCGTTTCGTCGGAGCGGGTCATCCAGGAGTTGAACTCGGCGGGAATCTTAAAGTATTTGCGAAGGTCCCCGTCCACCGCAGAGAGGATATCGTAGAGCCTTTCCTGGCCTATCATGATGATTTTTGTGTTGAATCGGACCGGTTCCGGCTTCATCCCCGCTGTGGGAGGCCCCAGAGGGGTGGGGGGAAGTTCCAGTTCCACCTGGCCCGTATCTATCACCCGCTTGAGTTCGGTCCAGATATTATCATGCTGAATCAGGTCGTCCGCCCGTAAAATCAGTACCCCTCCGGCCGCTTTGAGCAGGGAGCCCGCCCGTATCATGGTAAAGTTGGTCTTCGTATCGCCGGAAATCTCCGTACGCGCCTCAATGGTCCCCAGAAGGTTCGCCTTGGTGGGATTTGTCTCCCGAATTACCGGCCGCTCCGTGGCCCCGCTGTTATCTACAATGATGTTAATCCCGTAGCGGCGGAGTTCCTCTTCCAGCTCTTCTTCGTCGTCCTCTTCGTCCAGTTCAAAGATATCCAGGTTAGCCAGAATATCCTTTTCCAGGCCGTTAAAGTAGGTTATATACTGCTCGTCCTTCCACTCCAGGCGAATCATGTCGATTTCGTGCTTGAGGGCGGGGCCGATGAGTTCGGACTGAAGCTCTTCCAGGTTTTCCTGAAGGGTGCGCCGGGCTTTCTGTAACGATTCGTAGAGCCCCTTCATCTGATCTACCAGGCCAAAATACTCTTCCCGCTTGCTGGTCCAGTACTCCTCGGTTACGACCTCGCCCCCCTCTTCCGGTTCTTTATCTATGAGGTCGTGGAGCTCGTCAAAGCTCAGAGGCTCCCCGCCGTGAACCGGTACAAGGTCGGCGGCCAGCTCGTCTCCGTTCTCTTCATCGCCCAGCTGAATGGTGCAGAAGTCGGCCTCGGTCAACTGCTCTTCGAATTCCCGGAGCTGCCGGTTCTCGTTTTTCTCCGTTTCCGAAATCAGGTTGTCCCGTTTTTCCGTGTAGGCCTGACTTTTAAGTTTCTCTCCGATAATCTGCTTCATCTTATCGATTAAATCGTCCAGGGTGGTCCTGAATCGGCGGGCCTCCCCTTCGGGGAAATAGATGACCCGGGGATTTTCCGGCTTCTCGAAGTTGAACACGTAGGCCACATCTTCCAGAGGAACCTTTTTTTCTTTGAATTTCTTGAGAATCTCGCTTACCGCCGTGTATCGGCCGGTTCCGCTCTCTCCGGTTACGAAGATATTGTAGCCCTTGGCATTGATGGAAAGGCCCATCTCCAGGGCCTGTACGGCGCGGGGCTGTCCAATTACGCCCCAGCTGTTTTCGCTATAGTCTTTGGATATTTCTTCGGATAGGTCTATGTTGATTTTTAAATCTTCCGGTTTAAGTTCGTTATGCTGTTTCATGGAATTTACTATAAACAATAAGAGCCGGGCAAACAAGAGATAGTTTTTTTGTAGGACTAGTCGGGGCGTTTAAGACGGGGCAGGTAGCGCACTTTTCCGGTGTAAACCTTCCAGGATCTCTCCATGTCTCCCAGGCGGGCGGTGCAGCTCACGTAGTCGGGCAGCTCTTCCAGGGGGATCTCTCCGGTAATCTCCCGGGTTTGGCCGGGGGAGGGGAGAAGGTCTGAAATGACTATTTCTTCCCCGCCGGTGGCCATGAAGCGGACTTCTATGATCGTGGGATGGTCCTCCTCTTCCAGAGGGGGGGCTTCTATGGTAAGGCTATGGTAAACCCTGTCTTTTCCAAAGTTGTAGTCCCAGTCGAGCTTGTAGCCGTAGTAGTCCTCTTTTTTGACATTCAGGAAATTCTGGGCAAAGGGAATAATCACCCCCATCATGATGAGGATTATTATCAAGTCCATGTAGACGATACGCCGGTTTCGGGCTTTTCTGTCATATTTGACTGTCTTTTTGGGGATGCGCCCCCGGCCTTTTTCCTCTTCCCTGCGGGCTTTTTCCTTATAGAAGAAGCCCTCCGCTTTAAGGTACTCCTCAATGGGGTCGGGACGTTTCCGGCCTTTCACGGCTACTCTCTGTTTAGAAGTTTATCACTTCTCCACCAGGAAACGGGGGCTTCCGAATCAAGGAGAGTCAGGGCCATGAGCATTCCGTCGTCCGAGAGAAACCATGTGGAAAATATTTCCGGCTGGTCAAAGAGCTCCATCCGGCGGGAGAAAAGGGTTTTCCCCTCTTCGTTTATGGCTATGAGGGAGTTACTCGTTCCCCCCGTTTTGGCCAGGAGGAGGTGGGTCCCCTCTTCGGTGGTTCCCAAAAGGTCGTAGATGTATTTGAGTTCCCGTCCCTCTTCCCGCTGGGTCAGCTCGGGGATCTTAACGCCTTTGTCATACTGTTTATCAGCCAGATTCAGGGTATAGAGACGCCGTTCGGACCCTTTCCCGGCCGATTCCATGTCCAGGGGGTAATAATCGGTTAAAAGGTAGAGTTTGTACTCTTCCGGGTGGCAGGTCAGTTTGACCAGAGAACCCCAGTAATCCTCCTCAAAAAGAGGAAGGTTGTCGTTGTTGATGATGATGTGGTAGAGCAGTTCTCCCTCGGGGGAGTACCAGAATATCTGTTGACCCAGGCTGACCTGGCAGATGACAAGGAAGTCCCCGTTTTTCCTGCAGCGAATATCGCTTATGAAGGGAAAGGGCGAGCCTCCGATACCCTCTTTGCCCAGAAAGTTCAGGTAATTTCCCTCCCGGTCAAAGCGAAGGATAATGCGGGAGCAAAGAGTGTCCAGGGCGTTGTCAAAGACCCGTTTGTCTTCGGTTACCTGATCTTCTACCAGAAGGATATCCCCGTTCATGGCGATTTGGCCTATCTCTTTAAAGGGCCAGGAGGCGTAGCGCTTGTTTGAGCTTTTGTTTCCTTCTCCCATTTCCGGAGGGGGGTTTTTGCTTTCGTCCATAAGAAGGAAGAGCAGGTCCCCGTAGGAATTGAACCCCATGATTTTGCTCATGGAAGAGGAGCTAATGTAAAAAAGTCCGTCCTTCATGAAGAGATCGCTCCGACCGGAGAGGAAGTGATCGTCCCTCAGGTAGTAGTCCAGCTCGTCGGGCATAACTCCCGGGTGGAGTGAAAAAAGGTCCTTTCGGGCCAGGGTGGTGAAGTCGTTTTTACCGCAGGAAGAGAAAAGGAGCGGAATTAGAAGTAAAAGGAGGGAACGAACGAGTCGTGAGCCCTTGGGGAAGAAATCATCCATAATCGGAATTATTCTAGTCTTCACGGGGGATTGTGTCAAAGGGCAGGGACAGAGCGGCCACCCCGCAGGGCTCTGCCCGAGGAGTACAAGCGGCGGCCCGGTGCCCCGCAGGGGCAGCCCTCCCCTGTCATATTCATATTTGACGGCGAGCCGATTTCATGGTAAGAATAAGGTATGAGTGAAAGAATAAAAAAGATTTCCCAACTTCAGGACAGCATCGAGATACTCGATATCCTGGGAACGGGCGATCCTGAAATAAAGGGGATCGTGTACGACAGCCGCCATGTGGACAAGGACTTTGCCTTTTTTGCCCTCAAAGGGGTTCATGTGGACGGTCACGACTACCTGGACGAGGCCATTGAACTGGGGGCCTCCGTTGTTGTTTACAGCGACGAAAAAATGGAGCGGAAGCCGGGACCCTATTACATTCGGGTAAAGGATACCCGTAAGGCTCTATCTCCTTTTTCCGCCGCCTTTTATGATTATCCCAGTAAGGAAATGACCGTTATTGGTGTAACCGGGACCGATGGTAAGAGTACCACCGTTTCTTTTATCCAGCAGCTGATAGAGATGGAAGGCGAAAAATGCGGTTACCTCTCTACCGTAAGCTATAAGGCGGGCGATGAAGAGGTTAGTAATCCTTTTCGTCAGTCTACTCCGGAGGCTCCCGAGATTCAGAGACTCATGCGGGATATGGTGGACAAGGAGATGGAATATGCCGTAATTGAAGCGACAAGCCATGGTCTGAGCCCCAAAAACAACCGCCTGGGTGATGTGGAATTCGACGCCGCCGTTTTTACCAACCTGACCCACGAACATCTGGAGTTCCACGGTACCTTTGAACAGTACCGCGAGGACAAGTGCCAGCTTTTTCGTATGCTTTCCGATCGTTTTACCGATGAAGAGCTCTTCTTTGGTGTGGTCAATCGGGACGATCCTTCGGCGGATTTCTTTATTGAAGCGGCCGGGGAAGTTCCTATTTACCTGTACAGCATGAAGAACAAGGAAGCCGACCTCTATGCGGACAGTTTTGACGCCGGTGTGGACGGAACTACCTTCCTGCTTCATACTCCCGGTGAAAAGAAAGAGTTAACCCTGAATATTCCCGCCCTGGTGAATGTGGAAAACCTTTTGGCCGCCATGACCGTTTCTGCGGAGGTTCTGGGAATCGATACCATGGATTTGGTCCCTCATGTTCCCAAGCTTAAGGGGGTTAAGGGCCGAATGACCCGAGTGGCCGGTAAGCAGCCCTTTGATGTGGTTGTGGATTACGCCCACTCCCCCGGTTCCTTTGAGAAGGTTCTTCCCGCCCTAAAAGCTTTGACCGAAGGAAAGATGATTGTTGTCTTTGGTTCGGCCGGTGAAAGGGATGTGGAGAAAAGAAGCGACCAGGGTGAAATCGCCGCCGACTACGGGGAAATTCTCATTCTTACCGACGAAGATCCCCGCCTGGAAGATCCCATGGCTATTTTGGAAGATATTGCCTTTGGCGTTAACGACAAGGTGCGTGACGAATCGCTTTTCCTTATTCCCGACCGGAGAAAGGCCCTAAAAAAAGCCCTTGATATGGCCGAAGAAGGGGACCTGGTTGTCGCCCTGGGTAAGGGGCATGAATCGTCTATCATCTATTCCGACGGCCCCCATCCCTGGAACGAACAGGCTGTTCTGGAAGAACTCCTGCGGGAGAGAGGCTATTGAGACGAATCTTTCCGGTCCTGATTCTCTTCCTTTTGGGTATGGGAATCCTCTGGGCCGGGGACAGGGCCCTTTTTTATCCTGAGGAGGGCCTCTCCCTTTTCTTTCCCGATCCTCCTGCAGTCCCCCTGGATATTCAGGGAGGAGAGGATCTTATCCTTTCCTATGACGGTTTTTCTCTTCTTTTGGAACGGTCCTTTAATTTCTCCCACAGAACTTTGTTACAGCTCTATTACGAAAGCAGCTTCTATGGGGGGGATTCTTCTCTGGTCAACGAAGTTGCCGGGGAGGGAACTACGTCTTTTAGCCGTCCCTGGTTAGGGGGCACCCTGACTTATTCTCCCCTGGTGCCGGACCGCGTGGAATGGTTGGGTAGTGCTCGGGAGACTGTTTCCTTTTCTCACCGTCCCGAAGGGATATTGCTGTTTTTTGAGGCCGGAGGAGATTTCTTCTGGCTGGGGAACGGGAGCGATTTTTTCTGCTATGACAGGCAAGGGTTCACTGCCGCCCGCTACAGTCTGGATCAAACGGCTCTCCTTTCTACCTCCGACGGGGAAGGAAACCTTTATCTCTGTTTTAGTGACGCCACTCTCTGTTCTCTTCCTCCCGTTCAGAGCGAGGGGGACTGGACGTTACGAAATTTTAACGGGACTGAATTAATACTGACTTACTACGAAGAGGCCCGGAAAAGCCTGGAAGGTGACCAAGAGGGGTTTGACCTATGGATACTGGGATTGGCTGAAAAACTCTATAGGGAAGATCCGCTCAATCGAGAACTGGGAGCTTTTGTGAGGAAGGTTAAAGAAAACAGGTTCTAGCAGGCTGCCGCCTGCTTTAGATGACCGATTCGATTTTTTCGAGAAGAGTATTTAAGCGGTAAGGCTTTTGGATGATATCCGCCGGAGTTTCGTGAAGGTACTCTTCCATAAGTACGTCATCGGAATAGCCGCTGCAAAATACAACGGGGATATCCTTGTTTTCTTCCCGAATCTCCGTATAGGCTTCCCAACCGTTTTTGTTGGGCATCATAATATCCAAAAGCAACAGATCAATAGTCCCTGCATTTTCCTTATAAATATCCACCGCTTCCTGTCCGTCATTGGCTGTAATGACTTGATAACCGGCTTTCTTTAGGGTTATTTCTGCGAGATTCCTGATAATGCGTTCATCTTCTGCTACTAAAATTGTTTTTGCCATAGTTGTTTTAATTTTAGGGATATTCCGGTGGATTACAAGGACTTTATGATTAATTTGCAGATTTTTGTTTAGTAATCATTATAAAAGAAGCTTTTCTTGCCTTTTAGGGAGGGTTTTTCCCGGTAATAGAGAGTAAGAAAAAGTGCCATAGCCATGGTCAAATAGATGAGACTGGCCAGGGGATTCCACTCTATTAAGGTAAAAGGAGCGGGCGTTTCAAAGGCTGTCCCTCCGGAGTTTACAAAGAGAAGTCCCCAGCTGTTATTGGCCAGATGTATGCCCAATGAAAGCTCCAGTCCGTCGGTCTCCCAACAGAGGAAGGCCAGAAAGAGACCCATTCCTATGTATTGGGGCATCATGATCAGGGCGCCGTACTCTTCTACCTCCGGATTGGCCATATGAAGGAGTCCGAAGATAAGCGAAAAGAGCAGGAGGGGAATAATCGGCTTGCCCGTAAAAAGAGTTCCCCCCTTAATAAGGTAGGCCCGGAAGAAGGTCTCCTCCAGAAGGACCTGGGGAATAAGAAAGATTGCCCCCAGGATGAGGAGCCAGAGCCAGGCCAGGGGCTCGAAGTTAAAGCGGTAGTTCTCCCGGTGAAGGATAAACTGAATCAGGTCGGACGCGAAGCTTAACAGGAACCAGAGGCCGAATCCCTTTTTAAAGAGGCCGAATCGGAAGCGCTCCGATGAGGTTATGAGGCTGAGCGGTTTTTTGCCGTGGAGGAGGCGCCAGAGAAGAAACAGGATTGCCGTTAGGAGCATGAAAGGGAAAAAGGTGTAGAAAAACCGGCCCCCCAGACCCAGGGGGAGGGCGGAAAGATCCCTTGTTGCGGAAAAGGCCGCCAATACTTCTCCTTCGCCCCTTTTGACAAGTCCTCTTACGTACAGATAAAAGGGCAGGTTGGCCGGGACAAGGGCGAGGGCCAGGATGAGCAGCCCTCCGACGTAGCTGATTCGCTTCATGTTTTTCTCTTTCATAGGGGATTACTTTATGCCGGATTGTGCTATATTGTCCATGGAGAAGATTTATGATTTTTGATTGCCACTGTCATTTTTTTTCCAAGAACGATTTGACTCAGGACTACCGCACGGCCAGCCGGCTTGTGAAACGTATCCACGACATCCCTCTGACCGAGAACCGGGAGGGGCCGGACAAGGTCTTGAGGTTCATGGATCATATGCTGAATTATCAGGCGGAGCATCTCTTTCTTAAAATGCGGGAAACCTACGGGGAGGAGTATGTGGCGGTTCCCCTTATGATGGACGGGACCTATGTGACTACCCGGGCCGGGGAGGACTATGAGAAAACCTCCGCTCTGAACCGGATAGGCGAACAAATTCGGAGTCCCCTGAATACCCTGCGTAACAAGCCTTCCGAGCCGAATCTGGCCCACGGGAAAAAGGATCTCTTTGCCCACAATTTCACCACCCAGATGAATGAACTAAAGCGGCTTAAGCGGGTTTACCCTCAAAATATTTATCCCTTTCTTGGGATTGATCCCCGGAGGGATAACCACGACCTCAAGGGAATTCTTATGGAGCTGATTCAGGAGCGGGTGGGGCCGGGGAAAACCTTTGCGGGGATAAAACTTTACACCGCCCTGGGATATTCTCCCACCCATCCCTTTCTCATGGGGGAGGGAAAGGTGAAACCCGGTCTCTACGGTTGGTGTCAGAAAAAGGGTATTCCTATTACGGTGCATTTTGCTCCCACCGGCTTTGCTCACATAAATGATTCGGTCAAGATTGAGGGGGATGTCTACTTTCCTGAGGCGGGAGAGATTGTTCCGGGGGAAGAGCTTTATGAAGGGGGAATTATGACCTTCGAAAAGCGTTTCTGGCGCAACTCCTTTAACGAAATGGTGGAGGAGAGGCAGCTCCTTTTGAATCACCCTCTTTTGTGGCGTAAGGTTCTGGAGGCCTATCCCCGCCTAAAAATCAACTTTGCCCATATGGGGGGCTACCAGCAGGCCCCGCTCTATCTTGAGGGAGATCCCCGGGGCTTCTGGACTAAGGCCGCTCTGGGATTCTTACAGGACTACTCCCGGGTACGGGTGGACTTAAGTAATTTCCATAGCAGCGGCCCCGGCCCGGATTTGCTGGAAGGGGTGAAGGGGCAGATATACGACAAGCTTTCCCGTTCCTGTAAGAAACGGGTTCTCTACGGTTCCGATTTCTACATGCTCTACCTTGTGGAGAAGGAACTTAATACCTATTTTAGCCGGTTTTGTCGCTGTTTTGGGAATAGTATGAATCTTTTAGCCCGGGAGAATCCCCAGAGCTTTCTTAATCTATGATGCCCTTTTCGTCTATGTACTTCTGGGCCATGGCTCGGTCGGCCGGGTCAATGCGGGCGGCGTAGTTGTCCAAAAAGTCATTGTCATACTTGGCGGCACACCAGAGTAGGGTCCAAACGGAGTTGTTCTTTTCGTCGCCAATCTCTTTGTAAATGTTATACACGTCTATGTAGGCTTCCAGGATAACTTCCCTTTCCGGGGCGCTGTAGTTGTCCCCCTCTCCCAGACGGTTGAAGATTTCCAGAACTTCGTTGGGATAGATAAGGTCCGGGTCTCCGCTTCTGGTGTCATTCAGCATGTAAAGGTCGGGCCAGAGGAACATATCTCCCCAGTAGTCCCCTGTGACAAGGGAGAAGCATTCGCCCCATTCCACGGTGTGCTTTTCTACCACGTAGCGGGAAATCTCTGTGGGGAGAGGGGCCGGTTCGGTAGCTGCGGGAGTGGGGGTAGGGGCGGGAGGGGCCTCTTCGGTGACAACAGGTTTTATCATAGATCCTGCGGATGATGGAACAAGTGAGGTAGAGTAGCGATGGTAGCGGGGAATTGAGTTTATCTGGCGCTTCATAAAAAGGAGGGTAACCCCCGCCATTGCCAGAAATATGAGTACCGTTACCAATGTCATTTTTAGCTTTTTAATATTTTCCATCTTTCTACCTAGCTCTATTATTGGCCGTTTTATCTATAAAGTAAAACACTTTTTTCGGAGCCCCCCTCTTAAAAGGGCGTTCAGGGCCACAAGGGGCCCGAACTACACAGTCTTTTCACAAAAAGTAGTGGAAAATAGTCATGTATGCATTATAATGGGAGAAACGGAGGTAAAAACCTAATGAAAAATTTACTACTTATTCTGTTGATTATGATGTGTGCCATGGCCTTTGTTACGGCACAAACAATTGATTATTCCGACATGGAAGACAGCTTTGAATCCTTTTCCAGCGATCTGGCCGAGGCTCTTCCCTATGCGTCCACCACCGGTTTGAACTGGAGCGATGCCTACCTGGGAGGTTTTCCCCACTTTGGTGTTGGTGTGACCGTGGGGTTTGTATCCCTTCCGTCCGACGGTTTTGAAGAAGTGGCCGATGTCCTGGGAGTAGAACTTCCTGACTTGGTTACATCCTATGGTATTGGCGTTCCTCTTCCGGCTTATACGTTTGATGCTCGTTTGGGAATCCCTGTGCTTCCCATTGATGTGGGAGTGAAAGGGGGAGCCTTGAGTGCATCCATTTCCGATGTGGGCATTGACTACCTGCTTTTGGGAGGAGATGTGCGCTGGGGCGTAATGAAAGGCGGTGCTATCAAACCGGATATTTCCATTGGACTGGGGTATAACTACCTCTCCGGCGGAATTTATATGGATGATGTCGTGGACGGGGAGACCTTTTACTTAGGTGATATAGATTATGGTATCAGTGGATATGACTATATCGAAATAAGTGATGGAGATCTCTATTACGAATGGGACAGCCACGTTATAGATGCTAAAGTTCAGGTAAGCAAAGGCTTTCTGATCCTTAAGCCGTCTGTTGGTATTGGGTATTCCTACGGATTTACCGAAGCCGGTGGTGGTATTGATGCTACTGTTTCTGCCAGCGACGGTACAACTTCAACGACACTTACCAGTGACGATATCTCCGATATCGAATCGGTCCTGGGAATGGATCTCTCCGATACGGGCCTGAGCATTTTTACCGAGGATAATGCCGGAGCTCTCCGACTTTGGGGGGGATGTCAGTTTAACATAGCTGTTTTAAAGCTGGACCTGTCCGCTGTTTACAATGTAACCAGTCAGAGCCTGGGCGGCTCTCTTAACGCCCGTATTCAGCTGTAGAAACCGGGTTTGTGCAGTTTTAGACCTTTCCGAATCTTGAAAAAACGGCATTTGTGACTTATAATATTTAAGATTCGGGGAGGTTTATCATGGAGTGGAAAGCAAGTCATATTTTGGTTAAGGACAGGGCTTTAGCCCAAAAGCTTAGCCGTGATATTAAACAGGGAGCCCGTTTTGAAGAGCTGGCCCGACGTTATTCCACTTGTCCCAGTAAATCTTCCGGGGGCGACCTGGGCTGGTTTGGCCCGGGCAAGATGGTCCCCGCCTTCGAAAACGCCGTAAAGCGTCTGGGGGTCGGTTCCGTTTCCGACCCTGTAAACACTCAATTCGGGTGGCATGTCATTAAAGTAACAGGCAAACGATAATCCCTATGAGAGGAGCGGTCTTTCTGGGAGTTCTCATCGGCTTAACCACTCTTTTCCCCTGCTACGGGCGAGGACATCATTCGGAAGAATTAGTCAGAGTGGAAGAGGGAATTTTGGATCTCAGAGGTCTTCCTTTTGATTATGAACGGAGAATCCCTTTGGAAGGGGAGTGGGGCTTCTATTGGAACCGCCTGGCTTCTCCCCGTACGGCTTCTTCTTTTGTCTCCGACCGGGCTCCAGAATTTCTCAAGGTTCCCGGCTATTGGAACGAAGGGGAGTATCCCTCCTTTGGGACGGTCGTTTATACTTTGACAATATATGTGCCCGAAGAGAGCGATACTTTGGGGCTTAAGTTAAAAAATCTCAACCCAAATTATATGTTGTTTGTGAACGGGCGGAAGGTTTATACCTCCGGCATGGTTCATCCGGAGCAGCGAATGTCCCGGTCAAACAGCGTTTCCCTTGTGTTGCCCCTGGTGCCCGAGGAGGGCCGAATTGATCTGGTTATAACCCAGAGTAACTGGCATACAAACAATCCCGGCCTCTTTCGAACCCCTATCGTTGGGTACTATCCGGTTGTTCTGGAAGATCTGATGAGGGAAAAAGCCATTGATACCCTGTTTATCGGGGGGATGATTTTACTGAGTCTTTTTCTCTACTTCTCTTTTTTCTATAATCGCGATGACTGGACTCCTTTTTGGCTTGGATCGGTGGTTATATCGGCCGCTCTGTACGCTTCCGTAAAGGGGCCTTTGGTTCTCATGGATCTATTGCCTAAAGCCGGGGGCAGCCTACGGACTGGGATTATCTATGGGGTACTGCTCTATTATCCTTTTTTTACTTTTATGCAGTATACCTACCGTAAAGGGCAGGAACTCTTTAAATTAATTGGCAAGATTGATGCTGTCATTATTGGTTTGGGGACTTTATTTCTTGTCTTGGCAGACAAAGGTGTTTATACCCGCTTTGAGCTGCTGTTCCTTAGCCATGCCATTCTTCTCTCCTTTTTTGTGATTTTCACTCTTTTCCTGGACCTGATTAGGCAGAAAACCATTGAGGCTGCCCTGGATCTGACCGGGGAAGTCCTTCTCTTTCTGGCTGTCCTCTTTAGTGTTCTGGATAATTTCATTCCCAACGGAATACGAAGCCTGGGGGGGTATTTCTTCTGTTTTTGCCTTTTCCAGACCTTCCTGCAAGCCCGCTATACGGGTAAGACGAACCTTATGATTAAGGTTCTGGCCGAGAGGAACCGGACTCTTAAGGATCAGAAAGATCAGTACGAAAACCAGGCTTTGATGGATCACCTAACCCGGGTTAAGAACCGCCGATCCTTGGACAGCTTTTTGAGGAAAAGTTGGGAGATGGGACAGCTTTTGGGGCAGGGAATCGGAATTATAATGGTGGACATTGACTACTTTAAGAAGTATAACGATGCCTTTGGCCACAAGAAGGGAGATGCCTGTCTCGTACAAGTGGCGGAAGCCCTTTCCGGCAGCCTTAAGAGGAATCAGGATTTTATTGCCCGATACGGGGGAGAAGAGTTTATCATTGTGATACAGGGCGCCGATTCCCTTGCTTCCCTTCAGATTATTGCCGAGCATCTTCGTCAGGCCGTAGAGGATGAGAATCTCCCCCATCCCCAATCGGAATGTTCTCCTTTTGTTACTATTAGTGTGGGGGCGGAGTTTCAAAATCCTGCGAGAGGGAATGTGGCCGGGCCGGATGAACTGGTCCATCGAGCCGACATGGCCCTGTATTTGGCCAAGAATAGGGGAAGGAATCGAGTAGAGTCGGTAAGCGCACCGGAGAAGGAAGAGCAGGCTGAGGTACTGGAGTTTGACGACCAGTAAGTCCTAGTTTTCGATCTCTCTTCCCGTCAGTTTTTGGATAGTTCTCTTGTGAGCATTTTCCGAATTGTCCCAGGGCTTGTCATTGTTCTGGGCGTCGAACTTTTGGGTAAACCAGTCCAGTTCCCCTTCCAGCCGCTCCAGGTTCTGTTTTTCCAGGGTTACCATTTCATCAAGAAAAGTCACGAACTCTCCCGGATTAAGGGCTTCTTTGGCCAAAGGGAGCAGGGCGTTCAGATGGCTCAGGCAAATCCCTTTGGATTCTCCCAGGGCTTTCCGGAAATCGCCATCCTTCTTCCAAAGGTAGGCCAGTGTAAAGTAATAGCGCTTCATGGACTTGTCTATATTATCGCAAATCAGGCAGCTTTCTTCCCGTGACTTGATAAGGAGGGATAGTTCCTCCTCCGCCTTTGCCACATCTTTGGGCAGGAGGGGCAGAACCTTTTTCTTTTGTGACACCCGGGCTTTCTTCTGTAGTTTATCCAGAGCCGGGGTCAGTTCCTTGAGGTACTCTTTAAGGTAGGTGTGGGTCATGAGGCCCAGTCCGTGGGCCTTGCGGCGGGCGGCCAGATCCGCGTAGTGGGCGGGACAGAATCCGCTTTGATTTACTCGCTGCCGGGTCTCCGGGTTCATGACCGAGCTGCCAAGGTAAAAATCGAGATAGCGCTCCCGTGAAATCTCATGTAGACGGCAGAAGAGACATTCTCCGTTCTCCTTAAGGGCATCCCATACGGGGATGGTTTCCAGTTCGTATTTCATGGAGCGCTGCTTGAGTTATTTGGCTTCGGGAACGAGAAGAACCTGGCAGTTGGTGCTGTTAAGGACAGAACCGGCCACACTTCCGGAAACGACATGGCGCAGAGCGGTATTGTTAAGAGCGCCCATTACGAGAACGTAGGGGTCTTGATCGGCAATCTCTTTCTTAAGCTCATCGATAACATCACCTTTAGGAGTTACGGCGGTGAATTCACAACCGGAGTCACGGAGCCGCTCTTTGGCTCTTTCCAGCTTATTCTGGGCCTGAATCATCTCTTTGGCCGTTGTGTCCGATGCATTGGGGGTGGCATGGGGAGTCGCATTATCCCCGGTAAGAACGTGGACAAGCCGGATGGGGGCTTTAAGTTTAACGGCCAGCTCAACTCCTTTGCTGATTACCTGGTCGCTGATTTTTCCCAAGTCGGTACATATCATTACTGTTTCGCTCACTATAAACCTCTCTAAACGGATAATCCGGCCCCTAATAATCAGAGGACCGCTATTTTTTTATAACCCTTTTCCCTGAATTTAGCAACCGTAAAAAAAGGTAAAGAAAGCTTAACTCAAGTTCAAAATCCACCGATACAAAAAGGAAGGGAGACTGTAATGGATAAAAAACAGGTTCTTGACACAATCACAGAAGTAAACCGCCTTTTGGAAGACTTTTTCTTCAAACCGGTGATCTCCACCGCGATGGAACGATATAATGTAAATAACAGCCGGGAAATCCGTTATTTCCTTCAGGATGCCCGGGCTTATGCAGAAGATAAACACTTTATGGAGGACGGGGTGGCCGAACTGTTCAGCTTTAAGGAACAGGTGAGGAAGAAAGTCCTTCCCTGGATTGATGAAGCCCTCATGATTTCCCCCTTTCACAGAAGCCGTCATACCATGGCGGACGAAGAAATCCTATATCGAAAAATGATGTCCCACATCTTTAAAGACAATGTAGAACTTTTGGGTAGCCTTGTGGAAAAACTGAGAATGACCTATCCTGACGGTACTCTCCGCCATCTGGCCAGCGCCGAAACGGAGGGAATCTACAAACAGGGATTATTGGTTCGGGCATGATAAAAACCTGCTATCACACTCACTCTCACTACTGCGACGGCAAGGGGAAGCCCAAGGCCTATGTGGAATCGGCCCTGGAAAAGGGATTTAGCGCTCTGGGATTTTCCTCCCACTCACCCTGGCCTACGTCGGATTGCGGTATTAAGGAAAAGCAGGTCCCCAAATACGTTAAGGAGATTCAGGGACTCAAGGAACAGTATGCCGGTCAGCTCGATATTTACCTGGGCCTGGAAATTGAGTATTTCCCCGGTTTCTCCTCTGCTGCTGATGAATATTACGATACCCTGCCCCTGGAATACCGCATTGGCTCGCTTCACTCCCTTTGGGATGAGCGGGAAGAGAAGTGGTATGCGGTGGACTGGACTCTGGAACAGTATAAACACATCCTAAACGACATGTGCGGCGGTATGATGGAAAACTTTGCCCGCCTCTATTACGGACATATTCGAGACATGATTCGGGTAGGCCGAATTGATATTCTGGGCCATATGGACCTGATAAAGAAGCATAACAAGGGAGAGGTCTGGTTTTCCGAAGACGCTTCCTGGTACCGTGATGAAGTGATGGACACCCTCGATTGTCTTAAAGATACGGGGATTATTCTGGAAGTGAACACGGGAGGCCTCTGCCGGGGCTATACCGATACGGTTTACCCCTCTCCCTGGATTCTTAAGGAAGCCTGTGACAGGGGAATCCCCACACAGCTTAACGGAGACGCCCACTCTCCGGAAAACCTGGACTTTGCCTACGATGAAGGTCAAAAGGTTATTGCCGAAGCGGGGTATAAAGACGTTCGTGTTCTGCTGGACGGCGTTTGGTCCGACCGGCCTATTTAAGGGCTCTCGCTAATTCCTTATACTGATTTCCCCTGTCAAACTCATTAAGAAACATCCCAAAAGAGGTGGCTCCCGGGCTCAGGATGATTGTATCTCCTTCCTCTGAAGCTTTTACGGCCTCCTTGAAGGCCTCTTCAAGACTGTTGAACGGGCCGTTTAGGGGGCAGCCGCTCTTCTTCATATAGGGGAGCATTCTGTCCGAGGCACTACCGGCTAAAAGAAAGAAACCCTTCGCTTTACCCTCAATGTTTTCCAGGGGGGACATGTCCAGTTCTTTGTCCGTGCCGCCGCAAATGAGAAGGGGCGGTTTCTCAAAGCTCTCCAGGGCGGCGGTCATTGCGTCGGGGATGGTGGCCGCCGTATCGTTAACAAAGGTACGTCCTTCCCAGCGGTGAATGATTTCCATCCTGTGGGGAACGCCGGGGAATGACTCCAGCCGCTCCCGCACCTCTTCCGCTTTGATGCCGTAAAGCAGGGCCGCCGCGCCGGCCAAAAGCATATTTCCCCGGAAGTGACGTCCCGGGACGGCCAATTTCCCCGGTACAATCTCAATCTCCTCTCCGTTTACCCGTGCCATCCCCCGGCCGTCCCGGAGATAGAAACGAAGACGCCGGTCCGGTTCGCCCTCATCGTTAAAGGAGAAAAAGCAGGCTTTGGCCTCTGTTTTCCCGGCCCAGTTTAATCCCCGTTCGTTAAGGGGGAAAAGGGCCGTCTGATCCTCTTTCTGGTGGAGAAAAATCTCCTCCTTGTCCAAAACGTAGTCCTCCAGCGAGTTGTATCGGTTCTGATGGTCGTGCATGATATTGGTTATGAGAGAAATCTCCGGTTTAAGAAGATCCCGTCCCCGCAGGTCGGCCAGCTGCCAGGAGGAGAGTTCCAGGACAATCGGCTCGTCCCCTTTTAGCTCGTTTATAAAGGAGAGGGGAGAAACGGTTATGTTTCCTCCCAGGCGGCAGTTGGGGTAGCTGCCTTTGAGAATGTGGTGAAGGGCTGTTACGGTGGTGGACTTGCCCTTGCTGCCTGTTACGGCGAGTATGGGATTCTTTGTGAATTGGAGAAAGAGGGAGAGGTCCGTTTCTACCTGGCGGGCTGCTTTAAGATAGGGGGAATCGGCAGGGACGGCGGGGTTCTTTATTACTACATCCGCTTCGCTAAAGTCTTCCATGCGGTGTTCGCCCAGAACATAATTGATATTCCGTCCTGCCAGTTTTTCCATGGATGGAGCCAGGGTTTCCGCCGATCTCAGGTCTGTTGCGGTCACCCGGGCCCCCAGGTCATCAAGGAATCGGCACACCTCCAGGCCTCCTCCGTGGAGTCCCAGACCCATGACGGTTACTTTTTTATCTCTATACCAGTATTTATCTTTTGTATCAGCCGAATTCATAGGATGAGGATAAAAAAAATAGTTGATCTTTGCAAGAGCCGCTTTTTCGGGCTAAAATAGGGATGAGGTGGCCATGAAAAAATACATTCTATCCCTGATTATTGCTCTTCTCCCCTTAACTCTGTGGGCAGAGGACTCCTTTCGTTTTCTTTTTGCCGAGGGGGATAGCTTTTCCCTTGTAAGCGGTGGAATCAGAAAAGACTATACCGTGGCCGAGACGGACCTTATTAACCTCTCCTTTAAGGAAGGGGATTTTCTTATTACCGGCGAAGGAACCTTTCTGGAGCTTTTGTGCGGGGAAATACTCATCATGGTGGGAGAGAACAGCGCTCTGGCGGCTGACTCTCTTAATCTTTCCCAAGGGAGCTTGATGACACTGAACTACGGCCACGTTCATGTAAGAATGGCCTATAGCGGGCTGGGTGATCTTTGGATTGGCAGCAGTGAGATGGTGGGGCGCCTGAACGGCGGTGAATTGGGAGTGCTTCTGGATTACGATGTCACTCAGGCCCAGCCGGAAATCACCACGCGGATTTACTCCCTCCAGGGAAGGGTTGAGGTGATGCAGAAGCAGTCCGAACCCAGTCTGGTGAGGGAAAAAAGGGTCGAATACAACGCTCCTGTTATTATAGAGACCGGTGAGATGGTCATGTCTTCCAGTTTGCTAAAGAGTACAACCCTCATCCCCGCTCTTTTTGATGCCAATTACTCCCTTTACTGGGAAAACCATCCCTTTGGACAGGGCGGGGAGCAGTCGCAAGCGATGGTTGTTTTGCCCGAAGAAGACCCGGCCCTGCTTACCCCGGAGGTTCAGGATAACCTTGAGTTGGAAGGGGGGAAAGACTGGAACCGAACCTTAACCACAGGTAAGAGCGCCTTGTTGGCCGGGGCCGCCTTTATGTCCGGGGGAGCCCTTTTGTATATGTTTGAGGAAGACGATTTAGGCCAGGCTCTTACCTATTTTGGTATTCTGAATATGTCTTTTGGGTTCGGTACGACAACCTACGGGTTAATCGGCCAATCCATAAGCCGTGCTTCCACCGAATAATCAGGGGCTTAAAAAGCTTTCCGCCGGAATGTGAACCATCTCAATTTCTTCAAAATGACCAATAATCCAGGCTCGGTCCCGTTTATCCCGAATAAGGGTAAGGATTTCCTGTTTCTGGTACACATCAAAGGGCTCCAGGTGGCCTCCCGGCTTGGTGGCATCCTCCGTGGGCGGGTACCAGATAAGGTAGGAGGTGTAAAACCGGTTGTCATCCAGCTCTTCGATAGTAAGGTCGCTCACTCCGTAAAGGGACACTCCCTCTTCCAGGGGAGGATATCCCTGTTTCATCCACTCTTCCGGGGAAATTGTTCCTCCCATGGAGTAGCCCTTTTGTGCCTGACTTATGACGAATAGGGTAGATACCTGGTCGGATATAAATTTTCCGGCTTTTTTTTCGGTTGTGCCGTCTATGACTACCGGGTCCAGATCATTCATGCCTCCAAAATAGGCCTCCACTACTTCCCGGGGGGTCATATCGGCTGTGTAGGGGGGGGCCAAGTAGTTCTGTAAAAGGGTAAAGGCTCCGTAAAGAAGAGCGGCGGCCAGGATGGCGAAGAAAATATTGCGGCCCTTGTTCTTTCGTTGGCGGAAACTTTTTACAAAGGCCGTTTCCGCCTTTTCAAACTGACTTTTGAAGGGGGCTGTCATGGTTCCCGAGAGCTCCGGACTGGTTAGGAAGAGGCGGTTCCAATCCTCCAGGGGGACCGGGTTTTTCTCATTTAGTCCTTGTGATACGGCCCGGGCCAGTTCTTCATTGTCCATGCCGTTTTGCTCAAGGGAGGGGAGGATTTTGCGGCGCATCTCTTCGTGAATCGCTTCGTAGCTGTCGTTTTGTGTGTAGGGAAGGGTTCCCGTGGCGCTCTGGAAAGTTAAGAGGGCCAGAATATGGGAGAGGCGTCCTTCTCCTTTACGGTCGGGATGGTTATATAGCTCTCTCTTATTCAGGCTTTCCTCCGATTCGGCACTATGGAGAAAGGCCATCAGGGCCGAAGGAAAGCAGAAGAGGCCTCCCCGGGAGGTACGGAAGTATCCGTCCAGGCTAAAGGAGGTTTCCTTGCCTTCGTCGCGGATGGGAAAAAAGATCTCCGTCAAACCGGCCAGCTCCTCCGCCGAGAAGGGCTCGTCCTGATTAATCGGCCTGGCCTCCACATCTTTCCCCCAGAAAATAAGCTGGTTTTCCCACTCGGACATACCCTCTACGACCCATTCAACGGCGTTTGTGCCCGGTACCCACAGGTAACCTTTATCCTGTTTGAGACGGCTCATATCGGAACCCTGAAAGATGCGCGGGGGTAGTCCCGTTGCCAGGGCTGTCTTCTTTTCTCCCTCTACGGAGATCTCCCAAAGGTTGTTCTGTTTGTTCAATACTTCTAGCTGGGCCATGTAATTCCTCCCTCCCTATAATACTGAATTTTTAATAAATCGGAAGAATAATGTGAAAGATATCGAAAAAAAAAAATCTTTCCTTTATACTGTCGCCGTGGCTGATCAGGAATATTTCATCACAGACGATCAGGATAAGCCGGTCGAAGTACTCTCTTTGAGCGGTGAACGGAGCTATACTATCGAGCAGCTCCTCCGAACAATTCCTCAAATCGACGTTATACGGGAGTATAATGTGATTCACTATGACGGTTTTATCGAACTTAAGGAGCTTAAGCGTTACTCTTTGGATTTTGACAAGAGAAAGAGGGATCAGCTCTTTTCCCCCTCCGAGTTCGGCCGCCTTTTTGGCAAGAGGGCTCAGGAGGTCTTCGACCTATTAAAAGAGCAGGGCTATGCGGAGTCTATCAATGGGAGAATCCGTCTGAAAACCCGCTTTCTCGTGGCTACTTTTGAAGATTTTGTCCTGGGGAGAAGCCGGGAGTTCGAAAGAATTGTTTTTTCCGGTTTATCAAATCTGCTCAAGCGGGATTTGGAGGTGAGAAAAGATGAGGACGGGCAATGGACCCCCCGGGAAGCCTATCTCCTCTACGATAAGGATGCCCATCAGGTCCCCCGGGTGTCTCCTTCTTCTCGGAACTATATTTTTCGCATCGGGAACCGGTTTCTTTATGTAGACTTTTTCTATATTCCCTCCCAGGAGCTTCTGGAGTTGATTCAGCTTCGCCTTATCCTGATTTACCAGGAGCAGATGGAGAACTTTTTTCAGATTATCTCCTCCTTTTCTATAGAACGGGATGTGTGGCAGAAAGGACAGGACCGGAGACAAAAGTTCAAAGATGTCATAGTTGACCTTTTTCGTGACGCCTGGTCGCTTTTTGATTTGGACTATTTTTCCCTGCAGATTCACTCCATCGAGAGCGAGTATCGCTTTGCCAAAGGATCTTTTAGCTGCCAGCTGGATGAAGAGGGGGTTCCTTCCTGGTCCTGTCGGAGCAAAACGGAGGAGCTGCCCTCTGTATTTGATCTGTCCCGGGAATTTCTAGCACGGAATGTACAGCTTCTTTACAGCCAGATCACCGGGGAACCGGTTACCATGGATATCTACCTGAGAAGCCGGAGTGTTAATAATATTGACCCGCGCACCAGCTTTCTCCTGCATAGTTTTATTAAACTCCTAAAGGAAAACCTTTCACGGGTCATCGAGACGGTCATTCCCATGGTTCAGATGGAAGAAGCGAACCGTACTCTCAAACGGCATCTTTTTCTGGAATCTCTGAGGGTAAGAAATCGCAGCCACGGGGAGAATATTCACCTTATTCTCAACCAGTCCCTTTCGGTGATGAAGTGGTTTTTTTCTTTTCATCAGGTTTTTCTCTATTCGGAAGATCCTGAGCTGGAGAAAATGCTTAATATCTTTAAAAACGGGAGCTGTGGAACGGGGCAGGTATACTCTTTTCTCTCTGAGCCAATGAGCCGTGATATGAAAAGGGACGGGAACTTCATAGAACTTAAGGTGTTGGAGCAGATTGGAGAGGATGTGCGGTTCTACTTTAAGGTTCCCATGGAAAGGGATGACGAGGGGTATCTGGAAGGGACTGCCGTAGAGAGGAGCGTTCGTGCTGTCCTTAAAATCTACGGGCTCGGCTGGCCCGGCAGGGGACTGGATAGAATGGCCGACTGGAGAATCTCCGCCAATACCGGTTTGGTCACCAACGATATTATCGACTGGCTTTCCCACTCTCCCGAATGGCAGGGACAAGCTTCTCCTGCGCAGGTGGCTTCACGTCTGGTAAAAAGCTTCTCCTTCTTTTTTGATCTTGCTTCCTCCCTTAATCTTAACCTTGAATCGGGGATAACCTCCATGCGAGGCTCCCGGGACCGACTTACCGGGCTCTACAACCGCCAGGCATTTACCCGCCGACTGGGGACTATGTTTGATCGCAATATTTCCTTTGGCTTGCTTTTTATCGATATGGATAACTTTAAGATCTACAACGATGCGGTGAGCCATAGCTTTGGAGATAAACTGCTTATAAACCTCTCTTCCTTTATGCTCCGGGAGGATTCAAGGATTGAGCAGGAGTCCATTTCGGGACGCTTTGGGGGGGATGAATTCTGTTATGCCATCAGGGAAAAGGATGTGGATGTTTTCCAGGAAGAAGCGCAGCATCTCTTTACATTTATCACCGGAACCGAATTGGAAACCCGTTTTTACCTGGATGACAAACCGGAAGGGGCGGACTTGAGCATTAATCTTATCTCCTTTCTCCATCGTCTTTTGAGACCCGATGTGGGGGGCGTTCGGGGAGGCGGCTCGGACTACACCGAAGAAAAGGGCGCCACCCCCCGGGAACGGTTATATAAGCTTTACCGTTACTATCGCTGGGAGTTTGAAGGGCTTGAAGGAAAGGACGAATCGGCGAGTTCCGAGGAAGTGGTGGAATTCTTTTCTCAGACCGTTTGTCACAAGCTCACCAGGAATAAGATATTTTCCTCCGTTGATGAGGAGATGGCTCGAATTATCCGTATGTTTCTGGAACTGCAGATGAAGGATTTAACCACAGACCGAATCCGGGAGGTAATTATTAAGAATATTGGGGCCCGGGAAATCGTCCGTTCCATTCATCTGCGGATCTCCTGTGGGGCGGCTCACTCCGAAGAGGACCGGCTCCGTTCCGTTTCTTCCCTGTTCAACGCGGCCGACGGACGGGCCTACATGGCTAAACATAACGGTCGGAACGGGCTGTATGGTCTGAATAATCAGCGTTTGATATAGGCTGATTTAGCTCCGGGCCGGGACGAAGCGGTAGGAGCCATAGTGGAGGGAGGCGGATTTCCTGTTCTCCCTTTCCTCTTTCTCAAAGCGACAGATTTCCTCAAAATTCCCCTCATAGAGACCCATTTCCCGGAAGAGCTCCAACCCGTTTCGTCCACAGGCAGAAATCTCCCGGTTCTGCTGTTCCGAGAGAGCCTTTCCTTCTATGATGGACACAAAGTTGTCCGCTTCTTTTTGTGAGACTTCGGGGGTGATAAAGCGGCTAAGGTTGGTGGAAATAACCGTTAGCAGATCATCCTTGTAGGGGCGGAGGACTTCTCCCAGAACCCGGCCCATCTCTTTGATATCCTTGCGACGGTGATTTCCCGTAAGAATCGGGATAATGCGGATGTCCGGGAAGAGACGGCCCGCAAAGGGCAGTGACAGTTCCGGAGCGTGTTCCTCTTCCCAGGGCATGATATCCTCCCTAAAGAGGGGAGAGCTGTCTTTTAATTTCTCAAGGATCTTTTTGTCCGCTTCAATTTCTCCCAGGGGCGTGGCAAAACGGTGAAAAGGGGGAAGGGCGGCGTAATTTTCCGCTTCCCCGTGGATGGGAGAGATAAGGAGTATCTTGGTAATGGGTCGCTTGGCGCATTTCTGCCAGGCCCGCCCGCAGGCCTCTCCTACCAGGTCGAAGGAGGCGTGAGGAACAATGAGAGCGGGAGAGGCTTCCCGGTCTCCCAAAAGGAGACTGTCCACTTTTCGCTTTAGTTCCTCCTCTTCCGCCGGATAGAATAGCCCTTCCGTTATGGGGTAGCGAACCCGGGGATCCCGTTTCATTCTTCTTCCCCCAGGGACTCTTTTATCAGACTGACCCACTCATCTTCCCTATCGGGGACAATCTTCATGAGGAAACCGCTCTGATGGCAGAACTTGAGATTTGTTGGATGGGAGCGGGTAAAATCCAGCTTTTCATGGCCATGGAAGGTTCGGAAGAGGGTTCGAACCTCTTCGTCCCGGTCGTCAAAGGAGTAGATAACCTCGACTTTGTGTTTGTCCACAATCTCATCGTCCACCGCCCGGATGGGGATAATCAGATCCTCCGGGGGGCGTTTGTTAAAAGAGAGGGCCATGCAGCCGTGAATCATCCTTATTGAGACGTTACTCTCCTCTTCTATCCACTCTCGGGCCAGGGCCTTTTGTTCTTCGAAGGCAAGGTTATCCTCCAGGGCCGCAGCGTAGTGCTCAATGATACCGGCCGGGTCCGCTTCAAAGGCTTTGAGTAAGAGTTTTTGCCCCGTGGTAAAGTAAAGCCGGCTTTCGTCAATCAGCTCAAAGTCGTTGAGCGATTTGGGGCCCTTATTGTCCACCCGGGAAATCAGTCTTATATAGTCATCCAGGTCTGTGTTTTTTTTATCGGAGAAAAAGGTATCCCACACGAGGCAGGCGGCGCTGTCCAGTTCCCGGTCCTGGTGGTGGTCAAAGAGGTTCTTTTCCGGGTCGAACCCCAGTCCGCAGTCCAAATAGTAGATGTCCGGGCCTGTAATTCCGTCCCGTACTCTTTGGGCAGCGTCGTCGGAGAAAACCCGCTCCACTTCGGCGGGGGCCTCTTTTTTATGCAATCGGAGAAGGGAGGCGGCGAGAAGTTCGTCCATATGGGCCTTTCCGGCGTGAATTACTATTTTATATGACATGCTATTAGTATGCCACGGAGAGGGGGTTATCGGCAATCGTCCTTTACAAAAAATCCCGTCAGTCATAAAATGAAAGCATGAAAGAGACGAAGCAGGAGGTTATATCCTTCAAAGTCGACGAGGAGCTGGGGCGGGTTATTAAAAATATTCCCAACCGTTCCGAATTCATCCGCAAAGCTCTTCTGAATGCCCTGGACAATACCTGTCCCCTCTGCCGGGGAACGGGCATTATTACGCCCCAGCAAAAAAAGCATTGGGACGCCTTTACGGAAAACCATGATGTTGAGGTGTGCGAAGATTGTCACGCCGTTCACCTTGTCTGTCGTCAGGGGGAGAAAAAGGATAGTTGAGATTTGTCAGGCTTTTCTTTTGAGGACTCGCAGTAGGAGATAGGAGATCCCGGCGAGGACAATGGTGGTGGAGCCGGTGGGGAAATTCAGGTTATAGCTGATTATAAGGCCCGCCGTGTTGAGGATCATGCCGATTATCACGGCGCCTATCATCATCTGCCAGAGTTTGTTCGTAAAAATGGCGCTCATGGCGGCGGGGATGGTAAGAAGGGCAATGACCATGACCAATCCTACGGTGGTAAGCATAAGCACCACGGTTAAAGCGGTGAGCAGGATAAGATAGGTCTCATAAAAATTCGTATTCAACCCTCTGGTACGGGCGAACTCCTCGTCAAAAGCGATGGCGTGGAAGGCTCGGTAGAGGAAGATGATGGACAGAAGAACCACCACATCCAGGATGGCGATAAGAATCAGGTCCGATTTTCTTAAAAGCAGAATATTCCCGAAAATATAGCTCATCGGGTCGGTGTATCCCGGTGTTTTGGCAATGAACAGTAGGCCGATTCCCATTCCCACTGCCCAGATGGTACTTATGACCGTGTCCGACCGCTCTCTGTTGCGCCGGGAAATAAGGGCAATGACATAGGCGGCGGAAAGGGCTGTGACGACCGCTCCCGCCATGGGGGAAAGGTTCCAGCCCCGTACTTCATTAAAATAGACTACCGCTCCCAAACCGGCCAAAGAGGCGTGGCTTATGGCTCCCGCAATGTAGGAGATGCGTTTAACGATAACCAGGGAGCCTACGGTGCCAAAGGAGGCACTGGCTAAAAGGCCTGCGATAAGAGCGTAACGGATAAAGGGGACCGCCGGATTGGTAAGGGCGGCTAGGAAGGAACTCATTCGGCTTTTTTCCTTTGATGTGTGTGGGGTGGGAGAGCTTTGTTGTGGTGAACGGCTTTTACGGACCTTCCGTAGCTCAAAGAGACAAGTTCGTCGCTAACCTGGTCCACCGGATGTTCCACCACGGCCTGGTTAACGCAAAAGACCCGGTTCACATCTTTATCTACATAGTCAAAGTTATGGGTGGCCAGAATAATGGTGAGTTTTTCGTTGAGCCGGGAGAGGAGTTCGCTAAACTGGCGGGCCACTTCCTTGTCCACGCTGGCGGTGGGTTCGTCCAGGATGAGTATCTCCTGCTGTGAGGCGAGGGCCCGGGCTATGAGGGTTCTTTGCCGCTGCCCGCCGGAAATTTCCGAAAAGGAGCGATTCTTCATAGCTTCCAGTCCCACCATCTCCAGGGCTTCTTCCGCAATCAGTTTGTCTTTCTTGCTGTAAAATCCCCAGCCCTTTTTTAGGGTGCCCGTTAAGACCGCTTCCATGACGGTGGCGGGAAAAAGGCTGTCAAAATTGACGTATTGGGGGACATAGCCGATCTGGGAGTAGGGGGCTTGGCCCCTGTCTTGAACCGACCTTCCTCCTATCCGCAGCGTTCCCGAATAGGGTTTTATGAGCCCGGTCATCAATTTGATCAAGGTTGACTTTCCTCCTCCGTTAGGTCCCAGTATGGCGGCGTAGTCCCCTTTGTGAAGGCAAAGGTTTACACTCTTAAATACCGGGGTATTCTCGTAGGAAAAGGATATGTCTTCTAGTTGGATGACCGGGGTTGAGCTCATGGATTTTATTTTAAGCCTTCCTGAAGCTGTTGGGCAAGGGCTTTCATATTATTGATATAGTCCTTACTAAGGGGAGCTACGGGAACAACCACGCCGCCAATGGCATTGGCTACCGCTTCGGCACTGGCCTGGGCGAACTCGGGCTGAACAAGAACAATATGAACACCGTCTTCAATGGCTTCCTCTATAATATGTTCCAAAACGGCCGCAGAAGGTTCTTTTCCTCCCACCTCAATGGCTTCCTGGTGCAGACCGTACCGGTCGGCAAAGTAACCAAAGGCAGGGTGGTATACGAAAAGAGTTTCTCCCTTAACGGGGGCCAAAATCTCGGCCAATTCCTTATCCAGGGTATCCAAATCCTGAATCAGGCTGTCCAGGTTGGCCTGGTAAACATCTTTTCCTTCCGGGTCGTCGGCCATAACAGTAGCGGCCATGTTCCGGGCGATAACTTGACCAAGGACGGGGGAGAACCACACATGGGGATCTATAGCACCCTCTTCGTGGTCGTCGTGACCTTCCTCTTTATGATCTCCCTCCTCATGGCCTTCTTCCTCGTGGTCGTGGGCTTCCAGATGGCGTCTTTCTATTCCCGCTGCGCCGTCAATCAGCCTTAGTTCGGGAAGAGAAGCCTCTATGGTAGGGATAAAATTCTGCTCAAAAGGAACTCCCAGGGTAAAATAGGCCGCCGCTTCACCCAATTCCATCACCTGCTGAGGTGTGGGCTCATAAGTCGCGGGACTCTTTCCGGGAGGAACCATGACGGTTACTTCCGCCCTGTCTCCTACGATTCTTTCCAGAAGGTAGGCCTGGGGTACGATGGAAACAAAGTAGTTTTCTTTGTCCACTTCCGCTTCTGCGCCGCCTCCCGCAAAAAGAGGGGCTGCCAGAGCAATTAAAATAAAAAGCCCGGTAAATTTACGATTGAACATGTAAAAATCCTCCTTGGTAATACAATGTAATACATAGTTAGCTTTGCCTAATATAATGCACCAAAGGGGGAAAGTCAAGGATAAGGGATATTTTGTGGGAAAAATCGAATATTACGCTCTTGTAATATTCCTGTAATGTTAAGGAAAGGCTCATCCCTTATATTTAGTTCAACAGCAACGGGACAACGTCCCAAAACAACTAAAACTTTTTTTCATAAATGAAACTCCCTCCTTGGGGCCCGCCGGTGTGCGGGCCCTTTTTTTTAGTAGGAGTCCATTTGGGTTACGTTACCCTTGGTGATGGCTTTTAGCTCTCCTTCCGCAAGGGAGCCTTCTTTCTGGTTCGTGTAGATATATTTTACCATTTCTCCGGGAACATCCTCTGTCATCCACCACTCCTGGGTAGAGAGGGTCCCTTCGCTGTCATCTTCAACATAGAATCGTTCTGCTTTGAACTTACCGGCCATAACAGTAATCGTCTCCCATCCCTTTGAGAGGGAGCTGTAGTCCAGATCTTCCGGATCTTCTTCCTCTTCAATCTCTTCGCCTTGTTCGGGAATCCACTCCATGATTTCTCCTTCCTCAGTACGATAGCGCATCACGAGGATATCCATCTCTTCGGACATGAGAATCTCCGCTTCCATCAGGTTTTCCTCACTGTCTTGGGATGAAAGAGCCCACCAGTTGCCTTCGGCCGTTTCTTTGAGAAGTGCTTTTTGCGAAGTATAGGTGGTTTTGTTTCCCTCTGTAGTAACTTCCACGTGGAATTCGACTCCTTCCCCCTCTTTGAAGTTGTGGTCCTCCGCCATATATCCTCCGGCCATGAAAACCTGTGCGTAGAGTGCCATACCGCTTGAGGCCATAGCCGCATCGCTTAGGGCTTTTTTTCCGGCATTGACCGAATCTTCGATGCTTGATACGGCGTTATTGATGGATTCGCTAATAGAAGTACAGGAGGCGAAGATTGTCAGAAGGGCTGCGATTAAAAGAATAGGTGCGAGATACTTTTTCATTTTTGCTTTTTCTCCTTTAGGGCGTCTTGTTCACATTATAAACACAGGGGGAGGGCAATTCCAATTTTAAGGTAAAATAGTACCGTTTAGCTCTCGTTTTTTCATTTGCCAGGTCTTATACTCAATCAAGAGGAGTCCCTATGGAACGAACTTGGTGGAAAGAGGCTGTCATATATCAGGTGTATGTGCGGAGTTTTATGGATTCCAACGGCGACGGTATAGGGGATATACCCGGAGTAATTTCCCGGCTCGATTATCTGAAAGAGCTGGGGATTGATGTGATTTGGCTGAATCCTGTCTATAAATCTCCCAATGACGATAACGGCTATGATATTTCCGATTACAGGAAGATCATGGATGAGTTTGGGACCATGGCCGACTGGGAAAAACTCCTCGAAGAGTGTCATGGCAGAGGGATAAGGCTGATTATGGACCTGGTGGTCAATCATACATCCGATGAGCATCCCTGGTTCCTGGAGTCTCGGAAGTCGAAGGACAATCCCTATCGGGATTACTATATATGGAAGCCTGCCGGGAAGGGACCTAAGGGGGAGCCGAATAACTGGGAGTCCATCTTTTCCGGATCCGCCTGGGAGTGGGATGAGGCGACCGGCGAATACTACCTGCACCTGTTCTCCCGCAAGCAGCCCGACCTGAATTGGGATAACCCCAAAGTGCACCGGGAAATTATAGATATGATGACCTGGTGGCTCGACAAGGGAATTGACGGTTTTCGCATGGACGCGGTCCATCTCTTAAAGAAACCCGCCGGCTTGCCCGACTCGACCAACCCTCCCACCCACAAAGAGGGCTATGTGGGAGACGAAGTCCTTTACGCCCACAACGAAGGCATTCACAACATTTTTAGAGAAATGAACCGTTCCGCCCTCTCCCGTTACGATGTGATGACCGTCGCCGAGATGAACCGGGCCACCCCTGCCATGGCGGGCGACTATGTTTCTCCCCGCCGGGAGGAGCTGGATATGATCTTTCACTTTGAGATTTGCGGCCTTCCCCGTTATTGCGAAGAGAAAAAACGCATTTCCGAGCTGAATCGGATACAGCAGCGCTGGTATGACGCCAGCTGGAAGAGCGGCTGGAACAGCCAGTATTTTAATAATCACGACCAGCCCCGTCAGGTCTCCGCCTGGGGAGATGACGGAAAATACCGGGTGCAGTCGGCCAAGCTGCTGGCTACCTATCTCCATACCATGCCCGGCTCGCCCTACGTCTACCAGGGGGAGGAAATCGGCATGACCAATTTCCCCTTTTCCTCCATGAAAGAGATAAACGACGTGTCTCTCCGGAACGATTGGGCCAAGTGCTCTGCGGCGGGAGAGTCGGAGGAAGATTTCCTGTCCCGCCAGGCAAAATGGACCCGGGAAAACGCCCGCACTCCCATGCAGTGGGACGACTCCCCCCAAGCCGGTTTTACCACGGGAACGCCCTGGCTTAAGGTAAATCCCAACTACAGGGAGATTAACGTTAAATCCGCCAGATCAGACCCAAACTCCATTTTTCACTACTACCGACGGCTCATTGCTCTGCGCAAAGCCCATCCCGTTATGATATACGGTGATTACAGGCTCCATTCCCGGAAGAAAGGGCCGGTTGTCGTTTTTACTCGGACTCTGGAGAAGGAGCAGCTCCTTGTGGTTTTGAATTTTTCTTCGGAAAAACAAGTTTCCCTTCTCCCCCTGGGGAAAGGGAGAGGATGGAAGTCGATTTTGGGGAACTATGCCGATTTTTCCTTAAGAGGCAGGAGGCTGCTCAGGCCCTGGGAAACTTATATTATGAGTAGGGCGGTAAAATAAATCTCGTTGACAGAGGGTGGGGAAGCCACTAGAATGGTGTGGAAATACGAACTCTCCCGAGAGTGTGTTTCGGGAGGAATAATTATGACCAAGAAAATCTCTGCCCTGTTTCTGGGGCTTGCTCTGCTATTTGCCACATCCTGTTCTGCCGTTAAAACGGAAGATATGGCTGACTTGGTGGGCAACGTCTTTGGCGTACAGTCCATGGCTTTTATGATGCTTCTTTACGGAATGCCCGTGGAAAATGCCGTACTGTCCATGAATGAAGAACAGACTCTCGCTACCGTAACCTACACGGACTACATGATTGCCGAAGCTCTTAGCGCCATGGGGGCTGCTCCGGAAGATCTGGAAGAACTCCCCTTTGAAGGTATGAGTGGAACCGTTCAGGTAGACGACCAGGGACTTATGCAGTTTGATCTGACCCTTACCGGTGCCTCTGTAGAGACCCTAGCCTTTAACTTTAATAATAACACTCAGTTTGTAAGTGAACTCATAGCCGATGGGGAAGCTTACGATGTAAATGAAGCTCTGGAGAAAATGGCCGAAGAGCGGATGAAGGAAGAAGAAGCCGCTGCTGCGGAGGCTACGGCTGTGGGGCCGGTGGAAGCCCCCGCCGAGTAACATTGCGCGCCCCGTAGCGATTCCGGGGCGTCGTTGTCAGGATGCTCGGAATGCTCACGTGCACTCGAGCACGCTCCGCTTCCTGCGCTCCTTCCGCCTAGCCCCGAAACCGCTACGGGGCGCTTCACGTGCTTTTGTTTCATTCACGCCTATTGATCGGAATCGAGGATGGATCTTCGTTTGGGGAGGCGGAAGTATTTGGGGGTTCCGTAGCCCAGGGTAAAAATCAGCCCTACTTCTCTTTTCTTATCTATTCCAAGAATTTTCTTTCCCTTTTTCCCTTTGGCTCCCATTTCGGCAAAGCCTATCATGCAGGATTCGATTCCCAGAGCATGGGCGTAGAGCATCATGCTTTGCCCCGCCAGTACTGTATTGGTCCGGCCGAAGCGTTTATTACTTTTGGGGTAACTCAGGACCATCACCGTGGGGGCGTGGAAGAAGAGAGGGTCCCCGTCGCCTTCGGCTCCGTCCAGAAGGTTACGGGCAAAGGCGGAGAGAACCTTGGGGTTGGAGTATTTGCCTTCTCCCGCCAAACGGGCTATTGTCCGGCCGACGGGATTATTCAGTCTGTTTACGAAATCCCAGAGACGCAGGCAGAGGTCTCGTCGGAGCTGGACCGCAGCCGTTCCGGAGTACACATGGGCCCGCACATCCCGGCTGTTTGATGCCGTACCTGTCATGGCTCCCGTTTCCAGAATCTTCTCCAGAACATCTGCGGGAAGAGGCTTGCTTTTGTAGCTGCGTACCGAGCGTTTTCCCGCAATCAGGGAAAAGGCTGCCTCCGGGGAAATATCATGGGCCTCTGCTTCTGTGAGAACTTCTTCATTACAGCTAATAGCCCCTTGGGGACAAACTGCCCCGCAGTGGCCGCATTCAATGCAGCGGTCATTCAGGATCTTGAGAGCCCCGTTCTCTTCTTTAATACAGTGTGCAGGGCACTCTTTCTGGCAAATCCCGCAGGCTATACAGCTGCTGCTATCTATGAAATAGGAGGTTTGTCTGTTCTCTTGCATATTAACCCGAGTAGGTGCTGGAAATTTCCCGCAGACGTGCAACCGTATCTTTAACTACATCAATGGAATAGTCTATTTCCTCTTCCGTGGTAAATCGGCTCAAGCTAAAGCGGACACCCGTATGGGCCAGGTCCGCATCCACATCCATGGCCTGAAAGGTTGCGTCCGCCTGGAGGTCTTCCGAAGAACAGGCGCTTCCCGTACTGGCGGCCACGCCCTTGTTGTTAAGGTCCCAGAGGAAGGCTTCTCCTTCGATACCTTTGAAGCTGGCCAGTATGGTATTGGGCGTTCTTAGTTCCCGCTTTCCTATAATATCCACGTCCGGGAGAGAAAGCATGGCGTCTTCCAGTTTGTCACGGAGGCGGCGTACTTCTTTGTCTTCATAATCGAGGGCTTCCGTGGCTCTCTCCATGGCAAGACCCATGGCCACCATAAAAGCTACGTTGACCGTACCGGCCCGCAGGCCTCCCATCTGTTCGCCTCCATGGAGAAGGGGAGTAAGAGAGGCTCCTTCGCGAATATAAAGGCCGCCCACCCCTTTGGGGCCATGAAACTTGTGGGCGGAAAAGGTAAGAAAGTCGACGGGGACATCCTGCACATTCACAGGCACCTTGCCCACCGCTTGGACTGCGTCGGTATGAAACAGAACCCCCGCTTCCTTGGTCATTTCTGCCAATTCCTTGATGGGATTTATCAGACCGGTTTCGTTATTGGCCCACATGATGGAAACCAGAGCGGTCTTGTCCGGGTCCAGTTCGCGTTTGAGAAACTGGGTATCCACAATTCCGTCTTTGTTAACCGGAAGGTAAACCACTTCCGCACCCTTGCTTTCCAGGAATTGGCAAGTGTGCAGAACGGCGGGGTGTTCTATTTGCGAGGTAATAATACGCTTTTTGCCTGTTTGGTTGATAACATCCCAATAGACGCCTTTGAGGACGTTGTTGTTGCCCTCGGTGGCGCAGCTGTTTATCAGGATGTCATCATTATCACCGGCTCCGATACCGGAGTAAAGCCGGTCCAGGGCCAAAGCCATTTCCGGGTGGGTTTCCGTACCGAAGCGGTGAAGAGAGTTGGGATTCCCGAACATCTGGCAGAAAAAAGGCTCCATCGCCTGTTTCACCAGGGGATCCACAATAGTCGTCGCATTATTATCTAAATATACCTGTTTCATAGTAGATACAATATATTCATAATGACGACCATGGTCAAATTAAATCTCTATTTTTTTAGTAGGGAATCCTATTTCTTGACAGGTTCCCTTTTCTTTTTCAATCCCACCCCGCAGAATGTACAGGGAATTTTGTCTCTCTTTTCGCAGGTCGGGCAAACATAAAAATACTTGTCACAGTGCTCACAGTAATATCTTCGGTACTCCACTTTAAAATCCTTCCGACAGACATCGCAAGTTTTAAAGGAATTATCGTAATCTAACATAATCAAATCCTCTTTTTGTTGTCTTTCCTAATGATTAACGGCAACATAGCCCTTAAAATAGAGCAGGGGAAGAGAAAAATCCTGAATTCACATAAATTCCATGGATTTTCCACGGGATTTGCACGAAAATGAGAAATTTGGAGCAACCGGGCTGTGCCCGGCGGGCTTTCCGCTCAAACCCCACCGGCTGCCTCTCGTCAGCCGGCCGGTCCGGCTTTTTCGGTCTTCCTCCCGTCAGCCCTGCCGCCCCTTGGCGTAACCGCTTCAATCCCTTTGCTACTAAATAGCCCCATGAAGGTAATTGAAGCTAGTTCAAAATGGTTATTTCCACTTCCGAAGCCATCTGGTCGTTGGCTGTGGTGCATCCGGCAAGGATGGCGGCGAGTAGAAAGAGTACTGCGAGTTTCGTAGGTGCTTTCATTGTTTATCTCTCATTTGAATAGTAGATTCCGATTATTATTCGGATTGAATGTTATAAATATACGTAATAATTCTTCCCATCGCCAATATTCTTATCCGGGATTTTGCTCTCCCCTTGAAATTTTCGCTGTTTCCTTTTAAAATAGTGTAAAATATTTCAGATGATGCGATCGTGTCATTCATTTTCTTAACCGAATATATTTACGGTTACGCAAAATTGTATTCAAACAGTTTGGCCCAAAGACTTTTTTGGGGAAAATAACGGTTATTTTTATTTATAACATAAATATTGCGGTTTCAATGGAAGCCGTATTTTAGTTTAAGGAGAGAACAATGAAGAAATCATTCATGTCCCTAGTTGTTCTTCTGGCTGTTGTTCTGGCTTTTACCGGATGCAGTAAGGAAGAAAGTGGAGCTTCCCGTACCTTTGTTACCATCGGTACCGGTGGAGTTACCGGTGTATACTACCCCACCGGTGGTGCCATTTCCAAAATGGTAAACAAGAAATACGACGAATACGGTATCAAAGCTACCGTTGAGTCTACCGGCGGTTCCGTATTCAATGTAAACGCTATTATGGCGGGTGACCTGGAATTCGGTGTTGTTCAGTCTGACAGACAGTTTCAGGCTTATAACGGTACTGCCGACTGGGAAGAAGCGGGCGCTCAGGAAAAGCTCCGGGCCGTATTCTCCATCCACCCCGAATCTGTAACCCTTCTGGCGGCAGACGACGCGGGAATCGAATCTTTCGAAGACCTTAAAGGTAAGGTTGTAAACATCGGTAACCCCGGTTCCGGTCAGAGAGGAAACGCTATCGACGCTTTCGAAGCTTACGGTATGGACGTTGAAACCGATATTTCCGCCGAAGGTCTTAAGGCTGCCGAAGCTGCCAAGATGCTCCAGGACGGAAGAATCGACGCTTACTTCTACACTGTTGGACATCCCAACGGTTCTTTTAAAGAAGCTACTTCCGGTGCCAGAAAGGCTCACTTCGTTGCTATCGACGATATCGATTCCCTTCTGGAAAAATACTCCTACTACGCTGCGTCCTACGTTCCCGTTTCCGAGTACCCCGGTGCTTCCAACGAGGGCAATGTAAATACCTTTGGCGTTAAGGCTACCCTTTGTACTTCTGCGGACGTTTCCGATGAAGTGGTTTACGCTCTTACCAAAGAAGTTTTTGAAAACCTCGATGAGTTCAAGGGTCTTCACCCCGCTTTTGCCGTACTGACTCAGGAAAGCATGCTTGCCGGTCTTTCCGCTCCTCTCCATCCCGGTGCGGAGAAGTATTACCGAGAAGTCGGCCTCATCAAATAATTTTAAACGGCATCTAATCCCGGATGCGTCGTTGGAGCCAGAACCTGATGTCCTCATGTGTTTTGCGCACACTGCGGGATCAGAACCTGGCTCCGCCTAGCCTGCGGGATGATCTGCTCGTTTAAAATGGCATTTTTATGCCTTTTTAAGCAATATTTTTGCTTTTGTTACACTTTAGGTGTTAATTACGGCGTTCAGTTTGGGGCGCCGGTTATTTTTTTATTCCAATAAATTAAAAAAGGAGGCACCATGAGAGATCCTCTCGATCACCAACTAAATGATGCGGACCTGGAAGAGGCTCAGAGAATTGTCGATGAAGCCGAAGGTGGTACCCGCGTAATACAATCGGGATGGACCCGGTGGATTATTCCCGTAATCGCCGCATCCTGGTCAATTTTCCAATTGCTGATTTCCTCATTTATTCTGCTGGACAGCACCATGGTTAGATCCATTCACCTGGCCTTTGCCATTTGTCTGGTTTTTCTTAGCCACCCCCTCTTCAAGAAACCCAAGAAGAGCAAGTTTTTGAACTATTTTGCGAGAACCGATAGGTACTCGTTTATTGATATTATCATTGCCTTGTCTGCGTCCCTTCTAGCCCTTTACATCACCATTGATTATGTGGGTCTGAGTATGCGGCAGGGAGCGCCCCTCTTTAGGGATATTCTGTTTGGTTTTATCCTGCTGATCCTGCTTCTTGAAGCGGCTCGGCGGGCGCTGGGACCGGCTCTTCCCATAGTGGCGATAATCTTTATCCTTTACAGTTTCTTTGGTCCCTACATGCCGGCCGTACTGGCTTTTAAGGGGGTATCCATTAACCGTTTCTTTGGTCAGATTACCATGTCCACCGAAGGGATTTTTGGTGTTCCCCTTGATGTTTCGGCGACTATTGTATTCCTCTTTGTACTCTTTGGCGCCATGTTGGATAAGGCGGGGGCCGGTAAGTACTTTGTAGACTTGGCCTTTAGCCTTCTGGGGCAGTTCAAGGGCGGTCCCGCCAAGGCGGCGGTTCTGGCGAGCGGGCTGACCGGTATGGTTTCCGGTTCCAGTATTGCCAACACCGTAACCACCGGTACCTTTACCATTCCCCTTATGAAGAGCGTCGGTTACCCCGATCACAAGGCCGGTGCCGTAGAGGTGGCCTGTTCCACCAACGGACAGCTCATGCCCCCCATTATGGGAGCGGCGGCCTTTATTATTGCCGAGTACTGTAACCTGGAATATGTAGAGGTTATCCGGGCCGCTTTTATTCCGGCGGTGGTTTCCTATATCGCTCTTATGTACATTACCCACCTGGAAGCGTCCAAATTGGGGCTCGAAGGGATTCCCCGTGAAGAGCTTCCCAAGTTCTGGCCCACTTTTATTAAGGGTATCCACTTCACCTTACCCCTGCTTTTCCTCATCGTGGAGCTGGTGGTTTTTCGACACTCTCCCGCGCTGGCCGCTTTCCGGGCCATTATGGTTCTGGCAGTTCTGATTATTCTTCAGAACCTCTACGCCCAGTACAAGGGGGACAAGGATTACAAGAAGGCTGTGAAACACGGTGTTTGGCAGATTGGAACCTCCCTCGTAGCGGGCGGTAAGAATATGATGGGTATTGGGGTGGCCGTTGCCGCTGCCGGTATTATCGTAGGTGTGGTAACCCTGGGGCTCGGCGGTATTATTACCGAAGTTATCGAGGTTCTTTCCGGGGGTAACTTCCTGCTTATTCTTATTATTACTGCTATTGCCAGTTTGATTCTGGGAATGGGACTGCCCACCACGGCGAACTACATTGTTATGGCTTCTCTTACGGCTCCTGTTATTCTGACCTTGGGCGAGAAGAACGGCATTGTGATTCCCCTTATTGCGGCTCATCTCTTTGTATTCTTCTTTGGTATTTTGGCCGACGATACGCCTCCCGTAGGTCTGGCGGCCTTCGCTGCGGCGGCCATCGCCAAATCGGACCCCATTAAGACCGGTATTCAGGGATTTACCTATGACATTCGAACGGCGATTCTGCCTTTCATGTTCATCTTCAACACAGAACTGCTTCTGATTGGGGTGGATAGCCTGGTTTACGGTATCTGGATCTTTATCTCCGCCCTTTTTGCCATGTTTGCCTTTGCCGCCCTGACACAGGGCTGGTTTGCGACCAAGAACAAGTGGTACGACGGTATTCTGCTCGGTGCGGTAACTCTGGCTCTGCTGCGGCCGGGCCTCATCGGTTCCTGGATGGGAATGGCCGATGTTTCCCGCACCCGATTTATGGTGAATCTCTTGGGTATGGGGCTGATGGTTATGATTTACCTTGTTCAGAAGTTAAGAGCGAAAAGAGCTTAAGCCGACGATGACCAAGGTCGAAAAGGCCCGGGCGGTTGTGGATATCCTGAATGAGGAGTATCCCAATCGCCAGCCCTTACTGAATTATACCACCCCCTTCGAGTTGCTCATTGCGGTTATTCTATCCGCCCAGACAACCGATGCGGGGGTGAATAAAATTACACCCGAGCTGTTCCGCCGCTTTCCCGGTCCCGACGACCTGGCTTCGGCGGATCAGTCGGAGGTAGAGGAAATTGTCCGGCCCACCGGTTTTTTCCGTATGAAGGCGGCCAATATTATAAAGACCGCCGCCGCTTTGCCCGACCGCTCGGGCAACACCCTCCCGGACAATATGAAAGAGTTGACCGCCCTTCCCGGAGTGGGGCGAAAGACGGCCAACGTTATTCTTTATCACATCTTTGATAAGCCCGCCATTATTGTGGATACCCACTTTAAACGGGTGAGTAAAAGGCTGGGCTTTACTCGCTATACCGAGCCGGAGAAGATTGAGAAGCAGCTGGTCCGTGCCCTTCCCAAGGATATTCAGTCCGACTTATCCATGACTCTGAATCTTCACGGCCGCAAGTACTGCCACGCCCGGAAGCCCGACTGCTGCGATTGTCCTCTGGCACCCCTTTGTCCCTCCTGGTCCTGCTGAATCGGCTCTCTCCCACAAGGCGGAAAAAGTTTAACTCCGTCAGTCCTTCGATTACCAGGTCCTTTTCGTTAAAACTCCTCTCCTCACCGGCGCAGAGCACATAGTCGGCCCCTTTTCTACCGCTAATCCAAAGAATCCCGATTTCCACTTCCACCCGAACGCGCTTTTGTCTGATTCGGAAGAGTTCCCTTCCCAAAGAATAAGTTTTGATAGCCATGTGAGCCTCCTGAATTCAGCCTAAAGGAAATCTTTCCTACCCATAAGCATCAGTTTTGAACAAAATTTCCCGGCAAAGCGGTTTTGGGGGTGAACTGTACCCTCTGTTTGGAGTATAAACTGTGTCTTTTTCTTATTTTGAGAATCTGTTAGGGTACAATTGTTATGCTGCAGTATGAAAGAGTCGTACAGACCGTTAGTTCCATGATCTATCAGGGGCTTCTTAAGGAAGGAGACCGGATTCCCTCGTTGCGAAGTATGAGCGATCAAACCGGGACGAGTATCAACACGGTGCGCCAGGCCTACGACCGGCTGGAGCAGCATTTTCTTATTGAATCGGTACCCCAGTCGGGCTACTATGTCCGTTCTTTAGGACGAGAACTGCAGGCCCTTCCCGCCCGGGACCCGCTCAAAATGAATCCCCTTGATGTGGGGATGTGCCGCATATTCAGCATGTATCAGGAGAGGGGGGAGCTCGATGCCAAGTCGACCCTGGGAATAGCTGCGCTCAGTCCCGAACTGTATCCTACCAAAGAGCTTATGCGTATTACCGGAGAAATCGCCCGAGAGGGGAACGGCCAAGTTTTTGGCTACCAGATTCCTCCGGGCTATCTGCCGCTTAGGGAGCAGCTGGCTTTGAGAGCCAAGGAGTGCGGCGTAGATATCAGCCCGAACGATATTGTTATTACCAACGGCTGTCATGAAGCTTTATACTTGATCCTTTCTGCCCTCTGCCAAAAGGGGGATACGGTGGTTTTGGAGACGCCTTTCTATTTTCACTTCCTTAATATGCTGGAGAAATTGGAGCTGAATGTTATAGAGATTCCTGCCACGGAAGAGGGCATATCCCTTGAGACTCTGGACTTTATTCTGGATCGATATCCCGTGGCGGCCATGATTACGGCAAGTAACTTTAGCAATCCTTTGGGATTTAGCCATCCTCGGGAGAAGAAAAAGGCTCTCCTGGAGATATTGGAAAAGCGCAAGATTCCTCTGATTGAAGACGATGTCTATGGAGAATTGCATTTTAACGGGAAGCATCGGGAGACTTACAGCGCCCTGGCCGAGGGGGAGCAGGAGGTATATCTTTGCTCCTCCTTTTCCAAGAGTCTGGGGCCTGGGTTGCGGATTGGCTGGGTGTGGCCGGGGAAGTACCGGGAAGCGGTTATCGACCATAAAACCATCATGAATCTGGGCGCCTCAAGTATGGAGCAGATTATGCTGACCCGTTACCTGAAGGGCGGGCTGTTTAGCAAGCATCTGCGGAAGATCCGACGGGTTATTAAGGAGAATAGTCAAGTTTTGGAGCGGCTTTTTAGGGAGGCCCTTCCCGGGGGAAGCCGGGTGACACAGCCGGAGGGGGGAATGTTCCTCTGGGTTACCCTTCCCAACCAGTTTGATACGATGGAACTCTACCGAAAGGCCCAGGCAAAGGGAATTTTAATTGCCCCGGGCGTCCTTTTTTCCCAAAGCCGGGATTACTCCCACTCCTTTCGCATAAACACAGGTTATCTCCCGGAAGATCCGGAAGCTGTTGTCCAGGCCATAGTCGATTGTCTTCAAGGCTGATTAAATCCACGGGTGGCCCGGTGGACCATGGGGCGGGCTCCTGTTATAATGAGCCTATGATTGTCGACATCAACCGCCTCATCGATTTTTACACGGATAGATTGGTTACTCTGGGAATAGAAGAGCCCCGCTCCCGCGCCATGGCCCGCGCCCAGGTAGAAGTACACGCTTTTGGCACAGACACTCACGGTCTTCCCCCCTTGCAGAATATGCTCAACAGCATAAGAAAAAGGCCGGAGCATATTGTCCCTCCCGTCGTAAAAAGCGAATTTGGCGCCCTTCTTGTGGCCGATTGCTCCCGTACCCCCGCTGTGGAACCAATCCTCTGGGGGTCGGAGAAAGCCGCCGGGCTTGCCGATCTTCACGGCCTGGGATTTGTGTCCCTTACCAACGGGGGATGGGTGGGAACCATGGGGTACCACCTGGCTTACTGGGCCCGCAAAGGCTACCTGATGATGAGCTGGAATCAGTCTTCCGACGTTCCTCTTACCCCACCTTTTGGCGGAAAGGAGGCCCGGTTTAATACAAACCCCATGGCCTTCTCCTTCCCCCTGGGCACGGGCGGCTACAAAGAGAATCCTCTGGTGGCCGATTTTTCCACTGCCGCCATCTCCTATGGGAAGACCCTGCGTCTGGCACGCTCCGGAGAGAAAACGCCGGAGAAACTATACCTGGACCGGGACGGAATACCCTCAGACAACGCCCGCGTGACAAAACGGGGCGGGACGATTATGCCCTTCGGCGGCGAACACTACGGCTTCCGGGGAACCGCTCTGGCCTACCTTATTGAAGCGATGACCGCCGCCGCCGGAGCCATGCCCGCCAACCGGAACTCCGAAGGGGGGCAAAATGTGCATGTTTTTGCTTTGAAAATCGACGCCCTGGGCGGTATGGAGGGCTACGACGTTCTCATGACCCAGCTTAGCGACTGGATTCTGGCTACTGAGCCGGTTCCCGGCGGTTCGGGGGTGCGCTATCCCGGACAGCGAGGTTGGACGGCGTTGAAAAAGTCACGGGCCGAAGGGGTTGTGATCGAAGGTGAGTTGGAGGCCCTGGTGTTTAAGGAAGGGTTTAAAGGTTAAGTTATGATCAGTGGTGCATTTTTGATTACTGCTTTGGTGGTGGTACTGATTCCGGGGACGGGGGTGATTTATACGGTTTCCAACGGATTGTCCGGTGGGAAACGGGAGAGCCTTCTTGCGGCGCTCGGCTGTACTTTAGGAATTATACCCCATCTGGCCGCCGGAATTTTGGGGATTTCCGCTCTGCTCCATACAAGCGCAAGAATCTTCCAGATAGTCAAAATCATTGGTGTCCTCTACCTGGTTTATCTGGGAGTCGATTTGATCAGGAACAGGAATCTAATTCAGCTGGATGAAGAGAAAGGAAAAGGGCAGGCCCTAAAAATCATCGGGAAAGGGATTCTTCTGAACTTGCTGAACCCCAAGCTGACTCTGTTCTTTCTCTCCTTTTTGCCTCAATTTTTAACCGATTCCCCTTTGAGCTATTCGGTGCAGATGATCGGTTTAAGTCTGATCTTTATGGTTATGACTCTGGTTGTCTTTATTCTTTACGGTGTGCTAGCCAACTCCTTTAAGCAGTTTCTTCTCGGTTCGGAGAAGGTTATGCAGCGGATTCAGCAGAGTTTTGGTGTGATTTTAATTGGTTTTGCAGCCAAATTAGCCGTGAGCGAGAGTTGATACATACTTCCTTCATATTTTGCCTATACAGTGTAACCCATAACAATTGTAAAAGGGGTTGTCATGAAAGGCTATTTTTCTATTTCGCTACTGTTTCTTCTGTTCTCTTCCCTGTTATGGGGTGAGGATGTTTCTCCCTTAGTGCTTGAGCCGGAGGGCCGTTATATTTATCAGGCCGCCCGGGAGGAATCTTCTTCCGGAAGGCAGGCCGCTCGGGGTGATTCTTCGACCAGGCGGGAATCAAGGGGTCAAGCAGGAGCGAAATCAACCTGGAAAGAGAAATCGGCCGAGAGCAGTAAGCGCCAAGTGGACCATCTGCTGGACGGGGCGGAGATTTCCGGCAACCGGATGATTGTGAACAGTTCTACCGCCTTAACTCTCATAGACCTGGATACCATGAGTTTGGCAGGTTCCAAGGATAACCTCTTTAGGAATACCCGCAGCGGCGGACGGGATCTTGTCGTTTATCAGGATAAATATATCTACCTGAATCAGCATCAGTCAAGTAAAAGGGCCTCCACCCTGGGATTCGGCATGGCCCGGATCGACGGCAATGAAATCGTCACTCTTAACGGGATAGCGGAAGAGGATACTTTTTACGAGAAGATGGAACTGTCCGGTTCCCGCCTCTATGTGGCCGCCCACGACAAGGGAATCAGGATATACTCCCTGGAAAATCCGGAAAAACCTAAACTTGTCGGCTCCCTTGAAGAGGGGTTTACCGATGCCTTTGATTTAGCTGTGAGCGGGGATCTTCTTTATGTGGCCGACGGGGCGGGGGGATTGAAAATTGTCGATATTTCCGATGTTGAATCCCCCGGGATTATTGCCGGTGAGACAAGTGATTCTGCTGCGGGGACAGCCCAGTCTGTTGAAGTGCAGAACGGGATAGTGTATCTGGCATCGGGCGGAGCCGGAGTCTGTGCTTATCTGGAGGGAGATATTGAGAGCCGGGAGATTTTTCCCCTCGACGGGTGTGCTGAGGATATGTGCCTGATCGGGGACTATCTGGTGGTGTCCACATTTTCCGGTGTGGCCGTTCTGGCGCCGGGAGAGGGGACAGCTCTTAGCCTGGCCGCCTGGGAAAATTTAGGGAGGACCGGGAGCGGGGCTTCCATCCGTACTTCCTTTGGTGTCGGTTCTCTCGGGGACGACAGGCTTTTGGTTTCAAGCTGGAACAGTACCGATGTATTCCGACTGGTCCCCCGGGAAGAGTCGTCAGTGACCGATATCAATCTTAGTTCCCAACGGCTTCGCTTTCCCGCAGAGGGGGGCGAAATGACTCTGACTGTAAATAACTCGGGTGCCTCCGATCTGCTTATTGACCGGGTCGACCTTCCTTTCGGTGATTTTTCGACCGATCTGGCCCCCTGTTCTCTCGCTCCGGGAGAATCGCTTACCTTTTCCGTCCGCTACAGAGGAGGGAAGGAGGATCAGAGCCGCATTATGCTGATTTCTTCCAACGATCCCGATGAATCGATCATCCCTATTCAGCTTTTCGGCAAAACGTCGACTCTGGATCCCGGCGAGACTGTACCGGATTTCACTCTGCCCTTGTTAGGGGAGCCGGAAGGGGAACAAATCACTCTGTCCGATTATAACGGCAAAATCATATGGGTTCAGGTTTTTGGCACCTGGTGCCCCGCCTGTCCCTCCGCCGAAGCGGATATGCAGAGCAGTATCATCAAGTATTTTGAAGATAATCCCCAAGTAGAAACCTGGATAATCAATCAGGCCGATAAGGAGGGGGAAACAGAAGAGTGGGTCGATTTCTGGTCAGATCGATTTTACCAGAGAGCTCCTCTCCTTTTTGATGAGGACGGTTCCGTGGGAGGAGAGATTTTTGGCCAGCCCGATGTGGGGAACATGCCCTTTGGACGGGGATTTATCATAGACGGGGAGGGGACCGTTGTTAAGGCTTTCTTTGGACATCAGCCGCAAATGGTTGTAGAAACTATTGAGTCGCTTTTGGAGGGGGATAAGGACTAGGGAAAGGTTAATTCTAATTGTTTAATGTAAAAATGTAATGAAATCGCTTCTTTCGTACTAAACAAAGGGGACATTTCTTTTTATGATACAAATCATGAAGAATTTATATGAAACACCCTTTAGAAAAATAATGGAATCCGCCGATCAGGTAGGCGGTATCGGTACTAATCGCATTGAAAAGATTCGGGACTTTGCCAAGTCTGAGGGAATTAAGAAAATTGGAATCGCCCACTGTAAGACTTTTACGAAAGAAGCGGACGTGATCAAACGGTTTCTTGATGAGGACTTTGAAGTATTTGCTATAGATTGTAAATATGGAAGCCTCAAAGGGGAGGAACTTTTTTCCGGCGGGGGAGAAAAAATCCTTTGTAATCCGGCGGGTCAGGCGGCTTTTCTTAATGAAGCGAAAACCGAGTTGAATGTGGCCGTAGGTTTGTGTGTCGGCCATGACATCGTATTTAACGAAAAATCCGAAGCTCCGGTGACTTCCTTTATTACCAAGGATTTCCAGACCAAGCACAATACGGATCGTGTCATGGAAGATATTTCCCAAAAGCTTGCTTGATCAATTCCTGTTACAGGATGTAAACTCTCACCATGGCTGACGACAAGAAAGTAATCTATTCCATGGTGGGCGTGAGTAAGTTCCACAATCAGAAACAGGTCCTTAAGGACATCTACCTCTCCTATTTTTACGGGGCGAAGATCGGGGTGCTCGGTCTGAACGGGGCCGGTAAGAGTACCCTTTTGCGCATTTTGGCCGGGGTGGATGAGGAATTTACCGGCGAGACGGTGCTTTCCGACGGGTATACCATCGGTTATCTGGAGCAGGAGCCCCAGCTGGACGAGTCCAAGACGGTCCGCGAGATTGTTGAGGAGGGCGCCCAGGAGACGGTGGACCTGCTCAAGGAATACGACGAAATCAACATGAAGTTCTGCGAGGAGATGACCGACGACGAAATGAACGTCCTTCTGGAACGGCAGGGTGTGGTTCAGGACCGATTGGAAGCTCTCGATGCCTGGGAGCTGGACTCCCGCCTGGAACTGGCTATGGATGCTTTGCGCTGTCCTCCGGGGGATGCCAATGTAGCCGTTCTTTCCGGGGGAGAAAAGCGCCGTGTGGCTTTGTGCCGCCTTCTGCTGAAAAAACCGGACATCCTCCTCTTGGATGAGCCGACCAACCACCTGGACGCCGAATCGGTAGCCTGGTTGGAGCACCACCTTCAGCGTTATGAAGGTACCATTATCGCCGTAACCCATGACCGTTACTTCCTGGATAATGTGGCCGGCTGGATTCTGGAGCTCGACCGGGGCGAAGGAATCCCCTGGAAGGGAAACTACTCCAGCTGGCTCGATCAGAAACAGAAGCGTCTGGCCCAGGAAGAAAAGGCCGAATCCAATCGCCAGAAAACCCTGAAACAGGAGCTGGAGTGGATCAAGATGACTCCCAAAGGCCGCCACGCCAAGGGTAAGGCCCGTATCAGCTCTTACGAAAATTTATTAAGTCAGCAGAACGAAGAGCGCATGAAAGACCTGCAGCTCTTTATTCCTCCCGGCCCCCGTTTGGGCGATGTGGTTATAGAAGCGGATAATGTTTCCAAGGGGTTTGGAGAACGACTTCTTTATGAAAATCTCTCTTTTAAACTGCCCCCCGGAGGCATTGTGGGGATTATCGGGGCGAACGGTGCCGGTAAGACCACCCTGTTTAAGATGATTACCGGGCAGGATACGCCTGACGCCGGTTCCCTGCGCCTGGGCGACACGGTCAAGCTGGCCTATGTGGATCAGACCCGGGAAAAACTGGATGGTGATAAGTCCGTGTGGGAACAGATTTCCGACGGTCAGGACCTTATTAAGCTGGGCAGCCGGGAGATGAACTCCCGGGCTTTCGTATCCCAGTTTAACTTTAACGGGGCGGACCAGCAGAAGAAGGTGGGCGTACTCTCCGGTGGTGAGAGAAATCGCATTAACCTGGCCATGATGCTCAAGGAGGGGGCCAACGTGCTGCTTCTTGATGAGCCCACCAATGACCTGGACGTTAATACGATCCGGGCGCTGGAAGAGGGGTTGGAGAATTTCGCCGGCTGCGCCGTGGTGATTTCCCATGACCGTTGGTTCCTGGATAGGGTGGCGACCCATATTCTGGCCTTCGAAGGGGAGTCCAACGCCTTTTGGTTCGAAGGTAACTTCTCCGAGTACGAAGAGGACAAGAAGCGTCGTCTGGGGATTGAGGCAGATCAGCCCCACCGAATTAAATACCGTTCGCTTACGCGGGATTAATTCTCCCTTCATAGGGATCCCCGTCCCGCTGGGGCGGGGGTTGCCGTTGTTTATATTTCGTTAATCTTCAGTTAGATTTCCATTCATTCTCAAATATGTGTAATTCTCTTACTCTTAACTTGCTTTAGAAACAATCAGTAAAAAAGAGGAGGGAGTTGCCCTATGTTAAAGACAGTAATAAACAATAGAATTGAACGGATGGAGCCGGTCTCCCTAAAAGATTTATCCCGGGTATCCCTTCTTTCCAGAACCGATACGAAGTATGTCGGTTCTCTAGACCAGCTTGTGCTCCTTCTTCAGTCTGTCAGTGATGATTACTATGTGCTCTCCCATCAGGGTATTCGGAATTTCAGTTATGAGACCACCTATATGGATACGCCTGACTTCAAACTTTACACAGCCCATCAGAATGGCCGTACCAATCGCTACAAAATCCGAACCCGGGAATATAGGGACTCCGGTCTTGTCTTTGATGAGATAAAGTTCAAAAACAATAAGGGTACCACCGTAAAAAAGAGAATCAACCGGGAAGCTAAGGATGCCCCTTTGGATAAGGAGTTTCTGGATTTCATTAACCTTGATAAAAGTCTCGAAGCTTTCTCCGATCAGCTCGTACCCATGCTGGATGTTTCCTATCGAAGAATTACCTTTGTAAACAAGGATTTTACCGAGCGCATTACTCTGGATTTTAACTTGCGATTCAATCATGAGTCCAAGAACGATATTCTCGGGAATCTTTTTATTATGGAAATAAAAAGAAATCACGGAAGCGAGAAGTCCATTATGGAGAATGCTCTCCGAACCCATAAAATTATGCAAACCGGAATTAGCAAATATTGCGTGGGAATCGCCAGTACCCGGGAAGATGTCAAGATTAACCGTTTTAAGCCATTAATCCGCAAATTAGAAAAAATTAATTATATAAGTAGGGTTGAGGAGGTACAACCATGTCCTACATTCATGGAATATTCAGCTTAGCAACTATCGATAGGGAAACACTTTATTCCCTTTTTTTTCGTTTGGCCCTAAATCTGGGCTTTCTTTATCTTATTATTCATCATATTTATTATCGCTTTAATGGTAAGCATAAGTTTATTCAGTCCTTTTATGTAGTGAATATTCTTATCTTTTTCATAACCAGTTTATTGGTTAGCGCCAATATTCAAACCGGTTTTGCCTTTGGCCTTTTTGCGGTCTTTTCCATTTTTCAGTACAGGACCGATGAGATTAGCATAAGAAATATGACCTATCTTTTTCTTTTCATCGTCCTTGCCGTTGTGAACTCATTGGTAACCATTCATTTGTCGATTTATTTCATTATCTTTACGAATGTGTTCATCTTTATCTCCCTCTTTTTGCTGGAGATGAGAAATGCCATGACCAAGGTTGAATCGCTGACTATCGATATGGAAGATATTCAGCTGGTTCATAAGGAGAGGCAGGATGACCTTATTAAGGAACTCAAAGAGAGAACCGGGCTGAATATTCTCTCTACGGAAGTTACCAGTATCGATTATCTCAAGGATGCCTTTAAGATTAAGGCTTTCTATAAGGGTGATAATCCTTTTAATTAAAAGAGGCGTTGTAAGTAATGCAAAATTTAAAAAAAATACCCCTAATATTGATATGTCTTTTTATGCTTTTTCCCTTGGGCGCGTTTGAAATCGAATCGGGAAAGCACATTGAGTTTGACCAGGAATTGGTTTTGGGTACATCCCTGACCTATGAGGCCACCGATTTCCCCGGGCGGGGAGGCTTTACTTTAACCGATTTGGATATAAAGATGAGTGGTACCTATGAGGAGGATCTGGAATTCAATTTGTCCCTGGATCTTTCCGAGTTGAATTCTTCAGAGGAGGATGAAGGGGCGGTTCTTAAGAATGCCTATATACAGTATAACCAATCCGATCTTCTTCGTTACAGAGTAGGGCAGGCCAAACTTCCCTTTGGAATGGAGTACGAGATGTCTTCCACAGAACGTCCACAGCTCTATCATTCCCAGGGAAGCGATCTTATTGCTCCAGGCCGGGCGTTGGGCTTTACCCTTTTGGGGAAGGAAATCTGGAAGACCCTCTCCTATAAGGCGGGGCTCTATAATTTCACCTCCTCAGATGATTCCTACGAAAATGATTCGGGCCATATACGAGCCGCCGGAACGATCAAATGGGATTATGAGGATTGGGAAGTTGCTTATGAGATTTCCGGTAGTACGGCGGAGACCTTTGCCCATGGAGTCGGGGTTAAATGGGACCATAAATTTTCCTCCCGTAACCGCCTGACAATCTTTATGGAGCTGATGGAACAGCGTTACTATAACTATTACTGGAACAACTCCCTTTATAGCTGCATCTCCTTTAGACATAAGCGGATAGAACCCTATATTTATTTTGATTATTTTAATGAGGATATTGACGAGGATGGGGAAAATGACATTATTATTCCCGGTCTTGGATTTAATGCCTATCTTATTGACGATAAGCTCCAGATCCGATCAGAGCTTCATTCTGAATATATCTACTCCTATCCTACACTGAATAACTATAAGTTTTACGATACTCAGCTGTCTGTAAATTGCGTGGTTATTTTATGAGAAAGATAGTACTTCTTCTATTCGCCCTTATTATATCGGGCTGCTCTTTTCTTCTGGATGACGACTCGGTAAATCCCTATGCGGACCAGGAAGAGGCAGGTTTGCCCGTTTTCTATATTCATCCTAAGCCTGTGAGCAAGGACTTCTATACGCCTGTCACGGTAATTTACCGGGGGCACGAATATGAGGCGGAGGGAAAGATCCGGGGGGATGCTTCTGCCTATAAACCCAAAAAGGGATATACTATTCGCTTTTCCGATGATGACCTTTTTAATGATTCCACCCTGGGAAACGCAGGCTTTAGTGATAGAAGCAAGATCCTGCTTCTTGCCGATTTTGATGATAATTCCCATTTGAGGAACCGTCTTGCCCAGAATATGTGGGCTATGCTGCAGGATGAGGGTGACGGGACGTATAAGAGCCCTGTTATTCAGACCGACAGTGCGGTTGTTTATCTGAATGGAGATTATGAGGGGCTTTATACCATAATTGAATCGGTTGATGAGAACTACCTTACTCGCTGTGCTTCAGGTGAGGTAAATCCTCTGTCCTCCGGGCTGTCTGCGGGAGGGGACCTTTTCAAATCTGTTGATCATGATGCTGATTTTTACATTAGTGATGAAATGGAGGCGGGCTTCGAGAAGAAATCCGGTTACCCCGAAATGGGCGTTGAAGGTGCCTATGATGATTTAATCGACTTCATTTATTATATAAATGAAAGCAGCGATTCCGAATTGACCGATTCGGAAAGCGGTTTTGAATCCCGGGCCAGTCTGGATAGTTATTATGGCTGGTGGTTTTTTACGACCTTTCTGCGGGCCACCGACTCGATGGCAAAGAATACCTATCATTATTATGAATCGGACGGACTTTGGTACTATTTTCCCTGGGATTTTAATGCCAGCTTTGGCCAGAGTGCCAATACGGGGCTTCTCGATGCGGAATTCAGCGATGAGTACGTATCCAGTAATGGCATCGCTAATCGCATTGTAGAACTATCTACCTTTGAAGAGGAGTATAGCACTCTTTATACTGATTTACTGGCCGACGGTGGTAATTGGGATTTGGATACACTGCTTGCCGAAGTAGATGAGATCTGGGCAGAGATAGAAGATGCGGCCAATGATGACTGGGTTGAGTGGGGCGATACCTTTATCGACGAATGGGATAATCGGGACAATTATAATACACCCCAGGAAGAGGTTGAGTATATCAAGGAGTGGATAGAAGAGGTCCACAGTCAGGCTCAAACCTATTTTACGGAGTAGTATGAAAAAGATCTTGCTTTTAGCCATTCTTGTAACCCTATTTGGCTGCTCCTTTATTATGGACGACGATTCGGTTAACCCCTATACGGAACAGGAAGAGTCGGGCTTGCCCATTTTCTATATTCATCCCAAACCGGTCAGCAAGGATTATTATTCTCCGGTAACAATAATTTACAAAGGACATGAATATGAGGGGGAGGGCAAAATCCGGGGGGCCAGTACGGCCTATTATCCTAAAAAGAGCTATACCCTGCGTTTCTCCGAGGACGATCTCTTCTCCGATTCCTCTTTGGGGGATTCAGGCTTTAATAATAGAGAGAAAATACTCCTTCTTGCGGACTTTGACGACAATTCTCACTTACGAAACCGGATTGCCCAAAAAATGTGGGCCCTCATGCATGACGGGGGTGACGGAACCTATCAAAGCCCGGTGGTTCAAACGGACAGTGCCGTGGTTTATACAAATGGCGAGTACGAAGGGATGTATACGGTTATTGAATCGATAGATGAGAACTATCTTGAACGCTGTGCCTCCGGTGAGGTAAATCCTTTAGCTGACGGTCTGACGACCGGAGGAAATCTGTTTAAGGCCCTTACCCATGATGCCAACTTTTACATTCACGATGAGCTCTATACAGGCTTTGAAAAAAAATCCGGTTACCCGGAGATGGGGACCGAAGGAGCCTATGACGACCTGATAGATTTTATCTATTTTATCAATGATAGCAGCGATTCTGAGTTGGAAGATTCGGAAAGCGGTTTTGAGAGCACCGCTAGTCTGGACAGCTATTACGGCTGGTGGTTTTTTACGACTCTCATCGATGCGGGTGATGCCATGGCAAAGAACGCCTATCATTACAATGACCCGAACGGCCCCTGGTATTATATCCCCTGGGATTTTAACGAGAGTTTGGGACAGGATGGGGAGACAAATCGGGAGCCCGCCCTTTTCAAGAGTTACTACACTACGGAAAATGCTATTTCAGAACGGCTTGTGGCTCTTTCTTCCTTTTCGGAAGAACAAAATGCGGTTTATGCGACCCTGTTGGCCGATGGGGGTAACTGGGATATTGATGATCTTTTGGCCGAGATAGATGCTATCTGGGAAGAGATAGAGGACGCCGCCAACAGGGATTGGTCCGAATGGAAAGATAAGTATATGGACCAGTGGGACCGGGATGATTACACCACTCCCGAAGAGGAAGTGGCGTACATAAAGGAATGGATAAGCGAAGTACACAGCCTGGCTCTAAGCTATGTCTCCGACTAACGTTTTATCGCCGCGCCCAAAGAAAGCAAGCCGACCGGCTCCTCATCGTCAATAAGGAATAGGTATTCTCCGTACAGGAAGAACAGAGTGGCTCTCGCTCCGACAAATCCCCTGTTTGCTTCTGTGATTGTTTCCGAATCATCGGGAGAAAAGACCGTGGGAAAGAAGACTCCCCCAACTCCCGTTAAGGTAAAACTAGGGGCCATGTCGAATTTAAGATAGGCCTTGGGAAGGTGGGCGAAGAATCCGTACCCCATCAGGTACATCCCGAATACTTCATACTCAATGCCCAGGGCTAATTTTGGGGTAAGGTTTGCTCCCAGACCCCCGTATAGGGAGGGAAAAGCGAAAACAGCTTGTGATTCAACATAGGGTATGGAAATCCCTACGCCGGTGTGATAATCAATATCTATGGCCGTGAGTCCCGCAGAGACGAAAACAAGCAATAGTAGGACGGTCAGCCATTTTTTCTTACATTTCATGGCATAACTCCTAAAATATTCGCTAAAAAGGCCGGTGTTACTTTATAAGTATAGACCTTTTGAGGGTAAAAAACTATTGAATACAAGTTAAAATAGTTCTTGCTTATTTACTCAGTAGAGAGTTAAAATGTAGATATTATCAGTCCCCTCAAGGAGATTCTTATGTCCAGTAGAAAATCATTTAAAGATATTTATGCCGATTCACCCCTGGATATTCAGTTAAAAGCTCCTCTTTTACGTATCTTTATTGTTGTTTTGGCCTTCCCCGTTGCCACCGTATTTGTAAGCGATTTTATTACCCATCCTTCCCTGGGGGACTACTTTGCCCACGGGATATTTCTCTTCTTCATGATGACTTGCCTGGTCTGGCTGCATAAGGGGCTTTACCTAAGAACAAGTAACTCCCTTTTTGTGGTTTTTCAGTTTCTTCTTTTCCTTTTGAGGGCTGTTTTTAATGGTTATACCGGTCCTAATTCATTCAGTCTTTACGTACTGACTGTGGGTACATCCATTCTTTTTGCCACTCTTTTTCTCAGCTCCCGACGGATATTGATTGTTATGAGTCTTTTTTACGTTCTCTCTTCCTTGGGGTATCTCTTTTTACGGGCTATTCCCACGGCAAAAGCCATGGGAGCTCCCATGACAGTGCGGGAAATGCTCTATCCCGTAATTGCTATGGTCACAACTTTTTCCTCCATGGTCTCTATTCGTATTATTTTTGACCGGGTGATGAAATCGACTCTGGATATGTTAAAGGAGTCACAGGAGAGGGAAGCCTGGGCCCGTGGGGTAGCTATGAAATCGGCAAAACAGACTTCCCAGTCGGGCCGACTGCTCGATGACGCAAACGAGACTTTTCAGGCGTCTCAGGAGATAGAGAAAAACGTTCTTGCTATTGACGACCGCTTTAAGGTTCTCAATCAGAAAGTCAGCAATGCTGTCTTGGCGTTGAGTCGTGTAAAGCAATCAGCCCGGGATATGGCGAATCTCTCCCATGATCAGTCGGTGCAGGTAGAGGAATCGAGTGCATCCATTGAGGAGATGGCCGCTTCCATAAAGAATGTGTCCCAGATTATTTCTTCCCGCACAGAAGGGGCTCAAGTACTCAAAGCAAAGGCTTCCTCCGGTATCGATACGGTAGGAGGATCGCTTGTGGCCTTTGAAAAGGCAAAGGCTCTTCTAGAAGGGATTAAGCATACGGCTACTCTTATTACGGACATAGCCAGCCAGACCAATCTTTTGGCTATGAATGCCTCCATTCAGGCCGCCCACGCAGGAGAAGCGGGCAAGGGCTTTTCCGTTGTAGCCGGTGAGGTGCGGAGCCTTTCCGAATCTACCTCCCTGAGTGCTGCCAGCATAGCCAATAATATCGAAGATTTGGTTAAGGCTATGGATGAGGCGGGGACTTCTCTGGAAGAGACCAAAGGGGCTTTTCATCATATTGGCGGAGGGATAGAGGAATTCGTTCAGGCGATTATGGAGATTGGCCAGAATGTGAATGAACTTGATTCGGGAAGCCGGGAAATTCTTTCGGCCACGGGAGCTCTCCGGGACACGACTGTTCGTGTGGATGAGCAGTCCCGCGATGTGAGTGAGGCGGAAGCGACCATTTCCGACTCGGTGGGGGAAATTGCCTCCCTGGCCGATGAAATTGTTTCTGAAACAGCTGAAATCACCGGCGGTTCCAAACAGATCCGCCAGTCTATGACGGATCTTCTGACTCTGGCTAACGATCTGGAAAATCAGAGCCGGGAACTGAATCGGGAATTCGAGAATTGATCTTTGCCAGATTTCTCGGAGACTGTTTTCGTTGAGCCCGATAAAGTGAGTTCTGTATTCATAGAACGAGAAACGCCGTATCCCACAATCATTATTAAGAAGACATCAATCACGAAACTGCATAGGCAAACCCTGTCCAAATGACAACATAGGTGAAGTCCGAAACCCACAACGGATGGGGGCAGCTAGCCTCAAACTCCCAATTTACACTGTCTAATGGTATTTCTGCGTTCTCATCTGGCAGGTAGCACAGGGGTAACTATATGAGTTCAACCGCTCTATTTAACAGCGGATAATTAGTATGGGTTGAGCTCATGGTGAGTCGTTTCTGAAATACTATTAAAAACTCCCCAAGGGGGGGTAGATAAATTCCCCTTTTGGGTTATGTAAAATAACGATTGCTCTCAATAAAATATGCATAGTTATATAAAACGGGGAGAGAATATGGGCGAATTACTCCCCCGTTTTGAATGCCTGGATAAGGCGTTATGAGCGCCTTGAGTTAAAGTGAAAAAAGAGATAAAAGGATCAATTATGGAATACTACGAGCATGGTCTAAAAATAGATGTTTCAAAAGAGGCATATGATAAGGACATACTTTTAGAGCATCCCGAAAAAAACAGGATCGAGATCAATGGAATTACAGGTTCTATCGATCTGTCTTTAGAGTTAGCCGATTCTGATAAACTTGAAGAACTCTGCTTGAGTGGGGAAGGTTTTTATGAGCCCCCCGCTAATCTTGAGAAACTTACGAATCTTCGCAAACTCACACTTCGATCTTTTTGTGATATGACCAAACTTCCGGAACTTCCCCATTTGGAGGAGCTTAGCTTTGTCGCTTGTCATATTGAGCGGGATATTAAGATTTTGTTACAGAAAGTACCCCATTTAAAAAAGTTAACGATTTGGGGGTATCATGGACAGGGTTTTGATTGTCTTAGTGATGAAGTAAAAGGGGCGTTTTCTATAGGTGAACTTCCCGAAGATATAGGAGCTTTGCAAGAGTTGGAAGATTTAGCTCTTTATTCAACGAAGATAACAACTCTCCCGGGAAGCTTTAAAGAATTAAAACTTCTTAAAACTTTGCGAGTGATGGAAGAGCGGATGAGGGAGTTTCCCCTTGTCCTTGGTGAACTTTCATGGCTTGAAGAGCTTCACTTCAATTGTGAAATTAAAACAATACCCGGTAATTTTATCAATTTGCGGTCTCTTAGAAAACTGAATATGGACAAAGCTTTCAATAAGGGCGTCTGGGACCTACATAATTCTCATAACAGTTTTTACCTTCATCCTCTTACTGATCTCATTGGAAAACTACCTTCTCTGGAATCTCTTAGCCTGAATAGTTGCGGTGTTGAAAATATAGAATTTCTCAGGGACGCTGGAAATCTTAAAGAGTTCAGTTGTGATCACTCACGGTTAGAAAATTGTGAAGGGTTTATTGAATTAAAGAAGTTGGAGACTCTTAACCTTTCCAGTGCCAATATTCTAGAAAGTATAGATGGCCTCTCGGGGCTTCCTTTAAAGAAACTGGATCTTGAAGGTTGCTTTAGCCTTGAATCGATAGAGGTCATTTCACAGCTTAATGATCTGGAGTCAATTAACATTTCCGGCTGTGACCAACTGGACGATCTTAAGCCTCTCTATGCTCATCCCACCTTAGAAAGGGAAAACGCTGATGATGATGTTGAGAAGTGGGAGATGAGGGTAAATCTAAAAGATATTCCCACTCTTGACTCGGTACTGGAAAAGGTAAAGAGCGAAGATCTCGTCCTCTTTGAAGAGGCTCTCGTTCATCTAAAGAAGCACGTAGATCTTAACTGTCACGATGAGACTAATCCCCTTGCCGGTTTCTTCGGAGAGGAGGAAGATGAATACGAGATAGTTCACCTTAAAATCCTGGACGAGGGGTTTGAATTCCATAGACAGGAACTCTCAAGCGAAAGTCTTGTTCTCCTCGTGGACATTTCCCTGCGTTCTGCCGGGTTGGATAACTATGAAATAACTCTCTTAGCGATTAGGGAAATTATCCGTCGAAAGGACGAACTGGCTCAGGTGAAGGTTGTAGAGATATTTCGCAAAGCCTGTCGTTACTACGGATACCGATATCGGGAAAATACCGTATTGGATCAGCTCTATGATGACCTCTTTCCCGACTTTGAGACGGAAGCGCTAATCCGTCTTTTAAATGAGGGGCACGGTGATATGTTGAACTGTAACGGGGGAGATGGGGGCGACCGCTGTTATGTTCCGGCCTTTAAGAGAATAAAGCGTGGCGAGCAGTTTGAGAAGCTTTTGGAGCTATTCTTTGCCTATAGGGATAAGTATATACACTATTCAGATTTTGGTAATCCCTATTTCTCTTCCCTTCAAAAGTCAATTCTTAAGGTTCTGCCTGCTAAAAAAAAGAGTCGTTTTAAAGATAACGTGGACAGAAGGATGCCGGAAGCAGAGCTTGTACAGATGGTCGAGTCCAGAGATTTGGACGATAAGATCTGGTTGCTTGAAGAGCTGGATAATATGGATGAGACTTTCTTAAAGAAGAACTACTACGAGGTAATAACATCCTTGAATGATTTTGATCTGCCCGAAGAGAGTTGGGAAAGGGGACTCGGTTTTTTCATAGAGTGGAAGCCAGGAAAAGGACGTTGTGTTGTTGAGTATATCGATTCGATAAATATTTCCTGCGATACAAAATCAAAGATTGTGATGAACCTTATAGAGAAGATGGATTATAAATGTGAACCCATGGATAGAATTCACCCCTTACGTGAGTACGCTGCAATGTATATGGGTGGACTGAATGAGGTCTATACAGAAGAGATGTCTCGTATGAGGTCAATATGTAAGAACTACAGAATGGATTATGACTTGAGGGACAGGAGAATTGAGCGGCTTAGAGAACTTGCCCAAAAGATTGCGAAGCCCGTCTCCTTTACAAATGGGAATCTTGGTTATGATCTTATCGACTTGGTTGATTCTGATGGAAGCAAGAGGAGTTGGGCTCAATTTACTGAAATTTGTAAAGCCTACTTCTCAGTTATGGAGAGAGAGGTTGTCTCAAGAATGTATGCCCTTCACTATCTCGCGGCCGGTGTCTGTTTTATCGATGATAGAGGAGCTTTAAGATGGTTGGAATCATTTCTACCCCATGATATTACTCATGATCTTTTGGCGTTTAACCTGGCTTGTGCCTATTCTCACTTTGGAGAGAAGGGGATGATGCTCAAGTTTATCAAACGATCCTTGGAGCTGGGAAAAACAAGTCAGGAATTTATGGATGATGAAGACTTTTCCTTTTTCTGGAAGGATGAGGATTTTTTAGATCTTTTGAAAGTGTGAGTTAGTCAAATAGGGATAACCTATGCTAATGCCAGGAGACGTTCTGCGTGGGAGTTTTCCTCTTTAGCCAATTGGGCAAAAAGACTTTTTAGTCTGGGAAGATTAACCTGACGGGCCAGTTCTTCGTAGAATTCGGCGGTGGCCCTTTCGTGTTCCGCCGCATGGGTGAGGAGAGGCCTGTCCTCTTCGGCGACATCATGAAATAGTTTGGAGTAGTTGCTGTGGTCTACGGAGGACTCTTCGTCGCAGTAGTTACCTTCCCGCAGTCGGACCAGGTGGTCCTTCTCTTCCTGGGCCAGGGTAAGGAAGAGTTCCCGGGCCGTCCCGCTACTCTTTTGGGCCAGTTTTTCGTAATCCTTGATGGCGGCTTCTTCAAAACCGGCGGCCAGTCGGAATACCCAGGGCGCACAGGTTCCTTCCACAACGGGAGCGGGGGTGGCTTCTTCTCCCCGGAAGGCGGATATGAGTGTTATGGTTCCAAAAATAAGAAAAAGGGAGCCCGCCGTTATCTTTATGTACTGTTCCGGTATATATTTTCGAATGACCGAGCCAAAAAGGACTGCCACAAGGGTAGAGCAGACAAGAGCCAGGGAGGCAGCAAAGAACACCACCCATTTTCCCCCGGAGGCGCTTCGAGCCAGAGCGGTGAGTTGGGTTTTATCACCCAGTTCGGCAAGAAATATCAACGCAAAAGTACTAAAAAACATTTTCCAATCCATAGGCCAAGTATAGATTATAAAGTTAGTATTGTGAAGTTAGTTAAAGGAGGCTTATTCATGAATAATTGGATTTATTCTACCGATGAAGACAACAGTGCCCGTTTTCTCCTGGGCCGGGAAGGGGAGAAGGGCCTTCTTCTTACCATGGGTATTAATCCCAGTACCGCCTCCCCGGAAAAATTGGATCCTACGGTCACAACCGTTAAGAACCGCGCTGCCGAGCTGGGCTACGACGGCTGGTGTACCATAAACGTCTACCCCCAGCGTTCTACCGATCCGAACGGGATGGATAGAAGGCGAAATGAAGCTCTTCATAAGGAAAACCTTGTTCAGATAGTTCGTTTTGTCGATGAGCAGAGAACGGCGGGAAAGGAATTGGCTCTTTGGGCTGCCTGGGGAGCGTTAATTAAAAAGAGGGACTATTTGCCTAACTGCCTGTTTGATATACATTCGGTCTTAAAGCCCTTTGGAATAAAATGGCTTTCCATTGGTAAAAGGACAAAGGAAGGCCATCCCCATCATCCCCTCTACCTGAAAAAAGGTCTCCCTGCGGAAATCTTTGATGTAGAGACCTACCTCAAGACCCTTATGTGATATTACAAAAAGGTAAACTCCTCTTCTTTTTTTGCATTTGTATACAGGAATTTCAGGGTTAGAATCATTCTGAAACGTGAATAAGGTTTCAGAGATTGGAGGAGATTATGAAAAAAATCGGGTTATTGCTCGCCGTTCTGGCCATACTGTGTATGACCGCCTGTAACGGAACATCGGATGATGCTGCCCTTAAGACAGCATCCTCTCTTAAGATTAACTTTTGTCACGGGAACAACTCCCGGACCATGACTTACCAGAAGGCGGTTCCCCTGAATCTGCCCGACGGAACAACTGTTTCCCAGGGTGACTTAAAGCCGACTTGGCAGTATATTTCCCGGCAGGTGGGATTTGAGATTCAGGATGTGGCCGTTCAGGACCAGAAAGCGTCGGAAATGGTTGATATCTGTGCTTCCACCGGTTTTGACAACGCCGTCATCTTTGGAGGGAACTCCATTGCGGAAGACCTGATGAATTACGGGGCGGAAGGTTTTTTTATTAATCTTTTGGACCACCTGGACGAAATGCCCGACGTGGCACAGTTTCTCGAAGATAATCCCAACGTGGCCAAGGCGATTACCGCCTATGACGGTGGAATCTACCACCTTCCCTACGTGGCGGAAATTGATAATTACGCACGAGTGTTCTTCTGTCGCGGCGACTGGGTCACTTCCATGCTGGACTCTACAGACGCTCTGGAAGCAGAAGACCGAACTCTTAATGTGGCCTATGAAGGTTATTGGGAAAGAAGCGCTACTAACGTCATCGACCTTCAGAACGCTGCAGCGAAAGGGGGCGTACTGGACAGAGATACGGCTCTTGCCACTCTTATCAAATATATCAACGATACCTACGACTATGCCAAGCCTTCCGAACTCTACCTGGGTGAGGGCGCTCTCTATGATATTGATGAACTTATAGCCCTCTGGCGCGTTATGAAGCTCTCTCCCAACACTTTATCTAAGGTTTCCACGGGCGAAGTTATCCCGGGAACCGAAATCTCTCCCTACTTCTTCCGAAAGACCAGCTACCGGGATGAGATCTTTAAGCTGGCAAACTATTTTGACGGGGTAAGAGTTCACGGGTCCGACTCCTACAAAGCCAGATTCTATGACGACGGACAGAATAATGTCGTCTATTCCTACGCATCGGAAGAGTTTCTTTCTAAAGTTGACTATCTTAAGCAGATCTATTCGGAAGGGCTTATCTACTCCGAGTTTACCGATACTTCCTATAAGGATCTTATTAGAAAGACTATGTTCTTTTCCGATGATATTGACGGGGTAAAGCAGTTCGGGTTTATGACCTACGACTGGATTGTTTCCACCACTTCCGGTTCAAACAAGATTATTGGTATGCTCCCCCCTCTTACCACCCTTTCCCAGGCGGGCATTAATGATTTCGTTCATTACGTTGAGAATACAAGAGCCATCAAGCCCGACGGCTGGTCAATTTCTGCCAAGGCTTCGGAAGAGGAAATCCATGCTGCCCTCAAACTGTTTAACTACCTTTTTACCGAAGAGGGACGTCATGCTCAGATCTACTCTATTCCTGCCACACGAGTTGCGGGCGAGTCTTTTATCGGCCCCGACGGACAGGCCTATCCCAAGTTTTCCCAGTGGCTCTTTGACGCGGCTCGGGAGTATAAAAATAACGACTTGGGCGGATTTATGAGGGATTTCATGGGTTCCCTTCTGGCCGTAGGATACCAGAAGGAAATGGGTATGGAGCTTCAGTACACCAATGAAAACGGTACGGCCACCTGGAAGCTCTATAACGAAAACGAGGTATTAAGCCCCAGTTATAGTTCGGAAAATGCCTACCTAAGAATGATGCCTCCCGTCTTTTCCCTTACCGGACAGGACCTGGCTAAACTTACTACCGTCGCTGTGGGAGATGATCAGACCGATGCTCTTTTTAAATATATCACCGGTAGTGATGAAAATATTAAGAGTGTAGACGATATTGCCAAGCTCTACGAAGAGGGCGGAATAGACCTTTATGAAAGTATTTATCAGGGAGCCTATGACAGGATCCTTGGGAAATAATAGAGTCCTTCAATAGTTTTAGGGGCTGCCCCGGTTAATCGGGACAGCCCCCTTTTAGTTATGTTGCTAAAATACTATTCGTGATCGTGATGGTCGTCGGTTCGGTTACGGCCTCTTCCTTCAAAGTCTTCGCCCAGTTCGGCACGGCCCTTTCCCTGGCCAAAGGAACCCTGTTCCAACTGGCGTTCAAAGGCACTCAGGTGTTTTTCCGAAGATTCCTTCAGGTCCACAAACACTTCCCGTACGTTTTCCGGCAGGTCTCCGGCCAGAAACTTTTCGTACATAGCTATGTTATCCAGTTCAGCTTGAACCCCAATTCGGGCGGCTTCTTCAAGGGAAGCGGGCAGGATGGTTTTACCTTCCGTGCTAACCGCAGGGATATTTTTGTCCAGTTCTTTATACAGCTCTTCCACATAGCCAATATGGGTTTCTTCGGCCTTGGCTATATTGCTGTAAGGGCGGGTAACATCGTAGGCGGCCATAATCGCTTCGTATTCGGCCAGGGCAAGATGTTCATCCTGAAGAGCGTAAAGGAGCATATCGTCAAGGGTAAAAGTCTCTTCTTCCAGAGCCGCTCGGGCACCATAGTCATTGGCAAAAAGTCCGGCAGCCGTCATCATTAAAATCGCACTTAAAATCATTGTCTTCTTCATGGTTTATCTCCTCGGATAATTAAGATATTCTCATATTAGATAATCCATATAAACAAAATGTGAACGATTTGTGTTTAAAATAATCCATAGGGAGTATAATAGAAATATTCCCAAGGAGGTGTCCATGAAAATTGTTCCCTTTCTTTTTATTCTATTCTTACTGTCTAGCTGTATGACAAAAGAAGGAGACATCCCTGTTGAGTCGGAGCCGGAAGGGGTTACGATTTCTCATGGACTGGAAGAGGTTTCTTTGGAGGAATTTGCTGTTCTTATGGAGCCCTATATGGCCCGGGACAGTCAAATAAGTATGAATGCGCCTGTTCCGGGAGTTCCATCTCCTGCGGAAGCTTTGAAGGATATTGTCATTGATGTGCTGGAAGATTACACAAAGAATCCTTTTTGCACCGAAAGCATGGTCTATAAAGCGTTTGGCAAAGAATTTCTTGAAAGGGTAAGAATTGAAGAGCCCCTTCTCTTCTTTAAGTATATTGATTATGAGTTCTTTCAAAAGTCCTGTTCCTATCTCATTATTGCAGCCCACCCGGTATATGGGAAAGTCAGCCTTTGCCGTTATTCCTTTTATGAGAAAGAGAGTGGGTATGCGCCGGGTGTTTATGAATACTCCTTTGGTTCTCCTGTCTCCCAGGGGGCTTCCCTCATTACCCAAAAGCAGGCCAGAGAATATTTTGAATATATCCTGGAGGTGACTCTTGAGCGGGATCCTATCACGGTCTGGTTACCAGACAAGGGGCACTATTTCTACGGCCGGCAAGATTTTGCCTGGTACTGCCTGGTTCCGAACAGGGGAAATCCCCGGGCTATTGAAGAAGGGGATTATCAGGAGTACATCCTGTCTCCCTGGACTCCTTATATTGCGGCCAAAGTATTGGACGGGGCTCATCCGAGTGGTTGGAAAATGGATAGGGAGGAGATGGAGAGGCGTATTAAGCGGATAAATGAAAAGCTGAATATCTACGGCATAATCGATTTTCGCAATGGTAAAGAGACAAATTACACCGTAGGGGAGGAGTACAGGACATTCCACGAGAGAATAGAACTCCAACCCTACTAGTTATGTCCACCCTATCCTTTCCGCTTTCAGCTTTCTATTATCTCTCCGCTCAAGGAAATCCCATGCACTCCGGTCACTTTTAGCTTAACGAATTGGCCGATTAGGTCCTCCCGCTCCGATTCGAACTGAATGCTTATCATTCCTTCGGTCCGTCCGGCATATTTATCGCCCTTGCGGGACCGGCCGCTGACGAGGGCGGTGACTTCCTGTCCCACCAGGGCTTCATTCCAGGCCACGGCGCTTTTTTGCATGATTTCCGAGAGCCGGTGGAAGCGGTCCTTTTTGACTTCCTGGGGTATATCGTCCTGCCATTCGGTACTTTTCGCGCCGGGGCGGGGGGAGTACATGGCAATGAAGGCCATGTTGAATTGGAACTCCTCCATCATGCGGGCGGTGTTTTCGAACTGTTCCTCCGTCTCGCCGGGGAAACCGACTATGATATCTGTAAACAAGGTCGCTTCGGGCATGGCCTTGCGGACTTTTGTGACTATCTGGCGGTAGTGGTCTACGGTGTAGCGGCGGTTCATCTCCTTAAGGATTTTATCGTCACCGGACTGGATGGGCAGGTGGATTTGCTTGGCCGCCGACTTGTGCCGGGCCATGACTTCAATCAATTCGTCGGACATATCCTTGGGGTGGGGCGCCGTAAAGTAGATCCAGGGGGACTCCTCCGCTTCGTCAGCCTTTGTGGCCAGTCGGTCCATTAGCTCGGGGAAGGTGATCTCCTCTTTCCGCCGTTCCGAACCGTAGGAGTTGACGTTCTGTCCCAGGAGGGTAATCGCCTTGTATCCTTTTTCTACGAGGGCGGAAAACTCCTCTTCTATCTCGGCGGAAGGGCGTGACTCTTCCCGGCCCCGGGTGTAGGGGACGGCGCAGTAGGTGCAAAAGTTGTTGCAGCCGTTCTGGATGGGGATGAACGCTTCAAAGCGGGAGGCGTAGTCCGGGTCCACATGCCAGAGTTCTCGGGTGTTGACTGTGGCGGGAGATACTTCCCCGTGGCCGCTTATCAGTTCCGGCAGGGTTCCCGCATCTTTGATGTCAAAAACCAGGTCAAAATCCTTTACGAATTTCTTCTTGTCTTCGGGGAGGACGCAGCCGGTGAGGAAGGTCATAACCTTTTTTTCTTTCTGCCACTTCTTCCAGAGGTGAATGCGGGTATGCACCTTGTCTATGGCCTTTTGCCGAACCGAGCAGGCCACCATTCCCAGAAGATTGGCGTCCTCTTCCCGGTCCGCCTCTGTCATTCCCATATCTTTAAGGACCGATTTGAGCCTCTCCCCGTCGGAAAGGTTCATCTGGCATCCCAGTACAACTATATAAAATTTCATAACGTGCAAGGATAAACCCTGGGGGAGGGGACATGCAAGAGTTTGGGACGGGGAATTGGGGGATTGAAGGGGATTTTCTTATCTAAGGGATTGGAGCGGTTATGGCCCCCGGGGGCCCGGCGGAGTGGAATGAGCCGGAAAAGTCCCCGGGAAGAGGCCATTTGAGCGGAAAGCCCGGCCCCTGCGACGGGGCCGGACGTTTTTTCCTTTGATGTCAGGGGCGATCCTTAAGAATCGCTTCCCGACTTGTAGATGGAATAGGTATCTACTACTGAGTTGTCGTCGGAGGCGTAGGTGGTCACCGTGAAGGTGGTGTCGGTCAGTTCTACGTGGGAGTAGTTGGCTTCGTAGGACTGGTCGTAGAAGGCCCGGTAGGTGTAGTCTCCGGTCCATTCGCTGTCGTCCATGATGTCGTAGTATTTACTGCCCGAGGAGGAGTTGAGGGTTAGGTAGAGTGTTCCCTCAGGATCTTCTACATAATCCACGCCGTCAATGGTTGTGGTGGTTGTATCCTGGGCTTCTTCGTTTATCATATGGTAGCTCCGGCAGTATACGTGATCGTGTCCCATGAAGGCTACGTCGATGTCGTAGGTGTCAAGGCTGTCCCCCAGGTACTCTCTTCTTTCCAGAATATCCGTATCTTCCGCATGGCTGGCGGTGCTGTAGATGGAGTGATGGAAGATAACGAACTTCCAGGTAATATCGTCTCCGGCGGCGGTGATGGCTTCATCCATGAAGTAGTCGTGGGTCGTCGTGCTGGTGTTGTTAGAGTTAAGTACCATGAACAGGGCGTTTCCGTAGGTGAACCAGTAGTCTCCGCCCACGTCTTCGGTCACCCCGTAATCTTCCGATTCGTTGGGGGTGTTGAAGTGGTGGTCGTAGAGTTCGTCCGTGTCGTGGTTACCAATGCAGCTGACGAAGGGGAGGGAGGAGAGTTCTTCCGCAGCGAAAAAGGCGGCGTACTCCTCTTCGGAGGTGGAGGTGTTGACCTGGTCGCCCATGCTCAGGATAAAGTCCGGGGCCGTATTGGTGTCGGCTGCGGTTACAGTGGCTTCCCAGCCGGCCTGGTCCGTATCTACGTCGTCCGAGCCGATTTGGGGGTCTCCCACGAGGATGAAGCTAAAGCTGTCCGTATTTCCCGTGGTAAAGCTGTACATATCGCTAAAGACCGTTCCGTCTCCTATGCGGTAAACGTACTCGGTGCCGGCGGAAAGACCGGTCGCTGAGACTTCGCAGGAGAGGTAGGTTTCCGTTTCATCGCTATCATCGTCAGAGGTGTCGTCTGTTTCTTCCGTTGTTTCCTCTGTTGTGTCATCGGAGCGGGGCGGGGGATCGGAGCTCTCCTCTTCTTCGGAGATTTCAACGGTTACCACTGTACCGCTAAAGCTGTCCGCCGTGCTTGAGGGGAAGGAAAAGCCGGTCATAGCTGATTTGGGGGCAATCTGAACGACGGCGCTCGTGGCGTCCGTATCGTTTGAAAACCAGCAGAAGTTCATGGAAGACTCGTCTTCGCCCAGCTGCATGGTCAGGTCCAGGATGTCCGCTTCATCCGCTTCGTCGGCCAAAGCTACGGTGACCAGGTATTCCGCTGTCGTTCCGTCTTCTGCGGTAACCGTGTAGGTGACGCTTTCGGTAAAGTCCTGCTCCGTTCCCGATGCGGGACTGATGCTGACTCCGGTGTGTACAATGGTAGGAGTGAGGAGGCTTTTGTCCGAATCGGAAGGAATGGTTACGCATACGGTAAGGTCGGCGGTGCTAACCGTTCCGTCCGCCTCTTCGCTGGCAAAACCGAAGGATGTGATAGACTTGCTGCTGGACAGGCTGTCTTCGCCGCTGTTCCCCGAGGCGTCGTCGCAACTAAAAAATAGGATGCCGCTTAAGGCTAAGCAGCAAAAGGTGAGAATAATTTTTTTTAGACTTTTCATTTTGAAACCCTTTAACTTGATTTAATGATCATTATTGTGAGATGACCGTAAGGGCCGCTTAAGGGATTTGTTCTTTTTGTGTAAAAATGATTGATAATCAGTTATGAACGGGTGACTGTTTCGTGAACCCTGTTTCCTTTTAGTAAGCGCGATGCCAGGAGGGCTGTAATGGGAACGGTGAGCACCAGGGCCAGACTACCGGAGAGGGCCTGCAGTATTTCTATGGCTGTCCTGTTCATGTTCATATACTGATTGTACTGTATGGAGTAGGAGTAGAGAATTATAAGAAGGTTGAGGGAGGTTCCCGTAAATACCAGAATGAGTGTATTGGACATGGTACCAATCACATCCTTACCCACATTCATACCCGTTTTAAACAGTTCCGCCCCGGTGGATTCGGGTTTGTGTTTTTTTACTTCGTATACGGAGGAGACCACAGACATGGCTATATCCATAATTGCCCCCAGTGAGGCAATCAGAATCCCTGAGAAAACCAGTTCCTTAACGTTCAGGCCGGTTTTTTGGCTAATGAGCAGAAGGGCTTCCGTATCGTTCGTATTGTAACCGGAAACATGGATGAGCGAGCCGAATAGTTTAAGAATTCCCCCGGATAGACATACACCCGATACGGTTCCCAGGATGGAGCAGAGACTTTTCCTGCTTACTCCGTTAAGAAGAATCAGGCTGACTGTGGAGACTATGGTGACCAGAAGGATGGCCGCCAGGACGGGAGAGTAGCCCCTAAGAACAAGGGGAAGAAAGATGGTAAAGACGCAAAGGAAGGTATAGATGAGCCCCAGGGCGGACATGAACCCCTTCTTTCCTCCCACGAGAATTAGGGAGATAAAGAAAAGAAGGCCCATCAGGTAAATAAAGGGGCTCCGGTAAAAGTTGTAAACCCTTACTTTGAAGCGCCCTGTGTTTTTCCCTTTGGTGATCTCGTCTACGATGACGATGAGCCTCTGTCCCTCCTTACCGCGAACACTGTTGTAGGGGGTCAGTTTGTTACTGGCCTCAACCACTTCGCCCTTGTGCCCGCCGCTGAGCAGTTCCACTACAAGACTTTGTGATCCCACAAGAAGGTCCTGCCCCTGCTTGCTTGGGTTTATTTTCTCCTCTTCCACCCGAACAATTCGGGCCCGCTCGTAATTGAGTACCGCCCCCACCATTCCCGTTGAGTAGGGATTGTAGGGAAGGCTGTTGGCCAGGAATATAAGGCCGGTGGTGAAAAGGAGAATAAGGGCTGTTATAAGGAGGGGGTGTTTTGTTCTATTCATAAAGTCTTAACTATGGCGAGGCAATGTTAAGACTTTATGAGGAGAGGCTGACTAGAAATCACACCCCACGTCGCTGTCGGCATCGAGCTTTTCCAGTTCCGGAGCGCCTACATTGAGGTCGGTGTCCGTAACGTAGTACTGGCCGTTGCCGTTTAGGGTTAGGTCGATTTCTGTCAGGTTGATTCCCGAGGGGGTGGGGGAGAATCCCAGGTCGGAGGAGCCGTAGAAGTAGTTGTTCGAGTAGGTGGGGTCGGTGATGTTAAGATCATCTCCATCATCATTGGTGGAAACCCGAACAAAATCGTAGTCCCCGTCGCCGTCGATGTTGTTCCGAATCAGGTTGTTCTCGATGGTGGCCGAGGCGGGCGGGTTGTCCTTCTCGCTGGAGCCGTAGTGGAGGCTCTGCTTGGAGTTGATGATGGTGTTATTGGAGACGGTTACGTCGCTCACTTCCCAGTAGCCGGAAAGGGCCGGGTCGGACTGGCTGGAGCTTAGGCAGATGCCGCCCCGGGAGTTGCTGGTGGAGTAGGCTCCCTCGATGTAGTTGTTCGTAATGGTGTGCCCTTCGTCTATCACGCGGATGCCTCCGCCGGAGGTGTTGTCTATGAGGAAGTAGTTGCTGTCCACCGTACAGTCGGTTCCGTGGCGCAGGGTCAGAAGGCCCGAGCCGGACTCGAAGGTGTTGTACTGGTAGGTGTTGTTTCCCGATTTGTTGGAGATGATTTCGATCTCCCCGTTACAGTCGTAGAAGTAGTTGTACTCTACCGTGGTGTATGAGTCGGACTGGGAATAGGTACTGGTGCCGATGCGGATCGCTTCCCAGCCGTTGCTGTCGCTGTCTATATCTTCCGCTGCCACATACTGGTGGTCGGAGAAGATGTTCCGGTAAATATGGTGATACTGGGCGGAGGTGCTGTCCCGCCAAACAACCATGAGAGCCCCTTCGGTTGCTTTACCGGTGAAGGTACAGTGATCCACTTCCCCGTAGGTGGCGTCGTTATCAAAGGAAACCCACTTGTAGGAGGTGTCCACATCGTCATCGTTGAAGGAGTCAATTTTACAGTTGGTCACTCGGTTATTGTTCCCGCTAATGATAATGGCCCCCTTCGTATCGGCGGGATAACCGTTCTGGAAGGTAAAACCCTCAAGAATAATATCGTCACCGGAAAGCTCTATGGCCGAAGTTCCTTCAATAAAAACGGAACCGCTCGTTTCGGCCACGATAATAACGCCATCCTGGCTGATGTCCAGGTCTACGTCACTGTAAGTCCCGTCGGCAAGGGCAATCACGTCTCCCGAGGAGGCGTCAATGAGGGCCGACTCAAGATCGGAGATGGAAGAGACCGTTGTATCGTAGCTGGAGGGCTTGTCGTAGGAAGTCGTGTCTGTGCTTACCGGTTCATTATCGGTTGTGTCAAACGAGTCGCTACTGGAGCTGCCCGAACCGTCATTGCAGGACGCGAAGAAAAAGGCCGTTAAAAGGGCCAGTAAAAAGAGAATCTTTTTCAATGTTTTTACCTCGTTATTTTGTAATGACGTGAAATATAGAACAATCTCTATGTAAATTCAAATTTTATGGGGAAAATTTTGAAAATTGTCGTGAATTGCATTTTGGGGTAAACCAAGCGCAGCTTTGGAGGATAAAAAGAACTGCTCATTGAATGAATAGACTTCATTGTTAAATGCTAATTTAACAGAAATAATATTGTTGACAGTTTATTACCCATAAAGTACTCTTCACGAGAACTTCACATATAATTTAAGGAGAGAGTGAATGAAGAGGATAATTATATTGTTGATGGCTATAGCCTTAGTTTTTCTATTTACCGGTTGTGATGACGGAAGTAGTACTACTTGTTGCACTTCTGATACTGACGACGAGACGGGGACTCTCGGATACAGGGAAGCGACTCGTACTTACTATTATATAGATGATGGAGAAGACGAAGATAGTGCTTATATTAGTTCTATTAGCTACTATGAATATGAAGAAGACAGTGACAGGGTGATTTACTATGAGGGGCGAGGGTTTGACGATACCCTTAACTATTATTACGACTATACCTATGATTCAGAAAATCGTCTTGAATCTAGAATCGGATATAATGGTGATTATCTTCCTTACCGCACCTATACCGATTATGAATATGATGAGAATGATAATAGACTGTCCTATAGCAAGTATGATCAGGATGGAGTTATAGAGACTCTCTATGAATATGAATATACCAATGACGTATTAACAACATATACCTATAATAGTTATACTGAGGGTATTTTCTCTTCTTATACCACGTATAAGTATGAATATACCGGTGATAACCTTACTCAAGTTACCTTGTATGACGAGGATGGTACTGCCACAGGAACATATTATACTTACGATTATGATACCGATGGAAATACATCACACCAATACTTTTATGATGAGTACGGACTGTTTGAGTATTACGAATATGAATACGATAGTAATGATAATTTGATCGGCCGTAATGATTATTACTATGAGTTTGATAGCGATACTAATACTTATGACAATACCACTGCTATTCTAGATGATTTCCGAATATCTACCTGGGAAGAGTATTATTACTAGACATTTACCAGGATTATTTTTATTAAGGGCTATTGGATGTTAAATTATTCCGATAGCCTTTTTATTTTTAAAGATCTAAAGTTTTAACTATTCTTCACCTTCTTCTGAAACTTGCCAATTCCCCAAAATTGCGATACTCTATAGGCGGGAGGGATTAGTCATTACTATGTCCGTGAAAGCTGTAGCCTTCGATATCGACGGGACTCTGTATCCGAACAGGTCCATGTATTTTCATTCTATACCGTTTTACCTGTCCCATTTTAGGCTGATCAGCGCCTTTAGCAAGATCCGCAAGGACATTCGCAAGATTACTCCCGTAGACGATTTTCCCGCTCTCCAGGCGGAGCTTTTCGCCAAAGAGCTCTCCATTGAGCCGGAAGAGGCGGGTCAAATCATTGAAAAAGTCTTTTTTTCCGACTGGGAACTTATTTTTAAGAGGGTCCGAATCTTTCCCGGTGCCCGTGAGCTCCTCCTGTCCTTGCAGGAAAGGGGTATCAAAACGGCAGCCCTCTCCGATTTTCCCGTGGGGAACAAGCTGAATTACTTTAATCTGGCCGATTGCTGGGATGTGATTATGTCTTCCGACGAATCGGGCTATCTCAAGCCTTCCCGGGAACCCTTTCTGGAGTTGGCCAAACGGTTGGATGTTAAACCGGAGGAGGTTCTCTACGTGGGGAACAACTCCGCTTACGATGTGGGGGGGAGCCGTGCTGCGGGCATGATGAGCGCCCACGTCAAACCTTTTTGGAAGAAGGGGAATCCCCAGGCGGACTGCCGCTTTTCCCGCTATTCCCAGTTATCCGAATTTATCGACGGGCTGCTCCGGGGGGAGTAGCGCCGCAGTTTCCTGTCCTGCCGCCGGAGCGGGGGACCTGAGGGGTGGAATATGATTTTTACATGGGGCGATTTGATTGTTATGGGTGCGGTTTTCCTCATCCTTTCAATGTTTAGACGCCAGGACAAAAACAGCAAGACTCTCGAAAATGTGCGCCGTTATGCCGAGAAAGCCAGCGGTGAGCTGGATGAGCTGGTAGAGCAGAAGAAGGCCCGCCTCAGGGACCTGGTGGACGATATGGACGTTCAGGAGAGGACCGGACGGGAAGTGCTCAAGCGCATTGTCACGAACAATGAGGAACTGGCCGCCTACGAAGAGAAGGTTAAGGAAAAGCTCGCCCTGGTGGACAATCTTCAGGACCGGATGGATCAGCTTAACAACATCGCCGCCCTGGTGGACGAGAATATGAAGAAGGTGGCCGACGAATCGGCCTATGTCGACTCGGTGGGAGCCCGGCTGACCAAGTCCCAGATGGAGCTGGAAGAGATCGACCGGCGTCTGGAAGGGGTTCATGCTGACTTTGCCCGCACCAACAGGGAAGCTCTGGAGGAGACCAAGTCCTCTGTGATAGAGGAGTATCAGGTTCGGCTGGATCTTATTTCCGATCAGATTAAATCATCCAACAGTGACATAGATGGGTTCCGCGGGGAACTTAAAGACATCATCGATACCCACGAAGCGGAAAAAGAGACCCGCATTCAGGAATTTTCCGACCGGGTAGGGGAGCGGGAAGCGGAGTACCGGGCCAGTCTGGACAAGGCCGCCGACCGGGCCTCCCTTTTGGAAGATAGTGTTTTTCGCACCCTGGAAGAGGATATTAACCAGCGGACCGACCGGCTGGAGAAGAACTGGCTCGACGGTATGAATGACCTGAAGGAACAGGTGGCTAATCAGGTGGAAGGCATTCGGGGTGACCTGGAGAGCGGACGAGACCTGATTGGAAAGTTCAACGGCGATGTGGAACAACTTTCCGACGACTTTAACAGTCGCATGAACCTCCAAAAAGAGGATATGCAGGCCGCCATGGCGGACCTGGAAAATGTTCTGAATGACTACCGGGAGAAGACAGACCGGGATCAGGCTCTCTTGGAAGAGAAACGGGCCAGCTTTAACCGGGAACAGGAAGAGTCTCAGGGCCGTATGGACCAGGCCCTCTCCGATATACGAAACGAGCTTGACAACCGTATGGAAGCGGTTCGGGCCGACATTGAAGAGCGGGCCGGGGCGGCCGAGCTGGAATCGATGAAGGCGGTGGAGCAGCGTTACAAAGAGTACGACGAAGTTATCCGTCAACGCTACGAGCGTCTTGATGGCTTTAGTAAGGATATGGATGCCCTGGAAGAGTCTCTTAGGGAGAGCCTTAAGTCTCAGGAAGCGGATTTCCGCAGTTCCATGGACGGTTTTTCCAATGAGATGGACGATTTTCAGAACCGGGAACGGGAGCGGAATGACAGCCGTCTGACCGAGATCCACGTGATGATAGGGGAGATCGAGAAGGAGCTGAATCAGCTTAAGCAGCAGGCTTACGACAATGTTTCGGAAAAACTGCAGCTCTTCGAGGACGATTTTTTTACGGACCTGAAGAAGCGGGAAGGGGCCATGCAGGAGAACCTGACTGAATGGCGCAAGAACGTGGAACTCCAGCTGGAAGATTTGGGTAATAACGCCCTCCGGGACCGGGAAGAGGTGGAACGGAACGGTATGGCCCAGATTACCCGGAAAATGTCCGAACTGCAGACCCGCGTGGTGGACCAGTTTGATAAATTCCAGGAGCAGGTGCGCAACTTCCAGTCCAATGTGAACGAACAGATAGAGGCGGGGGAGAAGAATATTCTCGACTACCGCCAGACCGTACGGGAAGAGTGGGAAAAGAACCGCTCCGAAGCGATGGAATATCTGGGCGGCGAATCGGAGGCTTTTACCTCCCGTATCGACCTGCGCCTGGAGGACCTGCAAAAGAGTCTGGATTTGCAGCTTGAGCAGATGGGTACCGCCGCCGAAGCGGGCCGTTCCGAACTTACCGCCCTTATTGAGAAGGCCCGAAGCGACGGTGAGATGTGGCAGAAGCGTTTGGCCCAGATGCTGAGTGAGAACGAATCTTCTCTGGAACAGGAGATGGACGAATTTCGTCAGTCCGTTTCCGAATCTGTGGCGGACCTCAAGAATACCTTTGCCGCCCAGAAGGACGAGTTGGTTATCTCCTCCAACAAGGACAGGGTGGAGGTCCGCAAGGATATTTCCGACCTCTTTGAACGAATCAGCAGCCTGAACAGTGACCTCCACGACAAGTCGGAGCAGACTCTGGATGTATTCAACGAGAAGTCCGAGCAGTATCTAATCGATTACCACCAGCGCTTCCGGGAAGCCTTGAACGACTCGGACGAGAAGATCAAGCTGATGAGAAGCGCCTTAAGCGATACGAAAGAGAAGATGGACGGTTATCAGCAGTCAGTCCATAATCGGATTGAAGAGAGCTACCGGGATCTTCTGGCCAATGTGGAGAAGATCGAAGAGAAGCAGCAGGAATTCATCAATCAGACCCGTATCTTCGAACAGGCCGATATTCTTCGCAAGAATCTGGAAGGGGACATTGCCGCCCTGCAGGATCAGGTGCGCGCCGTAGATGCGGCCCGGGAAGATATGATTCCCGTGCGGGAAGAGTGTGACCGGGTTCTCAAGATCTACGACTCCGTTACGGAAAAAACCTCCACCTTTCTGGCGGAACAGCAGAAAATCGACCTGCTCGACGGCAAGGTGGCCCGCATCATCAACCTCTCCGATGCGATAGATATGAAACTGGACCATGTGGCCGAGACGGACGAAACCATGCAAGGTTATATGGTTAAGCTTCATCAGCTGGAGGATCTGCACAAGGAGATCGCCCGGCGTTTTAAGGAAGTGGAAAAGAAGAGCAGCGTGGTAGACGCCACAACACAGAGTGTGGATCGGAACTTTGAGATGCTGGGACGGATTGAAGAGGGTCTTTCCGGTATTAATGACGATCTTGTGCCCCTGCGAAGCTCCCTTCATGAGGTAAAGAGGAATAGTGACGTTCTCCTTGAGAATAAGGAACAGGTCGACTATATTGTAAATAACGTGACCAATCTGGATACGGTCGTGGCCGATCTGGAAGGGCGGATGAAGAAGATGGAAAAGGCCCGCGAGTGGCTGGCCGGTACGGAAACGAGACTGGAAAATATCAGCCGGGAAGCCCAGGAAAAGGTTAAGCTGTTGGGCAATCTGGCCAGTAAGGACGGAAAAACCGGCGGCTCCCGATCTGCCGGTTCCCCCGATATGAGTACCCGGGAGATGGTGATTCAACTGGCCCGTCAGGGCTGGAACTCGGAAGAGATCGCCCGGAGCGTCAAGCTGAGCCGGGGCGAGGTGGAACTCATATTGGAATTGTCCCCCGCCGGCAAAGAGGAGTAGTGATTGAGACAGGATTTTTGGCTGTTCCTGGGCTATTTGTTAGGCATGGGGACCATGGACGAGCGGGAGGAGGACTCTCACCGTTCCCTTGAGCTGGCCGTCTCTTTAAATAAACCTATGAAGGTAAGCGTAGGCGGGGAAAGTCGGGAGTGTTCTCTTCTGGCTTTGGGACCCGGTGTGTCTCACCGTATTGACGGGAACGGGGGATGGCAGTTTTTTGGCTATCTCCACCCCGAATCGCGTTTGGGCCGTCTCATTATGGATAAAATCAACGCTTCCGGGCGAAGTTGGCTCTATATAGGGGCGGACGGGGTGGAACGGAAGGAGTTTATCAGCGGTTTGGAAGAACCCTCTGCCTACCGTGTGCGGGAATTGTGGGAATACCTTCTTTCCCGCCTCCTTGGGATAAAATCTTACTCCCTGGGGTGGAGTTCGGAACTCAAGAAGATGTTGGTTGCCATGGAATCCCTCCCTTTTTCCGAATTACACGCCAAGTCTATAAGTGAGAAACTGGGGGTGAGTACTTTTGAGCTGGAAGAGACCTTTTCCCGCATTGCCGGTATTCCCCTGACCCACTTTCTCTTTAATCGCAAACTGGCCCATGCCTCGGACAAAATCAAAAAAGGGTGGTCCCTGGATGAGGCGATAAATGAGGCCGGTCTGTCCGGGACCTCCTCGGTAACGGAATATATTCGGACCATGTACGGCCTGGATATGGAACGATTGCTCACGGAGAAGCCATTCATTCGGTTTTTCTCTGTGGCCGACTACGAACAACTATCGGGACACGCCCTCTAGGGCCGCCCGGGGAAGGAGTATTTTATGCGAATGACCGATTTGATCTTGAAAAAGCGAAACGGCGCCCATCTGACGGAAGAGGAAATCTCCTTTCTTATTAAAGGTTATGTGGCGGAGGAGATACCTCCCTATCAGATATCGGCCTGGCTTATGGCGGTTTTCTTTAAGGGCATGTCCTTTGAAGAGACCGGCTATTTGACCCGCGCCATGATTGCCTCGGGGAAGGTTTTTGACCTCTCCTCTCTGGGCGGTCCTTTGGTGGACAAGCACTCAACCGGCGGGGTGGGGGACAAGGTATCCCTTATTCTTGCTCCCCTGGCCGCTGCCTGCGGGGTGCAGGTCCCCATGATGAGCGGCCGTGCCCTGGGGCACACCGGTGGAACCCTGGATAAGCTCGATTCCATCCCCGGTTACCAGTCGGTTATTTCGGAGGAGCTCTTTCGCAAGGGTCTCAAAGAGATAGGTTTTGCCATGACCGGCCAGAGTAAGGATGTGGTCCCCGCCGACCGGCTTATGTACGCCCTGCGCGATGTGACGGGCACGGTGGAATCGGTACCCCTGATTACGGCCAGTATTATGAGTAAGAAATTTGCCGAGGGCGCCCAGTCTCTTATTTTTGACGTGAAGTGCGGGGCCGGGGCCTTTATGAAAACCCCCGAGGCGGCGGAAGAGCTGGCGGTGAGTCTTGTAGAAACGGGCCGCAGCCTGGATCGGAAGATTGTGGCTGTCATAACCAATATGGACGAGCCTCTGGGGCGTAAGGTGGGAAACTTCCTGGAAGTGGAAGAGTCTCTGGCCTGTCTGAGAGGGGAGGGGCCGGAGGATCTCATGGAAGTCACTCTGCGTCTGACCGCCTGGATGGTGGTGGCCGGGGGAATTGTCCCTACCGTAGAAGAGGCCCTGGACCTGTGCAAGGCTCGTTTGGCCGACGGTTCGGCCATGGAAAAGTTTCTTGAGAATGTTGAACTTCAGGGCGGGGACCGGAAGGCCCTTCTGGAGCGGGAAAACAAGGCCCGTCCCCTCTTCTATAAAGATATTACCGCGCGGGAAGAGGGCTACGTTCAGTCTATTGATTCCTACGCTCTGGGACTGGCAGGGATTCCTTTAGGGGTCGGCCGGAACAAGACAGAAGACAGTGTTGAGCCCCTGGTGGGCTATGAATTGATGAAGAAAAAGGGCGACTCTCTCTTAAAGGGTGAGACCCTTGTAAGAATTTGGGCCGAGTCGGAATCAGCCTTGAAGAGCATTGAAGGCCAGGTCCGAGGGGCCTACTCTATTGCTGCGGAAAAACCGACGACGACCCCCATGATTCTAAAGGAAATTAAAGCCCTATGAATTGGGAAAAAACGGCCATAGCTCCGGAGGAAGTGCGTGAAATGTCCCGTACCTTTGGGATAGATACGCTTACCTCGTCTATACTGATTCGCCGGGGCATTAAGGAGCCCTCTCAGCTTTGCTATTTTCTGGAAGAGGACCTCCGTTATCTGCACAATCCCTTTCTCTTTGAAGATATGGAAACAGTGGTGGATCGTCTGCTGGCCGCCCGGGAGGAGAGCGAAAAAGTTCTTGTCTTTGGGGACCGCGATGTGGACGGAATGACCTCCACCACTCTCATGGTAAAGGCCCTGGAAGACCTGGACCTGGAACCGGAGTGGCGTGTTCCCGTGGGAAGCGAAGCCTACGGCCTTACGGTGGAAGCGGTTGAGACCTTCGCCGAAGCGGGGGGAACCCTCATAATTACCGTGGACAACGGCATTACCTGTTTTGAAGAGGTGGACCGGGCCAACGAGCTGGGGGTGGATGTGATGATTTTTGACCACCACGAGTGCCGGGACAAGCTGCCCGATGCCCTGGCCATCATCAATCCCAAGAGGCCCGATTCGGCCTATCCCTTCCGGGAGCTGGCGGGCTGCGGAGTCGTTTCCAAAGTGGTGTGGGCTCTGGCTATGTCGGGAAGTAATTACTACAATCAGTCCATGGTTTTTCTGGCCACCCGTCAGGAAGAAGAGGAGCTGATTATCGAGATGGTAAAGATGATTAACCTGCGGGTTGTGAATCGCCTTTCTGTCCGATCCGGCGAGGGAGAAGAGGGGGCCATGAAGATGGTGGAATTCCTAAGGGGCCAGCCCATCTTTGTCTTTTCCGAGGTGGAAGAGAAGCGGCGTCTCTCCCTTTATCTGGGGCAGGGCTTTGATATTCACCTGGTGGATTTACAGCAGGAGATCTCCTCCCACTTTCCCTCCCTCCGAGGCTTGGGGCTTCCCGCACTGCAGCAGAAGAGCCGTATGGCCCTCTACGGTATGGACGGGGGTAATCTGGTAGATGTCCTGGCCAGCCTCTTTGTCTCTCTCTTTCTTAAAAAGGAAAATGCCCGTTTCCAGGTTTGGGCCCAGTCCCTTGACTTGGTTGCCCTGGGAACGGTGGCCGATATGATGCCTTTGGTGGATGAAAACCGAATCCTTGTGAAGCGGGGCATGGCACTTCTAAACAGGTCCATGCGAAAAAACCTGCGGGAAATCCTTCTGCGGCGCAAGCTTCTGGACCGGACCATCCGGGCGGAGGACCTGAGTTGGTACGTTTCTCCCTGGCTTAATGGGGCGGGACGTATGGAGCAGGCCCACTTGGGTGTGGAATTTCTCCTTACCGACGATGACCGGGCCATTTACGACCTGGCCAACAGCATAGATGAACTTTACCGGAAGCGCCGGGAAGTGGCCGATTCACTCTGGGATGAACTCCGTCAGGAAGGGGAGAAAAGTCTGGAAGAGTGCCAGGAAAAGCTGGTTTATCTTGTTTCCGAAAAGATCCCCCGGGGAATTACGGGTATTTTGGCCGCCCGATTCAGTCAGTATTACCATGTGCCCGCCATGATTCTTTCCCGGACGGAGGAGAATATCTCCGCTTCCGTTCGTGCCATGGGCTGCGGCGGTATAAAACCCCTTCTGGAGGACATGGCCTTTCTCTTCGACGACTGGGGAGGCCACGAATTTGCCGCAGGATTCTCCCTGCCCGTACAGCGATTGGGTGAGTTTAAGGCTGAATTGATTAAGCGTATGGACAGCTTTGAGCCGGAAATTGAAGAGGAGGTCCTTAGGGTGGACGCCGAGCTTCCCGGGGCCTACCTGAATGAGGATTTGGACCGTATTATTGCGAAGCTTGAGCCCTATGGAGAAGCTTTTCCCTCCCTTCTCTTTCAAAGTAACCGGATGGGAATCGAGAATATTGAGCTGGTGGGTAAAGAGGGGGTTCACCTCAAAATGCTCCTGGCCACGGAAGAAAAAAAGTGGCCAGCCCTGTTCTGGAACAGTGTGGAGCGCTACAAAAAAGACTTTAACAAGAACGATAATATTGATATTCTTTTTAAACTGGAAAAAAACTATTTTCGAAACCGCCAAACCCTGCAGTTAAATATACAGGATGTAAAGAGGAGTGAATCGTGAGGCTGAATAGAGAACGCTTTTTCTTGGTATTGCTGTTTTTAAGCCTTGCCTATTCCCTTTTTGCCGGTGAAATAATCACCCATGACTATGCCGCGTTAGGTGAGGGAATTACCGTTTTTGCTCTTCCCGACGGGGCAGGCGAAGAGGCCTACCTGGGCGGTGAAATTACCCTGACCCGGGGCGGTAGCCCTGTGTATTCGCGCAGCCAGTTCTTTCTCTATCCCGGTGACGATAAGAGCTGGTGCGCCCTCATGGGAATCCCTTCGGACCTGGAAAAGGGGACCTATGTTTTGACCTGCCGCATGGAAACGGAAGGGGGAACGGAGGTGCTGCAAAAGCGTATTGCCCTGACCGAGCGGGAATTTCCTTCGGAAGTTCTGGTTCTTAATGGCAGTCTCACCGATATTCGGGTTAAGGAAGATCCGGAGAAAACCTCCCAGGCCCAGCGGCTCTGGTCTCTTCTGGCCTCTTTTGATGATGAAGAGCGTTATACTTCGGGTGTTCTGGTTCCTCCCATGGATGAATATCGGGTGACCACCGATTACGGTTGCCGCCGGGTTTACGAATATGCGGACGGCTCTGAAGCGGGTACTATTCATAACGGATGGGATTGGGCGGCTCCTACGGGGACTCCTCTTAAAGCGGTTGGCAAAGGGCGAATTGTCATGGCCGAAGACCGTATCGTAACGGGGAAATCGGTTATGCTTGAGCTTTTGCCCGGTGTATTTGTCCTCTATTACCATCTGGATGAGCTTAATTGTGAGGTGGGAGACCTGGTTGAGGCCGGCGATATTGTAGGTACCGTTGGTATGACCGGACTGGCCACAGGGCCCCATTTGCACTGGGAAATGCGAATTTCCCGGGTTGCCGTTGATCCTCTTCCCTTTTTGGAGGGTAATCTTATTGACAAAAGTCTTTATATGGATAAAATAGTCGATACTCTATAAAAAAAGGGGGTGATTCATATCGCCTACGTAAAAGTTGGGGACGACGAGATCCTGGAAAAAGCGATCAAACGGTTCAAACGTCAGGTAGAAAAGGAAGGTATTATCCGTGAGTATAAAAAAAGAGAATACTTCGAAAAGCCTTCTACCATCAAAAATCGTAAGAACAAGGCCCTGAAGAGAAAACAGGATAAAAAAACACGTAAAGCACAGAATGGCCGCGGCTACTAGGCTTTGCACTCAGGAATATCTTACGTCCTGATCTATTGAATCCCCGGTGTCCCCGGGGTTTTTTTTATAAATGGGTTTGCCATGTTTTTTAAAAAAAGAATTAAACTGAATAGACAAATATCCCTCCTCATGACTCATAAAGAGCAGTACGATTATTTGCTTATCGATGTGAGAACCGATGAAGAGTACAAGGCGGGCCATATCCCCGGGGCGGTATCCTTTCCTTTTGTCGAGATGGATTACCTGCCCGTGGAAGACATGTTTTTGACAATTGTCGTTTACGGCAGCGATAGAAAGGATACCCGCTGGGCGGCGGAGTATCTAAGCCGGAACGGATACTTTAATATAATTCCCTTTGGGGGAATTGACCGTTGGAAAGGCCCCCTCGAAGAGGGCCGGGGACGGCACATTTCTGAAATACCGCCCACCAAGGAGCCTCATGATGGAGCAGAAATCAGTTCACCCCGCCTATAAGATACTGGGCGAGGACGATCTTTCCGAATATCGCAGCGGGGGTGTTCATTTCGAACATATCAAAAGCGGCTGTGAAATCTACCACGTTAAAAATGAAGACAAGGAAAACCTTTTTTGTTTTGGTTTTCGTACCCCTCCGGAGAATAGTACCGGTGTGGCCCACATTATGGAACATACGGTCCTTTGCGGATCCGAGCGCTTTGATATTAAGGATCCCTTTATCACCCTTTACCGGGGTAGTATGAATACCTATCTTAACGCGGGAACAGGCAGCGACGATACGATTTTTCCTGCGGCCAGTGTGGTGGAGAAGGACTTCTTTAACCTTATGATGATCTACGGGGATGCGGTATTCTTCCCCCTTCTTCGTAAAGAGGCCTTTGAGCAGGAAGGGCATCATCTGGAGTTTGACGATGACGGTGTTCTTCAGCGAGTGGGGATTGTTTACAATGAAATGAAGGGGGATTACTCCTCCTATGACTCGGTGGTGTCCGAGAGCTCCTACTGCTCTCTCTATACGGAAGGCCCTCTGCAGTATGACGCGGGAGGCGATCCGGTTCATATCCCTGAGCTCACCTACGAGCAGTTCCGTGATTTTCACGCCACCTACTACCACCCTTCCAACTGCCGAATCTTTCTCTATGGCGATATCCCTTCAGAGAAGACCCTGGATTTTCTAGACAAAAACTTCCTCAGCCGTTTCGAAAAGAGAGACACTAAGATTGATTTTCCCCTGCAGAAGCGCTGGACCGAGCCCCGCCATCTTTCTGTTCCCGCCCCTGCTTCGGAGGAGGCTTCCGGTTCAACCCATTCTATCAACTGGCTTCTGGAACCGGTGGGGAAGGTGAAGGAACTTACGGCCCTCCGTGTTCTCTCTTCCATCCTTTTGGGGAATTCGGGAACACCCTTGCAGATGGCCATTGAGCACTCCGACCTGGGGGATGATCTTTCTCCCGTGTCCGGTTTGGATTTAGCCCTGTACGAAACCCTTTTTTCCGTGGGAATTCGCGGGGCCGCCAAAGAGAGTGCCGCCGAATTTGAAAAGCTTGTGTTCTCCACTCTGGAAAAGGTCGTGAAGGAAGGAATCCCGGAAGAGCTTATCGAAGGGACTTTTCGACGCCAGGAATTCCGGGAGAGGGAGATTCGGGGAGGTATTCCCTTTGGTTACCGTCTCATGCACAAGTCTTTCCGGGGCTGGCTCCACGGCATGGGACCTACGGACACTCTCTTTTTTGAAAAGTGGATTAATGTGATTCGCGAGGAGGCCCGTGAGAAGGGATACTTTGAGAAGCTGATTCAGAAATATCTTTTGGATAATCCCCATCGCAGCCATGTGACCGTCTATCCCGACGGAGAGCTGCTTTCCCGTAAGGAAGAGGAAGCCCGTAAAAAACTTGATGATACCCAGAAGAGTTTGAGTGGGGATGAGAAGAGTGTCATTGAGAAAGATAAAATCAAGCTCCGCGAATTTCAGGAAGCCCCCGACGACCCCACTGTGGTCCCCTGTCTTCATAGGGACGATATTCCCAAAACGATAATTACCATTCCCTCCCAGGCTACCGAGGTGGGAGGCCGTACCTTCTTTGGCCATGACTTTTTTACTAACGGGATTCTTTACCTGAACCTCCTTTTTCCTCTTAAGAACCTGACCGACGAAGAGATTCGATGGCTTCCCTTTTTTAGCCAGATCTTCTTTGAAGTGGGTCTTCCCGGTCTGGGCTATCACGAAGCGGCCCGGGAAATCTCTCTTAAACTGGGAGGAATTACCGCTTCTCTCGATGCGGGGCTTCCCCTGGGCGAGGAGAAGCTTAAGGCCCACCTTTCCATTCGTGTGAGGATGCTTAAGTCCCAGTTGGAAGAGGGGTTGGAACTGACAGAACGATTTTTGCAGGGGGTGGACTTCTCCGATATCCGACGAATGGGTGAACTCCTTTCGGAACTCAAGAATGATTACCGCAGCTCCTTTGTCCCTTCCGGTTCCTCCTACGCCGTGTCCCATACGGTACGGAAATATTCTCCCTCCACGGCGATGGAAGAGTTGTGGTACGGGATGGACCAGTTCTTCCATCTCTGTTCCTACGACGAGAAGGATATGCCCCGTCTGGCCGAAATGTTCCGTGGCATGAAGACAAAGATCCTTCGCGGCCAGAACTGTACGGTGAATGTGACCGGAGATCCGGGAGAAGGGGAAGCTCTTCGAATACAGGCTGTGGGGATTCTTAATCGTCTGGACGGTGAGTCCAAGGGAGCCTTTATTGAGCCCCCTGCGGTGGAAGGCCCCTTTTGCGAGGCCTTTAAAATCCCCGCCGACGTGTCCTACATAGGCGCTTCTCTCCCGGGGGCACCGATGGGTACCCGGGACTACTCGGCCCAATTGGTGCTGACCCATCTGCTTAAGTCCGGTTTCCTTTGGGAAGAGGTGCGGATGAAGGGGGGAGCCTACGGGGCGTCAGCGGCTATTTCCGGCCTGGACAGTTACTTTAGCTTCTCCTCCTACCGGGACCCTCAGGTAGAAAAGACTATCGAAACCTTTAAGCGGGGACTGACTGAATATCCCTCCCGTCTGACTCAGGAAGATCTGGAACGGGCTCTTATCGGAGTGATTGGTAAGGACCTCAAGCCCCTTGCTCCTCTGGAAAAAGGGCTTATTGCCATGAGGCGGAAGATGTACGGCATTAGCGATGAACTGCGTCAGGCTAAGCGGGATACCCTTCTTTCCCTAGAACTGAGCGATATCCGACGGGTGGCGGAAGATCTGGCTGCCCGCTGGGACGACTTAACCCTTACGGTCATATCCGGGGAAACCCTGTTGGACGGGGCTTCTACCCCATGGCCGGGGCTTAGGGAGAACCGGAAAAACCTCCTTTAGTCAGTCTTTAGTCAGCTAAAGGAGATTCAGCATAAGATCGGGGTAGTTGGTTATGAGGCTGTCTACTCCGGTCTTGAGTAGTTCTTTTCCTTCGACCGGTTCGTTAATGGTATAGGGGTTCACCGCAATCCCTTCCCTGTGGCAGGCTTCTACGATCTCTGTTGTTACACAGTGGAAGTGGGGATGGAGGGCCTGTCCCCGATTTTTTTTCACGTAGTCCCAGCTGTCAATCAGAAAAGAGCCCGTTAGGAATCCACGGGGAGTGGAGGGGCGAAGTTTTTCCAGGGCGAGAAGAGAGTAGTGGTTAAAGGAGGAGATAATCAGTCTCTCATCCTCATTAAATCGGCCTAATTCCTCGGCCAGGACTTCTTCCAGCCCGTGGTAGTATCCGATTCCCATTTTTATTTCTATATTAAGGTACATATCCTGTTTTTTGATAAAGGACAGAAGGTCTTTGAGTTCGGGAACCCTCTCCTTTGAGAAGTCCGGGGAGTACCAGGAGCCGCAATCAAAGCTTTGTAGCTCTGCCAGGGTGTAGTCCTTGAGGGCTCCTTCGGCCTTTACCGTTCGTCCTAGAACAGGGTCGTGGGTGACCGCCAGTTTGCCGTCTTTCGTGAGGTGAATATCCGTTTCTATTCCGTGAGCCCCCTGTTCTGCGGCCAGCTCAAAGGCGGCCATGGTGTTTTCCGGGGCGTAACCTGAAGCTCCGCGGTGGGCAAGTATTTTCGTCATAACAGTCTCCTCCCTACTATAATAACCGTCTTTTGTAAAAAATATATAAGAAATGGGCGATTTTGTTTGACTTATGTTCGCCCACGAACTATATTGATCTCTATGAGAGATATAGATCCGTCACCCAAGGGGATTATCGATTTGGTATCCCGGGTGAATGAAGCGTCCCGGGACTACTTGCAAAAGGCTCTGATAGAAAGGAATCTGGAAGGTATTGTACCGGCCCACGGGCAGGTCTTCTTTCCCCTTTTTTCCCGGGGCGGTCCGCTTAATCTCAAAGAAATTGTGCGCCTGAGCGGACGGGCCAAGTCCACCGTTACGGGTATGGTACAGACCCTGGAGAAGTACGGCTATGTGAAGCGGCTGGATTCTCCCGAGGACAGGCGAAGTGTTGTGCTGGCCCTGACCGAGAAGGGGGCGGAGGTGGAAACTGTCTTTCATGAAATTTCAAAAGATCTTTTGGAGCTGGTCTACCGGGATGTGAGCCGGGAAGAACAGGAAATACTAATAAAACTACTGTACCGGGTTGAGGATAATCTTAAGTCGGAATGGAAAGAGGAGTAGGAAATGAAGAGAGTAATATTGTTGATTTTGGGTGGGCTGTTACTATTTGGATGCCAAAAGAAGGCGGAAACAGCTGTGGAGCCCCTGATTGTGGCTATGGAACTTCAGTTCCCTCCCTTTGAAATGGCCGAGGCCGACGGTACTCCCACGGGGATTAGTGTTGATACGGCTTACGCCCTGGGTGAGTACCTGGGACGTCCTGTTGTTATCGAAAATACCGCCTGGACGGGACTCATTCCCTCCATTCAGTCAGGCAAAGCCGATATCATCCTCTCTTCCATGAGCATTACCGAAGAGCGGGCCAAGGTTGTCGATTTTTCCGTTCCCTATGCCGCATCCGGTGTCACTTTGCTTATCAATACCGATTCTGCTGTAAAAGGTTACGAGGATCTTTCAGCGGATGGGGTAAAGGTTGCGGTAAAGTCCGGAACTATCGGGGCTATTTGGGCTCAGGAAAATCTCCCGGCACAAAATATTCAGATTTTTGACGAAGTGGCCGCCTGTGCTCTGGAAGTTTCCCAGGGTAAGGTTGACGCTTTTATCTATGACGGGCTTACCACCTTTGAATTACAGAAAAAGTTCCCCGAAACTACCTTTGTGAACCTGGAAAACCTTCCCGGGACTCTCGGGGGCTGGGCTGTGGCTATGAAAAAGGGGAATACCGAACTCAAGGCCGACATCGACGCCTTTATTGTGGAATTCCGCGAAGACGGCGGCTTTGAAGAGCTGGAAAAGAAGTACCTGGGAGAGATCAAATCCGTTTTTGACGAGGCCGGTCTGCCCTCCTTTTTTGCTCTGGATTAGGGGCGGTTTTGCGAGATCTAATAACGGAAAGGGCCGGCCGGGATAATCGGGCGGCCCATATCTTTAGCTGGTCCCTCATCGCCTGTCTTCTGGCCGTGGTCTTCTGGTTCGGGTTCAGCCAATTGGGGTACCGCTTTGCCTGGGATACGATCTATAACTATCGTATAAATTTTCTCCGGGGCTACGGAATGACCCTGCTTATCTCTCTTTTTGCCCTTGTACTGAGTCTTCTGTTGGGAATCCTGTTCGGTCTGGGGCAGAGCAGCAACATTCTCCCTTTTCGTTATCTTTCCCGTTTTTACGTAGAGTTGGTACGGGGAACACCCCTTTTAGTACAAATCCTTATCTTTTTCTATGTGATTGCCAACGCCGCCGGTTTGAATAACCGCTTTGTGGTGGGGGTGCTCATCATGTCACTTTTTTCCGGGGCCTACATTGCCGAGATAATCCGGGGCGGGGTAGAAAGTATCGGCGAGAGCCAAAGAGAGACCGCCCGTTCCCTGGGCTTCTCTCCCTATCAGACCTATCGCTACGTGATTTTTCCCCAGGTTATTACCCGCATCCTGCCTTCCCTGGCCGGTCAGTTAGCCTCTCTCATAAAGGATTCCTCCCTTCTTTCGGTCATTGCCATTAAGGAATTCACCATGGCTGCCCGGGAGATGAACGCCAACACCTTCTCTACTATGGAGGCCTATATCCCTCTGGCCATAGGCTATCTCATTCTGACCTTACCCATCTCCCGCCTCACCCGCTATCTGGAAAGGAGATTCAGCTATGACACTTGAGCTTAAAAATCTGACCAAAACCTACGGTTCCCTCACGGTACTGGAAAATGTGTCCCTAAAATTGGAAGACATCCACTCCCTGGTTTTTATCGGGCCTTCGGGGGGAGGAAAAACCACTCTTTTAAGGCTGATTGCCGGACTGGAAACACCCGATTCGGGAGAGATTATCATTAATGGACATCCGGTGGAGTACGGAAGTGAGGAGACTTTGCGGGAGTACCGCAAGCGGCTGGGAATGGTTTTCCAGGCGTACAATCTCTTTCCCCACCTTACGGCCCTGGATAATATCACCCTGCCCCTAGTGCAGGTACACGGATACAAGCCGGAACGGGCTAGGGAAGAGGCTCTTATTCTGCTGGAGCGCTTCCACTTGGCCGACCAGGCCCACAAGCGCCCGGCCCAACTCTCCGGCGGACAGAAGCAAAGAATCGCCATTTGCCGCGCCGTGGCCCTTCGTCCTGAATTCCTTCTTCTTGACGAGCCCACATCGGCCCTTGATCCGGAATACACCTCGGAAGTTCTCGATCTGATCGAAGAGTTGCGGGAGGAGGGAATGAGGCTGATTTTGGTCACCCACGAGATGGGTTTTGCCCGGCAGGCGTCGGATTACCTGCTCTTTGTGGGAGACAGAGGAATCATCGCCCAGGGACCTCCCGCCGTGCTGTTTGAGGGGCAGGGGGATGACCGGGTGAACCGCTTCCTTAACAAGGTTTTGAAGTACAATTAGTTTGCGGCCCGGAGGGGTAAGAGGGGTGGAACAGGGAATTATGGGATTAATGGGATTGGGAGAGCTATTTTAGTATTCCCCCATGGATAAGGCATTCAAATACTTTTCTTGATTGAAAGAAAATCACTTCCTCACCGTTAAACCAGTTAAAGTCACCCTTTACTTTGCAGTGATAGGTAAAATTCCCGTTTTGGAATATCTCCGGTCCTCTGAATGGTTTTTCCTTATTTACAGCCTGTAAACACTCTTTGAGGAAATCGCTCGAGAAATCGCTGTCCAAAACTCTACCGATATAATTCATAGACCAAAAAGGAATTCTATCTACATATAAGACCTCTTCTCCGGCGAATTTTTCCCCGCCGAAATAGGAATCCAAGTATGAGTATCTTCCTTCTTCATAGGATAAATCATGGGAATGCCATCGGGAGGACTCTATCTCTGCTGCTTTAGCGGCATAAGTATTTGTTTTAGCAGCGCATAAAAAAGATTTTATTGGTTCTAAATCATCCTTTTTGTTCTTATCAGAACTCCAGTACTTCTGCTTTCCCTTAATGAGGTAATCTGTTGAAACTCCAAATACATTGCTTAGTTCAATGATTTTACTGATATCTGGAGTAGAATCGTTTTTTTCCCATTTTGTAACGGCCTGTCTGGACACATCCAGCTTTTCTGCCAATTGCTCCTGTGTAAGACAGGCATTATTTCGTAGTTCGTTAATTCTATTTCCCAGATCCATATTTACTCCTTATGAGTATTTTACCTTCTTTTTTTTGTTTTACCATCAACCGGGAGTTGCCTATTTGCCACCAGCCTTAATCAATATTTGTTTCCTAAAGAGCAATAAGAGGAGACTTTGCATTAATCCTAAATATAAAAAGAAAAAGATAATGTGAACGAAAGAGAAGCTACTACTTATATCAAAAAGGTATATTAAGGATCTACATAGAATAATCAGGAGAAAATGGCTTATGAATGCTATCAAAGGATTGGAGCCCCAAACGCAAAAGAATCCTCTTTGAGGTATTTTGTCTTCAGTTAAGGAGTAGGTAATAATAAATAGGATCGAAACAGTTCCAGTTGTTAAAAGATTGTAGCTTAAGGTGGCGGCGGAGTGGAAAAGAGGTATCCAACGGCTCAAGAAAAGTCCCAATAAAATGTAAATAATGCTGAATAGCCAGAATGGTCTATAACTATTTTTTTCTCTACATAAGAAAAATAACTCTCCCAGGGCGAGTCCCAAAAAAAGTAAGCCCACCCAACCAATAACTCCCATAGCTCTGGTCTCTTTAAGCATATAATCGGAGCCATTTAAATACCGGAGTAAAATATGTTCACCTAGACCAATGGAAAATCCTATAATCATCTTTCCGGGAATTTTGAGTGCCATAAAAGGAAGTGAGACCAGAATAGCCAGAGAAATGGCCTGCAAGATATTAACATCAAATCCATGAGAAAAGGGGGCTACCATTTCTATGAACATGAGAGTTGTACCAATGAGAAATATATACAAGGCTCTCATGCGAAAATGACGGTAAACAGCTTGTTTTTCATGGACTTCTACCCGTTTATTGAAACTGAGTGAGTAAGTTATGGCAATCATGAAAAAGAAGCCCGGGGCAATAAAGTCTACAAAGGTTAAGCCATAGGGGTGGGCGTGTTTCATCCAGGGAGGTATTCCGTCAAAAGGCTTTAGGACGTTGGCTATAATCATTAACAGAACAGAGAGCCCCCTGATTCTATCGACAGTATTAATTCTCTTCTGCCCTTCCACTCTTCTTCCCCCTTCCCATAATCCCCTGTCAAATAAAAAAACTTACTTCCCGGACCCTTTTGAAATCCCCTTGAACTCATGGTAAAGCCTGTGAAGCTCATCCTTCTCCTTTTCCTCAAAGGGCTCCGGAGAATAACGGGCCTTAAGAATCAGGGGCATAACCGCTTCCATGGTCCTCCCCGTCTCGGGGAGCTCTTCGGTCACCCGCCGGCCCCAATCGACCCAGCCAATCTCATTCGGCCTTTCCACTCCGGACCGCCAGGCCCGTCGGACAAAGCGGCGGATAACGATAAGGGTGTGTTTGCCAAAAAGTTTCATCAGGTCCCGGAGCTTGATAATCCCCCAAATCAGTCCTATGACAAGAGGAATCGCCCCGTAGGAGAGGGGGGGCAGTCCATTGCCCGCTTTTTCTTCCGACTCCTCACTACTATTCTGAATGCTGTTAAGCTGCTGGGCCGTTAGATCATCCGCAGAAATTTGGCTTTCCGGCAGGTAGAAGGGGGCGGTCGCTTCAAAGGAGACCCAACCCCTGTCTTCTAAATAAATCTCCGGCCAGATATGGGAGGAGAGCCCGGTTACATTCACCGTAATACGCTCCTCGAATATCCCGAATTCCTCTTCTTCCCCTTCCTGCTCGGGGAAAATGACAAGGTACCCTTCGGCAAAGCGGCAGGGAATCCCCTGTGCTCGGGCCAGAGCGGCAAAGGCGGTGGCAAAATGGAGGCAGTAGCCCTCGCCGGTAAGGAAGAGAAAGTCCTCCGTAAAAGTATCGCTCTCTTCTGTTTCCAGGGTGTAAAGGTAGTTCTCCGCCAGATAGTCCCGAATCATCTCCGCCGTTTTCCATTGGTCTGTCCCGCTAAAAGTCTCGGCCAGAGTCAAAAACTGCTCCGTCGGCTCATGGAATTGCTTCAGATAAGGAGAAAAATCGAATCCTGGGCGGGCCATTTCCACCTGTTCTTCCCGCTCCTGATAGAGGGTGTACATGTCCCCGTGGAAAAGGGGAGGGTCCGGCTTCAGGGACCAGCTCTTGGTGGGAAGGGAGTATTTTTTTCCGTCCAACTCCATTATTTCCGAGTTTTCCGAGTAGGGAATCAGGTTAATAAAGTCCGCAGCCACCTGAACAGTGAAAAAGGACATATTTGCCGTGTTGGTGTCTGCAATGGAAGCAAAGTTTTGCAAGGGCAGCGAATCTCCCCCCTCGCCCGGTTGGGCCGCAACGCCCGTCCTAAGGTAGAGCTGTTCTCCCGGCGGCCCTTCAATCTGAAGAATACTATGATCTGTCAGAGCGGGGCGTCCTCCCGTCTCCACCGAGTGGTCAAAGGACTCTCCATAGAGGGGAACGTCATAAAGGAGGGGAAGGGAGGGCCAGGTATCAATCATCCAGTTTACCATCCTGTCCGGGCTGTTATCTATGAAGGGAACTCCTTTTTTGGGCGTATTAATCCCAGTGAGTCCCACCGAAATCAGAATCATAAAAAGTACAAGAACGCCCCGGTAATTATCCCGTCTTATACGGCTAAAAAGAAGGGACGCTAAAAACAGGAGGGCCGTGGGAAGAGAGGGGAAGAGAATGAACAAAAAGAAGAGAGGAAGATAAAGAAAGTTTTTGAAGGCTGAATAGATATTGTCATAGCGAAAGGCCACCCGGCAAGCCATAATTATAAGAAGGGTCCCCAATTTGACAAAGAGATGGGATACCCTTCCCTGGACCAGACCGGAGGGAAGCAGCTCAAACCACAGTTCGTAGGCCTGATAGGGGAGAACGACGATTTCTCCCACCAGAAAGACACCTAAAATCAGCAGGATTCCCACTGCCATACCATGAAAGGTTCTTTTGAAAAGAGGAAAGATCCCTTCAAGAACATGAAAAAGGGGAATGAGGGCATAAAACGCCATTAGAATCCATCCCCCGGAGCTATCCAGGAGAAAATGAAGCCCCGTGTAGCTCAGGGGAACGAGAATTAAGGGAATGAGGGCCGGAGAGAGGAGGGCTTTTAGTTTTCTTTCCAAAACTCATCTCCCTTTTCGATTATGGTCACATTAACTCCTCTGTCGATAAGCGAATTCAGAGCCGCCTTTACAGAGATTCGGCGTATCTCATCCATTCCCTCAAGAAGCGCTACAAGCTGCCAGTTTTCCCGGGCCTGCCAGAAGGCTTCCTCCAGCAGGTCCCATTCGGGCAGGGCGGAAATCAGGGTTACCGCTTCCCCCGGTTCCCTGTAACGGGGGAGATAGGGCCGGTCGAATTTGAGACTGAGCGTGGACTGGTAGAACGACTCAAAGGCCGATTCATAACTCACATCCAAAGGGCCTTCTGCGTCAAATCCGTCCAGTATAACCCGCTCTTCCATATCCAGAAGACGCCGGGTCAGAGTCAGGGTGGTTTCCAGAACCCCGTCTTCTTGAGTCCGATTTTCATCGAGGGAGCGCAGATCTGTCATAAGAATATGCCCCGGCCTAAGGGAGCTTTCGTTTTCCCGGATAAGGGGGTATCCGTAACGGGCGAAATGTTTCCAACTGATTCCCCGCAGGGGGAGGCCGGGCCTGTATTCCCGCAAATTGCTAAAGGCTGTCTCGTCGCCGCCCCGGCCTTTTTTCCAGACCCGGTCGCCCCCGTCGGCAGTCTGCTTGAGGGGGTAGTTTTTTCCCCGGAAAAGACGGGGGTAAATGTAAAAGGTCCGTTCGTGGCGGGGGAGTGACAGGCGTACCAGTCCCAAAAAGTCTTCCATGTAAATCCGGCTGATCCCCACCTCGTAAATCCCTCGGGTCCCCCCGCGAATGGTATAGGAGAAGTGCCTCTTCTCCTGGGATTTGAGGGAAAATTCCAGGGGTTCCAAATCGCTCAGTTCGGGGTTGTTAAAAGAGTGGAACTCAATATGGAAAATATTGGAAGTGGTAAGGCGGGACTGGAAAAGGTAGAATTCATAGTGAATCTCCTCGCCCCTCACCAGGTGTTCCGAAGAGAACTGCTGATTGTAACGAAGCCCGTGATAGGAGAAAAAGAACATGGTTGCGTTAAGAACCAGAAGAACCGCGAAGGCCCGGAATATAACGTAGTAGGCCATTCCCAGGTAACGGGCGGCCAGGAAAGAGACGGCAAGAATAAGAAGTGACGGAATCAGTCTTTCCCAGATAATTTTCATACGGGGGAGGGAAGTTCCTCAAAAATCCGGTCCAGAACAAAGTCCACCGTGCGGTGTTCAATTTTCATTTCCGGGGTGAGCAGTAATTTGTGCCGGGCCACGGAAGGAGCGGCCAGGCGGATATCTTCGGGAATGACAAAGTCCCGTCCCTCATAGGCCGCAAAGGCCTGGGCCAGAGCCAGAAGATGCTGCAGCCCGCGAGTGGTAAGTCCCGCCGTCAGTTGGTGGGTGTTCCGGGTGCGATAGGCAAAATTTACCAGATAATCCCTTACTTCATCCTGAATGGGAAGGTTTTTAATGTAATTTCTGAGTTCTAGAAGTTCTTCCGCCGTGGTGGCGGTCCCAATGCTGTCCAGGGGGGCGGCATTGCGGTACTCCGTGAGAATCCGGCTCTCCCAGGCCACTTCGGGGTAGCCCAGAGTAAAACTGACACCGAATCGGTCCAGCTGGGATTCGGGGAGGGTAAAGGTCCCGGAAAAATGGGACGGGTTTTGGGTGGCAATGACCATAAAAGGGTGGGGGAGCTCATGGCGGGTGCCGTCCACCGTAACCGTTCCCTCCTGCATCGCTTCGAGCAGAGCCGACTGGGTTCGCGCCGCCGCCCGGTTCAGTTCGTCCGCCATTACTGCCTGGTGAAAAATCGGCCCCTCATGGAAGAGGAACTCCCGCTTTTTGTCATCCCAGACCGTCATTCCCGTAATATCCCCAGGCAAAAGGTCCGGCGTAAACTGCACCCGGCCGAAGTCCAGCCCCAGAGCCTTGCAAAGGGCGGAAGCCAAAGTGGTCTTTCCCACCCCAGGCCGGTCTTCAATCAGTATATGCAAGCCGGCGCACACAGCGGTAACCGCCAGCTTCACCTGTTCCGTTTTCCCCAGGAAGCCCTTGTTGACTTCTCCGATTATATGGCGAATGACCTCTTTAGCCTGTGAATTATCCATTAAAAACCCCTTGGACCCCACAAAAAGGGTTGGAGAATTATACCATTACTTTGCTAGGGAAGCCAGAAAAACTTGACAGGACCGGTCCAGGCCGTTACCTTTGCCTATATGACCGAAGCGGAAAAGCCCAGGAGCTGGTATAAACTGGATAATGCGGGAAAACTCTACCCGGCCCTCCTGAATCAACGGGACACCACTCTTTTTCGCATGACCGCCCGAATGGATAATACGGTCAACGTCACCCGTTTGAACCGGGCCCTGGAAAATATCATGGTCCGCTTTCCCTACTACAATGTCCACCTCATGCGGGGCGCCTTTTGGTACTACTTTGACGAATCGCCCCGTCTTCCCCGGGCGGAACGGGACTCACGCTATCCTTGCATGAAGATGGCTGTGCGTAAGCGCACCCGCTTCCCCTTTCGTGTCCGGGCCTGGCGCAACCGCATCTCCATAGAGTATTCCCACATCCTCACAGACGGCACCGGAGGATTCACCTTCTTTACCGCTCTTCTGGGAGAATACACTGCCCTGGGAGAGGGAAGGGAGGAACCCTATGAAGGAATCCTCCATAAAAGTGAGACACCCCACAGAGAGGAGTTCGAAGACGCCTTTGTTCGCTATCTGGACAAGGATATACCCCAGCCCCGGCGGGAGCAGAAAGCCTTCCAGTATCCCGGGCCCAAAGAAGCGCGGGGCGTCTACTGGGTTACCACCGGCTCCCTTCCCTATGAGGACCTGGCCCGTGAAGCCAAATCGCGCAGCCTCACCATCACCGAATTCCTCACCGCCCTTCTCATGGAAGTCTTTCAGGATTACCTTTTTGATCTGGAGGAGGGAGAAAGAAAAAGGAAAGCCGCCCCCATTGCCATTTGCATCCCCGTGAACCTGCGGCGAATCTTCCCCTCCCGCACCATGAGAAACTTCTTCTTAAGCGTCACACCCTATATCGACCCGCGCCTGGGCCGCTACAGCTTTGAAGAAATTTGCGATAAGGTAATGCACTTTATGAGAACCGATATGGACAGGAAGTTCCTGAGCCAGCAGATCACAAGAAATGTCAAAGGGGAGATGAACCTTCTCGCCCGGCTGCTTCCGGTTCACCTAAAGGATCTGTTTCTCCCCATCGTCTACCGGACCTTCGGGAAGTCGACCTACACCACCACTCTCTCCAATATGGGACAGATCACACTGCCTCCGGAAGTGGCGGCCCATGTGAAGAGCATCCATTTTACCCCCAATCCGCCCTCGGGGAAAACAAAAATAAAAGTAGGCGTCTGCGGCTACGGCAACCGGGTTAACATCACCTTCGGGCGGGTCACACCCTCGTCCCGGGTGGAGCGGGAGTTTTTTAGGAAAATCCGGCGCCTGGGAATTCCCGTAAAAGTGGAAAGCAATATATCATAGAAGGAAGGAGAGAAAGATGCCCTATTGTTCCCAGTGCGGAGTGGAAGTAGAAGAGGACGTAAAAAAATGCCCCCTCTGCCAAACCCCCATTCAGAAGATTCTCCCCGACGGACAGGTCGGCCCCTCCGGTCCCTATCCGTCAGAAGCCGCCGGCTCACCCCCCGTCCCGCCCCTCACAATGGGCGAGAAAATGGCCATAGCTCGGACCATCACAACCATCGGCATCCTCATTCCCCTGCTGCTTATAGCCGCCATCGACTACTTCATCAACCGGCGGATCACCTGGTCCTCCTACGTCATCGCCTCCCTCACAGGAGCCTGGTTCATCACCCTCATCAGCCTCTTCTCCTGGAAGCGGCCCTACGTCTTTACCGCCCTGGTTCATCTGGACATACTCGCACTCATCTACATCATAGGCCTCATCGCCGGCAACCACAGCTGGGCCATCCCCGTCGCCCTGCCCATCCTCACCGGCTCCACCCTCATCGTCAGCGCCGCCGTCAACCGCATCCGCAGCCTCAAAGACAAAGGAGCCAACGTGGCGGGAATCATTCTACTGGCCATCGCCTTCCTCTGCGCCGTCATCGACTTCATACTTCAGGCCCACTACCACAGTTCACACCGCCTGGGCTGGTCCCTCATCGTCCTTAGCGTCCTAATCCCCACCGCCCTGCTTCTCTTCTACGTCCAGTCCCCCCGGTTCAGCCACTCCCGACTCAGGAAATTTCTGCACTTTTAGTAACTATTCAGGGCGGCTTCCGGCCTCCGGCCGGAACCGGGCCGTCCGGGGCTCCGCTCTTCGCTCCGGCCTCCTCACCAGAACGGCTTCGCCGCCCCGTCTGCGGGGTCAGCCTGCGGCTCCCCTCCCGTCCCTTCCGCAAAAAACTACCTGCTCTTTAGTCTTTCTTTTTCTTCTTTTTCTTCTTTTTAGACTGATTAAATCCCAGCTTAAATAGTCCAAGTATAGGCTTGGTAAACAGCCCTTCGTACTCCTTCTCCACCTTTTTTAGCTCCGTCGGTATTTGGATATGCTGGGGGCAGTGCTTCATGCAGAGGCCGCAGTCCACACACTGGCTGGCCAGTTCCGGTTTCCGTCCTTCCGTAACCTGGCCGCTTAACTGGAGCAGGTACATCGCCCGGCTCCAGAGGCCGGTTTTAAAGAGATACTTGTCGTTGTAAAAACTAAAGGCCATGGGAATATTTACCCCCCGGGGGCAGGGCATACAGTACTGACAGGCCGTACAGGGCACCTTTTGGAGGCTGCGAAACTTGTCCGCCGCCGCCTTTACCGTGGCCAGTTCCTCTTCGCCCATGGTTTCCCAGCCGGAAGAGTCTGCAATAGCCATGTTTTCGTCAATCATCTCAATGGTGTTCATGCCGGAGAGAATGGTAATAACTCCCGGGTGGTTCCATATCCAGCGGAGGGCCCAGTCCACATTACTCCGGTTCTTATCCGCCTTCCGGTAGACCCCTTCCACCTCTTTGGGAAGCTTATTCGCCAGAACTCCGCCCCGCAAAGGCTCCATAATCACCACCCCAATCCCCTTGGACCAGGCATAATTCAGCCCGTCTATCCCGGCTTGGGCCGTTTCGTCCAGAATATTGTACTGGATCTGGCAAAAGGCCCAGTCGTAATCGTCTATGATGGGGTTAAAATCCTTTCCCGCCCCGTGGAAGGAGAACCCAAGGTTAATGACCTTACCGGAACTCTTCGCTTTATTCATGAAGTCTATAACACCCAGTTCTTTGGCCCGTTCCCAGGAAGACCCGTCGATCATGTGAATCAGGTAGTAATCAATTGCCTCCACATCGAGCCGTTTGAGCTGCTCGTCCAGGTAGTCGTCCATATCCTCCCGGCTTTTGCAGAGCCAGTGGGGCAGTTTGTCGGCAATCTTAACCTTCTCCCGGTAGCCCTCCTTCAAAGCCTTGCCCAGAATCACTTCGCTGGCGCCGTTATGGTAGGGCCAGGCCGTATCAAAGTAGTTGATTCCTTTGTCCACGGCATAACGAATCTGTTTAATCGCCTCGTCCTCTTTAACTCTCGTTCCCGAAGAGGGCAGTCTCATACAGCCGAATCCCAGCAGGGATAGGTCGTCCTTTGTTTTTGGCATTGTCTGATATTTCATATCTTGCTTCCTCCATTTATAATAACAAAATGAATAATCATTCAGTTAAATTCGTAAAATAAATTAGCCCATTATCGCCCGCAGGGACATCTCTAGCGCTTCGTTCAGAACTTCCTCATTTACTTCTATAGCCCCGCTTCTATGCAGTTTGGCCAGGTCCATTATGGGAGAGGTGAGGTAGACTCCCGCCAGCTCCAGGAGGGGAATCTTAACCAACCCTTCCCGGTAACTCTGCTCGTACAGGTTAAAAAGGGGAGTGTAACCGGCCATAGCTTCCTCTTTGACCTCTTGCTTAATGACAGGGGAGTTGTAAAACTGTTCATGGAAGGAGAGGTGGAAAGGATGGGAGACCATAAAGTGGAAGAGGCTCTTCATATAGAGCTTCATTCCTTCCGTTATGGACAAATCATTATGATAGTCTCTGAAAATATAATCGCTCAGTTCACCCTTGATCATCAGGTAGAGCTTATTCAGCATATCCTCTTTATTTTCAAAGTAGATGTAGATGGTAGCAGGGGAGACATGGGCTTTTTTCGCAATTTTTGCCATGGAAGCCCCGGTCAGGCCTTCGGTGGTAATTAATTCCAGAGCGCTTTGGTAGATGGCCTCTCTTTTATTCTCATCCTTCTGTCTCATTACTTTTAAAGTAAATGATCATTCGGCTAAAATCAAGGCCTCTCTAGGGAAAGTTGCTATTAAATGAGGAACTTGGCAAATCCCAGGAAGAAGGAGATGCTTCCGCCCAGGACAAAAAGGTGCCAGAGCACGTGGCTGAAGGGCATTTTTTTCATTACGTAAAAGATAACCCCCACCGTGTAACAGAGTCCGCCGATCAAAACCCACATGAGAAGCCCCCGGGGGGCCACTTCCAAAAGGGGTTTGATGGCTATAACGATCGTCCAGCCCATGGGAACATAGAAAAGGTCGGAAATAATGTGTTTCCTGGGACCTAAAATCAGCTTAACGATAATTCCGGAAATCGCCATGGCCCAGATAATCCCAAAAATGGTCCAGCCCCAGGCGCCGCCCAGGGTTACCAGGGCAATGGGGGTATAGGTTCCCGCTATGAGGAGGTAAACCGAGGCCTGGTCAAGAACCCGGAGAACTTCGTGTATCTTTGGCTTGTCCGTAAAAGAGTGGGTAAGCCCGGAGGAGAGGTAAAGGAGTATCTGGAAGGCCCCGTAAAGGGAAAAGGAGACGTAGTGAATTCCCGTGCCGCCCCGCTGGCCGGTCAAATAGAGGAGAAAGATCATTCCGGCGATACTCATCCCGGCTCCCACGTTATGGGTAAAGGCATTTAGCTTTTCTTCAGTTGTATGGACATCTTGCATATCACCACTATAACTTTTTTACAAACCAATTACTATGACTAATAGGCCCTAATTACGGGGGCCTAAGTACACTAAGTGTCTTTTTCTTGTAAATCCCCACAATGGGGGGTATCATGGATAGGATGAAAGGGAAAGTAAAAGCCGATCTTCTTAAAGACCCCGTAAGACCTCTCATCTTCAAAGTGACCGTTCCGGTGATGCTCGCCGGTTTGCTTACTACCTCTTACGGTTTTATCGATATGATTTTTGCTTCCCGGCTGGGTGTGGTGCAGGTGGCGTCTATTGCTTTTATCACGCCTCTTTTTATTATGCTTAGCGCTCTGGCTATGGGAGTTTCCCGGGGGGGCATCAGCATTATCGCCAAGCTTCTGGGGCAGGGGAAAAAGGACCTGGCCGCCGACTATGCCACCCAGCTCCGCCTAGTGATTTTTACTCTGGCCACGGTCTTTTCTCTCATGGGGATACTCTTTACGCCCCAAATTCTCAAACTCATCCGCATTTCCGACGAACTCTATGACCAAGCCCTCATCTATGGTCGGATCCGCTTTTTTTCCATTCCCTTTACTCTGGCCCTCTCCCTCTATATGACCCTTTTTAAATCCCAAGGGAAAATGGAAATCGCCTCGCGCATCTCTATCTTTGGGGTTGTGTCCAATGTTGTCCTTAACGCTTTTTGTATCTATGTCTTGAAATTGGGGATCGACGGACTGGCCTACGGTACTCTGGCGACCAAGGCCCTCCAGGCTCTGGTCATCATCATTGTTTATAACCGGGGGGAGCAGGACTTCCGGATAGGATGGACCGTGGCAGATTCCACCGACGTGAAGGCTCTCTGGCTTCATCTGCTTAAAGTCGGCCTTCCCCTCTCCATTACCCAGGCCAGCGGACAATTCGGCTTCCTTGTTCTGAATATGTTCATCGTAAAATACGGTTACCAGGCGGTAGCGGCCTTTGCCATTGGAAACCGTATTCACTCCCTTCTCTTCTTCCCTTCCAAAGAGCTGGGCCAGGGGCTGATTCCCCTCATCGCCCAGAACTGGGGCAAGGGGGCCATGGACCGGGTGCGGGAAGCCATACGGGGCGGGTTGATTTTCTCCCTGTTTATGGGAATCGCCGGGGGGGTGATCATTCAAATGATTAAGTATCCTCTGGGCCGATTCTTAACCAAGGGGGACCTGGAGACCTATAGCCACGTTCTGGATTATGTGGGCCTGGTGGGGTGGACCGTTATCGCCTGGTGTCTCTTCCACACCCTCCAGGGGATCTTTACCAGCTTCCAGCGAACCTCTTTCTCTCTCATTATCAACATCTTCCGTCTCTGGGGAATACGCATTCCCGGCATCATTCTCTGCCAGTATTTTTTTCCCTCCCTGGCCGAATACGGTGTGTGGTATACCATGTTTATCTCCAATGTGCTCACCCTCATCTTTGCGGTTGTGTATTTTGCTATGAAAGTACCGCCTCTTCTCCAGAGAGAAGATAAGCGGGGCAGGCCCGTTCCGGCTACAACATAGGAAAAAAAGCTGTCCTTTTCATAAAAAGTGATTTAGTATTATTTCCCATGAGACAGAAATCACAGGCAGATCTTTTAAACGAACCGGTACAACGACTCATTTACAAGCAGACCATCCCGGTCATGCTGGCAGGCCTGCTCTCCACCTCCTACATGTTTATCGACATGTTTTTTGCCTCCCGTCTGGGCGGGGTGCAGGTGGCGTCCATTGCCTTCGTTACCCCCATTTTCGTTATGCTTCAGGCCCTGGCCACAGGGCTTTCCCGGGGCGGAGTCAGCATTATCGCTAAGCTCATCGGTCAGGATAAAAAGGATGAGGCCTGCGCCTATGCGACCCAGTTAAGGCTGATTGTGCTCTACCTGGCCCTTTTCTTCTCTGTAACGGGAATTTTTGTTACCCCCTTTCTTCTCACCCTTTTGGGGATTGACGGCGAGCTTCATGCCCAGGCTCTGATTTATACGCAAATCCTCTTCTTTTCCGTTCCCTTCTCCCTGGCTAATCGGCTCTACATGGCTCTCTTTAAGTCACAGGGGAAGATGAATATCACCTCTCGCATAACCCTTTTGGGGGTTGTGGGAAATACTCTTTTGAATACTCTGGCTCTCTTTGTCTTTAAATTGGGAATTGACGGTCTGGCCTACGCTTCGGTGCTTACCCGAATTATTCAGGCCCTGGTGGTGGTTACCCTTTTTCATAAAAGTCATCAGGACTTTGAGATCAAGTGGAGTAGTTCTTCCGAATTCAGCAAGAGGAAAATCTGGATAAGGCTTTTTAAAGTCGGTTTACCCCTCTCTTTCTCCCAGGCCAGTCTTCACTTTGGAAACCTGCTCATTAATATGATAATTGTGCCCTACGGATATCAGGTGGTGGCCGCCTTTGCCATTGGGAATCGAATCAACTCGCTCATGTTCTTCCCTTCCAAGGAGATAGGGCAGGCTCTGGTGCCTCTTATCGCCCAGAACTGGGGGAAGCGCGCTATGGCCCGGGTGCGTGAAGCCATTCGGCGGGGGATTGTTTTTTCCGTTGTCTTTGGTGTTTTGGCCGCCTTCGTTCTCCAGGCTATTAAGTTTCCTTTGGGGCGATTTCTCACCAAAGGGGACGCTCTTACCTATAGGCACGTGCTGAATTATGTGGGAATTGCGGGGTGGACCGTTATCGCCTGGGCCATTTTTCACACCCTCCAGGCTATTTTTAACAGCTTTCAACGTACCTCCTTTACGCTCATATCCAATATGGTCCGCCTTTGGGGGATTCGTATCCCCGGGATTCTTCTCTTTCGTTATTTTCTCCCCTCCCTGGAAGAGTACGGTGTGTGGTACACCATGTTTATCTCCAATTCACTTACCCTGGTTTTTGCGGTGGTCTACTTTGCCATAAAAGTGCCGCCCCTTTTGGGTAATGAAGGCAAAGCTGACACAATTGATTCCTTGACCCCCCTCCCCGCAACGGAGTAATATGGCCCCATGAGACGTAATATTGTATGGGAAGGGGCCGATCAGCTCCGTTATGAAATCCGTGAAATTGTCGGGGTAGCCCGTCATCTTGAATCCATGGGCATTCCTATGACCTATGAAAATATCGGCGATCCTATCCAGAAAGGGGAAGAAATGGCCCCCTGGATTCGCGACATTGTGACCAATCTGGCCTCCCAAAGCAAAAGTTACGCCTACACCGCCACCGAAGGGGACTACAAAACCCGCGATTTCCTGGCAGACCATGTGAACCGTCGGGGGGGATGTCAAATCACCAGCGACGACCTGGTATTCTTTAACGGACTGGGCGATGCGGTTTCCACCCTTTTTGCTTTCCTTAAAAGGGAAGCCCGGGTCATAGGGCCCTCTCCGGCCTATTCCACCCTTTCCAGCGCGGAAGCCGCCCATTCAGGTTACGAGCATACTACCTATAAATTGGATCCGGACAATAACTGGATGCCCGACCTGGAAGACCTGGAAAACAAAGTCCGCTACAACGACGCCATTGCCGGCATTCTCCTCATCAATCCGGACAATCCCACCGGCGCCGTCTACCCCAAAGAAGTTCTCCTTGAAATCGTGGACATCGCCCGCCGTTACGACCTTTTTGTTCTGAGCGACGAAACCTATGCCAGCATCGTCTATCCCGGTGCGGAAACCTGTCACCTAAGTGAAGTCATCGGCGAGGTTCCCGGAATAGCCATGCGCTCTATCAGCAAGGAGTATCCCTGGCCCGGCGGCCGCTGCGGCTGGATAGAAATCTTCAACCGTCAGCGGGACGAAAACTTTGACCGATTTATTAAAACCCTCATAGATGCGAAACGTCTGGAAGTCTGTTCCACCAGTCTTCCCCAGATGTCCATTCCCCTTGTCATAGGCGACCCCCGTTACCCGGAACACCTGGCCCGACGGGCGGATAAGTTCAGCAAGCGCGCTGTGGAGGCGGTGGATATACTCAATACCATCCCCGGAGTAAAGGTAAACCTCCCCAAGGGAGCTTTTTACCTTACCGTTCTAATGGATAAGGACAGGGTGGCCGATTTTCGCCCCCTTCCCATGAAGCCGGAAATTGCCGCCTATCTTAAGCCTTTTATGGAAGGAGCTCCCCGGGACAAACAGCTGGTATATAACCTCCTGGGCGGGGCCGGACTCTGTACCGTTCCTCTTAGCGGTTTTTGCTCCGATCTTCCCGGTTTCCGCGTCACCCTGCTGGAAAATGACGATGCCAGGCGTCTTGCCATTTGGGAGAAGTTAAAGGATTCCCTCTCAAAGATGTTGGGTTAAAAGAAAATCCCTTCATTTTTGAGGCCTTTTGCACTTTCCCAAGAAATAGATAATACTTAGTTGAAGGGAGAATGTAAGTGAGTTCCATTTCAAAAAGAGTTATTCTATTTTCCAGTTCCCTTATCGGAGCCTATCATAAGGACATCCTTGTTGGGGCGTCCCGTTATGCCAAAGAGAACAATATAACCCTCCTGGCCTACACCGGCGGCCCTATTAAAGCGGGGATCAAATCTCTCAATATGCGCACCGCCATCTATTCCGCCTTTGATCCGGAGACGGTGGACGGGGTAATCCTTCCGGTCAGCTCCATGTCCCGCTTTGTCAGCGAAGAGGAATTTTCCGCTTTCTGCGAAGTCTTTCACGGGGTGCCCATCGTTAGTCTGGGAACCCCTTTTAAGGATTATCCCACAGTAAAGCCCGATTATCTGGAAGGAATGGCCCGGATTGTGGATCATCTGGTTCAGGTACACGGAAGAAAAAAAATCCTGCTTTTTCGAGGAAAGGAAAGTCATCGGTCCTCCATCGAGAGGGAAGCGGGATATAAAATGGGACTGGCGCGAAATGGGATAAAGTTTGATGAAAAGTATGTATTCAAGGGAACCCTTGTATGGGATGAGGACTCGGAGCAGCTTGCTCAATTCTTAACGGAAAAGGGGATCTTTTTTGATGCACTGGTTGCTGTCAATGACAATTCAGCAATTCGGATCATCGGCCTTCTGGGAAATATGGGATACTCTGTGCCCAATGATATTTCCGTCGTCGGTTTTCAAGGAATCGCGGATGGAGAATTCAGTGCCCCTTCGCTCAGTACAATGGATGAAGTGACTCAGGAGCTTGGTTACAGAGCGCTCAACGTTCTTGATTCCCTTATGGCGGGACAAAAAGTTAGTTCCAAAACCGTTGTGGAAACCCGTTTTATCCGTCGCCGCTCCTGTGGCTGCCGGGGAGTAAAGGACGCTCAGGTAGAAAGGGATCAATCCTCCGGAGACAGTCAAATCCAGGAGCAGAGAAACGACCATCTCAAGGAACAGGTAAATCGCCTTAAGAACACCATCAATCTATTTAGGCCGAAATTCGAGTTTTAATGGACTATTATAAAACTTCCTCTCATTGTATAATTTGTTTATGGACAAAAACATACGATGGGAGGAAGTATGAATATAGTAGGATTATACACGATTATTGATGATTTTTTCAAA
>JAQQAP010000018.1 GCA_028533045.1 Spirochaetales bacterium | reverse complement strand
ATTTGAAAAAATCATCAATAATCGTGTATAATCCTACTATATTCATACTTCCTCCCATCGTATGTTTTTGTCCATAAACAAATTATACAATGAGAGGAAGTTTTATAATAGTCCATTAAAACTCGAATTTCGGCCTATTTAATAATTTTTAAATATAATTACAAACAGTCTTACATATTTTGCCGAAACAGATTTGCTTTCGCGATATCCCGTTCACGTCCTATCGTCAGCACTCCGCGTCTCGCGCGTCACATCCAGCCCCAGCCGTTAGCAGCAAGGCCCTTGCGACTCGGATTATCTCCCCACTAATCGGGGCGATGTCTTCCTCTAGAAGACCTGGTTTGCCAGCTTTTCTGAGCAAACAAAAAAAGCCGGCTTGCGCCGGCTCATTTAAGCTAGATAATAGTTATATAACTATGATTAGAACTTAACATTAAGAGCAGCAAATGCACCCTGGTTGAAGTCTACACCAGTAAGCTCGGTGTCAATGTTACCACCTTCGTAACCGAAGTAGTAGTTAGCCTTACCGAGTTTAACGATAGCACCTACCTGGTAACCGGCATTTGCATAAGTTTCATAATCATCCCAATCACCATCAGTTCCATCAAAATAACCTTCGTAGTAGTCCCACTCAAGTTCATAGTCGTCATGGTTGTCGATTACGTCATCAATACATACAGCACCAAAGAGAGTAATTACATCGCTCAGGTAATACTGAATATCAAATCCGACCTGAAGAGCTGAGTTATAGTCATAGTCCGCACCATCTTTGTAGTAACCAAAACCAACAGTTGCCTTCAGCATATCATCCACGGTAAACCCAGTACCAAAACCGATAGAGGTAAAACCGTCTTCCATATCTCCAGAGGCATCTTCCATGTCAACTACAAAAGAAACCATGGGGTATACACCCATTCCTTCAAGATCAATGGGGTAACCTACAGAACCTCCAACAGAGTTCATACCGTCAGCATCACAAGCACAGTAGTACAGTTCGAATTTAGCATCGGCAACTGTACCGTAAGCACCAACAAACATGTTGCTGGTAAAATCAAGTTCAGCGTCATCTTCACCATCTGCAGAATAATAGTTGGGGTAAAGACCAGCCTGAATTGTAATATCTTCATAACCGATGTAAGTACCGAGAACCCAGTTCTGTTCGGGGTCTCTGTCCTGAACTTCTTCAGCTCTTACAAGACCACCGGTATCGTAAGACTTAGCTCCGATATCATCGTTGTAACCGGAAAAAAGTTTAATGGAAACGGGAAGATCCAGTTCAAGAGCACCGGTAAGATCAGTGGTAACAGCAAATTCAGAGTCCTGTACGCTTACGGTACCATCGCCCTTACTATCACTATCCAAGTCATCGGAAGTAGAAACGTTAATACCCTGTGCAAAAGCAGTCTGCATTTCCATGGTCAGCTTGATTGTGGTGTAATCATCAGCCTTACCAGTAAATCCAATTTTAACATCATCAACATCGGCACGGTAAGTATCGGTATCGAAATCATAAGATCCACCAAATTCAACCTGACCAGCCATAGAAATTTCACCGGCGAACACAGGCGCAGCAATCATCGCCAGAACCAAAGCAACTAAAACAATAGTTTTCTTCATGTAAATATCTCCTTTAAAAAAATCACATGATTTAAATATCTGAAATGTCCCCCCAAAGGACATTATTCAGCAAAGCAACAGCAAGTCCGCATTTCCGTAATCGATCGGCTTTTGCGAAACATTAGTGAAATGTTAACCCGACTTAATGGGGATGTCAAGAAAAAAGTTTTCCCACAAATAAAAAAAATTACAGAACTGAAAGGATTGTCAAACATAGCTCCTTTCATCTATTAGACTTACATGATTATGTTAAATTATCGTTACATGCTGTAAAAAAGTTTGAGAAAAAAATTGACAATTTTAAGATTCCATTGGAAAATAATTTATTCACATAGTCGTAGAGCCTTCGGATATACGAATATGTGACTTGGGAATAAACACTAGGAGACATAATGAAAAAAACAACAAAAAGCATGATATTGATGCTTACCGCCCTTATGGCGTTTGCCCTTATGACCGGATGTACATCCGAACCTGAATCGGGAGCTTCCGCCCCCGCAGAAAGTTCTTCTGCTTCTGCCGGAGATGCTGCTGTTATCAACTTTGACAGCCTGCCCGCCGGCGAACAGATCGACTACGCCGACGAAAGCTGGACCGTAGAAAAGGTTAACGGCACCACCGTACTGGCCTATGTAAGTGCAGACAATGCCGCAAGTCCTTCCAACTCTCTTTACCTGGAAGACAACGATTCTTCCACTAAGCCCTACGCTTATAAAGTATCCGACATGGGACCCGCCGGTGAAGGTAGCCTCTCTTTCTTTGCCTACATCCCCAGCAGCAACGCCAAGACCGTTTATGTAAATGTTGGTGTAAATAAGAATAACTCAGGACGTTACGTTGAACTCAGACTGGGTAACACCGGTAAAATCGCTTACGAATACGGTAGCGATGACCAGCAGGTTGCCACAGTTGCTACCGATATGTGGGTTTTCTACAAGATTACCTGGGACGCGGACGGTACCTTTGATGTATACGTAGAAGACGACACTACACCCGTAGCTGCCGACGTTCCCGTATACCCCGAGTTCGCCGCCAACTTCCCCACACAGGTAACTGTATACGCCGGAGACAACGGAAGCACCGGAACCTCTGTTTATATCGACGATATAAGCTCTACCCTGTTCTAAGTAAAATAATTTACCGGAACCAATGGCATTCCCCGCGGGAGTGCCGCCAAAAGGCCGCTCGAATCGGAGCGGCCTTTTTTATGCTTGTAACTCTTGCTTATGTATATACACGGGGATATACTTAAATAGGAGGTGCACTATGGAAACGGTAAAGGTTTTTAAAAGTGGAAATAGTCAGGCTGTTAGACTTCCTAAAGAGTACAGTACTGACGAATCGGAACTTTTTATTAAAAAAATAGGTAACTCAATAATACTAACTTCAAAAAGGGACATATGGAACTCGTTTAGAAACAGTATTGATAATTTTTCGGACGATTTGTTTTCTGAGGGACGGGAACAACAGGAAATGCAGGAAAGAGAGAACTTCTAATGTACCTGCTGGATACTAACATCTGCATTTACCTTATGAAGAATAAGTTCCCAAAACTTCAAGAAAGAGTAGAACGGGAAGAGTTATTTAATATTGCCCTCTCCTCGGTAACAATCGCCGAGTTGGAATACGGTATTGCCAAAAGTCAGTTCCCTGATAGAAATAGGGAATTACTCTACGGCTTCATAGCTCCCTTTGAGATTATACCCTTTACAGAGTTGGATTCAGAAGCTTTCGGACAGATTCGAGCCTACCTTAACAGGAACGGAACTCCTATCGGGCCCTATGATTTACAATTAGCAGCCCAATGCTTATCAAGAGAGCTGTGTCTTGTGACCAATAACGTAAAAGAATTTGAACGAGTGCCGGGGCTGGCAATAGAAAACTGGACCTAAAAAGCCGCTGTCAAAACTTAATTTACACACTCTCTGATCTCATGCAACTTAAACTCCACAACCTCGGAATAGTTAATAAAATCCTTATCTGTAGTGAAAATTGAATAACCATGGTCCCAGGCAAAAGCAACAAGTAAAAAGTCTGTATGGGAACCCTGAATCCCTTTTCTTCGACAAGAATTATGGACCTCTGCTGCCACAATATAATCTTTAGGCTCAATAACTTCATCTTCAAAGGCAGAAATCCTATCCTTTAATTTGTCAAAGACACTAGTATTGCTGATCCCGGAAAGTAACTCCTGTTTTAGGGGCCTATTATAATGACGCGTTTTTCCAGAATGAGCTCTTTCAATTCAGAGACAATATTCTTCTCTTCCCCGGTTAAAGTCTTCTTCCGTAAAGCCAGAGACCAAACCGATGTATCAACAAGAACCTCCATCAGTTTCTCTCGCGCATGGCTTTATAGTCGTAATCCTCATCAAAATCAATTTCACCAAAAAGCTCAATCACCTCAAGCTGCTTCTTTCTTGCAATAAATTCTTTTAAAGCATAGTTCACCGTATCCTTTTTTGTCTTAAAACCGGAAAGGATTTGCGCTTCCTGAAGAAGAGCATCATCGATTGCTAAATTACTTGCCATAGGAAAACCTCCGCACAACCACCCATGTGTAAAGTTTAACACATTATCATGTGTAAATCAATTTGCCACAAAAAAACCGCCCCGAAGGGCGGCTTAAAACAAGTTAAAGAATTACTTACGCAACCTCTGCCACTTTCTGCTTAGTAAACAGAACCTTGTAGGACTCTTTTATAAGGACAAGAGCCAGTACAAACAGGGCAACCGCAAAAAATACGAGTACATAATTTCCCGCAGCAATATTGGCTTTCGCAACGAATACCAGAGCGGTAAGTGTTACGGCGAACATAAAGATCATGGGGATTTTTACCATGAGGTTGTTCTTGCCGCTCTGAGCGAGCCAGGCGCCGATGGCCAGAAGGGCCAGGGCGGCCAGAAGCTGGTTGGCCGATCCGAAGATGGGCCAGATCGTTCTCCAGTCGGAGAAGCCCAGGAAACCGCCGATGGCTACGGAAATAAGGGTAGCCACGTACATGTTGGAAAGAAGTTTCTTGGCAGGTTTAACTTCTTTTCCTTCTTCACTATCCATAGACCAGAATTCCTGGAAGATGAATCGGGCCAGACGGGTCGCTGTGTCCAGACTGGTCAAGGCAAAGGCAGAGATAGCCAAAGCGATAAAGGGAACTCCCACTTCCATGGAAAGACCGAATGAGCTCATAAAGGTAGCCACACCAATGGAAAAAGTAGGGATCGCGCCGCCCTTCTGCATACCTACCGCTCCAATAGCGATAAGGGAGATAACGGCCAGGACGCCCTCAATCAGCATACCGCCGTAACCAATCACCTTGGCATCCTCTTCCTTGTCTACCATCTTGGAAGAGGTCCCGGAACCTACGAGGGAGTGGAAACCGGAAATGGCACCACAGGCTACGGTTACGAAGAGGATGGGGAACATGAAGGATCCGTTTACGTTAAAGCCGGCGAAGGCGGGCACGAATTCGGCATTCATGGTGGGGCGGGCAAAGAGAAGACCGATTACCGCTCCGCCGATCATGGCAAAGAGGAGAAAGGAGTTCAGGTAGTCTCTGGGCTGGAGAAGAATCCATACGGGGGTTACGGAAGCAATAAAGATGTACCCCAGAAGAATCCACATCCAGGCGCTGGCGGGCAGGGAAAGGGGAAAGAGCATTCCCAGATAGATACAACCGCCCAACAGAGCTACACCAATGATGGAAGATGCCACCAGGTTCAGGCCCCGTCGGTATACGGCGAAACCGAAAAGTACGGCTACGGCAATAAAGAGAACCGAAGCTGTTGCGGCTTCCGGCGTGGAAGCGAAGGTGGCGGCTACGATGTTGAGGAAGGCGGCCACAACAAGAATCAGGGTCAACCAGGCAAAGATGGCGAAGAGCTTCTTGCCCCGCACGCCAATGTTCTTCTCGATGATTTCGCCAATGGACTTTCCGTCGTGACGGATGGAAGCCACCAGGGCGCCAAAGTCATGAACACCGCCTACGAAGATGGAACCGATGATGATCCACAACAGAACGGGAACCCAGCCGAACATAGCGGCGGCGATAGGACCGGTAATAGGTCCGGCTCCGGCGATGGAGGCAAAGTGATGCCCCAGAACAACACCCTTGGAGGCGGGCACGTAGTCGATGCCGTCTTCCATTTCGTGGGCAGGGGTGGTGCGCTTGTTACTAACCCCCCATTTTTTGCAGAGCCATCCGCCGTAACCTATGTAGGCGACCGTAAAAGCGGCGATGGCGATCAGAATGATCACTAAGGAACTCATGTTCTCTCCTTTGGACAGACTTTCTCCGGCTCGAAGAAGGCTGCCGTTTTCATAAAGTTTCTATGTGTCACGACCCTGTTTTCCTTCAGGGACACGATGACCAGGATTAAATCGGCCCAACCCCGGAACCCCAGGGCAAAGCCTTTCTGCCGCCGGTAGCGTTTGGCGAAGCGGGCTAAATCGGTAGGTATCTCCTCATCCATGACCAATACAAGGGTCAAAAGGGAAGACATGTGGTCTTTTTCAGGCTGAATGATCTGCGGGATAACAGACTGAATTTGGCCTAACTCTTCTTTAAGACCTTCAAGACTCTCTCCCCCGTATTTCCTCAAGTAGAGATACTCATCATTTTCATAATTATAGATTTTTACTTTTTCAGAAAGGAGATACTTGGTATTCCTGATATTCATGGTACCGTGAAGGTCGTAAGTCCGGCCTTCCAGAAGCGCAGCACCGGTTAAGTCAAAATGGGAGGACAGTTTGTCCCGTAACAGAGAAAGATAGTTATCGTAGGAGAGCATGGTTTATAATAACACTTCTTCTCTATTTGTAAAGTTTTATTTCAAAAGACTTCTTCGATTTACTTTCAATTATTTTGAAAAGTTACGGTGCCCTATTTATGAAAATGCTCAATTTTCAAACTTTTTACCCTCCTCTATTTATATGGACAGGAAAAACAGTATAATTAATAACATGGGACGCAGACTTAACCCTATGTCGGATATCTTTATAAGATATCTCTTGGGATCAGAAGAAAACAAGGACATTCTTATTCACTTTATCAATGCCGTTTTTGAGGAAAAAAACTTCCCCTTGGTCAAAGATTTGGAAATAAAGAATCCCTTTAACCAGAGAAACAATCAAAAGCAGAAAGAGAGTATCCTGGACATTAAAGCCAAAGATTCAACAGGGCGACTTATCAATGTAGAAGTTCAAGTTGTGGAAGAACGCTTTTTCTCACAAAGAAGTCTCTACTATTGGGCCAAGAATTTCCAGGATCAGCTGGAAGAGTCAGACAGATATGGAAAACTGGAACCAACAATTTGCATTAATCTACTGAATTTCGTCATTTTCCCCGAACTGGAAGACTTCCACTCCTGTTTTCATATAACCGAAATGAACCAACCCGATTTTATTTTAACGGAACACCTGCAAATACACTTTATAGAAGTTAAAAAACTTATTAATCTAACAAGAACGGAATTAACCGATAAATTACTTACCTGGTGCTACTTTCTCAAGGTGGAAGGAAACATCAAGGAGGATGATATGCCCGTATTACTTAAGGATGATTTTATTTTCCAAAAGGCTCATAAGGTCTATAAGAAGTTTACTGCCGATGACGCTCTAATGGAAGAAATGGAAGCCCATGAAAAATGGCTCAAAGATTATAACTCCCGTATGTACAATGCTACAGAGGAAGGTCTGGAAAGAGGATTAAAGAAAGGTCTTGAGCAAGGAATCGAGCAAGGAATCGAGCAAGGTATCGAGCAAGGTATCGAGCAAGGTATTGAACTGGGTATCAAAGAAGTGGCCCAACGAATGCTAAAAAAGAATCTTGACCTACAAATAATTTCGGATGCAACCGGTCTGACAATTGATGAATTAAAAACTCTTTAAGTTTAGCGCCCAACCATAAATCCGGCGGCCAGGGTCAACAAAACCCAGAGAGGAGCGGGTAACTTGGTAAACTTGAGTACAAGAAAGGTAAGCAAGGTCACAGCCAGATTCACCGGTTCAAGGCCGGTTTTCATCAGCATAAGGGGCACTGCCGAAACAAGAAGCCCCCCGGCGGCGGCATTTATTCCGGTTAAAGCAATCTTTATCCCACCGATTTTCTTCAAATCCTCCCAAAGGGGGTAGAAGAAATAAATAAGCAGCAGGCCGGGCAAAAAAATCCCTACGCCCCCTAGCAGAGCGCCCAGGATTTGCTGCACCACACCCCCGTTCCGCCCGGCTAATCCTCCGGCAAAGGCGGAAAAACTGAACATGGGCCCGGGAAGCCCCTGAACAAAACCGTATCCAGCCAGGAACTCTTCGGCTGTCATAAACTGTTGAATCTCCACCAGCTCGCTTACCATCATGGGAATGACCACCTGGCCGCCCCCGAATACAAGATAGCCGTAGCGGTAAAAACTCTCAAAAATTATCACCAGAGGATGGTGGGTCAGGTTTCGCAACAGCAAAGAGAGTACAACCAACAGGAGAAAGAGTACTAAATAGGTCCATTGAGGTCTTATCTCTACCTTATTAATAAGAGGCGCCCCGGGATTCTTGCTTTTATGGCGGAGAACCTCGGCCACTCCCCCGGCTATCAAAACCAGAGGAAAGAGCCAGGGAGCCCGGAAGAAAAAAGTCAGAGAGGCACTTATAATAAGAAGAAGCGCTGTAAATCGATCTTTAACCACCTTCCTCCCAATGGTAAAAGCGGCCGCCAGAAGAAAGCCGACGGCCATGGGCCCTATGTAGCGCAAAAGAGTGTGAAACTGGGTAAAGTGCTCAGCCAGGACAAAGGCAAAGCTAAGCGCCCCCATAATAAGCAGAATAGGCAAGGCCCAGACGATCATGGTCAGCCCGGCCAGAACCGGACCTCCCTGCTTGTATCCCATGGAAACAATGGTTTGGGTACTGGTGGGACCGGGAAGCATGCTGCACAGGGCCATGAGTTCTATGAGTTCCTCTTCGCTAAGGTATTTTTTCTTTTTGACCATCTGTTCCAGAAAGACGGCCATATGACTTTGGGGGCCTCCGAAGGCGCTGAGGGAAGAAATAAGAACATCCTTGAGAAAAACTCTGTGTTCCCGGTGTGTTTTACCCATTCAGTCCCTCCAGAAAACTCCGAATATCATCTTCCGAGGGAGGGCAGCCTTTTAAACAGCGACTCCCCTCTGTACAGCTCCCGATACCCCATTGGCCTTTGGCAAGAATCTCGCCCTTAAAATCCTGTCCTATACAGATTTCCTTCTCCTTCCAGGGTAAAGGCCCGTCCCAACGGCGCAGAACAGCCGAAAGATGACCAAAACAGGAGGAGCAGGCCGACCGTTGATCCACCGCACGGTGAATAGCCTCCCACTGGGCACTGTTCTTTTCGAGGGGAGAAAGGACCTCCCCTTCCCCGTCCAGATCCACCACATCTCCCGCACCGGAATAAGAACCGCCTACACCCAGAGCACGGGCATAGCCAATGTAGGGGACCTCCTTCTTCTGTAACAATAAGAGGGAGATGGGGCCGGGTCAAGAGGCGGGAAAGAAATGAAGAAACCCTTTGTGCTATGACGATTATGAAAAATTTAACTGGTAGATCAGAACTTTTCCTTTTAGACTTAACGGGGATGGAGAATCTTTTCAACTACCTACAGTTTCTTAAGGAAGATAATATAAACAAAAATCTCTATGACTCGGGATTTTTCTGCGGAGACTTCCAAACCGACGGGGGAACAATAAGTAAAGTTCTTTCCGATATGGGATATAAGCTGAATGATATGCTGGCCGGAACCTACCTGGCGGCCATTCACCCTGAAGACATAGGGACCTATAATAAACTGATAGACCGATTCCACAGAGGACTTGATGACAACTTCCTTTGTGAATACCGCCTAAAGGACTCATCACATGAATGGAGATGGATACTAACCCAATCCTTTGTCATTAAACGAAATAAGGATAATACGGTACATAAGCTGATTGGCTTTGACCGGGATATTACGGCAAGAAAGAGAGTTGAACTCTTTTACCAGGACAAACTGGTAGATAGCCGGGCACAGCTGGAGCTTGTCAAATCCATTCAGGACAACGATAGCTCGGAGGAGAGTCTTCCCCTCATTCTGGATAGATTAAAAGGAGTGATAGACTTCACCCAATCGGAAATCTATATAAGAGAAGATCATGGTTACAAGCGAATACTTCAATACCCGCCCCTTAAGGGAGATTTAATCACAAATATACATAGCCTTCTTCCCTACATCGACAGGGAACTTAGTCCCACAGTTATAGACGATCTCCCCGGTGAAACGGACCTCTCCCTCTTTATCCTTCCCCTTCATATCAGCCAGAAATTAATCGGCTTTGTCCTTCTAGGTCACAAGAATAAAGACTTCTATAAAGGAAGTGACCTTTTTCCGGCGCGCCAGTTCAGCTCCTACCTCTCCCTCCTGATTAATTCCCACATGGTAAAACGGGAGCAATCCAGAATAGAAGAGAAGATTCACCGGGAGAAAAACCTTCATATCGCCCGAGAGCTTCATGACGGAATTGCGCAAAACCTGGCCTGTGGGAAAATGATTACCGAACAGCTTAGGGACCCGCACTACCGCAGGGGCGTGGAAGAAGAGGACTATTTTCGCCTTCATAACATTATTCTGGGCAGCCTGAGGGAGGTCAGAGCCCTGAGTGAAACGATTCGGATTTCTTCGGAGAAAAAAAATCTTTCCGACCTTCTGGAAAGATATTGTTTGAAAATGAAGAATTACTTTGACCTTACCCTTTCCTTTGAGGATAATACCACTAAAGACTTCCCCCTCTCTGCGAAAGACAGTGAACATATCCTAAGAATTGTCCAGGAAGGCTTTTCCAATGCCCAAAGACATAGCGAAAGTACAAAGGTAAAACTTATACTATCCCAAAGCAGGAAAGAGATAACCCTTAAAATATGTGACAGGGGAACCGCATCCCTCCCTTTTAAAGAAGGACTGGGCATGAAGGGGATGAAAGAAAGGGCCTCCCTCCTGGGGGGAAACCTCCATTGGGAGCAGAAAGACGGAAATATCCTTGTTTTACACCTCCCCGAATCCCTATTCGAAAAGGAATAACTATGAAGATTTTATTGATTGACGACCACCAGATGTTCAGGGAAGGCTTAACCGCTTTTATTCTCAAACAAAAGGCGGAATGGGCTGTTTCCCATGTTCCCTCAATCAATAAAGGCATAGAAGAGTTATCCCGGAATGACTTTGACATTATCCTAAGCGATTATCACCTTCCCGGAAAAAGCCTAAAAGACCTGGCAGACTATTTAAAGGACCGGAAAAAAGAGATCCCCCTCCTGATAATCTCCATGGACAGTGAAATCTCCCCTATTATCAAATCCCTTAAGTATGGTGCCATGGGATTCATACCCAAAGAGTCGAGTTCCTTTAAAGTCATAGAAGCCATAGAAGGGGTTTTAAAGGGAGAGCTGATTTTTGACCAGGTCACAACAGTAGAGATTGTCTCCTTTCTTATTCAAAAATCCCATAGATTCGAAAAGAAATCCCGCCTCCCTCTCAAGGGGCTTTCCCAAAGGGAGGAGGAGATATTCTTTCATTTGGTTGATGAAAAGAGCCTCACCGAGATAAGCGCAACCCTCTTGATTAGCAAAAAAACCGTAGAAAACCACAGATCAAACATCTACAGAAAGCTAGGGGTCTTTGATAGAAACTCCCTGCAGGAATTTGCAGGGAGCCATGATTTAAATTAGATTTTTACAGAATTAAAGTGAAGAAAACTTATCAAATTCCGTACTTAAAGCAGAATGATCGGAAACCCCTAAGTTAGTCGGGTCCATTTCTGTCCAGACCGGAGCCGTACCGGAGGCATTAAGATTATCATCCAGGTCAGTTGTAATGGTTCCGATATAATCGGTCAGGGAAGAAAAAAGATAATCAGTAAGAACAGTATTTGTCGTTCCCAGGAGAAAATGGTCACTGGTGTCGTCTGTGACATCGGGGAAAGCGTAGGAACTGTACTCGCCGGTAGTTCCATCATAATAATTCAGAGAAACAACACTGAGCAGGGAAGCAGAATCTCCCCCGGTTACAGACGTATTATCCTCTAGATAGCGGTAAGCATAATTAGTAGAGTCCACAAGAAAAGTATCGGAATAGACCTCAGGGACAAGGGAACCCAAATCATCATCCTGCAGTTGTGACATGATTATTCCGTCCTGATCGGCAAGCTCAATGGAAGAGGAAATGGTGTTATCACTGTTAGTCTCTGTCATAGCTAAACTGCTACCGTGTTCATCTGCGAAAATGGCATTCCAGGAGCCGCTGTTGTTGATAATATATACCTGAGTCTCCCCTGTTGTAGGATTGTAGGTATAATGGTCATAGGTCCAGCTGGTATCGTCCCCGGAATTGTTTTCATATAGTTGGATAGTCTGCTCTCCGTCCACGATTGTCATGACAGAGGTATGGTACTTATAATAGGTGGTTCCATCAGAAATATAGGTTAAGGCTCTTAAAACCATGTTGTCCGCATCTTCCGTATAGAGCTCAAAATAGCTGTAAAGATCCAGAGTTCCCGTATAATGCTCGAAGCTAAAGGGCAGGTAATAGCCAAATCCAGTAACACCGTCCAATGCAGGAAGGGTATTAATCATAACACCTTTATAGTCAACAACATAGTTGTCTGCCGCCGCATTCAAAGGCTCCATTATATCCGCCCCCAGGTCCATTGACTCAAGGGAAATAGGAGTACCGCTATCCACTATACTAGGGTCATCGGTTAAATCACTAAGCTTCTTCAAAATAAGATTTAGAGAGTGAGCCAGAGCCGCCGTGGAAATTATGTCCGGACCAAAGGAGTAGGCGTATGTGGTATCGCCCGTTTCATTGCTATCCAGGGTGTTATTCCCGTTATACACCTGGCTGTCGCCAGTCGGCTCTGTTGTAGCCCGGCTGATTTCCAGTACGTCGGAAGCACTTAATTCGTCGGGAATAGATTCCAATACGGCCAAAGGATCGGTAAGGTCTATCTCGTCTCCCCCATCACTGCTCCCACCGGAACCGCTCCCGTCGTCACAGCCAGTAAAAGCGAGGGAAAAGAAGAGGGTAAAGCTTATTAAAACAATTGCGATTTTTTTCATCATTATCTCCTGATTTCATTGTTGCAATGAGAATTCTAGGAGAGGAATTACAGAATAAAAATAGGTGGGAGACGGGATTTTCCCGGGAGAAGAACCCCGGGATTCATGGTTAAACTTAGGGAATAGTTATATCCTGCCCGCTTGTCATCTCTCCCGCCACAACAGGCGAATCGTCCAAACTTGCCAGAAGAGTATAATTGCCGGCTTCCGTTACGGGATCGGTTATGAGAAGGCCCGCCAGGTACAGGTCATAGGTCCCTTCGGCCAAATAGGCGATGGTAAAGCTGCCGTCATCGTTTATTCCCGCTGTCCCTACTGAATTCAACAGGGGTATGTCGTTATCCTCGCTGCTATCGGTCAAATCAAAGGCCAGTTCGGCGGCGCTGTAGGTCCCGTCTTCGTAGGCATAAACCGCCACATTGCTGTAGGCGGAAGTATCCCCGGTCACAGTACCGCTGATATGCCCCGCCTCTCCGCTTACGATAAGTTTGATGGTGGGGTTCATTTTGAGCTGGCCCTTCACGTACTTAAGGGATTTACGCACGTCGAAATCGGCGGTGATGTCCACCTCGCCGTTGGAGGGCGCATCGAAGCCGCCGACGAATTTGAGTCCGCTGTTTTGGGCGCTGGGAATGTAGACATCCATCGTTTGATAGGTGACGCCTTCATCGGCAGTGTAAGTAATGTAGCAGGCGGAGCTTTGGCTGTCGTCCTCGGCCGCATCCAGGTAGAAACGAATTTGCCCGATTGTCCCGGAGGGGATTTCTATTTCATCGGCCAGGGCGGCAACAGTTCCTTCCTGTAGGTCCAGTAGGTCGAACTCGCCCGTCTCGGTGGCGGTGGGGAAATCGACGAGGGTGAACCATTCGTCATTCACACTGATTTCCACCCGGTCTATCTTAATATTCACATCGGTGATTTCGCCAAAGGACATGGGGAGGGCCGGAGCGTCGGTGAGGTTAAGAGTCATCGTCGCCGAATCACCGCTGTCATCGGACATTTCACAGCCGATGAACAAAAGAGCCAGAACCGTAACAAAAAACAAGATCTTTTTCATAGGGCATACCTCACAGTTATATATACTTATAACTATACACCGTAGGGACGAAAAATTCCTGTTTGAGAGTATGAATTGTGGGAGCGATGGGAGCGGTTATGCCCAGGGAGCGCAGGGCGGCCCGGAGGTAGCCCGGAGAGCGCTCCCGGCCGGCGAAGCCGGGGGCATTTGAGCGGACAGCGCGGTTTCCCGGCTCAAGCCGGGAAAGCCACCCAAAAAGATGTTACGGGAAACCTATTCCACCTTAAATTGATTCAGCTTCTTATCCAGAGTCTCCACGGTCTCCTTGTTCTCATTACCCATCTGATCCAGGTTGTTGATAACCAGGGCTATCTGATCGGTACCCAGCATAACCTCCTGAATCCCCTGGGAGTTGCTCACCGAAAGATCCTTTACGTCGCCGATGATTCCCATGATACTGTCGGCGCTTCGGTCCACCTGTTCAGCCGAGCCCTTTACTTCCTTGGAGGAACCTTCCAACTGCTCCAGAGAGCGGGTTATGTCGGAAGATCCGGCGGTCAGCTCTTCCATCCCTTGTATAATCTCATTAAAGGTGGTGGTTATCTCATCAATATTTGCCGTTATATGTCCGATGGAGATCTCGGTTCTCTGGGAGCTTTCCCCGGACTTACCGATCATGGAGGCGATCTGGCTGATGGATTGGGTGATACGGCCCGACTGCTCTCCGGTGGTTTCGGCCAACTTGCGAATCTCATCGGCCACCACAGCAAACCCCCGGCCCGCTTCTCCCGCATGGGCCGCTTCGATGGCGGCATTCATGGAAAGGAGGTTGATTTGATCGGAAACGCCGTTGATCACATCGGCCAGTTCGGTAATGGTATCCACCGAATTGGAGATTTCCCTAATATCCCGGGCGGTCTCGTTCATGGCACTTCCACTTTTCTCAGCATGGTCCGATAGATCATTAATGAGTACCTTTTTCTCTGTGGAAATGCGGGAAAGATTCCCCAGGGAAGCCAGCATTTGGTTTACCGCAGAGGAGGACTCTTCCAGGGCATTCTCTTCGCGGCCGATATTTTGATTAACCTGGGAGATTTGCTCTTTGATAAGGCGAATCTCCTCATTGGCAGATTCGACTCTTTGAGTTTGGGTTTCCACATGATCATGGAGGGACTTCACCGTGGCGGCCATTTCGGTGGTACTGGCGGATATTTCCGTGATATTCACAGAAAGGTTATCCCCCATATCTCGGCTGGCCCGGCTGACATCCTTCAAGTCGGCCACCATGGTGCGTATTTTACCGATAAAATCGTTAAAGTGGGTGGCTATCAACCCGAACTCATCGTTGGTTTCCACGCTAATGATCGTGGTAAGATCTCCTTCTCCCCGGGAGATATCGTCCAGTATTTCCGTCATAGATGTGAGGGGCCGGGACACGCTTCTCAAAACAAAGAAGGTTACCAGCAGCATCAGCACCATGCTCAAGCCCCCGGCAAAGATAACAATGTTCCTTAGGGCACCCACCATCATATCAATATCATCCTGATAAACGGCATAAACGATAATCATATCCCAGGGCTCAAAGTATCTTACGTAACCGACTTTCTGATAGCTGCCTTCACCCTCACGGGAATAGTAATACTCAACGCTGCCGTCCTTGATGGTACGGAAATAGTCATCAAGACTTTCGCCGTTTTGAGAATCGGAAAGGGGTTCTTTTACATTTACAAGGCTTTGATCCTGGTGGGCAATATAGCTAAGGTCTCCGTCTCTGATAAAACCGTAGGCGTTTAGATAGGTGATTTCGGTCAGCTCCCTATTTAGCTGGGCCAGAGCCTTCTTTTCCAGAATCAACATATCCGCGTCAATGCTATCGATATACTCTCCGGTGTTCACAACCCATCCCCAGGGTTCGAAATACATGCCGCAGCCCAACTTAGGAAAAGGATCGCCCCCCCTCTCCTTGGGAAACCAGAATTCCAAAAAGGTGGAACCGTTCTTTACCGATTCGTCCACCAAACGTTTCACAATCTGCACGCCGTTGGAATCCACAAGAGCCTCTCGGCTTATCCCTTCCTTGTCACCCAAATAGGGATGCATGGTCAGGATGTACTCCTCGTTATCAATCCAGTAATAGCCGTTCTTCCCGTAGCGCATTAACCGTATGGTCTCTTTCGCTTGTTTCTGGGCCGACGCCAGGGACATGTCCCCGTCAAGATAACTCTGATGGTAAGAACCTACCACACTCAAAGCCGCTTCTTCCAAATGGATTAAACGTTTCTCCGTTTCATCCAGCATTAACGCCCGTTCCCTCTCAATTTCGGAATGGATCGTCTCAAGCAGGTTATACATGGAGTTCGTAATAATTTCCGAGGTATCCATAATGCTCTCTTCCAGGGTGGTCATGGATTGCCAGCTAACGAGAGCAATGAGCAGAGAGAAGATAGTGAGAATCATCAACAACAGAGGGATGAGAACTTTAATCCGAAAGGTCTTAGTTTTCATGGAGGCTCCTTATTTTCATTTTTTTAAATTGTTTTTTGTATATTCTAATTATCGTCTGCCAAAGGATAAATATTAACTTCTGGAAAAAAAACTTTAGAACACTGAATTCAGAAAAAAACGGGAACCCTAATAATAAATCTTATTCCGACCGGCTATTACAGCGGAGGATTTCTTATCCGTTTCCGGTGTAAGAAATCCTCCGCAGTTTATTCCACCGTAACGCTCTTGGCCAAGTTCCTGGGCTGGTCCACGTCCCGTCCCAGCTCAATGGCGCAGTAGTAGCTAAAAAGCTGCAGGGGAATGGACATAACAAAGGGGTTAAAGGCCGGATCGACCCGGGGAACATAAATTACGTCATCGGCGATGCCTGCCACTTCCTTGTCCCCTTCCACGGCTACGGCGATAACCATGCCGTCACGGGCTTTGATCTCCTTCATGTTGGAAATAACCTTCTCCTTTAGGTGGTCATCGGCCACGAGAAAGAGGGAGGGAGTTTCCTCATTGATAAGTGCGATGGGACCGTGCTTGATTTCCGCAGCGGAATAGCCTTCGGCATGGATGTAGGAGACTTCCTTGAGCTTAAGAGCCCCTTCCAGGGCGACAGGGTAATTAATACCCCGTCCCAGGAAGAGAAAGTGGGGATATTTGGCATATTTTTTGGCCAAAGCCTGAATGTGTTCGCTATCACCAAGGGCTTTTTCCAGCTGAATGGGCAGCTCTTTTAAGGCTTTGATAAAACGGAGCCCCCCTTCGGTGGAGAGGTCCCGCATTCGCGCCATATTCAGGGTAAAAAGGTAAAGAGCCGTAATTTGCGAGGTAAAGGCCTTGGTACTGGCCACGGCAATTTCCGGGCCGGAGTGGAGGTAAACACCGCCATCGGACTCACGGGGGATGGTGGAACCCACCACGTTACAAACGCCCAGACAGCGGCCGCCCTTTCGCTGGATTTCCCGCATGGCGTAGAGAGTGTCGATGGTTTCCCCCGACTGGGACAGGGCAAAGTAGAGGGTGTTCTTTTCCACCACCGGGTTACGGTAGCGAAATTCACTGGCCAATTCCACGGAACAGGGGATTCGGGCCATGGACTCCATCTGTAGAGCCGCAACGAGGCCGGCGTGATAGGAAGTACCGGCGGCCACGATTTTAACCCGCTCCACGTCCAGAAGCTCCCGGCTGGTCATATTCAGTCCGCCCAGCTTGGCCGTGGCCATCTCTTCGTCGATTCGTCCCTGGTAAGCCCGGGGGACAGACTGGGACTGTTCATGTATCTCTTTGAGCATAAAGAAGTCGTAACCGCCCTTCTCCATCTCTTCCAGTTCCCAGGAAATGTTCTCCACTTCCTTATTAATAGCTTCATTGTCGATATTGCTGGTGGAGTAGTCCGTTTTGGAAATGGTTACGACTTCGTGGTCTTCAAAGTAAACAACCCGCTTGGTGTAAGCTACCAGAGCAGAAACATCGGAGGCCAGGAACATTTCGTCCTCACCGATTCCCAAAACCAGGGGGGAACCGTTACGGGCCCCAACGAGCTGGTCCGGATTATCCTTATGGAAAGCAATTATTCCGTAGGTTCCCTTCACCAGCATGAGGGCTTCCTTAACGGCTTTTTCCAAATCACCCGTATAAAACTTGGATATAAGGTGAATCAGAACTTCCGAATCGGTTTCGGAAATAAATTTATAGCCTTCCCCAATGAGCATCTCCTTGAGGGGCATATAGTTTTCGATAATCCCGTTGTGTACAACAGCAATTTTTTTGTCTGTGTCCATATGGGGGTGAGCGTTGATATCGGTTACGCCCCCGTGGGTGGCCCAGCGGGTGTGGCCAATGCCGATAATGCCCGAAGCCTCCTGGGGGACGTGCTCTCTCAGATCCTTGATTTTGCCTTTAGTCTTATATACATCAAGGGATTTTCCGTCACCCAAACCGATTCCGGCCGAGTCATACCCCCTATATTCCAGTCTTTTTAATCCGGACAGAAGAACTTCCGCCGCGCTTCGGTAACCGCAGTAACCTACTATTCCACACATATGTTTTCTCCGTAAATGATCTCAATCGATGATCGACTATACCATGATAATCGATAAATAACTATCTGGACTTGAGCGTTGGACCGTCTCTGCCATGAAATTGCCCGTTTTAGGCTGATTTCCTAAAGCGATTCTATTTCCTCAAGCCCATTATTGTACTGAGCGGCCAATTCCTCATAGGAGATTCCGTTCCGGCGAATCCGTTCTGCCCCGCCCGGTCCCAGGGTACGAACCACCTTGGCCGGTGTCCCCATAACAAGAGAATTATCGGGGATTTCCGTCCTCTCCGAAACAAGGGAACCGGCCCCAATTATGCAGTTGCTCCCAATCTTCGCACCGGAAAGGACGACCGCTCCCATTCCCACCAAGCAGTTGTCTCCAATCTCGCAGGCATGGAGAATCGCGTTGTGGCCCACGGTCACATTCCGGCCCACCAGCAGGGATTTGCCTCCTTCCACATGGCCCACGGCTCCGTCCTGAATATTGCAGCCTTCGCCAATCTCAATCCGTTCCCCCATATCGCCCCGGAGAACCGCGTTGAACCAGACCGAGACCCGGTCGTGAAGGATAACCTTGCCAATCAAATCGGCCGAAGGGGCAACAAAATGGCCCTCCCCTTTTAGTTCCGGTTCGTCCTGTCCCAGTTTATACATCATTTTGCCTTCTCCATCTTATCAGCCAACTCACCTTCTCCGGCCCGGCGGGCATAGTCGGCGGGGGATGAGCCCTCCCCGTCTTTCAGGTCTCCCCGGGCTCCGTAATCCAAGAGCAGCCGGGCTATATCCCAGTTCCCCGTCCGTGCGGCCAAAAGAAGAGGCGGGTATCCTCTGTCATCGCCCACACTGTCCGGATCGGTTCCCTTTTCCAGGATGAGACGGCAAATGTAGTACTGCCCATTCAGAACAGCTTCAATCAGGGGTTCCTGCTCCAAAGGCACCGCCCGGAATCCCAGGGTCAGATGGGCCCCCATAACCATATATTCCCCATGGCCCTCCCCTTTCCGAAGAAAAACCAGGGCGGCCCGTTTCTCAAAGGGACTTATCACAGAACCCCGTATTTCCATCTCGTCCCCGCCCAGGGGGGCTGTATTTACCTCTTTATAAGTACCGCCGTTAATATTTTTAAGCCGGATATTCACCCGGTCGCTCTCGCTAAAAAGTTCTATATCGTAAAGGGTCCCCTGATGAACCAGCCGGCTTCCCTGTTGGGGGGTCCCCTTTTTTCCCGCCTCGATGCCATAGCGGTTCAGAACAGCCTGTTGGCCTCCGGCGGAAAAACCCTCACTGTAAACAATCGAGTCGGTCACCAAATCCACCACTTTAAGGATATTCTGTTCCCGCCCCCCCTCTTTAACAGTCTCTATCCAGGCAAAATGCCCCTCATCGGACCACCCCAGGATATCCATGGAGAGACTTACATCCCCCCCTGTCTGGCCCGTTAAGGTCAAAGCAGTACCAATCAACATAAAAAGAAATATTAAAAGGCGGTTAAACTTATCCATACTCCCCATCTTACGGGGCGAGACAGGTTTACTCAATCCCCGGGGACTATTACAATAGCCGGGCAGGAGAGGATAATGTCAGAAGGAAAATTCAAGTTTACCAGGGAAGAGAAAAGCTGGATGATGTACGACTGGGCGAATTCGGCCCATTCCATTGTGGTGGTGACCATTCTCCCCATCTTTTTCATGTCCCTTTTCGAGGATAATACCAGTGCCGTAGCAACCTGGGGCAGCGTCACTTCCGCCTCTAAATTCATAGTGGCCCTGCTGGCCCCGCTCATGGGTACTCTGGGGGATTTCAAAGATATGAAAAAGCGGCTCCTGGCCCTCTTTCTAACCATTGGCGTCATGGCCTGTCTGGGGCTTTCCGGCATGCCTTTTTCACCCAAATGGCAGCTGATTCTTGGGCTTTATGCCCTAAGCAACATCGGTTTTGCCGGGGCCAACATCTTTTACGACGGCTTTCTCCCGGAAGTTACGACCCACGAACGAATGGACCGGGTTTCCGCCTGGGGGTTCGGACTGGGCTACATTGGAGGCTCCACCATACCCTTCATCATTTTCCTGGTCCTCTTTATGACCATCTCCGCCAACATGGCCATGGCTATCTCCTTTGCTTTAACCGGGGTTTGGTGGGGAGTTTTCTCCCTTCCCCTGCTAAAGAATGTTAAACAGATCCACTATGTGGAGCGTAAAAAAGGTATGGTACTGGACTCACTTCGCCAGCTTTCCACCACCGTAAAGGATATTTACCACAACAAGACGATGCTCTTCTTCCTGCTAGCCTATTTCTTTTACATAGACGGAGTTAACACAATCATATACATGTCCACCGCCTATGGATCGGCCTTGCACATTGACGGAACCCAGATGATGCTGGCCCTTCTCATGGTACAGATTTTGGCCTTTCCCTTTGCCCTTCTTTACGGACATCTAGCCGGAAAATTCGGAACAAGCCGAATGATCTGGGTAGGTATACTGATTTACACGGGGATCTGTGTCTTTGGATTCTTCGTAAGGGAAACCTGGCACTTTTGGGTGCTCGCCGCGCTGGTAGCGACAAGCCAGGGAGGTGTTCAGGCCCTGTCCCGCTCCCTCTTTGGCAAAATGATTCCCAACCGTGAACGGTCCAATGAGTTTTTCGGCTTTTTCGAGATTTTCGGGAAGTTCTCCGCCATTATGGGGCCCTGGCTCTTTGGCTTCTCTACCCTCAAGGCGGCCGAGTTCATCCGCTCCCGCCAACCGGAAATTTCCCAGATGGAATTGGACCGGTCCGCCGCCCCCTTCGGAGTATTTAGCGTTCTGATCATTTTTGTGTTCGGTGCGATCTTTTTTGCCCTCTATAATAAGCAAAGTAAAAGGCATGTGAATAATTAGTTTTGTGTTTGCAATTTCCCCTTCTTTAACTTATGATTATTACATAAAATGAAGGTCATACAGTTAGATCCGGAATACATATTCAAGCATCAGGTCCAGATAATAGCGCAGGACCTCCCCCTCATAGTGGAGAATGTCAAAGGCTCCCGAAAGCGCATGCAAAGGGAGCGTCTTAAAACGTTCCTTGGCCAGCCGGGAGTTCTGGATAAATATAAATTCTACATAACAGAAGATCAGATCCAACTCTGGCGGCGCATCTGTACCACGCGCTATAACTTTCCCATAGACGATAACAGGGGCAAAATTCCCAATCTGGACGGGAGCAAACTGATTTCCGATCTAAAAAGGTTAAGCAAAACTCCCATTAAAGAAAGAATAGACTTTCTTTCCATGGAACATGAGAAACTGAATAATATCCTGCTTGAGAAAAAGGGACGCATAGACAGGGACGTGGCGGAAGTTGTCTTTCCCATATCCAAATCGGCAACTCTTATGGCGGGGGCCTCCATGTCGGATCATAAAGATTCAGGAGGCGAATCCTCCCTTGAATTGGGCCTTGTGATAAACGAATCATCCAAAACGATTATGGCCATTGCCGAAGCGGTCACCAAGAACGAAGATACCATTAAGGCTTTCTCCGCCACGGAAGATTTCCGCCAATCCGATACGGTGGCCCACTGCTGCCGGGTCTTCCATATGTATACGGATTTGCTCAATTACTATCACAATAGGGTTAGTAGCAAAGACAGCCGCAAGGAACTTATTGAATCGATAGAAGGAAAGTGCGACGAATACTACCGCTTCTACCACTCCTTCATCCCCCATAAAAAGATGACTAAGGTAGGCGATATTTTCGAAGGTTCCCTTCCCTTCCTTAGCAAAGAGGAAATAACAACTCTCTCCCTGGCGGCAGCCTACCATGACCTGGGCAAAATAACCCGGCTCGATTACTATGAAAGCGACGGTCCCCGGGACAACTCCATTATAGAACAGCATCCCTTTGAGATATTTGAAATGCTGAATGTCGTTCCCAACGACAACCGGGTCGGGCTCATTTCCAGCATGCATCACGAACTCTACGGCAGCGGCTACGGCCCCTATGCCTCCCTGGGGGGCACCTACTTTGCGACCCACCCGGACCAGGACATAGAGTATGTCATATCAAACGATATAAACCCCGTTCTCAAGGATGAAAAGCCCTATATACCGGGCTATTTCCCAGCCAAGTTCCTTGAGATATGTGATGTCTATGACGCCCTTCACAACAAAAGGGGCTATAAGACAGCCAAGCCGGTCAGCGCCGTTCTGACTATTATGGCGGAAGACTTTTTTAACCCGGACCGCCTAAAGAGCTCTATAGAAGAGCTGGAAGACCTTTGCTACGGTAAAAAATACTGGCAAAGATACTTCATCAAAGACCTTGATACCTCCCTATACGGTATCAAACCCTACGCCAAGCATACGATTGCCCACGATATGGAAAAGCTCTTTCCTCGTGTCAGACCCTACATTGGTCAGGGACAAAAGCTTAAAACCCTGCCCAAAAAGGTAAAAGCCACCATTCTGGCCTACCAGACCCTATTAAGGATGCAAAATAAAATCATTCGGAATCCGGGGATGCTGGATCCCATCCTTTTTGATATCTTTATCGATTATATTTCCCGTATTGAAGAGAAAGACTATACCCACTTCAAGTACAGCGTAGCCTAATTTTTCCCCCTTAAAAATTAATACTACACAAAAGCTAGAAAAAGTATTATCTTAAAGCTACTCTCAAAACCACAAGAGGTAAAAAATGGCAAAGAAAGATCTTGTAGGCGGTTCACTTTGGGATAACTATTCCGACCAGGTGGCAGACCGAATGAATAACCCCAGAAACCTGGGAGAAATAACAGAGGAAGAAGCCAAGGCCCTTAACGCCAAGCTTGTCGTAGCCGATTGGGGCGCCGAATCCTGCGGGGATGCGGTACGTCTTTACTGGGCCGTAGAAAAGGAGAGCGATAAAATCGTAAAGGCCTCCTTTAAAAGCTTTGGCTGCGGGACGGCGATTGCCTCCAGTGATATGATGGCAGAGCTCTGCCTGGGCAAAACGGTAGACGAAGCGGTGGAAATTACCAATCTGGACGTAGAGAAAGCCCTGCGCGACGACCCGGATACTCCCGCCGTACCTCCTCAGAAAATGCACTGTTCCGTCATGGCCTATGATGTCATAAAACAGGCCGTGGCTATCCATAAAGGCATTGACCGTTCCGCTCTGGAAGACGAGGAGATGGTCTGTGAATGCGCCCGGGTTACTCTGGGAACCATCCAGGAAGTGATCCGGGTAAACGACCTGACTACGGTTGAGCAGATTACGGATTACACCAAGGCGGGAGCCTTTTGCAAGTCCTGTGTTAAGCCCGGCGGGCACGAAGAGAAGAAGTACTACCTGGAAGACATTCTGCGAGACACCCGGGAAGCCATGGCAAGAGAAAAGGCCGAACAGGAAGCTCTCAAGCCGGATTTCTCCTCCCTGAGCCTTTTTCAGAAGGGCAAAGCTATCGAGGCGTTTCTTGACGCGGAAGTACGCCCCATGCTTAAAAGCGACGGGGGTAATATGGAGATAAGCGATATGAAAGAAGAGGACGGGAAAGTCGTTCTCCAAATAGCCTATCAAGGGGCTTGTATGGGATGTGCCAGTGCGACCACGGGCACCTTTAATTTTATAGAAAATGCTTTACAGGAGAAGGTAAGCGACACTATCGTTGTTACCATGTAAATTTGAATGATCGAATATGTGTATGAAAACAACATAGACGACCGGGTTCTCGCCCGGGCCGACCGGGTTCTGTCCGGGGGGGGCCTGGTGGCCTTCCCCACCGACTCCAGCTGGGCCATTGGGGGCAGTGTCGATTCCCGGGAGGCCATTGAAAAACTCAAGAAACTCAAAGGGGGTGTCAGAAATTATACCATTAGTATGATTTGCCAGGATATCTCCCAAATGAGCGATGTAGCCAAAATAGACACCCCCCACTTCAAGTTAATCAAACGGTTGACCCCCGGGGCCTATGTCTTCGTTTTACCCGCCCGGAACCGGGTGGAAAAAATCATTAACATGAAAAGAATGGAAATAGGACTCCGCATGGCAGACAGTCCCATTCCCAAAGCTCTGGTTCAAAAACACGGAGCGCCTATCTTCTCCATCACCGCCTGCCGGGACATGAATAACAAAGACTGGTGGGACTACGAGTTCGCCGAGGAAAACCTCTTTGAAAGCGGCTGGGAACTGGAAGATATAGAGGGCGTGGAAATGGTTATAGATACGGGAGAAGCCCAGCCAAAACACTTAACCACCGTAATCCGCCTAACCGAAGATGAACCGGAAATCATCCGAGAGGGCAGCGGCCCCCTTCCCTAACAGGCCAACTCCCCAAAAAACCTCCCTATCCCCTTTTCTCTCCTAAAAATAGTTGCAATTAGGCCGCATAAGTTTTACAAATAAACTAAAACCATTTTAGAGACAAGGGAGAACAAAATGCCCATGAAGCCAAATCTAAAAAAAAGATCCTTTGCCATACCCCTTATTTCTATCATAATGGTAGAATTAATTCTTGTTTTTACCATACAAGCCGTGGTGGTGGTACAGCTTCTCAGAGGGGAAGTCAAAAAAACGCAAAATAAGGACTACACCTTTATCGCCCAGTCCCTGGCTGATCTCATTGACAGCGAACTAAAATATAACGAAAGCCTCCTCCTGGGGTATGTGGATAACTTCGTGTATGAAATGACAAGCCGTCAATGGAAAGACAAGGAGAAGTGGGACCAATTCTGCGATATTACCCTAAACAACTTAAAGAACAGCAACCCCTACTTCCGAAACACCTTTATTCTGGATAGGGAGGGAACCATAGTCTACTGCTCCGACAAAGGAGCCGTAGGGAAGAACCTCGCCGGAAGAGAGTATTTTCAGATTCTGACAAGTAGTTCCGTTCAGGCCTACACCACTCCCTCCCCCATAAACTCCACCTCCACCGGTCAGTCCATACTTGTCCATGCCGCAGCAATTAGAGAGAATAATCAGGTCAAATACGTAATAGGGACAACCATGGATATAGCCGCCTACGGGACAGAACACATTATAAATAAAAAATTGGGAGAGACCGGCTATCCCTACGTCTTCAGCGCCGACGGCACCATACTGATTCACAGCTCCGAAGAGCTCAGATTTACCTCGAGCCTTGATATAAGCCCCCTTTTTGAAGAAATTATCAAGGATCAAAATCCCGTTCACAGCGGAGCCTATGTTTTCAACGGCCAAGAAAAACGTGTCATAACCGCCCGAATAGAAGAAAACGGTTGGCACGCAGCTATAAGCATGGATATTAGCGAATCGGATTATTCCATTTCCCTCGTACGGAAGGTTTTCATTGTCTCCAATGCCACGTTGATTCTCCTCACCTCGCTCATCGTATCCCTCTACATACGCTTAGTCCTGGGGGGAAAGATTAAAAAGCTGGAAAACCTGGTAGCCACAGCTTCCGAAGGGATTCTTACGGAAAGGGGAGAGATAAAAGGCCGCGACGAAATGACATTCATGACCTTGGGAGTTAACGATTTCATCGATAGTTTGAGCCGATTCCTCCGGGGGCTGAATGGAAGCCTGGAAAACCTTGACGGTACCGGCAACGACCTGGCTGCCAATATGGAAGAGACCGCCGCCGCTCTCTTTCAGATTAGAACCAATGTGGAAAACTCCCTTTCCCAAATAGACAAGCAGGAAGAGAGTGTTTCAACCACCGTATCCACCGTAGAACAAACAGCCAGGAATATCCAATCCCTGGAAAGTAACATTGAACGGCAGAACCGCAACATAGACCAGGGCTCCTCCGCCGTAGAAGAGATGGTGGCCCAAATAAAGAATGTCTCCCTCTCCACAGATGAAGCGGAACGCCTCATGGCAACTCTGGCCCACTCCTCTCAGTCCGGGGCAGATAAACTGGGAAATGTGTCCTCCCTCATAAGGGAGATATCCCAAAGATCCCAGGAGCTGGAAAAGGCCAACGCCCTTATCTCGGGAATCGCCGCCCGAACCAACCTTCTGGCTATGAACGCCGCCATCGAAGCGGCCCATGCGGGAGACTCGGGTAAGGGATTTGCCGTCGTAGCCGATGAAATCCGCAAACTGGCCGAACAGTCTACCGATCAGTCCGGTCAGGTAAGACAAAGCATAGACGGTATCAATTCCATGGTCTCCACCATCGTAACCGGTGCAGAGGAAACAACTCTTTCCTTTGACGAAATTGCAAACCACATAAGCAAAATGAACCACATAACCGGAGAAATCAAGGCCTCCATGGAAGAACAGGTGGCCGGAGGAAGCCAGGTATTGGACTCACTCAAAGACCTAAAGAGCTCCGGGCAGGAAGTACAGGCCGGTTCGGAAGAGATGACTCAAGGTAACAAAATTATCCTGAATGCGGTACAGGAACTCACCCATATTTCCAGTGAAGTGGCCATGGCCATGCGGGAAATCGACAGCGGTATGAACGAGATCAACAAAGCCGTTGAGGCCGTAAGCGAACTGAGCCAGGAGAATAAAAACAGTATTGAAAATGTCCGCAAAGAGGCATCCCACTATAAAATCTCATAAAATTTCGTAATTTTTCCCTATTTCTGTGAATTCTTTCCCAGAACAGGCCTGACAATTTTCCTAAGCGATGTCATAAATACGTATCGATAGTAATTTATCGATATATAAATGGCATAATAAAAATCTTAGGAGGCCCGCAATGGCAGTTAAGGAAAGAGTTACCAACCCTAAAGAACTGGAAACGCTCATAGAAAGAGTTGAGAAGGCTCAAAAAGCCTATTCGAATTTTAGCCAAAAACAGGTGGATGAGATCTTCCGCCAGGCCGCCATCGCGGCCAATGACGCCCGAATCTCCCTGGCCAAAGAAGCGGCCACCGAAACGGGCATGGGTATCATGGAAGACAAGGTAATTAAAAACCACTTTGCTTCGGAATATATTTTCCATCAGTACAAGGATACCAAAACCTGCGGCGTTATCGAGAGGGACAGCACCTACGGTATCATCAAGGTAGCCGAACCCATTGGAATCCTCTGCGGTATTATCCCCACCACAAACCCTACTTCTACGGCCATCTTCAAGGCCCTCATCGCCCTCAAGACGAGAAACGCGATCATATTCAGCCCCCACCCCAGAGCCAAGGCCTGTACCACCAACGCAGCCCGCACCGTTCTGGAAGCGGCCATAAAAGCGGGAGCTCCGGCGGACATCATCGGCTGGATTGACGAGCCCTCCATAGAGATGACAAATCAGCTTATGACCCACCCCAAGATCAACATGATCCTGGCCACCGGAGGACCGGGCATGGTAAAGGCGGCCTACTCTTCCGGTAAACCCGCCGTTGGTGTAGGGGCCGGTAACACTCCCGCCCTCCTCGACGAAACGGCGGACGTTAAAATGGCTGTCAGCTCCGTTCTCATGAGTAAAACCTTCGACAACGGGGTCATTTGTGCCTCCGAACAGTCCATGGTCGTCCACAAGGATATCTATGACGAAGTTAAGGCTGAATTGAAGGCCCGGGGAGCCTACATCCTCACGAAGGCGGAAAAACCCAAGATAGCCGAACTCATACTCGATCCCAAAAGAGGCACCGTTAATCCGGCCATCGTAGGTCAGCCTGCGGCTAAGATAGCCGAACTGGGGGGCGTCAAAGTAGACCCGAAGGCTAAGGTTCTCATTGGTGAGGTAAAGGATATCGATGTTAAAGAACCTTTTGCCCACGAAAAACTGAGTCCCTGTCTCGCTCTTTACAAGTGTAAGGACTGGGAAGAGGGTGTGGATATGGCCCGTCGTCTGGTGGAACTGGGCGGAATCGGCCACACCTCGGTAATTTACACGGACCCCATGAACCAGGACAGAATAGACAGCTTTGGCAATGTGCTTAAAACAGGCCGAATCCTGGTAAACATGCCCTCCAGCCAGGGAGCCATCGGAGACCTGTATAACTTCAAGCTCGCTCCCTCCCTTACCCTGGGATGCGGAAGCTGGGGGGGTAACTCGGTAAGCGAAAACGTGGGTGTTAAGCACCTGATAAATGTAAAAACCGTTGCGGAAAGGAGAGAAAACATGCTCTGGTTCAAGGTACCCCCGAAAATCTATCACAAGTTCGGCTGTCTTCCCCTGGCCCTACAGGACCTCAAGGGTAAAAAGAAAGCCTTCATCGTTACGGATAACTTCCTTTTCGAAAACGGCTATGTGGACCGGGTCACCACCGTGCTCGACGAGCTGGACATAGACTTCCAGGTTTACCATCAGGTTAAGCCGGACCCCACCCTCTCCACCATCAACCATGGACTTGAGATGGTAAACGCCTTCCAGCCCGACGTCATCATCGGCCTGGGGGGAGGCTCTCCCATGGATGCCGCCAAAATCATGTGGCTCCTCTACGAAAACCCCGATGTGAAGTTCGAAGGCCTGGCCCTCCGCTTCATGGATATTATGAAGAGAATCTACAGCTTCCCCGAGATGGGAAAAAAGGCCATGATGGTCGCCGTGCCCACCACCAGCGGTACCGGTTCGGAAGTAACCCCCTTCTCTGTTGTGACAGACGACAAGACCGGGTTCAAATACCCCATCGCCGACTACGCCCTGACACCGCACATGGCCATTATCGATGCGGAACTGGTGATGAACCAGCCCAAGGGGCTAACGGCCTCCAGCGGTATCGATGCGGTAACCCACGCGATTGAATCCATTGCGTCCATAATGTGTTCCGACTACACCATCGGTACGGCTCTGGAATCGCTGCGTATCCTCTTTAAATACCTGCCCCAGGCCTACAACGACGGACCGAACAACAAAAAAGCCCGGGAGAAGGTACACAACGCCGCCGCCATGGCCGGTATAGCCTTTGCCAACGCCTTTCTGGGACTCTGCCACTCCACGGCCCACAAGCTGGGAGCGGCCTTCCACCTGCCCCATGGCACGGCCAACGCCCTGCTCATCAATCAGGTTATCCGTTTTAACGCCAACGATAACCCCACCAAGCAGGCCGCCTTTGCCCAGTACGAATACCCCAGCGCCATTAGCCGCTACGTTCGTATTGCCGACTATCTGGGACTGGGAGGAAAGACCGACATGGACAAGGTGAACAATCTGGTCAAAGCCATCGACGACCTCAAGGCCCAGCTGAATCTTCCCACCTCCATCAAGGAAGCCGGTGTGGATGAGAAGGTCTTTATGGCCCGGGTGGACTCCCTCTCGGAAGAGGCCTTTGACGACCAGTGTACCGGGGCCAACCCCCGCTATCCCCTCATTGGGGAGATTAAACAGATTTATTTAAACGCTTACCACGGTGTGGATGAAGCGGTTAAGTAGAAATAAAACTTCTCGACTTTACGAAGAAAACCGGAGGATCATTTAGTACGAGATGATTCTCCACCCTCCCGGGAAAAGGCTTAGTACGGAGCTTTTTCCCACCACCTGGGGCTGCCTGGTACGAGGCAGCCCCTCTTTTTTTATAAATAGTTAAGTAAATGGTAACGGAATTTTTATCTCCCTTTGTTACATAATTAAGTTACCCGCCGATTCGGCGGTACTTAGGAGATTAAAAATGAAGACTTTGATACTAAACGGAAGCCCTCGCAAAAAAGGCGTCACTACCCAGATGCTAAAGATTATGGAAGAGAAAGCCCGGGAAAAGGGAACGGTGGAACATATTCGCATTTACGACTGCGACATCACTCCCTGTGCGGGCTGCATGGGCTGCCGTCCCGATAAAAAGTGTCTCCTTCCCCAGGACGACGGCCACCGCATAGCCCGTCTTATTGACGAAGCGGACCTTCTGATTCTCTCCTCTCCTACCTACTGGGGCAATATTTCGGGCCCCCTCAAAACGGTTTTGGACCGATGTGTCACAACCTTTGAATATCTGGACGGCCATAGATTTCCCAAACGACTCCAGAAGGGTAAGCGGGCCCTCATCGTCACCGCCTCCAGCGCCCCCATCGGCTACCACCTTCTTCCCTCACAAAGCAACGGCGCTGTCAGAGCTATGAAAACCGTTCTGAAAGCGGGGGGCTATAACATAAAAGGGGTACTGAATATCCCCGACTCCAACCGCTTCGAAGAGAAGAAGGAAGGATTTACCCTCCAGGCAAAGGGACTTGTCAACAGAGCCCTTAAAGGCTATTCTGAACCAACCGTAAGGAGGTTCCCCCATGAAAAAGGTTCTGCTGCTCGCCTTCGAAGGCAAGGAGATGTGCTTCGTACACGTGTTGGCTAATCCTTAGAAGTGGTCCTTCGGATGGCGGCTGTTTCTTCTTTGGAGCCTAAGGGCCCGCTTCTTGAACTGGGTTCTTGAGTCTTCCATGGGAATGAATTCCCCCTTGTAAGTCAGCCCCCCGTCCTCGGCCACGGCCTCAAAGGATTTATGCAGTTCCGTCAGGGGAACCTCCTCTCCCTGACGGTTAAAAAGACGGCCTATTTTGCCCTCTTCATTCCGCTCTATCCAGAGCATTTCATGGAAGCGGGAGATACCGCTTACCGATTCCAGGTCATCCAGATTTATCTGTTCCCTGTCTTCTCCCATAGAACTAGCGATCTCCCAGTAAATAGCCCGCCACAATCCCCAGAGGGATAAAAATCAGGCTGATAATTCCCATTAAGTCCAGGCTGATTCCCGGCCAGAGTGTTACAACGGACCCAAAAACCATTCCAAAGATAACGGCGTAGGTGGTCTTGGGAAAACGGGCCAGGCAAAAAGTCATGACCCGGGCCACGAGCAGTATACCCACGGCCAACCCCAATCCGGCACAGGCCAGCATGGGAAGGTTCATGTCATTTACAGCAGCAATGAAGGTGGTGTACATACCCATGAGGAGGAGCAGAAAGGAGCCGCTCACCCCGGGTATGATCATGGCCGCCCCGCCGGCTGCTCCGGCCAGGAAGACCATGAGTCCCGACTGCAGGGAAAAATCCCGAAGGGGAACGCTTTCTCCCGGTTCGGCGCTTAATCCCATAAGAACAACCAAAGCAAAGGCCAAAAAGAAAGCAAAGATCCAGTGGGCCTTTATTTTTTTGGGGAACTCCGCCGTTTTCCACAGAGCGGGAATCCCCCCGATAATCAGTCCCATAAAAGAGTAGAGGGTCTGGACAGGATAGGCTTCAAAGAAGTACTCAATCAGCCTGGCAAAAATCAGTATACCCGCTCCCGCTCCGCTTAAGAGAAGGGCCAGGAACTTCCAGGACTTGATGAAGTGGGAAATGGCATCCATCATCTCATCGTAGATTCCGGTAATGACCGCAATGGTCCCGCCGCTCACGCCGGGAACCGTGTTGGCCACCCCAATCAGGGCGCCCTTTCCAAATAAAGCTAAACTCTCTTTAACAGACCTTTTTTCTGACATGGGAAATCCTTTCGTTGTATTTTAGTGGCAGCCGCAGCCGCCGGAAGAAGAACCTCCGCAGCACTCGGAACCGTCTTCATGACCGGCACCTCCGCAGCATTCGTGATCATCCCCATGATCGTGACTGTCGCATCCGCAGCCCTCGCCGTGTTCGTGGTGGTGATGATGGCCGGAGAAATTCTTTACGTCTTCTTCGGTGGTTTCCCGCACTTCCAGAACCTTAATCTCAAAAACGACTTCCAGACCGGCGTAGGGGTGGTTGCCGTCAATGGTAACTTCATCTCCTTCAATTGAAGTAATGGTTACCATGATGGGGTTGCCGTCGGTGTCGTGGGTCTGAAACTCGTCGCCCACGGCAATCTCGCCTACTTCGGCAAACTGTTCCTTGGGAAGGGTGGCGACCATCTCTTCGTTCCGGGGGCCAAAAGCCTCTTCCACGGAAAGTTCAACGGCGAATTCATCGCCCTCTTCCTGGCCTTCCATCTCCTTTTCCAGAGCGTCAAGCATCATGCCTTTGCCATGCATATAGGCGATTTTGCCTTCCCCGTCGGTCGACTCGAGAAGTTCCTTCTTATCCTTGGTATAAAGATCATATTCGATAAACACGGTAGTATTGGCACCGATTTTCATGCATTCCTCCTAATCTCCCCCGGGGAGACGATTTACTAGAAAGTACTCTACTATGAGGCAACAGTAAAGGAAAAAAAATAAATTGTAAATCCCTACTATTTGAATAAGAATTATAGTAGCGACCATTGGAGGAGTCACCCCATGAAATTAAGTAAGCAATTCACTATTATAACAGCTATTCCCACCTTGGGACTTGTGGTTATTTTTTTAGTAGGCCTCACCGGGTTATCCCATATAATAAAGGGGACCGAAGAATTGAACCGGATTCAAAGTGATTACGCCACCATGCTTAACGGCGACCGGGACGCTTATCAGGTTTTCGTAAGCGAAGCCAAGGGAATTGACGCCCTCACCAAAGAGGAGCTGACAGGCTACGACGAGGACAATCGGGAAAACCTGCAGCAGGTATGGGACCGGATAGAAGGGCCCAGCCAGAATTTCCCCCGGGAAATGGAAGGAGACTATAACAGTTTTATTCTGAGTTACAATAATTGGAAAACCCACAGCCGCACCATATTCGACCAGGCTCAGAAGATTATTACGGACAGGGCCCGTATGAACGTAACGGCAGAAGCTATTCATAATTCCTTTGACGAAATGCGGACCAATATTGATAGCCTGGGGGAGATGATAGACCGAATGCTTGAAGGAAATCTTTCCCTAAGCCGACGGCGGAGCCTGGAAGAGGCCCAATCCCTCGTACTGAATGGGGACCGGGACGCCTACCAGGCCTATGTGGCTCTTCTGCAAAGCCGGGAAGCGGCGGACCGGGAGGAACTGGCGGGCTGGGCCGAATCGGCCCGGGAAAACATCGCCCAGACGGGAGAACGGGTTAACCGGGCAGCCGCTTTGGCGGGGCTGGGGCAAACGGACTACCTCGTAGCCTTCCGCACCCATTACGACGGATGGGCAGAAAAAAACGAAGAGTATTTTACCCTGGAGGAAAAGACCTTTGGGGAGAGGCAAATCCAACTCCATGCGGCCCGCATGAGCGAAGAACAGTTTAACAAAATGCGGGGCCTCATAGACCAGCTGGGAGAGCAGCAGAATCAACGTTCCCGCGATGAAATGGACTATCTTTCCCAACAAATGACCCATATCGTTCTCATTTACCTGGTGGTAACCCTCCTGACAGCCGCCTGTTCCGTCCTCGCCTCGTCCTTTATTTCCCGCTCCATTCTTAAATCGATTCAGAGAAACAGGGCTTGGGCCGGAAAGATTCAGGAGGGGGACCTCTCACAGGACATTCAGTCAAAGAGGCAGGATGAACTGGGGGACCTTTCCCGGAACTTTGCCGCCATGAACGAAAAACTGGCCCATGTGCTGGGGGCGGTATCAACATCTTCCGCCCAGGTATCGGGAGGAAGCCAGCAACTCTCCAGCAGCGCCCAACAGCTTTCGGCAGGAGCCATCGAAGCGGCTCGGGCGGGAGAAGCGGGCAAGGGCTTTGCCGTGGTTGCCTCGGAAATACGCAAGCTGGCGGTAGTTTCGGGCAAATCGGCCGTAGCTATTACGGACCTCTCCCAAAGTTCCCTGGAAGTGGCGGGCAAAACGGGAGAACTGATTCGCTCCCTGGTAAAAGAGATTGAAGTCACCACAGAACTTGTGGACGAAATAACCCATTCCAGCGGGGAACTGAATACGGGCATGGAGCAGGTGAGCAAAGCCATCCTTCAGCTCGACGGAGTGACCCAGCAGAACGCCTCCGCCTCGGAAGAAATTGCCTCCACCTCGGAAGAACTGGCCGCCCAAGCCCGGATTCTTTCCGAAGAAATCGGCTATTTTACATTGAATCAGGAAGATGCTACCCTTCACCTGATTCAAGAAGGAGAATAAAATGAAAAAGTACATTATCCAGGCTATCCTAATCTTTTGCCTGACGACCACAGGCCTTTTTGCCTTTGATAGCGGAGAGTTGAACCGTATAACCCTGGTCAATAACACGGGAAGTGATATCTGGTATCTCTTTCTCTCCCCCGGGGACAGCGATGACTGGGGTTTTGATATTCTGGGATCGGAGTATTTCTTTGAAGACGGGGGCGAACTGAGCTTCTATATCCATTATCCGGACTACGAAAATGAATTTGATATTATGGCAATAGACGAAGGGGGGAATCCCTACGTACTCTATGATGAGCTGATTTCCGACAGCGGGGAAGCGCGCATTATCCTGGATGACTGGGACAGGGAAGAAAACCTGGGGACTCTGGAATTCATAGAGATCTACTTTACCAACGAGACGGACTACGAAATGTACTACCTCTTTGCCTCCCCCGGCGACTCGATCATGTGGGGTGTGGATATGATGGACGACGGTCAAACCCTCATGCCCGGAGAAGACTTAAACCTCCTGGCGCTCTACTATGAGGGCAGCTTTAGATACGACATTATGGCTGTGGATGGCGATGGAGACGAATACAGCTTTTACATTGAGTACGACTCCGGCGAAGTGGCCCCAAACGATTCCCTGGGCTACGCCATTGAGTATGGCGACCTGGTGGTGGATTAGGCTCGGCGACAAAATAATTTTCCTCGTCGACAGAATGTTCTTCCCTCGGCGACAAAATGTTCTTCCCTCGCCGACAAAACAAAATTCTTAGGGCGACAAAAAAAGTTCCGTCGGCCACAAAAAAAGTTTTCTTCGCCGATAAAAATCCCCCGGCCCGATAACTCGGACCGAGGGAAAGTGGGTTACCCCGGTTAAGTGAGG
>JAQQAP010000017.1 GCA_028533045.1 Spirochaetales bacterium | reverse complement strand
CCGCGCCATAAAAGGGTACTCGGTGGAAGTGGTCAACGGATTCTTTCTCAAATAATAATTTACCATGCTCATCTTAATTCTCCTTTGGGGTTCTCACACCCCATTCAATGTTTTTTTGTTGTAAGTTGGCCGTCCTACACCCTATACCTACGAGCGAAAATGGGAAAATGTCCCCAAATTATAAAAAAAAATGCAAAAATTTAAAAAATCCTTTAAAATAAAAGTATGATCCAGCTAAGCAATACCCAAAACTTAACCGGAGTTACCATATCCGGGGACTATTATGACCTGACTCAACTGGCCGACGCTCTTCAGGAAATCACCATTAGCGAATTGGGAGAGGTGGACGCAGAAAGCCGCCACTTCATCAACATCTCCCACCGGATTTTCAATATCTACGATGAGATCCGAAACACAGCACTAGGATATGAGGCAATAGACACATTGCCTAACGGCATAGGGGAGCAGCACCAGGCAGCCCTGCATCAGATTATCCCCCGGGAAAATATCTACTACTCCTGTAATATCCTCTACCCGGAAATGATAGTCCTCCACATCGCCCTCGATGAATTAATAGAACTCAGAACATACAAAAAAAGAGAAGGCCACTACCATTTTGAGTCAATTATGGACCAGGAAATCAGCTGGGACAAAACCATAGCGACCATCAGAATGTTTCAGTCCTCCTTCCGGGATCTCATAGCCGAAACCCTAACACCCATGTCCTTCTCTCGCTGGCACGACCTTGTCCACAAAAAGGTCCGCATCCACCGAATCACCAATCCCTTTATAGATATGTGCAATCAGGAGTACATGGCATCGCCCCGGGAGGAACGGGCAAAAAGAATCGTCCCCCTCACAAACAAACTTCTGGATTTCGAGGAAGACAGGGAAAATGAAAATTACCGCCTGGCCATAGAGAAAGTCCGCCTGGAAACACACTGCCACGTGTACAATGTAGTCTTTAAGGAACTGGAGTATCCCGAGGATATTGAGTGGTAGATTAGGGGGCGTATTCGCTGAAAGTCATGTACATTCTTGTGATGATATCGTTTTCTGTGACGAGTACGAATTGGAGATTGCCAATAACCTCTCGTTCAACCCCTGAAACATTAAGGTAGTATTCATCTAGATCTACATAATGATAAAAACCATCGGAATTCTGATAGGTAAATCGATAGGGAAGAATATTTAGTAATTCAGTAAGAGACATCCCAATTGGGTATATGCCGGACCAGCCAACATCTGGATTATTTGTTGAAAGATCAAGTATGTTACCTGATTCAGGACTATAGCTAATCCAGAAATACTCCCCATATCGTATTGCGATTTCTGAAAAGCCGGTAATACTATTATTATGATCCAACTCCATTAACTCATCAGGTCTTCCTAATTTTTGAAGAACAGGTTCAGCATCTCCCATTAAGTATACCTTATTTTCATTATAACTAAAGGCAAATGGTTCAACGTCATAATAAACAGGTTTCTGTTCTAAAGAGTAAAGTTGGAACATTACGGTTAATAAAATCATTACAATTGCTCTATTTACCATTATGACTCCAATTTATTTTTAAAAGTCCCATTTTCGGTATAAACACCTTCACGGACAGAAGCTCCTCCGATTCCCAAAACAAGTCCAGGATCATTATATTCGTAATAATTTATCCTAATTTCAAAATGTAAGTGGATGCCTGTTCCCAGACCTGTATTACCCATTACTCCCACGGCTTGGTTTCTCATTACAAATTGATATTTATCTACACTTAAAGAATTAAGATGGCAATAACGAGATGTGATACCCCCACCATGATAAATAAAAACGTTATTACCAAAAACCTCATCATATGAAGTCTCAAATACATATCCATCTTCAACTGATACAATTTTCGAACTGCCAATAATATCTATACCATCATGATGTTTTTTACTGTAGATATTTTCCGTTCCTCTTTTTTCACCCGTTCTCCTATCCACAACTTCCCGGGTCCCAATCACAATCTGCGGCCTAGCCCCAAAGGCAGACGTCACCGTCGCCCCCTCAACGGGCCATATAAACTGGTGCGTCCTCTTCCCGAAGAGCTGCAGCAACTCCCGCTTCTCTCTGCTCAGGGCAAAGGATTTCCCCCGGTTATCCACGAGGTCCCAGTACCAGTGGGCCCGTTCCGATTCATCAAGCCCTTCGGGCACGCGATAGTTCAATCGTGAATCGAGCATCTCATCTATCAGCATATCACGGTTTACTCGCTTGTCAAGTTTTTCCCCGTAGTTCACGATGCTGTCCAGACCGCCCTCTATGCCTCGGGCGCCTATTTTTTTACCGTAGGGGTCAAGGATGTACCCCGCCTCGTTCCGAAGCCATCCGCCCCCCTGGAATTCAAGGTCTCCCGCCGCCGTCAGTAACCAGCCCGCCTCGTCGGTTTCTTCAGCCTGAATCCGGCGCCAGTCATCGTCAGCCTCAATCAAATGCCCTCGGGGTTGAATCAGCTCATCAACTCCGGGCAGATTCGTTTGCACCCCCAGATACTCCAGAGTATCATTTAGCATTTTCTCCAGGGCGCGGATCTCTCTTGGGGAAGTCTGCCACCGCTTACCCACTGCAGCCAGCACGTCACTCACATCATTCTGCTCGAAGCGGTCTAAATAGTCGGCCAGCTCAATACGGCGGCGATGAAACTCCCCGGTCAATTCATTACGGGGAATAGCGTCGTAGTCACCCCTGTTCAGTTCCTTAAAGGTGCAGGAAAGTGTCCAGTAGAGATTCTTTATGCGCCATTGGAGAGCGTCCCGTTCGGTATGGATCATAGTTCCTCCTAGGCCTCGCAAATCAGCTCAAGAAGGTACTCCCGTTTTTCCGGGTCCATCTTCATCCAGTTCTCCGCCGCATCCCGGATAAACAACTCAAGGGCCAGCTCCCGGGCAACTTCCCGCTCATCCAGGTTCATGATAAAGTCCTCCCATCGGGGAACGTCCTCTTCAACGCTTACTTGTTCTTCTGATTGTTCCATATGGGAAAGGAGAGAAATATTTTCCCGAATAGGGCATTTTTTCTGAGCAAAACGCCCCTTTCCGGGAAAAATCTCTCTCCCTCTCCTTATAGACCACCCCAAGGAGTCCCCATGCCCCATCCGCTCAATTACATCAGCCCTATTTCAATTACTGACAAGACCTACCCCATCGCCCATTTAGCCTACTCTTTATGCCGACTCAAAGAGAGCTACGATGAAGCTCTCGCCACCTTGCCAATCATGGCCCGCCCCTCCCGGGACTCCCGAAGTCAGCCTGAATCGCCCTCCTCTGCCTCGCCGGACCGCATCCATCCCCTCCGCTTTAACATCCTTATGCTGGCCGAGCTCATCCTGAACACGCCCTTAGGAGACACACGCATTCATACCGGCCCGGAGGCAAACAAAATGACGCGCCAGGCCGGTGCGGACGCCCTTACCTCGGGAAATAAGATCTACTTCCGCGAAGGAAAATACCAGCCCGACTCGGAGGAGGGGAAGAATCTGCTCATCCACGAACTCCAGCATGTGGCCCAGTTCAAGGAAGGCCGACTGCCGGAGACCGATGAGGACAGGGGAGCTTTGGAAGCCGAAGCCGCCGCAAGAGAACAGGACGCTGCCGGTCAGGAGTTCCACAACATGACACCGGAGAAAAGCCGCGGCCTCTCCTTTCCCGAGCCGGCCCCTCAGTATATTCGCATTATCACGAACTGCGGCCGGGAATATCTTCTAACCGAAGAAGAACTGGAAGAGGTCAAACAGCGGGTCGTGGAAGAATTCACCAAGCATATTGAGGAGAACTGGCTTCTCTGGGGTTACGAAGAAAAGGCGGCCCTCATGGAAAAACTCTTTTCCGAAAGATAACATTCCTTGTCAGGAGGAAAGAAATGACATATAATTTCCTTATGAGAAGGAAACTTTTAAAAGAACTTATTCTGGAAGGGCAGGAAACCTTTGAACTCAAAAAACCTATTCCAAGGGATATTTCTTTTGACCCCCAACTCTCTACAAGGCTAAATAAGGTCATTACCGTCTCCGGTGTACGCCGAGCCGGGAAATCTATGTACTTAAAACAGATATCCCTACAGCTGGAAACAGATCCCCAGCAGGTTGTGTTTCTGGACTTTAGCGAATCTCCCTTAACCGATTTCTCCCTGGATGATTTTAGCGAGCTGCCCACTCTCTTTAAGGAGATGTTCCCCCAGTCGGAGCCGGTTTTCTTTTTTGATGAGATCCAGGAAGTTCCCGATTTTGAGAAGGGTCTTAGATACCTCCAAAACAGAAACTACCCCATCATCATTACCGGTTCATCGGCACAGCTCTTTAGCAGAGACATAGCTTCCAGGCTACGTGGGAAAACGGCGGAAATAAAGGTTTATCCTTTAAGCTATTTTGAATTCCTCCGCTTTAAGGAATTCGAGATTAAACCCGTGTACGGACCGGCAGAAAAAGCACGCCTGGCCCTTCTAACCGATGAATATCTCACTTGGGGAGGCTTTCCCGAAGTTGTTCTTACGGATAACCCCGAAACCAAAAGGCATCTTTTAAAAGGCTACATAGATACCATGCTCTTGCGTGATGTAATTGAAAAAAACGGCGTTCAAAATATGCCCCTTATGGATAAGCTTCTTTCCAAGGTCATAGATTCATTCACTAAAAATATAAGCATAAACAAATGGTATAACGATTTTAAAAGCAGCGGTTTTAAGGTATCCAAAGATACTCTCTATGCTTACCTGGGCTACTTAAAGGATACCGGATTTATCCACACCCTTCATGAATACGGGAAAAGTCAGGGGTCAGCCCAAAAAGTCTATCTCATAGACAACGGCTTATATGAGGTCCGACGCAAACTGAATAGGGACAGGGGCAAATTATTGGAAAACGCTGTCTTCGCCCAACTTTTAAGGGAAGAACACTCTATCTCCTACTGGAATAACAGCAGCTATGAAATTGATTTTATCACAGAGAGCAAACTGGTCCAGGCCTGTTATTCCCTTAATAGGGATAACAGTTCCAGAGAGATACTTCCCTTCGAAGAGTTCAACAGCCTACACCAAACCAAGCTAAAAGGGGATCTTGTCGTAATAGAATCAGAACTCCCCATTAAAGAAGCAACCCTCTTCTACGACTGGCTCCTCCCATAACCTCTTTCCTCTTTCCTCTTTCCTCTTTCCTCTTTCCTCTTTCCTCTTTCCTCTTTCCTCTTTCCTCTTTCCGCTTTCCGCCATCCGCCATCCGCCATCCGCCATCCGCTTTCCGCTTTCCGCTTTCCGCTTTCCGCTTTCCGCTTTCCGCTTTCCGCTTTCCGCTTTCCGCTTTCCGCTTTCCGCCATCCGCTTTCCGCCATCCGCTTTCCGCTTTCCGCTTTCCGCTTTCCATGCTATACTGGCATACATATTGCATACAATTACAGTACAAAAAGAAAAAACATCCATACCGGCCTAAAAATCGGCAATAGATAAAAAAAGCCTACATTAGGGTGGGCTATATCTATAACAAAACACATTTTCGTATCTTTATACTACGAATAACGAAAGGATATTGTAAAAAGTCGTGCAACTTCTGAAGGACCTGATAAAAATCGATTCCTCCTCCCCAGACAATATAAACAAGGCGGTCATCCTTACAGCGGCCTATCTCAAGGACCACAGCATTGAGGGAAAGATCCTTACAAACGGCGGGCTCAAAAGCTATGTGGCCGTCATTGGGCAGGGCGAAAAGACTCTCATATTTAACGGTCATCTCGACGTTGTTTCCGCTGCGCCGGAACAGTTCCGGCCACAGGAGAAGGAGGGCCGACTCTACGGACGGGGCTCGGCGGACATGAAGGGAGGCTGCGTGGCCATGATAGAGGCCTTCATCAAGCTTTCCCGGGAGGAACTCTCCTGCCGCATCATGCTCCAGCTTGTGCCCGACGAAGAGGTGGGCGGACGTTTGGGTACGGCCTTTCTGGTGGAAAAGGGCTACACGGGAGACTTCGTGATCTGCACCGAACCGACCAATCTGGAAATCAGCCTTAAGGCCAAGGGAATCATCAACCTTTATATAGAGAGCGCCGGTAAGTCGGCCCACGCCTCCCGCCCCTGGGAAGGGGAAAACGCCATTGCCAAAGCCTTCGCCGACTTCAAGCGCATCGAAGCCCTCCCCATCCTCAACGAAAGCTCCCCCTACTATGAAGGGTCCACGGTCAGCCTGGGCAAGATAGAAGGGGGCGATATCCTGAATCGAGTGCCCGACCGCTGCCTCATGGGGGTGGATCTGCGCTATGTGCCCCATCTTAAAGCAGACGATATAATTGCCGCTATTGAGGATGTGATTGAGGGTAAGCTGATGGTGGAGCGCACCGAACCGGCGGTGGACACGGCGGAAGACCACCGGTTCGTCCAGGCTTTGGGTAAATCGTTTAAGCTGATTACCGGGAAAGAGCCCCTGTACACGGCAGCCCACGGCGGGTCGGACGGGCGCTTTTTTGCCTCCCGGGGAATACCCGTAGCCGAACTGGGACCGGCAGGAGCCAACTGGCACGGGGACGGGGAGTATGTGGAAATGGACTCCCTTAAAATCGTAGAAGATGTTCTGATTGACTTTGCTCGATCATTCAATAAGTATTAAGGATATGCCGGCTGCATGATTAGCCAAAGATTGCCAATTAATTTATGGAGAGAGATATGAAGAAACTGACTCTATCACTGATTTTGACTCTGTTCGCCGCTGCCTTTTTTGTAAGCTGCGGTAATGACAACGGAGAAACTAGCACGACCGCAGGGGGCGCCATGTCCGAAGAGGACAAGTTCGGCGGAACCCTTATCCGGGCTTCCTGGAATCCCCCTTCCGGTAACTTCCTAAGCCTTATCACATCCACCGACAACGACTTCCTCGTGACCGACGTGGTTTTCGAACGGCTTATTACCATTAACGACAAGAACGAACTGGTTCCCGCCCTGGCCGAAAGCTGGGACATCGCCGACGACTCCAAGAGCGTGACTTTTCACCTGAGAGAGGGGGTAAAGTGGCATGACGGGGAAGAGTTCGACGCGGAAGATGTTTACTTCAACTGGAAGTTCATCTGTGACGCGGGCTACACCGGTCCTCTCTACTCCAACTTCAAGCCCATCATCGGGGTGGAAGCCTACCACAACGGCGAGGCCGACGAAATCTCCGGTGTGGAAATCATCGACGACTACACCATCAAAATCTCCTTCGAAGAGATTTACGCCTCCGTTCTTACCATGGTGGGAACCAAGGCTAACCTGATTGCCGAACACGTTTGGGCCGGTATTGAGCCCGCCAAAGCGCCGGAAATGACCGAGATGCTCCGCAACCCCGTGGGTACGGGCCCCTTTAAGTTCGCCGAATTCGCCGCCGACCAGTATGTAAGCATGGTGGCCTTCGAAGATTACTGGCAGGGTCGTCCCTACCTGGACAAGATCATCATCAAAGCCACCAACCAGGATACGGCCCAGGCCGAGCTCCTGAGCGGTCAGATCAACTACATGACCGTGTCCGACTTTAACCCGGACGACATGGGTCTCTTCGAAAGCGAAGGCATCCAGGTTCTGGCCACCGCCGGCGGTTCCTACCAGTTCATGGGGGTAAACCACCAGCTCTCCGATTTCCAGGATGTTAAAGTTCGACAGGCCCTTATGTACGGCATCGACCGTCAGGGTATGGTGGACAACCTTCTTTACGGCTACGGGGAACTCCTCACCCAGCCCCTGCCCACCTCCAGCTGGGCCCATCCCGGTCTGGACAAGCTGAATATGTACGAGTACAACCCGGAAAAGGCCATTGAGCTTTTGGAAGAGGCCGGTTACTCCTACAAGGACGGCATTATGTACAAGGCCGACGGGGAGCAGCTCAAGTGGGTTCTCAAGTACCCCAGCGGCAACAAGACCCGTGAACGGTCCGCCCCGGTTATTCAGCAGAACCTCAAGGACATCGGGATTGATGTGGAACTGCAGATTATGGAGTTCTCCACCATGTTCAAACAGCTGAACAACGACGACTTCGAACTCTTCCTCATTGGTTTTGGAGCCGGAGTTGAGCCGGACCAGGCTCGATTCTGGAAGACCGGCGCCAAGTACAACCTGATGAACTACGAAAACGCCGAGAATGACCGTCTCATCGAAGAGGGTATCTCCTACATCGACAACGAAACCCGTGGAAAGATTTACGGAGACTGGGCGGTTTACCTGAACGAAGACCTGCCCTCCATCTTCCTCTACACCCCCCAGCTGGGTTGTGCCGTGAGTGGGAACCTGCGTAACGCCACCGCTCCCAACGAGCTCTGGTACGCCCCCAATACCTGGTACTACGCTAAATAATTTTAAGTAAAAGTTAACACCGGTCCGCCCTGTTTCGGGGCGGGCTTTAGGAGATTCACATTGAAAAACTATATAATCCGGCGGATACTCTTGATGATTCCCGTTCTCCTGGGTATTTCCATCATCATCTTCTCCCTCATCCACCTTATGCCGGGAAATCCCTACGCCTACATGATTGAGTCCGACGCGGAAGCGGAGGACGTGGAAAATATGCTGGAAGCGATTGGCTACTACGACCCCCTTCCGGTCCAGTACGTCCGCTGGATGGGGGGCCTCGTCAAAGGTGACCTGGGCTACTCCATCAAGTTTAAAGAACCCATTGCGGAGATGATATCCCGCCGCATAGGCAATACGCTGCTCCTCTCCGGGGTGGCTCTCATCTTCAGTATTGTCATAGCCATTCCCCTGGGGGTGATATCGGCCACCAAACAGTACTCCCTCTTTGATTATCTGGCCACCATCGTGGCTTTTATAGGCCTCTCCATACCGGCCTTCTTCTTTGCCCTGCTCCTGGTCAAATTCTTTGCCATAGACCTTAAGCTCTTTCCCATCTCCGGGATGAGAACCCTGGCCTCTGGCTTTACCGGCTTCCGCGCCTTTCTGGACCTGCTCTACCACCTGGCCCTCCCGGTCATCGTTTTGAGCTTCATCCAAATGGCCTCTTTTATGCGCTACACGAGAACCGCCCTGCTCGAAGTGATTCAGCAGGATTACATACGAACCGCCCGGGCCAAGGGGCTCAGCGAGAAGGTAGTCATCTACAAACACGCCCTGAGGAACGCTTTGATCCCGGTGGTCACCATCATCAGCCTGTCCCTGGGTCAGCTTGTCTCCGGGGCGGTCCTTACCGAGACCATCTTTGTCTGGCCCGGTATGGGTACCCTGATATTCCAGGCCGTTATGAACCGGGACTACCCAGTGATTATGGACGCCACCATGGTATTGGCCTTCATGATTCTTATGGCCAACCTGCTGGCGGACATTATGTACGCCCTGGTCGATCCCCGGATTCGGTACACCTAGGAGCCCCGCATGAGTAAAAAAACTAAAGTAACTACCCCCATGGGGATTGTTTATAGCCGTCTAAGAAAGAACAAAATGGCCGTGGGTGCCCTCTTTATCCTTCTCTTTTTTATCCTGATTTCCCTCTTCGCCCCCCTCCTCTCCCCCTACGACCGGGACCAGGTGGACATGGCCAACGCCTACCAAAAGCCCAGCGCCGAGCATTGGCTGGGAACGGACGACCTGGGACGGGACACCTTTACCCGCCTTGTTTACGGCGGCCGCGTCTCCCTGAGCGTGGGCCTTGTCTCCACCGCCATCTCCCTGCTTATAGGCGTCTTCCTGGGCGCCATTGCGGGCTATGCCGGGGGCTGGGTGGACAACCTGATTATGCGTATCGTGGACGTGGTCATGTGCTTCCCCTTCTTCGTAATTGCCATTGCCATCGCCGCCGTATTGGGGCCCAGCATCTACAACGTTATGTTTATTTCGGGCATCCTTAGCTGGACCCGCATCTGCCGTATCGTCAGGGCCGAGGTCATGGCGATTAAGGGGCGGGAATTCATAGAAGCCGCCGTCTCTCTGGGGCTCGAGTCCTGGGAGATTATCGTAAAGCACATCCTCCCCAACATTCTGGCTCCCATCATCGTGTACGCCACCTTGGGAATCGCCACGGGGATACTTTCCGAAGCGGGACTGAGCTTTTTGGGACTGGGCGTAAAGCAGCCCCAGCCCAGTTGGGGTAACATGCTCGCCTCCGCCCAGAGTTTGCGCTCCCTGCGGCTCCACTGGTGGCTCTGGATCACTCCGGGCCTCATGGTACTCACCACCATCCTGTCCATTAATATTCTGGGTGACGGCCTGCGGGACGCCTTTGATCCCAAGCTGAAGCGTTAAGGGGGAATTGTGACTGATAACTTACTGGAAATGAATAACCTGACCACCTCCTTCAAAACCTCCGAAGGGAAGGTGACCGCCGTTCACCAGGTGGATATGACCATCAAGAAGGGCCAAACCCTGGGCGTTGTGGGAGAATCGGGCTGCGGCAAAAGCGTTACCAGCCTTTCTATAATGAGACTCCTACCGGCCAAGCAGGGCTTTATCGATTCGGGGGAGATCCTCTTTGAGGGACGCAACCTGTTGGACCTGAGCGAGGGGGAGATGCAGGAGATCCGGGGCAACCACATGGCCATGATCTTCCAGGAGCCCATGACCGCCCTGAACCCGGTCTTTACCATCGGTGATCAGATCGGCGAATCCCTCGCCCTCCACAAGGGTCTCACCGGCGAAGAGAACCGCAAAAAGTGCATCGAACTGCTTAAAAAGGTGCGCATCCCCCGGGCAGAGAAGGTGATAGACGAACATCCCCACCAGCTCTCCGGCGGTATGCGCCAAAGGGTTATGATAGCCATGGCCCTGAGCTGCGACCCCAAGCTCCTCATCGCCGACGAGCCCACCACCGCCCTGGACGTAACCATCCAGGCCCAGGTACTGGAACTGATGAAGAGCCTCACCGCCGAATCGGGCATGTCCTGCCTCTTCATTACCCACGACCTGGGAGTGATAGCCGAAATGGCCGACGAAGTTGCGGTCATGTACGCGGGCCGCGTGGTGGAACAGGCCGACGTGCTGACTCTTTTCGACGACATGAAACACCCCTACACCAAGGGGCTTTTCGCCTCCCGAGTCAACGAAGTGCAAAAGGGCGAATGCCTCCAGTGCATCTCCGGCATGGTGCCCCCTTTGACCAATCTGCCCAAGGGCTGCGCCTTCGCCCCCCGCTGCTGCGAGTGCCTCCCCATCTGCAAGGAAAAAATGCCCGAGCTGACAGAGCTCTCGGAAAACCACAAAGTGCGCTGCTGGCTCTACAGCAAAGGGAAGGACAATGAGTAAAAAGCTAATAGAGGTAACCAACCTCAAGAAATATTTCCCCGTCACCGGCGGGGTACTCTCCCGCAAAGTGGGAGACATAAAAGCGGTGGACGGCCTGAGCTTTCACATTAACGAAGGAGAAACCTTTGGCCTTGTGGGCGAATCGGGCTGCGGCAAATCCACCGCCGGCCGAACCATCTCCCACCTCCATAAAGCCACGGCGGGACGGGTCCAGTTCAAAGACACGGTTCTCTTTGACGTGGAAAACAAGGAAGCCCTGGACAAAAAGAGTATGCGCTCCCTGCGCCGGGACATCCAAATGATTTTCCAGGACCCCTTTGCCTCCCTGGACCCCCGTATGAACATCGGCGCCATCGTCTCCGAAGGGCTGATTAAACACAAAATTATGGACAAGCACGCCGCCCTGGCTCGGACAAAGGAACTGTTGGAGATCTGCGGGCTCGACGGAAGTAACGCCGCCAAATATCCCCACGAGTTCTCCGGCGGCCAGAGGCAAAGAATCGGCATCGCCCGCTCCCTGGCCCTCAATCCCAAGTTCATCATCTGTGACGAACCCACCGCCGCCCTGGACGTATCCATACAGGCCCAGGTACTCACCCTCATGCAAAAGCTCAAGGAAGAGATGGGCCTCACCTACCTCTTCATCTCCCACGACCTGAGCCTGGTGCGCTACTTCTGCGACCGCCTGGGCATCATGTACCTGGGAAGCTTCATGGAAATAGGCACCTCGGAGCAGCTCTTCAAGAGCGCCCTTCACCCCTACTCCCAGGCCCTCCTCTCCGCCGTTCCCCGGTCCCATCCGTCGGAAAAGCGGGAGCGAATCATCCTGGAAGGGGACGTGCCCAGCCCGGCCAACCCGCCCAAGGGCTGTAAGTTCCATACCCGCTGCCCCAAGGCCCTTCCCGTCTGCTCCCAAAAAGCCCCGGAAATGGCCGAACCCGAACCGGGCCACCGCGTCTGGTGCCACCTGGTAAAGTAGGGTGAAAGAAGACAAGGAATCGGCCCGGCTGGGCTTTAAAGACATGATTGCCCTCTCGGCGGCAATCTTTCGCATCGTCCTCCCCAAACTGCTCATCACCCTGGCCGCCCTCTGGGTGACGGGATTGATATTTGCGAATATACTGGGATAAAGGTGAGGTAAGATCATGACATTAATCAAAAACGGAAAAATCATAAGCGCCGCCGGCAAAGACTACGACCGGGGAGATATCCTGATTGAGGGCAAACTGATTAAAGAGATCGGCACCGACCTTCAAGCCCCGGAAGGCACAGAAGTCATCGACGCTGAAGGTAGTTGGGTTCTCCCGGGATTTGTCGACCCCCATACCCACCTGGGCCTCTTCGGCCAGGGCCTCCCCATGACCGAAAAAGACGTAAACGAAGGCACCGACCCTATCACCCCCCACCTGCGCGGCCTGGACGGTATTAACCCCCAGGACGCCTCCTTTAGGGATGCCCTGGAAGGAGGAGTCACCACCGTCGCCTCCGGCCCGGGCAGCATGAACGTCATAGGCGGCCAGTTCTGTGTCATCAAAACCCACGGCATCGCCATAGACGAAATGCTCCTTAAAGAACCGCTGGCCATGAAGTGCGCCTTTGGGGAAAACGTCAAAAAAACTTACGCCGAGCGCAAACAGACCCCCATGACCCGCATGGGCAACGCCGCCCTCCTCAGAGAAGCCCTCTACCGCGCCCGGGAATACGGGGAAAGAAAGAATAACAACGGGATAGACTGCATCCGCTATATTCCCTATGACATCAAAATGGAAGCCCTCCTGCCCGTTCTTAGGGGAGAAATCCCCCTTAAAATCCATGCCCACCGGGCCGATGATATCCTCACCGCCATAAGAATTGCCAAAGAGTTCGACCTAAAACTCACCCTGGACCACTGCACCGAAGGCCACCTCATCCCCCAACAGGTAGCCGCCTCCGGCGCTCCGGCCATCCTGGGCCCCACCATGGGCTTCCAGGGCAAGTTCGAGTTAAAGAACAAATCCTTTACCACCCCCGCCGTCCTCCACGAAGCAGGCGTTTTGGTAGCCCTCATGACGGACCACCCGGAGATCCCCATCCAACACCTGAATCTCTGCGCCGCCCTGGCCGAAAAAGCGGGCCTCCCCTTCGAGGAAGCCATCAAGGCCATCACCATTAACGCCGCCAAAATCCTGGGCCTCGACGACCGCATTGGCAGCCTCGAACCGGGCAAAGACGCAGACCTCGTCCTCTGGACCGGCAACCCCCTGGAAATCTCCTCAGAAGTCCGCCAAACCATCATCAACGGCAAGCCCGTTTATACCCGTTAGAAAAAAAGACTAAGAAAGCTCACTGGGAAAAGAGGGATTAAGAGGATTAAGAAAAACTAAAAAGCTCTAACAATCAAAATCCCATAATTCCCATTAATCCCAGTCAAAAAGAAAGACAAGAAGGCTCACTGGGAAAAGAGGGATGAAGAGGATTAAGAAAAGCTATAAAGCTCTAACAATCAAAATCCCATAATTCCCATTAATCCCAGTCCAAAAAGAAAGACAAGAAGGCTCACTGGGAGAAGAGGGATGAAGAGGATTAAGAAAAGCTATAAAGCTCTAACAATCAAAATCCCATAATTCCATTAATCCCAGTCCAAAAAAAGACCTAACAGTTAAAAACTACTCCAAAGAACTTAGATAGTTGGGAGAACGATTCTCAAACCTCCTGAATGTTACCGTAGCATTCCGAAAATTAACCAGAATCCCAACAGGTAACCCGGAAATATTCAAATAGTTAATAACCTGAGCCATCATATCCCCATCCAGTTCCCTCACAGCCTTAATCTCAAGGACCACCTTATCCTCAACAACAATATCAGCGAAATACTTACCAATAGACATACCATCAAAACAAACATCAAATTGCTGCTCCTTAGTCACAGCCAAACCACGCTTCATCAAAGCCAGCATCAAAGCATTTCGATAAGGTTTCTCTAATAAACCCGGCCCCAACTGGGCATGAACATCATAAAAGGCCCCAATAATATTTTCAGTCAATGATTTATATAACAACATAACTTACCCCTATACCCAAAGAGGCAAGAAAAACCCCAAATAACCCACAATTCCTGATTAAAAAAATAAAAAAGAAAGCCCACAGGGAAAAGAGGGATTAAGAGGATTAAGAAAAGCTATAAAGCTCTTACATTCTAATCCCATAATTCCCATTATTCCCAGTCAGAATAAAAAGACAAGAAGGCTCACTGGGAAAAGAGGGATTAAGAGGATTAAGAAAAGCATAAAGCTCTTACATTCAAAATCCCATAATTCCCATTAATCCCAGTCAGAATAAAAAGACAAGAAGGCTCACTGGGCCAAGAGGGATTAAGAGGATTAAGAAAAGCATAAAGCTCTTACATTCAAATCCCATAATTCCCATTAATCCCAGTCAGAATAAAAAATGGACTTTAAAGACCAAAGCTCTCCGGGAGAGCACGGGGAGACCATTCGGACCAGCGGTACAAAGCCTCAACAAAAAAGTAGTCCCCAAAAATAGCGCCCACCTCCGGCTTACCCCACTTCTCGGACCCCTTCAAAAGCAAAGAATCGTAGTTCATATCCCAGGCAAGAAACTCCTCGCTCCCCAAAGCAAGAATAAAAGACTCCGCCCGGTCCAGGTAAAGCTCATCCCCCGTAATATGATACAACTCCAGACAGGCCGACGCCACAACAGCAGCCGCCGAAGTATCCCGGGGATTATCACCGTCCAAAGGAGCATCAAAGTCCGAATAGGGCACCCAGTCATCAGTCTGGTACTCCGTAGCCATAACAAAGTACTCCAGACACTTAATCGACCTCTCCAGCATCCGCTCAAGCCCCGTATAACGGTAAAGCATAGCATAGGCATACACCGCCCAGGACTGCCCCCGGGACCAGGTAGAATCATCCATCCAGCCCTGATGAGTCCGCTTAAGACACACCGAACCGTCACCATTGTAATCCACCACATGAAAAGTACTCCCATCCTCCCGAACATGATTCTCCCACGTCCGGTCCGCATGGCTCACCGCAAAATCAATATAGTCAGGATTCCCCCCGTTCAAACCGGCCCAAAGCACCAGTTCCAGATTCATCAACTGGTCAATATTCACCTCAAAAGGAAGAATCTCCGGTTTAACAATACTCTGCTTCCAGGAACGGAAACAGCCAATCTCGTGATTAAAGCGCTGATTTACCAGAATATCCGCCCCGGCCAAAAGCACATCCAGATTATCCTGACTCACCTCACCGCCCAGAGTATAGGCCAGCCCAAAACTGTCAAAAACCTGAAAGCCCGTATCGTTATCCGTCGCGTAAGCCCGGGAACGACAGCCCTCCGTCCACAAGAGAGCCCGATCCTTCCATACCCCCTCGCCACTCAAAGCGTAGAGATACCAAAACTCACCGGGAACAAAGCCACTCGTCCAGGTCTTGTCCGACTTAACCCGCCAGAGGCCCTTCTCGTCCGTATAGGAAACAAACTGCTCCCCATTGTTCATAAGACTGACTTCCGCCATCCGAGCAGCCTTGGCCTCGGCAAGTCCCAGTACCGTAACCCCGCTCATATCCGGCTTACCGGCACAAGAGAAGAGACCTATCCCCAACAGGATAATTAAAAGAGATTTTCTAAACATTTATGACTCCTTAAGGAAGTGCAGGAGGATCAAAAGTCTTAAGGCCGTCGGAAACGGTCAAGTGAACCCAGTCCTCCCCGTAAGTATGCAAAAAGATTTCCAAAGAGGTCCACTCACCCGACTGGAAGACATCACAAATAAAATCTCCCTCCTCGGAAAAGCGGGGTACAAAAAGGGCGGTGTGGTAGTACTGCCACAAAGTCACACTCTCTCCGGCAGGCTTCCAGGGGGAACTCACCGCCCCCCAGTAGATGCGTCCGGGCCGGTCCACCGCCAGCAGGTAGAGAATAGTCTCCAGTTCTGAGGCTGAATAGCCCACGTCGGCCTTATAGTCGTAAAAAGGGACCCTATCCACGTCCATCTGATCATAGCCCGTCTCGAGCCCCGTAAAAGCTTCCCGCAGGATGGCGGCAATGTTCCGGGTCCAGTCCAGACCGAATCGGGGGTCACGATGTTCGAAATTACGGTCCCAGGAGCTCTCCTTCTCCAGCCACTCTTCGGGCAGTTCCAGAAGCTCCTCAAAGGTCAGCCACTCACCGTCGCCGTAGGGAGCGGGGCGGTAGAATCCGTCGGCCACCCACTTAAGGAAGCCCGAGCAGTTTACTCCCGTCACTTCTTCGGTCTGCAGCTCGCCGGTCTCTATATACACCCACTCTTCCCGGCTGTTCATAGCTCCGTCGTCCACATACTCCAGGCGGGCGGCACCTTTCTCCAGCTCAAAGCTCAGATCATCCAGAATATCCCACTCTTCGTAGGTCCGATCGGTCAGAATTTTGTTCCAGTCTATGATATTTTCCGTGAGTGAAGTTATCCGGGCAAAGGGGCTCAAAATCAGCTCCTCAAAAGCCACGGAAACGGGGATTTTCGTGTAGATCTGACGTCCGTAAAGATAGACGTCCAGGTAGGACCGGTCTTCACCGGGGAAAAGGCGAATAAAGGTATCCGCGTCGTTTTGCAGAAATATTTTGGCCTGGAGAAAATCGCCCGAGCGAATATCCCTTTTAATAACCCAGTTACCCCGGCCCAGGGTAGGAAACTCCCCCTCATCCTCGTTCAGGAAGAGCAGATAGAAGGAAGTCTCCGCCCGGCGCAGTTCAAACTTCACATCCCCCTCGGAGATGATCTGGGAAGAAACGGCGGCGGGTACGTGCATAACCGTATAAAAAGGAGCCATGATGGTCTCCGTATATTTCTGGCGAACCTCCCAATTCTCCGCGTAACCGGCCTTGTCCAGCAGCTCCTCGTAATCATCAAAGGAGGACTGGGCCCCCAATGAGAAGGAAAAGAGGATCATGAGAACCGGCCACAGGAGAATCGGTTTCACCTATCAGAACTCCCTTTTGGTGGATTGCTTAAGTTCCATCTCAATGGGTACGGAGCTGAATTTGAACTCCTTTCTCACCTGATTGATGATGTAGCGGGTATAGAACTCGGGGAACTCAGTCTTCCGGTTAACAAAAAGCAGAAAATGGGGCGGTGCGGTTCCTACCTGGGTCAGGTATTTTACACGCAGCGCCTTGCCGGAGACGTAGGGAAGAGGGTTATAGTCGACCCACTCCCGCAGGGCTTCGTTAAGATGGGAGGTGGAAATCCTCTGGTTCATCTGGGTCTGCACCTTTACGATGGCCGAGAGGAGCTTGTCCACATTGCGGCCTTCCTTGGCGGAGATATTTACCAGCGGGGCATATCCCAGTACGGGAAAGAGAAAGCGCGCCTTGTCTTCCTGCTCCTCAATAGCTTCTTCGTCATAGGAGAGTTCGTCAATCTTGTTCAGGGCCAATACAACACCGGCTCCCTTCTTGACGATCTGGGAGGTGATTTTCTTATCCTGCTCGGTCAAACCTTCCAGGGTATCCATAAGAAGAACAACAACATCGGCCTCTTCAATAGTATTAATCGCCCGGTTAACAGAGTAGTACTCAACGTTCTCCTTAACCTTCTTCTTCTTCCGAATTCCCGCCGTATCGATAATACGGATACTCTTACCCTTGTAGGAGAAGTAGCCGTCAATAATATCCCTGGTCGTACCGGCAATGGGAGAAACGAGAGCTCTCTCATCCTTAAGAAGTCTGTTAAGCAAGGTGGACTTCCCCGCATTCGGCTTGCCCAGAATAGCAATGGTCAGGTCCGGGAGAATTTCCGCTCTCTCCTTCCCTTCCTTGGCCAGTTGGTTAAGCCGCTTGACCATGGTCTCCTTAAGTTCAGAGATATTCCGGTTATGTGCGGCAGAGACACCTATGACATGCTCGAATCCCAGAGAGTAGAAATCCCACACCAGGGGCTCCTTCTCGGGGGTATCAATCTTATTAATCACAACAATGAGCCTATCCGAGTAGGGGCGGACCATATCTACCATGGCCTCGTCTTCGGCGGTCAGCTCTCCCCCGTCGAGGACGAGCATAATAAGAGAGGCCCGGTCCAACTGCGCCACACTTCGTTCGGCAACAATCTCGTCAAAGCTGTCATCCCGCTCCAGTTTGTAGCCCCCCGTATCTACCAGAAGGATATCCTTACCGGCTACGGTACAGGCCTCTTCAATAGCGTCGCGGGTTACTCCCGGGGTGGGATCGGTTATGGAGCGACGCTTACCGTAGAGACGGTTAAAAAGGGTGGATTTCCCCACGTTAGGACGGCCCACAACGGCCACCACAGGCAGGGTTCTATTATCATTTATCATTAAATCTCTTCTCCATCCAGAGCCGGGTAAAATCGTTTATTTCCTTATAGGACTTCATTTCAAGTATGGTACCGAGCAGCTCTTCCGACTCCGCAATGGATACGGAACGGATAATCTTTTTTGTTTCCGGCAAACTATAAGCGCTCATACTGATTTCGTCCAGTCCCAGACCCAGCAGAATGGCCGTATACATGGGGTCTCCCCCCATTTCTCCGCAAATACTTACGGGAATCCCGTGGCTATGGCCGTTTTTCACCACCATGTGAATCATACGGATGAGTCCCAGGTGCAGCGGCTGATAGAGGGGAGCCACCTTTTCGTTTCCCCGGTCAATGGCTACGGAGTACTGAATCAAGTCGTTCGTACCGATGGACAGGAAGTCCGCCTTCTCCGCTAAAATGTCGGAAGTCATGGCCGCCGAAGGAATCTCTATCATAAGCCCGACGGGAAGGGATTTATCAAAGGGAACACCCTCTTTTTCCAGTTCCCCCTTCACCTCTTCCACCATGGCCAGAGCTTCTTCAAACTCCTCTATCCCGGAAATCATGGGGAACATAATCTTCAAGTTCCCGTAGTGTGACGCCCGCAAAAGGGCCCTGAGTTGAACCTTGAAAATATCCTTTCTCTCCAGGCAGTAACGAATCGCCCGCCAGCCCAAAAGAGGATTGGCCTCATCAAGGTTCTCAATCTCCCCAATCAGCTTGTCTCCCCCCACATCGAGGGTCCGGATAGTCACGGGCTTGCTCCCCATGGTTTCCAAAACTTCCTTGTAGGCTTCAAACTGGGCCACTTCATCATCGGCCGCATCCCACTGCTCCAAAAAGAGGAATTCACTTCGGAAAAGCCCCACCCCTTCGGCATTCATATTCACAACCTGGTCCGTCTCGGCGGGGAATTCGATATTGGCTTTAAGGCTGATTAATTTCCCGTCGGTCGTCTCGGCGGGCAGGTCGGTTATATTAAAAAGGAGGGACTCTTTCTTTTCGTAGTGGGCCCGTTTCTTTCGGTACTGCTCAAGGGTCAGTTCGTCCGGATCAATAATAACGGCACCGTCAATTCCGTCCACAATAATAATATCGTCCCGGTGAATCTCTTCGGCAACCGTCTTCAAACCAACCGTACAGGGAAAGCCAAAGGAGCGGGCCAGAATAGCAGTGTGGGACGTCTTGCCCCCCATGTCCATGGCAATTCCCAGGATCTTACGCCGGTCCAGCTGAAGCATTTCCGTGGTGAGTATATTGTGGGCCACCAGAATGACCTCTTCGTCCACCTGTTCAAGGCTGATTCTTTTCCTACTGAGCAGATGATCTATAATGCGCCGGGAGGAATCGAGGATATCGGAAGACCTCTCCCGCAGGTAAGAGTCCTGAGTCGCTTCAAGCTGCTCCACCAGGGTATTTACCGTCTCGTGAAGAATCCATTCCACATTCTTGAGTTCGGACTTAACCTTTTCGTGGGCCTGTTCGTTAAAGCAAGGATCGTACAGCATAAGGGAATGGGCTTCCAGAATGGCATGCTGCTCACTGGCATCCTTATCAAGGGATTCTTTGATGAGCTGAATATCTTCCGCCGCTTTGGTTACCGCAATCTTAAGACGGTCCACTTCATTCTGAACCTCATCTTCCGAAACATGAAATCGGGGAATAGCGGTCGGCGATTCATTGTAAACCAAGGCTTTGCCTATGGCGATTCCCGGGGAGGCGGAAATCCCTTTAATCGTCTTCACTACAATAATAATAGACTAAGCCCCTCCCATTGTCAAATACGAAAAAAGGGGGTATCATTTCACTAATGGCGAAAAAAACGATCGATCCTTCTTTGAAGAAAAAGTACGGCACCGGCGGAACGAAACAGTCCCCAGCCCGGGAAAAATCCGGAAGAAACCTGGGCCTCCTCTCCCTCTTTTTCATACTCCTCTCCCTCGTTCTGGTGGTGGGGAAGCTCACTTTAGAAGGTAAACTGGCCGCCGATCCGCCGGATAGTCCCGCCTCCCTGCCGGTCGTCACCCGCATGGAAGAGAAGGAAAGCACCTCCCCCCAAAAAGCCTCTCTGGCTGTGGAAAAGGCAACCCCTCAGATTGACGAAGAGTCCATTAAAAAAGAGGATGAACCAAAGGAAGAAACCGAACCGGAAGAAACGCCCCTCAAGGAGTACCAAACCCGACTCTTTTTCCTTAAGATTAACGACGAAGGCCAAATCCTTCTCAAAAGCATCATGCGGAATATTCAGTATGAGGAAGGACTACTCGCCGCGACCCTCTCCGCCCTCCTGGACGGCCCCTCACAGGACGACTTGATGAAGGGCTACTTTACCCTCATCCCCAACGAAACAGTCATCAACAAGATATCCCTGCGCGACGGCATCGCCTGGATAGACGTGAATGACGCCTTTCGCTACAACCACCTGGGTTTTGAAGGCTACCAGGCCCAGCTCAAGCAGCTGGTCTACTCCGCCACGGAGTTCTCCTCTGTGGTGGGAGTTAAAATTACCATCAATGGCAGTGAAGAGGACTTTCTTAATGCGGAAGGGATTAATATCAGCGGAATTTTGACGCGGGACAGTTTTCAGTAGAGCACAAAAAAACCCGCCATTCGGCGGGTTTATAAATCAGTTAAAATACAATTAAAGGACGTCCTTAATCATTTCCTTGGAGACCTGCGTTGCAGCCTTCTCAGAAACATCCATAAGCAAATTTTCTGTTCTGGAGTATTGGTTATCCACAATCGGGCCGCTGCTCACAGAGGTTGATTCACTCTCATAGAAAAAAGTATTTGCCACAACCTCTCCGGCCTTAACGTCCCAGAGGGTCCCTTTAACTTTAGACAATTGAGCTACCAGTTCTTTCGAAGAGAAAAAACCGGCAAGGGAATAACCGTATTTTCCATACATGTCCACATAAACCATATAGACATAATCTACCTTTACAGCTTCTCCAATCTCAACCATTTTCCTCTTGTCAAAGGATTCGAATTCGGGAACAACCCCTTCTGCATCCCGTTCTATTTCATTATCCCGGGATAGGATAGTACAGGGATAGGAGGGATAGAACTCCTGAATGCTGTCCATACCTTTCACCTCAAGAAGCTCACTATTCTTTAATTCAGTCTCTAATGCCTCTACAAAGTACAGAGTACCCTTGTTAGCTAAGGCACCGACAATAAGAATGGAACTCCCTGCGGGTATAGCAGATTCTTCGGAAACTCTTAAGTACACCTCCTGCTCAATTTCCCTGTGAACCTGAGCTTTCAGGCTGGCTGGGGGGGTGGAATATTTAACTTTTACAAAACCGGTTTTGTAACTATAACTGGCACAGGAGGCAAACAGACTCATAACAATCACAATGAACATCAAACTAAATTTTTTCACGTTTTCCCTCCCCTACTTTATATCGCTAATGTCAAAAACAATGCTTTTCATGACCGGAGGAAGGGACTTGGTAAATTCCACATACGCTCCACTCTCATCTTTGATACGATGGGCCAAAGCACTTTCCGCTTCGGCAAAGTTATCCACAATTTCCAACCTGTTTTCCATAAAACCAAAGTCGTTTTTCACATCAAACAACAAATTGATGTCCCCAATATAAACAAAGGGGGAATCCATTGAAAAATGGTAATCCATCATATCGTTAAAGTTAAAAGAAAACATGGAGTTCTTAGTATAGGGAGGATAGATCATGGAATGAAACTTATAATCTCCCACAGGTACTTCCATAATAAAGTACTCATCCCAGGAAAAGTAAAGAGCCTTCACTTCGCGCCCTTTGCTGGAACCGGTCAAATCAAGAAGCAAACAAACCAAAGCATTCATATCCAAACGTTCATAAACTGCCTCATTCGTCATTTTATGATCAAGAACATAATCCTTCATATTCCTGTTGGAACTTATTTTTGCAGCTACAAGTACCGTATTTTCCTGAGGGACATAATCTTCCAGGATTAAATTTTCCTGGAGACTTAAATCTCTCCAGTTCCTATTCCCATCGGCAAAAAGAGAAACTCCTGCCAAAAAAGTCAGTAAAATTAAATACTGTTTCATTAGTCATTCTTCGCTGTAACAAGGAATTCGTCTTCAAATATTTCCGTGGAGCCTATTTTCCAATACTTAATATTGATGTTGCCCGATTCGAGCTGATCAAAAACATAAACAAACCCGGCAGCAAAATCGAAAGTCATGTCTGTATATAATTCATGCATTATAACAGTATTACCTTTTGTTTCTAGTCTCCCCTGCTCCATAGCATACAATCCCAGATCATGCTCTCCCGGTACAAGCTGGATATATTTATTAAATATACCCAAGGCCATCATACTCTGTCTTACACCAAAAGCCTCTGTATAGTTTTCCGTGTCGATGTCACACAGCTGAACAAGAAAATCCGCTCCCTTTCCCACGAACAAATAGGTGGCTTCTTCAAAAGCCAAACCTTCTGCCGCATAATGAACAGCTCCAATCTCTTCGGGCCCAAAAGTACTGCTATCTGTAGGTACGGAAGTACAACCAAAAACGAGAGCCGCCAACGCCAAAACACAAAACAATTTTTTCACAATTTTCTCCTTAATTCCCACGAGTGTGAACACTCATCTTAAATATTTTTCAAATACAGCCTCCTACAGGCTGCTTAATAACCGGTGATATATGACAGGGTTAGTCCGATTCGCTCGGCCCCAATTTCATCTCCAAAATCCGCCGGGGCAATGCCGCTAATAACTTTGTAATCCAGCATGATCCCCAGGCGTCCAGACTTCATAGCATCAGGCGCAAACTGCGTACCCGCTCCCATTTGCCAAAAGTAGTAGAAAAAGGGAGAAGAGTCATCCATAGACCCCATATCGCCAAAGCAGATATCCAACCCGACCCCGGCTCTTGCCCAGGGAGTAAAGAGATGCTTACGAATCAGCTTTGTAGGAAAAAGATTCAGGTTAAAAGCCATATCAAGACAGCCTTTATCAGTAATATAACTCTCTCCCGAAGAGTCTTGACCTGTCATCTCATACTTTTCCCATCCAATTACATAGGAGAGGGCCAAATACTCGTTTAAAACACTCTGCAAATCTACCCCTAGAGTGAACCCTCCCATCTCAGGAGCATCCTCGTCAAACTTAGCCTGAGTATAGGAAGCCCCCCCATAGAAAGCGGCTGCACTACGATAGGCAAGCTTATCCCCGCTGGAGACTTTATTCTGAGCTCCCCGCTCGGTCAGTTCTTTATAATCGGAAGGATATTCATGTAACGTCCAAAGCCCCTTTGAGAAGCCCCACTTTGTCAGATACTCTTTTCCCGATTCACTCTCAATAAGGATTTCTGCCTCATGTTCATCATAAGTGATTACTGTCCAGCTATACTCTTCCCGGGGGATCTCATTCAAAAGGTCCATACCAACGGCTCCCTTTAGAGCTTCCAGAGTATAATCTCCCAGCAATGCCCTGTCCCAGTCGTTTCGCTCTTCAGAAGATAATCCCCTTCTGTTGTCCATATAAATCTGAAATCCCCGCTCACAACTGTACTCATCGGAAAGGTAGTAAGACATGTCCCACCCACTTCTCTCTTCCAGGGATAAGTCGTTAACAAAACGTTCAAGGGTTATTTCCAGAGAATCAACCCCGGCAATGGCAGCTCCCTTTTGGTACTCACCAATAAATTCAAGAAGAATATCGGAAGGAACAGCAAAGAATGTATTGTGCCGATAGACAGCGGTCATAGAGTTTACGCCCACAACCTGATAAGAGCTATTATCCTTAACAAGCAAAGGCCCGCCGGAGCTACCAGGATCAATAGGAGAGGTATGCTGAATCAAGTAGGGACGTCCCTCTTCAACCAACTCCTCAACTACGGCTCTCTGATTGGAAACAATCCCGTTTGAAAGCTGCCATGCAGCAGAAGAAATGAGCCCCGGATAACCGGCAGCCCATATTTCCATACCGTCCTTAATAACGTCTTTGTCGGAAGCAATCTCAAACCCTTCTCCCGGTGCTGTTACATCTTTGGGAAGAGCAATAAGAGCTAAATCCCGCAAGGGATCAACATAGAGGATTTCGCAATTTTCAATAAGGATCTTTTCCCCGGAAAGAGGCTTCCACTCCAAAGAGATAGAATCTGAACCGGCAACAACATGATAATTTGTTACATATAAACGCTCATCTCCAAAACCGTTGAAAGAAAAGGCTGAACCATGAACTCCCGCCTCTCCCGCTCTTACTTCTTTGGCAAGCTCACTCTGCCCCATACCTTCTACCCAATTGGCAATACTTGTATAGGATTCCGATAAGGAAGGTATAGGCAAGGCCCGTACAATAGCGACTTCTGACCTAAGATCTTGCGCCCCTAAAGGTAAGGCTAAAAACAGAAAAAACACCTGAAGGATATAAATGAGATTTTTTTTAAACATATTTTCCCCTAATGATAATAAAGAGAATATACAGTCAAACGTGAAATGTTTCCCGCCTGTTCACCAATATTTCACGGGCAAAAAAAGAAAAATAGATATAAAGCACACAATAATTACACAGAGTTATCATATATAGAGAATCAAAGTAGAAGGTCTCCTACCCAACAACCTTCCCCAGACACTGCCCGATCAGCTCACTGTAATAGGAATGGAAAGACTCAAAGTCACTGTCCCGCTCTCGGGGAACAATCAACGCCATAAACTCCTGATTCCCCCCTTTCTTACCCTTAACCTTGGAAGGAGAGAGGCGGGACACATAAAGCCCTTCCCCATGGAGACATTCGCACACATCAAAAAGAACCCTGCGCCAGGTCTCGGGATCGCTAATGACGCCGTTAAAGCCAGCGCTGTTCTCCACTTCAAACTGGGGTTTTATGAGGGCGAGAAGCTTTCTGGTAGTCGTTAAACCGATAATCTTGGTAGCCGCCCCGCCAATAGAACGAAACGAGAGGTCTGCCACCCCTATGTGCGGAGCCGGATCCAGCTCTTCCACATCCATAATATTGCACTTTTCCCGGACCACCACGCGGCTGTTATTTCGGAGGGAGTAATCAAGCTGATTATAACCCACATCAACCGCGTAAACCAGGCTGGCCCCCCGTTGCAGGAGGCAGTCGGTAAAACCACCGGTGGAAGAGCCGGCGTCTATAAATATTTTTTTATTACAATCGATGCCCCATTCATCCAGGGCTCCTTCCAGCTTAAAGCCGCCCCGGGAGACATACTTCTTTGTGCGGATTTCCAGCTCCCCTTTTACATCAACCTTACGCGATGTCTCACGGATCTTCTCTCCGTCACAGTACACATCACCGCAAAGGACAAAGGCATAGAGCTCCCCCTCCTTATATTCGGGGAATCTCTCTTTTAACAGGCTTAAAAGGGGTTTCTTCAAAATGCTAGACCCTTACACGTTCGATTTTGTTGGCCCGGCCTGTTTCGCCGTCCAGGGAGATAAAGACGCCGTTTACTTCACAGTCCCCCTCCACGATTTCGCTCTTAAGGGGCATTTGGGTTTGGGCACGGCGAACGGAAAGGTCCGGATCAGTCCCAATGACACTCTTTGTTACACCGGTAAAACCAATGTCGGTAATATAGGCCGTACCTTTTTCCCAAATACGCTCATCAGCCGTTTGAACATGGGTATGGGTTCCCACCAAAGCAGAAATCTCACCGTCCAAATAGGCTGCCAAAGCTTCCTTTTCCGCCGGATCTTCCGCATGAAAATCCACGATGATGGTTTTCGTCTCTTTACGAAGGGTGGGAATGAGTTTTTTCATTGCCTTGAAGGGAGAATCCAAAGCTCCGCCCATACGAACACGGCCCTGAATGTTAACAAAGGCTATCTTCTTGTCTCCCTCGCCCACAAAACACCAACCGTGGCCCGGCGTATCGGAGGGATAATTGAGAGGGCGCAGGAGGTGATCATACTTGTCCAAATAGGGATAGATTTCTCTCTTCTGCCAAATATGATTCCCCGAGGAGATCACATCGACACCACGGGAGAAAAAGAGGTCTACCTGCTCCGGAGTTATTCCAAAGCCGTCGGCCGCATTCTCCCCATTTACAATGAGATAATCTGGATGGTACTCTTTCTTCAGCCTGTCCAGACTGAAAAAAAGAGCCCTGCATCCCGGCTGCCCTACGACATCACCGAGAATCAGTGCTCTTATTTCTTTCATAGGATAGTTCCTACCTAACGGGCGTATTCTACAACCCGGGTCTCTCGAATGATAGTAACCCGAATCTTACCGGGGTACTTAAGCTCATCTTCGATAGTCTTGGCAATATCCTTAGCCAAATCCTTAGCCTTAACGTCGTTAACTCTTTCGTTATCAACCATAATACGGAGTTCGCGGCCAGCCTGAACGGCAAATACCTTATCGACTCCCTTAAAGCTCATGGCGATCTTTTCCAGGTTTTCCAAACGCTTGATGTAATTGTCCATAGTCTCACGGCGGGCACCGGGGCGAGCCGCAGAAATAGCATCGGCCACCTGAACAATAACAGCTTCAACACTTTCGGGTCGAATGTCATTGTGGTGAGCACCTACGGCGTTTACCAGTTCAGAAGATTCACCCATGCGGCGACACAGTTCGGCCCCCACCTCGGCGTGATTTCCTTCACCGTCCGTTTCCATACCCTTACCAATGTCATGAAGCAGAGCGGCACGTTTGGCAAGCCCTACGTCGGCACCAATTTCGGCGGCAATCATACCGGCCACAATGGCGACTTCCTTGGAATGGGACAGAACATTCTGACCGTAACTGGTTCTAAAGTGGAGACGTCCCAAAGCCTGGATTCCATCGGGTTTAACATCGTGGATACCCAAGTCAAAAAGCACCTTTTCTCCCTCTTCAAAAATAGTCTGGCCGATTTCTTTAGCCACTCTCTGAACCACTTCTTCGATGCGGGCCGGGTGAATCCGTCCGTCCGAAACAAGTCTTTCCAGAGCTGTTTTGGCAATAACCTTTCTAATAGGATCAAAACAGGAGATAACAACCGCTTCCGGCGTATCGTCAATAATAATATCGACCCCTGTCAGTGTTTCCAGTGTTCGGATGTTACGACCTTCCCGGCCGATAATCCGTCCCTTCATCTCATCATTAGGCAAGCTAACCGATGTAACCGTAATTTCCGAACTAATGTCCGTAGCCAGTCTCTGAATCGTGGACATCAGAACATCGCGGGCCTTCTTTTCCGAAGTAAGCTGAGCTTCCGCCTCGATCTTGTTGATCAAAGCCTGGGCATCGTGCTTGGCATCGTTCTCAAGGTTGGCAATAATAAGCTTCTTCGCCTCTTCCTGAGTAAGACCGGAAATTCTTTCAAGTTCCGTTCTGAGTGTCAGTTCCTGATTCTTCAGTTCCTGTTGATTCTGTTCTAACTCTTTTTCCTGTTCAGAAATACGTTTGCGGGATTTTTCCATTTCCTGAGACTTCTGCTCAAGATTATCCTCTTTTTGCTGGACCCTTTTCTCAAACCGCTGAAGATCGGCGCGTCTGTCTCTCAGTTCTTTATCAAACTGGCGACGCTCTCTCATTATCTGGTCTTGGGCTTCAAGGAGAAGACCTTTCTTCTCCTGTTCTGCTTCTGAAACCGCATCCTGTCTTAATCTGGCAGCTCTCTGCTCAGAAGAGGACAACTGATAGCGGGAATATATCCATCTAATTAACCAACCAATTGCAACACCGGCGAGGAGAAGGATCGTTGTCAATAATGCAGTCGACATAACTTCCCCTTTCAAAACGATATTACAATCATTATATAGGTAATTTCCCCTTTGTCAAGAAAGTATTAGTGGACGAAAAGTCAGGGGACTGGGCATACTAAGCCTTCTGAAGAGCTAATAATTCTGCGGGGTTGGAACTTCGTTCTTTAAAGCCCAACATAAGATAAGTCTCTTCCCCACGGTAAATTAAAGGAAGAAAAAGCAGAGAGTTAACATATTTAAAGGCAATCCAGTCCCAATCATCACCAAGAATCTCACTCTTCTTAGCGCCGTCAATTCCCACCACATAGCGCTTATCCAGATACTCCGAACCAAGCTGGGCCTGATCATTAACTACATAATCTTCCGGCGAACGGTTCATTCCTATGGAAAGGAGCGATTTGTATCCCCCATCCGCCCTTACCATCACAACAGCACACTGAGCATCAATCTTGCGGGAATAATCCAGAAGAGCTCTGTAGGCTCCCCGCTCGTTATCAACATAACCCTTACGATAGGTATCAAAGTCAAAGCCCTTTTTACTAAGGGGAATCTGTTCGGCCCCTGTGTCTGTAAAGAGGAATCCATCCTCCGCAAAGGTAACGTCGGGAAAAAGCCCCTCAGACTTTACAGAGATGAGAGAGTCCATACCAAAATCTTTGGGGGACAGGGAGGGTCCACCATCCATATGAGGCTCACTTATCTCTTCCCCGGAAGACTTTTTCTTCTCTTCTATGATCTCTTGAAGAGACATAAGATAATGAATTGTCTCGTTTTCTTCGGGCAGTTCATCAAGCTCTTCCAGACTTTCTATTTCTTCGGGGAAGTCATCATCCAAAGCCTCAAGGTCACCATCAATCTCGTTACCACCCATATCTACACTTCCTTCCCATACTACAGGAGCATCCTCTAAGTCGTCACTCACATCTTCCAGTTCCGCTATCTCTTCCACCGCTTCGGCCATGGGTAATTCTTCCAATTCATCATGCCGGATTTTCAAGTCATCGAGGGACAACTCTTCGAAGATTTCCAATTCTTCAGATTCATCAAGTTCTTCAACTTTCTGTAGATCATCTAGTTCTTCGACTTCATCTAGTTCTTCGACTTCATCTAGTTCTTCGACTTCATCCAGTTCTTCGACTTCATCCAGTTCTTCGACTTCATCCAGTTCTTCGACTTCATCCAGTTCTTCGACTTCATCCAGTTCTTCGACTTCATCCAGTTCTTCGACTTCATCTAATTCTTCGACTTCATCCAGTTCTTCGACTTCATCCAGTTCTTCGACTTCATCCAGTTCCTCGACTTCATCCAGTTCCTCGACTTCATCCAGTTCTTCGACTTCATCCAGTTCTTCGACTTCATCTAGTTCTTCGACTTCATCCAGTTCTTTGACTTCATCCAGCTCTTCGGCTTCGCTCAGTGACTCAAGTTCCTCATCATCCTCACTTACAGACTCTACAGAGACAGGCTTCATTCCCGCAAAAGGATCGCTGGCTTTGCCTTTAGGAGCCTTTTGGGCAACGGGCGCAGCAGAAACACTGACACCGGCCTGCGCTGGTATAGTAATTTGTGCCGACTCGACGGCCTTCTTTATAAGTTTTTCCAATTCATCCGGGTCTATACCGGAATTCTTGCGCTCTTCATTTTGCTTATTATGATATACCGCCAGAATATCAATAATTTCCTGCCAATTTCTATCCAGGAGTTGATCGATTTTCTCATCTTCCCCTTTAAGCTTAAGGGCACTTTTAAATTCACGATAGTACTCATTCTTTCTTGAGTTAAGTTCGCTATCCCATGCTTCCCACTCAATCTTTTCTCTGTTTTCCAACCAGTTTCTCAAGAAATTGAGCTGAAACTTACGCAGTCTTTCATCTAGTACGACAATTCTATCCTGCCGAATATTCAAAAGAAGATGAAACAGAAGAAAAAGGGTTATAAAAAATACGGCAAAAAAGAGGATGCGAAATTGTCCGGGGAGTTCAAAGAGGGAATCGTCCAGGAGTATCCCCCAATTTATGCCCCCTTTGAAAGATAATAGACTATATTGATCCTGATTTTCATCCTCCACTACAGGAAGTACCAAACTCATATTTTCACTGGCCCAGTTTTCCGTAATCAAGGAATGAACGTCATCGTATAACTCTTCCGGCAACCCTAGAATTAGTCCCTCTGTACCCATTATACGAATCATCCCGGGATCAGAAATAATACCGGAAGAGATAAACTGCTTCTTTATACCTTCCAAAGTGAAGGTAAATAGGGCCGTACCACGAAAGAGACCGTAGTTATCATAAGAAGGAAGGGCTATATAAAAGAGATTATCCCTATCGGACCAGGTGTTTTCATTGAAGTCGGCAATCTCGTTTTCACTGCCCAGCAGAGAAATAGGTTCATAATAGGAATCCAATGCTATCCAATTCTTATAGACAATCTTCTCGTTACTTCGAATCTGAACATCATCATCGGACGTACTATAGTGAATTCTTTGGCCATCCGAATCAATAAAGCGCAAAGTCTCAAAACCGGGGAGCTCACGGCGTAAAGTCTGGACGAGCTTATCTCTTTCCACTATATCCGCATCTTCCTGATTTAACTCATAAACCTTTGCAAAAGAACCGGATTCTATAAAAAGACTTAATTTTTCCTGGAGCTTTCTTTGGTAATCACTGATCAGTTCATCAGAATACTCAAGAAGACCTAATTCACGATTAATAATCGACTGTCGATACAAGCGAAGTTCCACCCCTTTGAATACCCCGGCAGAAGATAGAAAAAAAAGGATTCCCGTTATGACAAGGGTGAGGAGAAAACTAAATGTGACTTTTGTCGTACTTCGCATCTTAGTCCTGAACAAAAAAAAATAGGAAGAACGCAGGGTCCTTCCTATTCAGTATCGACAAATGGTTCCCAATTTCTTAGGAATTGTTTGTATAAACTATTTATTCCTCAGAGGAAGCTTCAGCTTCGGGAGCTTCTTCTGCGGGAGCGTCTGCCTTTACTTCTTCAGCTTTAGGCTCAGCTTTCTTGGGGGCTGCCTTCTTCTTGGCTTTCTTGGGCTTGGCTTTCATTTCTTCTTCAACCAGCTCAAGGATTACCATTTCGGCGGCATCACCTTTTCTGCTACCAATCTTCAGGATTCTGGTGTAACCACCAGGTCGTTCCTTATACTTGGGAGCTATTTCTACGAACAGCTTATTCAGTACATCTTTTTCCTGAACTGTCTTAGCAACAATTCGTCTGTTATGTACGGAATCAACCTTGGCCCGGGTAATCATCTTTTCCGCAGTTCTGCGGATTTCCCGTGCTTTGGCTTTAGTGGTTTTAACTCTCTCATATTTAAGAAGAGATGTCACCATGTTTCTTTCAAGCGCTTTTCTGTGGCTTGATTTACGGCTTAAACGGTTAAACCCGATTCTATTATGCATCTTACTCTTCCTTCTTCTTTTCCAATTTTATAGAATTCTTAAGAACGCTATAATCTACCATACCCAGACTTAAGTTCCATTCCTTCAACCGTTCTTTAATTTCGGTAAGAGACTTCTTACCGAAGTTTCTGGTCTTGGCAATTTCATCTTCTGTCTTTCTGGTAAGATCACCAATGGTTCTGATATTGGCGTTCTTCAGGCAGTTGCTGGATCTAACCGAAAGTTCCAGTTCTTCAACGGGAGTTTCCAGAAGCTGACGAATCTTTTCTTCTTCTTCATCAACCTCTTCATCACCGATGACACTGTCTTCATCAAAGTTAATAAAGACCGTAAAGTGGTCCTTAGCAATCTTTGATGCTTCGGCAAGAGCGTTTTCGGGAGAGATAGACCCATCAGACCAAACTTCTAAAATCAGCTTGTCATAGTCGGATCTCTGACCAACTCGGGTATTCTCTACAGCATACTTAACCTTGGTAATGGGAGAATAAATTGAATCAACGGGAATAGTTCCAATAGTTTCAATATATTTCTCGTGAAGTTCTGCAGGAACATAACCACGTCCCAAGTCTATCTGAACTTCCATATCAATATTTGAACCCTCCATGAGCGTACAAATATGAAGATCACCATTTATAACCTCAACACCATTCTTTTCAAAATCTGCTCCGGTTACTTCTTTCTGTCCCTTACATTCGATGTTAATCGTCATCTCTTCAACATCCTCGGGAAGATTCAGTTTAAGAGCTTTAAGATTAGTGATGATTTCGGGAGTGTCTTCGACACAATGAGGGATGGGCTCAAATTCGTTGGAAACGACATGAGAAGATCCATCCTCATTGTAAGCGGTAACACGGATTGCAGAAATGGCATATCCCTGAATAGAAGAAAGGAGAACACGCCTTAAGGTATTACCAACAGTATTACCATATCCTCTTTCAAAAGGATAAGCAGTGAACTTACCGTAGGAAGCATCCTCTTCCTTATGTTCAAAGGTAATTCCTTTAGGTCTCTTGAAACCTTTGAGGAGATTTTTTCGTGCCATTTTGACTCCTTTAACCTAAATTAGACTCTTCTACTCTTCTTGGGACGACAACCGTTGTGAGGAATAGGAGTAATATCCTTTATGCTTTTAACCTGCAGACCCATAGCTCCAAGAGAACGGATGGCAGATTCGCGTCCCATACCGGGACCCTTAACATATACGTTTACCTCTTTCAGACCGTAATCACGAGCTCTGCTTGTAGCAGTTTCCGCAGTGGTCTGAGCGGCGTAGGGAGTAGACTTCTTAGCTCCCTTAAAACCGAGAGAACCGGCACTACTCCAGGAAATAGTGTTTCCCTTGAGATCGGTAACGGTTACGATAGTATTGTTGAAAGTAGCCTGAATGTAGACATTACCTTCAAATACTGTCTTTTTCTCTTTTCTTTTCTTTGCTTTAGCCAATTCTATTTCCTCCGCTCACTACTTCTTCTTTTTCGCTACGGTCTTGGCCTTACCCTTACGAGTACGGGCATTGGTCTTGGTTCGCTGACCACGAACGGGAAGACCTCTTCTGTGTCTGAGACCGCGATAACAACCGATATCCATCAGTCGCTTGATATTCAGGGCAGTTTCGGATCTAAGACGTCCTTCTACCTTGTATTCATTTTCAATGACCTTTCTAAGTTCATTAACTTCTTCCCCGCTCAGATCATTCATTCTCTTGAGGGGATCAATACCGGTCTTCTCACATATCTGTCTGGCAGAAGTTCTACCGATTCCGAATATGTATGTTAACGCGATTTCCGCATGTTTATTAGGCAGGTCAATACCAGCAATACGAGCCACTTATAGCCTCCTACTTCTGTCGCTGTTTATGTTTGGGGTTCTGACAGACGATCCGAAGAACGCCCTTCCTTCTGATTACTTTACATTTGTCACAAATGGGTTTTACACTTGCTCTAACCTTCATATTATACCTCTTTTACACCCTATCACAGATTCCTGGATTTGAGTTTGCCTCCCTTGACAAGCCCATCATGATGATGCATCTTCAGCTGCCCTTCAATCTGAGACATGGTGTCCAGATCAACACCTACGAGAATCAGCAGTGAAGTACCGCCCATCAGGTAGGATATGGATGTGGGAAAGTTAAACACTATAACCACAACAGAAGGAATAAGCGCGATGAGTGCCAGGAAGAGTGAACCGGGTAATACAATCCGATTCAATACTTTGGTCAAATACGCTTCCATATTCTCGGAACGAATCCCGGGAATAGAACCACCGTTCTCTCTGATCTGTCTTGCTATTTCAATAGGATTCAAAGAAACCTGTGTGTAGAAATAAGCGAAAAACACAATCAAAAGAGTATATATAATAAGATACGCCGGACCGTTAGGTCTCAGGAAACTCGCAAAATTAGCCCATCCGGAACGTGAGGGTCCCAACATGGAAGCCACGGTAAGGGGCAGTGTAAGAATGGAAGAAGCAAAAATTACCGGAATAACACCGGAAGGATTGATCTTCAAAGGGATATAGGCGTTCTGAGCCCCATAAACCTTTCTTCCCACAATACGCTTGGCGTAGTGTACGGGAATCTTTCTCTGACCCTGCTGTTCATAAATAACCAGAATTACAACGCCGACAAACATCATGAAAGCGAAAATCACGAATACGGGGTTAATGTTCCCCATACCGATTTCCGCTACCAATTCGGATACAGCGCCGGGCATTCGGGCTACGATACCGGTAAAAATGATAAGGGAAATACCGTTACCGATACCCTTTTCATTGATCTGTTCCCCAATCCACATAAGAAAAAGGGTACCTACCGTTACCGTCAGAATAGCAATGGCATTAAATTTCCATCCCATAAGGCTGGGATTGATGATACCAGGAATAGTTCTGGCATACTGGGTTACCGTAAATGACTGAATCAGACATACGACAACCGTACCATATCTAATGTATTTCTGAATCTTCTTTCTTCCGCCGTCTCCCTCGGATACTCGTTTAAGAGCAGGGAAGACAAGCAGAAGAAGCTGCATGATAATTGACATAGAAATATATGGCATAATACCAAGCATAAATACAGAAAAGTTCTTAAAAGCACCACCGGCGAAAAAATCGAGATAATCGGTTAAACCGAGACCACCTCCCGCACCGGTCTGAGTAAGAAAATAGTCATTAAGAGCCTGTACATCAATACCGGGAATGGGAAGAACCGCACCGATTCTAAAAACCAAAAGCATCCCTAATGTGTAAAGGACTTTTTTTCTAAGTTCCTTAACTCTAAATATCCTTGCAAGAGCATTATCAGCCATATAAACCTATCCCGATTATTTAATTTCTGCTACTGATCCACCGGCTTTGACAATCTTGTCTTTAGCGGAAGCGGAAACATTAGTCAATTCTACTTCAAGTTTCTTCTTGATGTCACCATTACCCAGAATTTTGACGTTAGTCTCACTCTTCTTGATCAGCCCTTTGGCGACCAGAGTATCCAGGTTAACCTTTTCTCCATCTTCATAAAACTTATCAAGAAGGTTCAGGTTTACCGGTACTGCTACGTTTTTAAAGGGCATATTGGAAAAACCCCGAGCAGCAACACGTCGGTAAAGAGGCATCTGTCCACCCTCGAATCCGAGAGAAACTCCACCACCGGAACGGGCCTTCTGACCTTTGTGTCCCTTACCGGAAGTCTTTCCCCAACCGGAAGAGTGGCCTCGACCTACCTTCTTTTTATTTCTGTTAGCCCCTTCGGGAGCCTTAAGCTTGTTATCACTCATTATTTGATCTCCTCAACCTCAACAAGATGGGAAATGGTATCCACCATTCCCAAAATTGCGGGAGTAGCATCTTTTTCAACAACAGAGTTCAGCTTTCGAAGGCCCAGAGCTTTAGCAGTAGCTGCCTGCTCGGGCTTACGGCCGATAGTACTCCGAACCAGTTTTACCCGGATTTTGTTTACTTTCTTCTTAGCCATAATTAACCCCAGAATTCCTCAAGCTTCTTTCCTCTTCCATCGGCCACTTTCTTGGCGTCAAAAAGATTCTCAAGACCGTTAAAAACACCCTTAACAATGTTCATGGTGTTTTTTGATCCAAGAGACTTGGAAAGAACGTCATGGATGCCGGCAGCTTCCATAACGGCACGCACAGGTCCACCGGCGATAATACCGGTACCGGGAGCAGCAGGCTTCAAAAGAACGTTGGCACTTTTATACTCACCCAGTATTTCGTGGGGAATAGTGCTTTTCTTCAAAGGCACAGTGATCATATTCTTTCTGGCCTTTTCTACGCTCTTTCGGATAGCTTCGGTAACGTCATTAGCCTTACCAAAACCGTATCCAACCCGACCCTTACCGTCACCGACGACCATAAGTGCGGAGAATGACATCTTCCGACCACCCTTAATAGCCTTTGAAACTCTATTAAGCCTGATCAGCTTTTCTACAAACTCTTTATCTTCGTTTCTATCTTTATATGCCATCTTATGTCCTCTTAAAACTCAATTCCGGCTTTTCTGGCGCCATCGGCGATAGCTTTAACTACGCCGTGGTAAAGATATCCATTACGGTCGAAAACGACAGTGCTGATTTTGGCTTCTTTCATTCTTTCACCAATTACCTGACCCAGCTTTTCACCGCCGGCGATATTGGGTTTGATTTCTGCCATATCCTTTTCCAGGGAAGAAGCGGAAACAAGGGTTCTACCGGCAACATCATCAATAACCTGAACGCTAATGTTTTTGTTGCTCTTGAAGACGCTCAAACGAGGTCTATCGGCAGTACCGGAAATCTTTTTCCGTACATGTTTCTTTCTCTGAAGCCGCTTAATGCTTTTTGCTTTAATCTTATCCATACTATACCACTACCTACTTAGTACCGGTTTTACCGGCTTTCCGTCTGATGGTCTCGTCTTCATACTTGATTCCCTTACCTTTATAGGGTTCGGGGGGTCTGAGACTCCGGATTTCGGAAGCAACCTGTCCTACAATCGCCTTATCGGACCCGGAAACAACAACTTTATTGTTACCGTCGACAGCGACAGTGGCACCTTCCGGTATAACATACTCTATTTGAGTAGAATAACCAAGGCTAAGAAGAAGATTTTTCCCCTTCATTTCCGCTCTGTAACCAACACCATTGATTACAAGAGCCTTCTGGAAGCCTGTGGAAACACCGGTAACCATGTTATCAAGAAGCTTTCTGTAGAGACCGTGCATGGATTTTGCCTTCTTGGAATCATCCACTCTGGAAACTACAACTTCTTTTTCCTGAATATCAAAGGATACCTCAGGGTGAAAAGACTGAGTCAATTCTCCCTTGGAACCCTTAACGGTAAGAACATTGTCCTTAACCGAAATACTTACACCGGAGGGGATACCTACCGGCTTATTGCCTATTCGTGACATACCTTACTCCCCTTACCAAACAGTACAGAGAATTTCGCCGCCGACCTTGTTCTGAACAGCCTTCTTACCGGTTGTTACACCAATAGAAGTAGATACGATAACCGTACCATAACCGTTGAAAACCCGGGGGATCTTCTTGTATCCGGTATAAACCCGCCGACCGGGGGTTGATACAGACTTGAGACCATGGATGATGGGATTGGAATCCTCATCGTACTTCATGATTACACGGATAAAGCTCTTGCCAGAATCCTTGTCTGTAATTTTTTTAAAGTTCTTAATGTACCCTTCATTCTTCAGGATCTTAATTACTTCCAGCTTGAGTTTGGAAGGCATGATATCAGCCTTTTCCAATTTGGCTCTGCTGGCATTCCTGATTTTTGTAAGCATATCTGCTACGGGATCGGAAACACTCATTTCACACTCCTACCAGCTGGATTTAGTTACACCGGGAATCATCCCGTCATTGGCCAATTTTCTAAAACAGATTCTGCACATATCGAATTTTCTCATATATCCGCGTGGTCTGCCGCATATTTTACAACGTCTAACTACTCTGGTGCTATATTTAGGCTTTCTCTGAGCCTTGATTATCATGGATTTCTTTGCCATCTACAAACTCCCTATTTGCTAAAAGGCATACCGAACTTCTTAAGAAGTTCTCTTGCCTCGTCGTCAGTCTTCGCCGAAGTTACAATGGCTACATTAAGACCGGAAATCTTTTCGATCTTATCGTAGTCAATCTCAGGAAAAATAATCTGCTCTTCAATACCCAGAGAGTAGTTTCCTCTTCCGTCGAAAGCCTTCGGGTTTACACCGCGAAAGTCCTTTACACGGGGAAGGGAAATATTAACAAGACGATCAAGAAATTCATACATCATGTCACCCCGGAGAGTTACCTTGGTACCAATCTCCTGGCCTTCGCGAATCTTGAAGGTAGCGATGGACTTTCGGGCTTTGGTCTTAATCGGCCTCTGACCGGTTATGATACCAAGCTCTTCAACAGCTGCATCAAGAAGTTTCTTGTTGGCAACCGCTTCGCCCACGCCCATGCTGACTACAATCTTTTCGATCTTGGGAATCTGCATAGTAGACTTATACTTGAAGTCGCTGTTCATTTCGGCAGCGAGTTTTTCTTTATAAAGCTTTTTAAGCCTGGGTGTATTATTCTTAGCCATTACAGTCTTTCCCCACATTTCTTACAAACCCGATGCTTGGCGTCTTCAGTTACCTGATAACCAATTCGAGTAGGTCCGCACTTCTTGCAAAGAATCATTACGTTGGAAATCTGCAGAGGAGCTTCGATTTCAGCAATGCTGCCCTTTTCTCCTTCACGCTGGGGTCTCATGGACTTTTTAACCATGTTAAGACCTTCCACGATGACTCTTCCATCTTTTCTGTCAATCTTTAATATACGTCCTTCCTTGCCTTTGTCTTTTCCGGCAATCACACGTACATTGTCACCTTTTTTAAGCTTAACCTTTACATCAGTCATGATTAACTCCTAAAGTACTTCCGGCGCAAGGGATACAACTTTCATATATCCCGTGTCCCGCAGCTCTCTTGCTACCGGTCCGAAAATACGCTTACCAACAGGAGCCAGGTTCGCATCAAGGATTACACAAGCATTGTCGTCAAAGCGAATGTAAGTACCGTCCAGTCGTCGATACTCTTTGTGAGTACGAACGATAACGGCCTTCTTAACATCACCTTTCTTGATGGCTGCATTGGGCAGAGCGTCTTTTACTGTTACAACAATAATGTCGCCTACAGTAGCAAACCTTCTATGGCTTCCGCCGAGAACTTTAATACACTGAACCTTTTTGGCACCGGAGTTATCCGCTACGTTTAAATACGTATTATCCTGAATCATACTTCCTCCAGTTACCTATTTGGCCCGTTCAACGATTTCCTGGAGTACCCAGGTTTTATCTTTGCTGATAGGTCTGCATTCAAGAATACGAACCGTATCACCTTCATTAGCCTCATTCTTTTCATCATGAGCCTTGTATTTTACCGACTTGGATACGTACTTCTTGTAAAGAGGATCCAGTTTCTTGGTAGAAATCTTTACAACGATGGTCTTATCCATTTTGTTGCTGACAACGAGGCCGGTAAAACTTTTTTTGTTAACTGTCTTATCACTCATTTATTTTACCTCAACCCTATGCCTTTCTTTTACCCGATTCAACTTCGTTGATCAGGGTACTAAGACGGGCGATTTTTCTGCGGACAAGTCTCTTTTCCATAGGATTTTCCAAATGTCCCAGAACCATCTCAAAACGGATATCGTGCATTCTTTTAGTCAGTTCCGCTTTCTTGCTCTTCATCTCGTCAAGGGTCAGGTCATTAAAAGTTTCTTTCATGTCCTAATTCTCCCCGTGCTTTTCTACAAACTTGGTTTTGATCGGAAGCTTGCTTCCAGCCAATTCCATAGCTCGGCGTGCCAATTCAGGCTCAACACCGGCCAGTTCGAACATTACCGTTCCAGGTTTTACAACGGCAACCCACTTTTCGGGGGCACCTTTACCCTTACCCATTCGAGTTTCGGCAGGCTTCTTGGTGTAAGGTACATCGGGAAAAATCCGAATCCAAACCTTACCTGCTCTCTTACAGTGACGTGTCATGGCAACACGAGCAGCTTCTATCTGACGGGCGGTAATCCACTTTCTATCGAGAGCGACAAGGCCGAACTCACCAAAGGCAATAGTATTACCTCTGGTGGCGTTACCCTTCATTGTTCCTCTCTGGCGTTTTCTAAACTTTGTCTTTTTGGGACTCAGCATTACCTAACTCCTTGCCTGAGATTTCTCTCTCTGTTTTTTTGCCAAGAGGCCGGCATCGTCATTCTTTTCCTGACCGTAAACCTCTCCCTGGAAGATCCAGACTTTAACACCGATTACACCAAAAGTGGTGTGGGATTCGGCAAAACCGTAATCAATATCGGCCCGGAGAGTGTGAAGGGGGATTCTTCCTTCCTTCATTTCCATGGTTCGAGCCATTTCAGCTCCACCCAATCTTCCGGAAATCTTGATTTTGATTCCCTGAACGCCAGTTTTCATAGCGTTCTGTACAGCCATTTTGAGAACACGTCTGAAGGCGGCTCTTCCTTTAAGCTGCTTGGCAATGTTCAGAGCAATAACCTGAGCGTCAGCTTCGGGCTTCTTGATCTCTCTGATCTTTACCTGGATCTTTTTATCGGTCAGTTTCTGAAGTCTACCGCTGATCTTTTCAATGGTAGCTCCCTTGGAACCGATGATAACACCGGGTCTGGCCGTATGAACGATCATGGTGATCATCTGGGGCTGACGGATGATTTCTACATCACCGATGTCAGCACCTTTGGTTTCGGGATAGTCCAGAAACGTTTTTCTCAGCATAAGATCTTCATGAAGAGTCTTAGCATAATCTCTGGGGTCAACATACCATCTGGATTTCCAGGTCTTGTTAACACCCAATCTAAAACCGTAAGGATTAACTTTCTGTCCCATCGTTACTCTCCTGCCTTGCTAATTTCGTCGAGAACGACGGAAATATGGCTGGTTCTTTTAAGAATCCGGTCCGCCCGTCCTCTGGAACGGGGCCACATTCTTTTAGCGGTAGGACCACCGTCAACCATCAGTTCGCTGATGAAGAGCATTTCTTCATCAAGCATATCATTCTGATAAAGTGCGTTAGCAGCAGCAGATTCCACAAGCTTCTTAAGATACTTGGCACCTTTGTTGGGAAGCGCTTCCAAAATGGCAACAGCTTCAACATAGGGCTTTCTGCGGATATTGTCCGCAATAGGTCTGATCTTAAAAGGAGACATGGGTAAATTCTTTACCTTTGCACTATAACCTTTCTTTGCTTCCATACCTATCTCCTGGCCTTCTTATCAGACGCGGCATGACCGCGGTAAGTTCTGGTAGGGGAAAATTCTCCCAGCTTGTGACCTACCAGGTTCTCGGTTACGTAAACGGGAACCCAGGTCTTTCCGTTGTATACGGAAATGGTCATGCCAACCATCTCGGGAATGATTGTGGAAGAACGGGAATAAGTTTTAATCATTCCCTTCTTGGCAGCTTCACTCTCGGCGAGAACCTTCTTATATAAACTCTTTGCCACAAAGGGGCCCTTCTTTACTGATCTGGACATGGCAAACTCCTATTACTTTCTTCTCTTGACAATAAACTTGTCAGAGTTCTTATGTTTCTTTCTGGTTTTGTAACCCTTAGTCGGTTTACCCCAGGGAGAAACGGGATGACGTCCTCCGGAAGTCTTACCTTCACCACCACCATGGGGGTGATCGACGGGGTTCATTACAACACCTCGAACCTTGGGCCGTTTACCCATCCAGCGGGAACGTCCGGCCTTACCGATCTTTACGTTCATGTGATCTTCGTTACCAACTTCACCGATGGTAGCGATACATCTTTTATGAACCATTCTCATTTCACCGGAAGAAAGCTTAAGGGTTACGTACTGACCCTCTTTAGCAGCGATAAGCGCACTACCACCGGCGGCTCTTACGAGCTGAGCACCTCGTCCAATCTGCAATTCAACAGCATGAACAAGACGACCTACAGGAATGTTTTCCAGGGGAAGAGCGTTTCCTACTTCAATAGGAGCGTCCTTACCGCTGACAACCTGATCGCCAACCTTCATACCCTTGGGACAAAGGATGTATCTTTTTTCTCCGTCAACGTAGTTAACAAGAGCAATATTAGCGCTTCTGTTGGGATCGTATTCGATCTCGGCAATCTTGCCGGGAACACCAAACTTATCACGCTTGAAGTCGATTACTCGAAACTTTCTCTTGTGTCCACCACCTCGACGACGAACACTGATTCTACCGCCGGCACCACGCCCGGCTTTACTTGAAACACCCCGGGAAAGGCTCTTTTCCGGTGTGCTTCTGGTAATTTCCTCGAAATCCAGACTCTGTCTGTATCTCTGGGACGGTGTCCTGGGGTTATATGTCTTCATACCCATTTTAACAGTCTCCCTTTAACCTTACACGCCTTCCAGGATATCAATTTTATCCCCGGGGGCCATGGTAACTACGGCTTTCTTCCAAGAAGCGGTTAAGCCGTAACCTCTTTTATAGGTTGTCTTTGAAACGGGCATGTTAGCTCGTTTCTTGCCTCTTACATTAACAATATTGCAAGAAATGGGCTTTACAGAGTAAAGAGCGTCAATTGCTTTCATGATCTCTACTTTGTTAGCCTTTTTGGCAACCTTAAAAACGTATTTTTTCTTGTCCTGTTCTTTCAGAATGTTTGTCTTTTCTGTAAGAACAGGCTCTAAAATTATCTGACTAGCATCCATACTCAACCTCAATTAGCATAGAATTCATTCAGCTTGAGAGCCGCACCTTCCAGAACAAGAACATTCTTGCCATAGAAAAGGTCGTGGGCATTCAGTCTGTTGTAAGACAGAATGTTTACATTGGCGATATTAGCGCCGGCTCTTTTCACCATGCTGTCATCATCCTTAAGGATAATAACAGTTCGTTCATCGGAAACCAGATTCTTAAGCAACTTTACCAGATCCTTGGTTTTGCCGGATTCAACAGTGAAATCCTCAACAACCTTGAACTTGGCATCATCCTGAGCTTTGAGGCTCAGAATAGACTTAATAGCCAGTCTCTTTATTTTCTTGGGAAGCTTGTAACTATAATCTCTGGGCTTAGGACCAAAGACGATACCACCGCCAACCCATACAGGGGATCTCTTGTGACCGGCTCTCGCCCGTCCAGTTCCCTTCTGTCTCCAGGGTTTGGCACCACTTCCTTTAACTTCGCTTCTACCTTTGGTTGAAGCAGTTCCGACTCTCTTATTCGCCAGCTCGTTTTTAATAGCGTTGTAAATGGATCCTTCACTTACTTCTCTGGCAAATACGGAATCGCTAAGCTCAATGCTTTTAACTTCTTTTCCGTCAACGGAGTAAACTTTCTTTTCCATCTACTACCTCTTCTTCTTTGCCTTGCGAACAAGGACCATGCTGTCCTTGGTACCGGGAACGGCACCTCTAATGAGGAGAACGCCCTTTTCCTGATCCACTTTTACAACAGCGAGATTCTGTACAGTCTTTCGCTCACCACCCATTCGTCCGGCCATCTTGGTTCCCTTGATAACCTTGGAGGGGTAAGCAGCCATACCGGTAGAACCATTTGCTCTATGGAACTTGGAACCATGGGTCTTGCGTCCACCCTTAAAGTTGTGACGCTTCATAACACCCTGGAAACCTTTACCTTTGGTAGTACCGATTACATCTACATATCTCATGTCTTCGAACAACTCAACACCAAAGGAGTCTCCGACAGTACATTCCTTTTCAAAATCCCGCATTTCTACGAGATGTCTTCTAGGGGCTACATCGCCCTTAAACTGGCCAGCATAGGGTTTGGAAACCCGACTTGCTTTCTTTTCTACGGAACCCAGTACAACAGCTTCATAGCCGTCCGTTTCTTCCGTTTTGCTGGCAACAACCACATTAGGTTCGACAGATATAACAGTTACAGGTGTCAATTCACCATCTGCGTCGAACACTTGTGTCATTCCGATCTTTTTACCAATCAATCCGACCATTTTTTTCCTCAGTACACCCAACTAACTTACTGTTTGATATCGACATCAACACCGGCGGGAAGTTCAAGTCCCATCAGCGCGTCCATAACAGCAGAGGTTGGTTCAAGTATATCAATCAGTCTTTTGTGAGTTCGCATTTCGAACTGCTCTCTAGATTTCTTATTAACAAAAGTTGATTTCAAAACCGTAAATTTGTTGATTTTAGTAGGAAGAGGAACAGGACCAGATACTCTGGCACCCTTCTTCTGAGCCGCATCTACAATAGATCTAGCGCTCTGATCAACCAATTCCGCGTCAAATCCTCTTAACCTTACTCTAATCTTCTCGTTAGCCATCATTCCTCCGGGAGAAAAAAGCGCCGCCCTATAAAGGGGCGGCACCCTCTCCAATTAACTATTCAGTAATTTCAGTTACCTGACCGGAAGCTACAGTTCTACCACCTTCGCGGATAGCGAACCGAAGTCCTTTATCCATGGCGATGGGGTGAATCAGCTCACCGGAAATGGTAGTGTTGTCACCGGGCATAACCATCTGCTTGTCAGCAGGAAGAGTTACGGTACCGGTAATATCAGTGGTCCGGAAGTAAAACTGGGGTCTATAACCAGTGAAGAAGGGATTGTGACGTCCACCTTCATCCTTGGTAAGACAGTAGATAGATGCCTCAAACTTGGCATGGGGAGAAATTGTTCCAGGCTTACAAAGAACCTGTCCTCTTTCTACCTGATTTTTATCTACACCACGAAGAAGTGCACCAATGTTGTCACCAGCCTGACCTTCGTCAAGAAGCTTGTTAAACATTTCAACACCGGTACAGGTAGTCTTCTGAGTTTCCCGTACACCAACAATTTCAATTTCGTCACCTACGTGAACCACACCGGACTCAACTCTACCTGTTACAACGGTACCACGACCGGAGATAGAGAAAACGTCTTCGATGGGCATCAGGAAGGGCTTATCAACTGCTCTCTCGGGAACAGGAAAATAAGAATCCATAGTATCGAGAAGTTCCTGAATAGGAGCAGTCTTATCGGCATCTTCCAGATTAGACATAGCTTCGAATGCAGAACCTTTAATAATGGGAGTAGTATCTCCATCATAACCATACTCGGAAAGGAGTTCCTGAACTTCCATCTCTACCAGGTCAACCAACTCGGGGTCAGCCAGGTCAAGCTTGTTCATAAAAACGATAAGCTTGGGTACACCTACCTGCTTAGCAAGAAGGATGTGCTCTCTTGTCTGGGGTTCGGGACCAGAGTCAGCGGCTACGAGAAGAACAGCACCATCCATCTGGGCAGCACCGGTAATCATGTTCTTAATGTAGTCGGCATGTCCGGGACAGTCTACGTGAGCGTAGTGTCGTTCACCGGTCTGGTACTCAACGTGACGGGTATTAATGGTAATACCACGCTCTCTTTCTTCGGGAGCGTTGTCAATCTGATCATAAGACATAACCTTATCACCAGTCTTAGAAGCACAATACATAGAGATAGCCGCAGTAAGAGTAGTCTTACCGTGGTCTACGTGTCCAATGGTACCGACATTTACATGCGGTTTTGTCCTTTCGAATTTTTCTTTAGCCATCGTAAATCCTCCTGGGCTCTTCCAAAAACACAAAAAATATAAAATTGATCACAGTCAATTCACGCCAATCTAATTTTGGCACGATGATATTAACAAAAGTCAAGATCATATACAACAGGGCAAGAACCTGATTCTATGTTTTTATGCAGAAAAATCTTACGAAAAGGATTCAAAAACCGCCTAAACGGCAATAGAGACACAAATATACTGTCAAACCCGGTCAAAACAGGTGCTACCTACCGTCAACACGGCGGTTTAGCAATAATCCAACGAACCGGACATCCTATCGAAAGAGGTCTGCATAAACAGACATATCGCAGGTTACTAACCAATTTCCGGAATGCCCGCTCAACGAGCGGCACCCCGTATTTAAAGAACGACTACCACTTATAGTGACTAAAAGCCTTATTAGCTTCAGCCATTCTGTGGGTATCTTCCTTTTTCTTAAAAGCAGATCCGGTTGAATTGAAAGCATCAAGCAACTCAGCACTCAGCTTTTCACCCATGCTTCTACCGCTTCTAGAACGTGCAGCAGCAATCAACCATCTCATAGCCAACGCTTCACGGCGAACTTCTCGGATCTCAATAGGAACCTGATAAGTAGAACCACCAACTCGGCGAGACTTTACCTCAAAAGAGGGTTTTACATTTTCAAGGGCACCGAGAAACACTTCAAGAGCATCTTTCTGAGCCTTATCAGCCATAATATCCATAGCGCTGTACATAACCTTAGCACTTACGGACTTTTTACCGTCAACCATCATTCTCCTGATGAATTTGGTAACAACAGGGCTTCCATACTTCGCATCAGGACTTACAGGTCTAACGGGAGCTTCTCTTCTTCTGGACATAACTTCCCCTAGGCCTTAGGCTTCTTGGTTCCATACTTGGAACGAGCCTGCTTTCTGCTATCTACACCCAGTGCATCTTTGGTACCGCGCACAATGTGGTACCGTACACCGGGAAGATCCTTCACTCTACCACCTCTCAACAGAACAACAGAGTGCTCCTGGAGATTGTGGCCAATTCCGGGAATATAAGCAGTAGCTTCCATACCATTGCTCAATCTAACTCTCGCCACTTTTCTCAAAGCAGAATTAGGTTTCTTAGGAGTCATAGTCATAACCCTGGTACAAACCCCTCTTCTCTGAGGACAGGACTGGAGAGCAGGTGAGTTAGTCTTTTTAACGGAAGCTTTTCTTCCCTTTCTAATCAACTGGTTAATCGTCGGCATTAGACAATTTTCTCCTTATAATATTCATCACATAACCCGGAAGCATTGAGACTATAACAGAGCGCAATTTATAAGTCAAGTCTTCCGAGTTATATTTTTATTCTTCTGTAACTTTTGCGTTTAAGCTAGCCAACTTGTCGTCTTCGGCCATGGCAGCTTCTTCCGCTTCCTTTTCTTTCCGTCGCTGTTCAAGAACTTCCTGAACATGGGCATCAAGGTCACTCTGTTCTTCTGTAAACAACTTCATGTCCTTGTACTGTTTGATACCGGTACCGGCGGGAATCATATGTCCGATGATTACGTTTTCCTTAAGTCCGCGGAGGTAATCGTACTGACCGGCGATAGCCGCATTGGTCAGAACCCTCGTGGTCTCCTGGAAGGAGGCCGCAGAAATCCAGGAATCAATATTCAGGGACGCCCGTGTAATACCAAGAAGAAGAGGTTTGGCAACGGCGGGCAAACCACCTTCACGTACAACCTTTTCGTTCTCTTTCCGGAAAGTATACTTATCAATGTGCTGACCAAAGATAAAGTTTGTATCACCCACATCCATAATTTCTACTTTCTTCATCATCTGCCGGATAATTACACCAATGTGCTTGTCATTGATGGTTACCCCCTGCATTCGGTAAACTTCCTGAACCTCATCCACAAGATAGGACTGAAGGGCGTTTTCACCCTTAATAGCCAGAATATCGTGGGGGTCAATAGCACCTTCACACAGAGGTTCGGCAGCTTCTACCTCATCGCCGTCACGTACAAGCAAGTGTTTTCCCATGGGAACCATATGCTTGTACTCCTTACCCCAAGGATCGACAACGAGAATGCTTCTCTTACCCTTGGAGAGTCCGGCAAACTGAACCGTACCGCTCACGGCAGCCAAAATAGCTGCTTCACGGGGCCGACGGGCTTCGAAAAGCTCACCAACTCGGGGAAGACCCCCGGTAATATCCTGGGTCTTGGCACTCTCTTTGAGCATCTTCGCCAGGGTAGTACCCGCTTTAACATCCTGACCGTCTTCTACGTTCAGGTAAGCGTTACCGGGAAGCTGGTAAGCTCCCACTTCTTCCCCGTCACCATTAACAAGCACAATTCTGGGCTGCATGGATTCAAGGGCAAACTCAGTAATTTTAAGTTCGATGTTACCCGTATCGTCGTTAACCTCTTTACGGAGGGTAGAACCTTCTACGATATCTTCAAACTTAACCTTACCGGTCTGTTCTGCAATGATGGGATCACTAAAAGGGTCAAAGATAGCAATCGATTCATCGGCGGGAACAATCTGTCCCTCTTTTATCATCAGGGTAGATCCGTTTCTTACCTCAAGCTTCTGGGTTTGGGCGATAAGAAGCAGTTCCTTACCCTGGAGAGATACGAAGGCGATGTCCTCGGCAAGGACCTCTTCTCCGTTTCTCTTAATAATGGGTTCTCCCTTGATAACCTTCTGGCCATCTTCAACGAGAACTTCATCTTTTGAACCAAGTTTAACTTCTTCAAGTATTTTTGCTACGGAAAGGAAACCTTTTCTGGTAAAAAGGGCATTTCCATCATCCAGAGGAACACGGTTACCACGAATATCCTGCACAAGGACGGGATATCTTAGGGCAATACGGTTATCCTCGGATACGGTGCTGGCCGTACCACCAACATGGAAGGTTCTCATGGTTAGCTGCGTACCGGGCTGACCGATTGACTGGGCAGCGATGATACCAACGGCTTCACCAATGTGAACGGTCTTTTTGGAAGCCAGGTCACGGCCGTAACACTTTCGACAAACCCCGTGCTTCGCTTCACAGGTAAGAACTGTTCTTACCTTAACCGATTCAACACCGATCTCTTCAAGCTGACGGGCAACAAGGTCGGTAACTTCCTCGTTAACATCGATAAGAACCTCACCGGTAATGGGGTGCTTAACACGTTCGAGAGTAAATCGACCCTGAATTCTGTCTGCCAGGGATTCTACAATTTCCTCACCATCCTTAAGGGCGGTGATTTCAATACCATTAATGGTTCCACAGTCATCTTCGTTAACAACCACATCCTGGGCAATATCAACGAGACGTCTGGTAAGGTAACCGGCATCGGCAGTCTTAAGAGCCGTATCGGAAAGTCCCTTACGGGCACCGTTGGTGGAGATAAAGAACTCCAATACGGAAAGACCTTCTTTAAAGTTGGAACGGATGGGCAGTTCGATGATATCACCGGAAGGTTTAGCCATCAAACCACGCATACCGGCCAGCTGACGGATCTGGTTTCTCGAACCTCGAGCACCGGAGTCGGCCATCATAAAGACATTATTAAAACCGCCGCGGTGAGACTTAAGGTGACTCATCATCACGTTGGTCAATTCTTCGTTAGTCTTACTCCAGACCTCAACGGTCTTGTTGTATCTTTCATCGGAAGTAATATGACCGGACCGGTACTGAGACTGAATCTTGTCTACTTCTGAGTTAGCATCGGAGATAAGCTTTTTCTTTTCGTCGGGAACAACAATGTCGTCCATACCGATGGTAGCACCAAGCTTAAAAGCGTAGCGGTAACCGGTATCTTTAACCAGGTCGAGCATCTCTACGGTTGTAGCAGCACCAAACTGTTCGTGGGTCTGTACGATGAGCTTCCGGATTTCCTTATCACCGAGGGTTTCGTTAACGAAATCGATACAGTCGGGCATGAGGTCGTTAAAGATCACTCGTCCGGGAGTGGTTTCCACGAATTCACCGTTAATCTTAACTTTAACGAGTGAACCGTAACCTACGGAACCGGCTTCGAGAGCCATAAGACACTCATCGCTGTTGGAAAAGAATCGTCCCTCACCCACTTCACCGGGCTTGTTCTTGGTAAGCATGTAAATACCAAGTACCATATCCTGAGAAGGGAATACAACGGGCTGTCCGTTGGCGGGGTTCATCAAGTTTGTATTGGAGAGCATCAGGGTCCAGCACTCAATCTGAGCTCCCTGAGTCAGAGGCACGTGAACGGCCATCTGGTCTCCGTCAAAGTCGGCGTTAAAGGCAGTACATACGAGGGGGTGAAGACGAATAGCCTTTCCCTCTACCAGTACGGGCTCGAAAGCCTGGATACCAAGACGGTGCAGAGTGGGCGCTCGGTTAAGCATAACCGGGTGTTCCTTAACGACTTCGTCAAGAACGGCCCAAACTTCGCTGGTTTCCTGTTCTACCAGGTTTTTAGCCTTTTTAATGTTGTAAACAACATCTTTGTCTACAAGTTTCTTCATGATAAAGGGCTTGTAGAGTTCAAGTGCCATCTTGGCGGGAAGACCACACTGATGGAGCTTAAGACTGGGACCTACGATAATTACAGATCGACCGGAGTAGTCTACACGCTTACCCAGGAGGTTCTGTCGGAATCGTCCCTGCTTACCCTTGAGAAGGTCAGAAAGAGATTTAAGGGGTCTGTTGGAAGCTCCCTTAACAACCTTTTTCTTCTTTGTATTGTCAAAGAGGGCGTCAACAGCATCCTGAAGCATTCGCTTTTCGTTTCGAATGATAATATCAGGGGCGTTTACAGCCATTAGTCTCTTGAGACGGTTATTCCTGTTAATTACACGACGATAGAGGTCGTTCAAGTCAGAGGTAGCAAATCGTCCACCATCGAGCTGTACCATCGGTCGCAGTTCGGGGGGAATGACCGGGATGGTATCGAGAATCATCCATTCGGGCTTGTTAACCGAATCTCGGAAATTCTCTACAATCTCGATTCTCTTGAGGAGTCGCTTGTCCGCCTTGGCTCCCTTTTCGATCATCTTGGCTCTCAGTTCCTGACTAAGACCTTCCAGATCGAGGGTTTCCAGGAGAGTTCGGATACCTTCTGCACCCATTCCGGCAGAGAAGGACATTCCGTAACGCTCACGAGCCTCGATATACTCTTCCTCAGAGAGGAGCTGCATTTTTCGGAGGTCCGTATCACCTACTTCGGTAACAATGTACTTTTCGTAGTAGAGTACGGACCGAAGAGCGGCGATAGAGAGATCGAGAAGCAGACCCATTCGGGAAGGAACGGATCGGTAATACCAAATGTGAGACACGGGAGAAGCGAGCTCAATATGGCCCATTCTCTCACGTCTTACCTTAAAGTGGGTAACTTCTACACCACAGCGGTCACAAATAACACCCTTATAGCGGATGGATTTGAACTTACCACAGTAACATTCCCACTCTTTGGTCGTACCGAAGATTCTTTCACAGAAAAGTCCGTCCTTTTCCGGTCTAAGAGTACGGTAATTTATGGTTTCCGGCTTTTTTACTTCGCCGTAGGACCAGGCCCGGATTTGATCGGGCGAGGCCAGCTTAATTTTCAGGCTGTCAAAGTCCTGTATATCTTTCATCAATTCCCTCCTCTTAGAAGCGGTTATCCTGTCTATTCAGCAGCTCTTCATCCCTTTCGGTAAAGGGAACCTGCTTACCCTTGGAGTCGAAGATTTCAACATCCAGAGCAAGACCTCTTAATTCCTGTACAAGTACGTTAAACGATTCGGGGATACCGGCACTTGTGGTAGCCTCACCCTTAACAATCGCTTCGTAGATTTTAGTACGACCGGTCATATCGTCCGACTTAATGGTCATAAGTTCCTGAAGAGTATTGGCAGCACCGTAGGCCTCAAGGGCCCATACTTCCATTTCTCCCAGACGCTGACCACCGAACTGAGCCTTACCACCAAGGGGCTGCTGGGTAACCAGCGAGTAAGGTCCGGTTGAACGGGCGTGCATCTTGTCATCAACAAGGTGATGCAGTTTCAAGTAGTACATATATCCGACGAATACGGGGTTATCCAGAAGATCACCGGTCCGTCCGTCGCGCAGCTGGATTTTGGAAGCTTCAGGTATGCCTGCTTCGGCCAGCTGATTGTTTATCTCTTCTGTAGAAACGGACTGGAATACAGGCGTTTCGTACATTTTACCCAACTGAGCTCCGGCCATTCCGAGCATGGTTTCCATGATCTGACCAATGTTCATTCGGGAAGGTACACCAAGGGGGTTCAAACAAACCTCCAGGGGAGTACCGTCTTCCATAAAAGGCATGTCCTCTTCGGGAAGAACAAGGGCTACAACCCCCTTGTTTCCGTGACGACCGGCCATCTTGTCTCCCTCTTTAAGCTTACGCTTGGTAGCGAGGAGAACCTTAACCACTTCGTCAACACCGGGGCTCAGGTCATCGCCTTCAGATCTCTTAAGTCTCTGAATGTCGATAATCGTACCCTGGGCACCGTGGGGGAGTCTCAGGGAAGAGTCACGAACTTCCTTAGCCTTTTCACCAAAGATGGAGTTAAGCAGCTTAAACTCGGGAGTCGTTTCCGTCTCGGACTTAGGAGTCACCTTACCAACGAGGATATCGCCGGAGTGAACCTTAGCACCGACTCGGATAATACCTTCCGCATCAAGGTTCTCAAGAGCCTTGTCGGAAACATTGGGTATATCCCGGGTCAGTTTTTCAGGTCCGAGCTTGGTTTCCCGAATCTCAGTGCTGAATTCCTTAATATGGATAGAGGTATAATAGTCGTCCTTAACAACCTTTTCAGAGATAAGAACAGCATCCTCATAGTTATATCCGTTCCAGGGTACGAAACCTACCAGCAGGTTACGTCCCAGTGATATTTCACCGTTCGCAGTGGAAGGACCGTCAGCCAAAAGACCGCCAGCCTCTACCCGTTCGCCCAAAGCCACAATCGGTCTATTGTTAAAACAGGTGTCCTGGTTAGTTCTGCGGAACTTCTGCAGGGTGTATTCGTCCTTATCCTCGGGAGCGCTCTTTTCGTCCGGATCGATTACAATCTTAACCGCACTCACATAGCTTACCGTACCGGCTCTCTTAGCCTTAACAACTACGCCTGAGTCATAGGCAGCCTTACCTTCCATACCGGTTCCGACAATGGGTGCTTCGGGGAACATCAAAGGAACAGCCTGACGCTGCATGTTACAACCCATGAGAGCACGGTTAGCATCATCGTGTTCCAGAAAAGGAATAAGAGAGGCCGCAGTAGAAATAATCTGACGGGGAGAAACGTCCATGTAGCTGATGTCTTTAGGATCCTGAACGGTATAGTCACCGGACCGTCTTACAGCAACAGCCTTTTCCTGGAACCGACCCTTTTCGTCGATAACAGCACTGGCCTGGGCGATGTAATTTCGCTCTTCGTCCATAGCGGAAAGATATTCCACCTCTTTGGTAGCCACGCCGTCAACAACCTTTCTATAGGGAGTTTCAAGGAAACCATAATCGTTTACACGGGTATAGTTGGCCAAAGAAACAATAAGACCGATATTCGGACCTTCAGGCGTTTCAATGGGACACATTCTTCCGTAGTGAGTATAGTGTACGTCTCGTACCTCAAATCCGGCACGGTCTCGAGAAAGACCACCCGGTCCGAGAGCATTCAAACGTCTCTTATGAGTCAGTTCCGCCAGGGGGTTAACCTGGTCCATGAACTGGGAAAGCTGACTTGAACCGAAGAATTCCTTTATGGCCGCCACAACGGGCTTAATGGAAATAAGATCCTGAGGCTTGAGGGTTTCCACATCCTTAAGAGACATTCTTTCCTTGGAGATTCTTTCCATTCTGGTAAAGGCCGTTTTGAGGGCGTTTTCCAGAAGCTCGCCAACGGATCGAACACGTCGGTTACCCAAGTGGTCGATATCATCCACGTTTTCATCGCCTTCGTAAACGCGAATCAACCAGTCCATGGTCCGTGTAATATCTTCCTTGGTGAGAACGTGCTCATCCATGGCTACACCATGGTCAAACTTTTTGTTTAGCTTATACCGACCTACAAGGCCCAAGTCGTAACGACGGGAAGAGAAGAACATGGAGTTCAGATCTTTCTCGGCATTTTCGATGGTGATAGGCTCACCGGGCATGAGGATGGAGTAAATAGTAGAAATAGCATCGGCACGGCTGGGCTCATCGCTGATTTCATCACCGTTGAATCGGGACTCTTCCCGGTCAAAACAGTTAATAATAACCTGCGAATTAAGAGAACCCTTGGCTGTAAAATCGATTACCTCAACCTTTTCAACACCGGAGTGAACCAGTTCGTCGATATCGTTGGGGTAGATTTTTACACCGGCGGAATAGAGTTTCTTCTCTTCTCCATCGGCTTCAACCATTACGGCGCGAGCCAGTACGCGACCATTAAGAGACTTATCGCCCTCTTTATTGGCCACAACCTTCATCTTCTTAGTTTTATAGAAGAGGTCGATTATTTTTTCCCGGGTATCAAATCCCAGAGCTCTCAGGAAGAGAGTACCGAGGATCTTCTTTTTCCGGTCAATTTTTGTATAAATAAGATCTTTCTTACCGTCTACCTCGAATTCCAGCCAGGAACCCCGATAGGGAATAATACGGGAAGAAACTTCATCTTTGTCTTTGGCAAAGATTACACCGGGTGAACGGTGAATCTGTGAAACGACAACCCTTTCGGCACCATTGATAACGAAGGTACCCCGGTCTGTCATCAAGGGGATATCCCCCATATATATATCTTTCTGACGAATTTCACCGGTACTCTGGAAAACCAGATTAATCCGGGCCTTTACAGGTACGCCGAAAGTGAGTCCTTTCTTTTTACAACCCTCTTCATCGAACTTGATACCATCAAAGTCCAGGGTATAAAAATCGTAATCCAACACCAATTCGCCATTGGCGCTTTCGATGGGAAAAATTGTTTCAAAAACGCTCTGGAGACCGCGGTTTTCCAGGGCTTCCCCCTGCTTAACCCGATCGAGCTGTAAAAATTTTTCGTATGATGATAACTGAATATCAATAAGATTGGGCATGGAGACGACTTCTTGTGCGGGCGTCCCTATAAAAGCTCTTTTCTGTGCCTTATCTCGTGTAAACACAATATCCCCCTGAATATAATTATCCACTGGTAGATTTCTCACCTACCAGTGGATAAGGAGTTACTTAATTAACTAAACCGTAAAAGTTACTATTATTTAACTTCAACAGTTGCGCCGGCGCCTTCAAGTTTAGTCTTAACTTCTTCAGCTTCTTCTTTAGAAACGCCTTCTTTAACAGCCTTTTCGCCGCCTTCAACGAGCTCTTTAGCTTCCTTGAGACCAAGACCGGTAATTCCTCTTACTTCCTTGATCACAGCGATCTTCTTGGAAGCTTCGAATCCCTTGAGGATTACGTCGAATTCAGTCTTTTCTTCGGCAGCAGCACCAGCAGCAGCACCGGGTGCAGCAGCAGCTACAGCTACGGGAGCAGCAGCGGTTACGCCAAATTTTTCTTCCATAGCCTTAACGAGCTCGGAAACTTCAAGTACAGTCATGCCAGCGATGGCATCCAGAATTTCTTCAGTTGTCATATTATCTTCTCCTTTAATTTAATTTAGCAGCGAAAGCATGTCAACTACGAAGACTTACGCTGCACTATTTAAAAACTTATGCGTTTTCCTTCTGGTCGCGAACTGCATCGAGAGTTCTAACCAGTTTGGTGGTAACATCATTAAGCGCACAGGCGAGGTTCCGTGCAGGAGCCTGCATGGTACCCATGAGCATCTGAATAAGTTCGATCTTGGTGGGCAGCTTGGAGAAAGCTTCAACCTGCTTGGTATCGAATACGTTACCATCAACGAAACCACCCTTTACTTCAACGGGGGCATCGTCGGAAAAATCCAGAAGTGCTTTGGCAACGGGACCGGCTTCATCTTTAACGATGGCGATCGCAGTAGGTCCAACGAGAAATCCGTCAAGACCTTCTTTTTCCAGCTGCTTAAAAGCAATCTTGGCGTAGTTATTCTTAACTACGTGAAACTCAGCACCGAGTTTTCTCAGGTTGCCGCGAAGTTCAGTAATCTGCTCTACAGTCAGACCACGATAATCGGCAAAAAAGAAATCGGTAACTTCACCGAACTGCTCTTTAAGAGCAGCTACAGCTTCCAACTTATTCGGTTGTATTTTATTTTCAGCCATTTTCTACTCCTTAGTTAGCCCGGTACTCGACTTTTACGCCGGGGCCCATGGAAGAAGAAATCGCAACGGATTTCACAAAATCACCCTTAATATCGGAGGGCTTTTTCTTAACCAGGTCACCCAGGAAAAGCTCAACGTTTTCTTTGATGCCGGCTGCATCCATGGATACTTTACCAACAGCAATGTGAACTACTCCGGTTTTGTCGGCACGATATTCGGTTCGACCTTTCTTAAGTTCGGCAAGAGCTCCCTTAACGTCCATAGTTACGGTTCTGGTCTTGGGGTTGGGCATCATACCTCGTCTACCAAGAACAGGACCAAGCTTACCAACATCTTTCATCATGTCGGGAGTAGCCACACAAACGTCGAAATCGAGCCAACCGCCCTTAATCTTTTCAACCAGATCTTCGGCACCAACATAAGCAGCACCGGCTTCTTCCGCTTCCTTAGCCTTGTCGCCCTTGGCGAAAACAAGAACTTTCTTCTCACCCTTAAACTGGTTGGGAAGAACAAGAGTATCACGGATAGAGTGATTCTTCTTAATATTCAGCTTAACGGAAACATCAACAGTTTCGTCAAACTTGGCAAAGGCCATCTCTTTAACAAGACCAATAGCCGTTTCTACTTCGTAAAGCTTACCCGCTTCAACCTTGGTTGCAGCTTCGTTATACTTCTTTCCTCTTTTCACGGATTAGCCCTCCACCTTTACGCCCATAGAACGGGCGGTTCCGGCAATAATCTTAATCGCCGCTTCGATGTCGTTAGCATTCAGGTCGGGCATCTTCTGCTCCGCGATTCCCTTAAGCTGTTCCTTGGTTATTGTAGCAACCTTAGTAACATGGGGCTCGGGGGAACCCTTATCCAAACCAAGAACCTTCTTAATAAGAACTGCCGCGGGGGGAGTCTTGGTGATAAAGGTAAAACTTCTGTCACTGAAAACAGAAATTACAACGGGAACTAGCAGGCCAGCCTCAATATTCTTTGTACGGTCGTTAAACTGCTGTACAAACTGAGGGGCAGGTACTCCGTGAGGACCCAAGGCGGGACCTACAGGAGGAGCCGGCGTAGCTTTCTGAGCAGGAACCTGCAGTTTTATCTGCGCAACTTCCTTCTTTTTAGCCATTTTTTTCTCCTTCGTGGTATTAACGCTCCGCTAAAACGGAGCTCCCATCATATATACGCCCTACAGGCGCAAAAACCTTCCACACTCCACAGGGAGCCGGAAGGCTTATCAGCTAATATATAAATACCGAGCGATTAGAGCCGCTCAACTTGGTTAAAAGCAACCTCAACGGGAGTATTTCTACCAAAAATACCAACCATAACACGAAGCTTTCCTTTCTCCTGATTGATCTCTTCAACCACACCGGTGAAAGTTTCAAAGGGACCGTCCACAATGCGAAGCTCTTCACCAAGCACAAATTCCTGACGAACCTGATAACGACGCTCAGACTTAAGCTCACCAGCCTGCTGAAGAATCGCCTTGGCTTCCTCGTTCGTAATAGGCTGAGGCTTACTGCCGGAAAGGGTGCCGACAAAACCGGTCACACCGTCTATACGGCGAATCTCATTACAAGGAACCTTCCAACCCCTATCGGGCAGATCCATTTCAAGCAAAATATACCCGGGAAGGATTTTTCGAGAAACATTCTTCTTCTTGCCGTCTTTTACTTCAACTACATCTTCGGCAGGAACTTTTACATCGGACACATAATCGGTAATAGTTCCATCTTCCATCATGAGACGGATAAACTTCTCTACCTTATTTTCGTAACCAGTATAAACCTGGAGAACATACCAACCTTTTGCCATATACCCTGCCTATTAAAATTAATCGATGCCTTAAAACAGAGCAATAAGCCCCTTAGTCAAAGCAAAATCCACAATACCGAAAAAAGCGGAAAACAAAACAGTAGAAACAAGAACAACCTTCGTAGAATCAACAACACGATCCCATGAGGGCCACACGACCTTCTTAAGTTCTGCGTAGGACTCTCGAAAAAACGAAGATACTACATTCGGCATAACTAACCTCCGGGTTAAAAAAAATCAGGTCAGGCAGGATTCGAACCTGCAACATCCGGTTTTGGAGACCGGCGCTCTAGCCGTTGGAGCTACTGACCTGGGTTTAACTATTTAATTTTCGTCTCTTTGTGAAGAGTCGAAGCCTTACACCACTTACAATACTTTTTGAGCTCCAGCTTACCCTGGATATTCCTTCTATTCTTTTCAGTGGTATAATTACGACGCTTACATTCAGGACACTGAAGAGCAATCTTCTCTACAGCACCTTTGGATTTCTTGGCCATACTTTATCTCCTCAATTTTCAATGAAGCAAAAAAAAGAGCCTCCGACCGGACTTGAACCGGTGACCCCATCCTTACCATGGATGTGCTCTACCGACTGAGCTACAGAGGCAAAATTGATGCTCGACTAAAGTATCAGAAAGGATGGCAAAGTGTCAATAGATTAATCTATTTTTTTCACTTTTCCCCTTTTCGCCTCTTATGACCCGCTAATCAGCACCCCGTAACTACCGTAAAAATCCCTTACCCCGCCGGATAACTCCTTATAACGGGAAAACTTCTCCCGGTACCAGTCCGCCTCGGCCGGTTCTATAACGGAGCCTACCCTATACAAACGGCGGGAGCCCTCCTTCAAGCTGGCAAAAGAACCCTCTCCCTTCAAGAAGACAACCAGGCCGCCAAGCAGCTCCGCATCCTGAACCAGGGGAACTTCAATCTTACGCCCCAACATATCCGCCTTCATCCGATTCCAAAGGGGACTTTTGGACTGGCCGCCTACAGTTACAATACGTTCGGCCCGACCACCCTCTTTCTCCAGAATGGAAAGGCCGCGCTTCAAAGCATAACCAATAGCCTCCAAAACAGCTCGCCCCAATTCAAAACGATCCATGTCCGGCTCGAGCCCCAAAAGCATCCCCCCGGAGAATTCCCACAAGCCTCCGTCATTAAGGGAGGGGAAGAATCCGGATAGACGATCCCGGCGGGAAGACGTTATCCCTTCCATCGTCCTTTCGTAGGGCCAGCTTTCCTGACCGGTCAAACGGCGATACCATTCAAAGAGAGAGCCGGTGGACGAGAGAATAATAGAACCGTTATAAACCCCTTCTCTCACGGAAGGATGGGGCAATACGCGAATATGATTATGATTGAGAGCCCGGGGAATTATCATATTGAGCCCTTCCGACGTACCGGCCCGGTCACAGACAATTCCCGGCTCCACCGAACCGGCCCCTAAAAGGGAGGTATAAAAGTCGCTCCCCCCACTGTAAACGGGGATACCCTCCTTTAGACCGGTCAAACGGGCAGCCCCGGCGGTAAGACGGGCCCGGGACTTTTCTCCCAGATTAACATATTCACAGAATTTCCGCTTGTCAAAACGATTCCGGTTAAGACTATCGTCCGTCCAGATATAGGAGCTAAAAGAAGGACCGGAGGTTACAGTCAGCCTTAGTCCGGTCAGCCTGTAAAGAAGGTATTCGGAGCACCCCAAAAAGGCCCGGGTTTTTTCATAAAGTTCGCCATGTTTTTCCCTGAACCAGGAAACCAGAGGAAGATAGAGAGATTCCCCTTCCACCGAACCGGTCTTACCCTCATACCACATGAGAGCGGAACAGAGAGGTTCCCCCGAATCCCCCAAGGCGGTTAAAGTAGGCCCGTGTCCGGAAATAACCACCCCTTCCAGGGCGGAAGGAACACCCCCGGTTTCCTTGTATTTTTCCAGATAAGAGACAAAACCCTCCAGCCACCAGTCGGGATCAAAGCCCCGATGGTCCGGCTTGGGGAGAATCAGTCGGTCTAAATAGAGAAGTGTGCCGTCATCCGCAAAAACGCCCCCCTTGAGAGAGGTCGTTCCTATGTCGACGGCGAGAATCATCTTTTAAGAAGACGCTGGATCATTTTGCTGTTATCCAGCAGGGGAGAAACGGAGCGGTTGTGGTGAACCCGGGAAATGGTCCGGGCAAACAGATTGGCCACATCCGCCGAGAGATACCACTTACGCTCAAGAATCTCCTTGGGGAGGGTTACGGCGTTTGTCCCGATCATATAGGAGAAAAGCCCCTCTTCGTAAGCCTTGTCAAAATACTCTACGGCCCGACCGGAGAAAAGAGGAAGAGATACGGAACCGACGAATTCCTTTGCCCCGTTCTCACGCAGAAGCTTCATAGCCTTAATGAAAGTCCCCCCCGTTCCAAGGAGGTCGTCGTTCATAAAAACGGTTTTGCCTTCCACATCTCCCAGAAGGCGGGAATTGGTGATATTAGACTGACTGGCACTCTGAGAAGCCCGGGAGTAATCCCTTTCCTTATAAATAAGGGCGAGGGGCTTCTTCATGGAGTCGGCATAAAATTTATTCCGCTCAATGGCGCCGATATCGGGAGAAACGATGGAAAGATCTTCCGTTCCCAGGTCCATGTGGGGACGCAGGGTCCGGAGGATCTGATAGGAGGCGTGGAGGTTTTCCAAAGTCAAGGTGGTAAAGGCGTGCTCGATCTCCTTGGAGTGAATATCCAGGGTAACAATACGATCGATGCCCATGTTTTCAAAAATATGCCCCAAACTGGAGGCGGTAAGGCCTTCCCGGCCCTTTCTTTTGTGCTGACGGCTATAGGGATAGGTGGGCAGAATAAGAGAAACCCGCCGGGCTCCTCCCTGGCGAGCGGCGTCGATGGTAACAAAGAGGTTCATGAGGTGATCGTTCACACTCATATACACCTGCTCGTCGGAGCCGGAAAATTTCATGGGATTGCGGTTTTCCACATCCTGAACAATGAAAATATCCATACCTTTGACGGAGTGGAGAATTTCCGTTTTGATTTCGCCGTTGGCGAAGCGGGTGTTCTTGGTGGGGACCTTAAAGGAGGGCATGCGGTAATCATCCGCATTTCCCACGGGAGAGACCCGGTGGCTGTTCATGTCGTCGACCATATTCAGGCGGCGAATCATCTCCTCACGGGGGATATCGTATTGCTTGGAAATGAACAGGGCCTTTTTCTCGAATCGGCGCTGATAAATCATTTTAAGGTGAGAAATAATTTCATTGGCGAACTTCTCACCCCCCGGACAGGCTATGACCCCCAGAGTGGTGGGTTTGGAAAATCCCATGGATACCCTCTTTTCTATTTTATTATGCTTGCCCCACGATAACATGGCGCCAAGGGGGGGGTCAAGCGTAGTGAGAGGTATCTCCCCTTGTCTCGATCTCTTTAAACCGGCCCTTTTCAAAGCTGATGACAGTCAGACTGGCGGGCTGAAGAAAGGGAGGCTCCCAAAAATCTTTGACAGGCTTTTCTTCGTAGTGATTGATAACACTTTTAAGAAGCGCTCCGTGACTTACAATAAGGATTTCATCCTTCTCACTGTACTGTTTCACCAACTCTTCGAGACGATTTACCGAACGGTGACGGATGTCCTCGAAGTCTTCCCCCCCGGTCAGACTTTTGTCGAAGGACTGGGGGCTGTACCAGAACTGGTCGACGATGGGTTTAATTTCCGGCCGAATATGGCCGTAGCCCTCCCCTTCCAGGATTCCCAGGTGAATTTCCGCAAAGGCCTCTTCCCGGGTAAAATCCCGGCCGGGGACGACAAGAGAGGCTGTCTCGCAGGTACGGGGGAGAGGGCTGCAATAATAGCCGGCAAAGGTTTTGCCCGCCAGACGCTGTCCCAAAAGCCGGGCCTGCTCCTTTCCTTCTTCCAGGAGGGGAGAGTTTTTCCGCCCCTGAAATTTCTTATCCCGATTCCATTCTGTTTTTCCGTGACGTACCAGATAGACTTTCATAATCGAATTAAGCCCCCACGCAGGCAGGTCGCCAGTTCAACTTTTTCTCCGCCATAAAGGGAACCACACCGGCATATTCGGCAGGAACGGTCCAGCTCTCTTTAACAAAACTTACGGTACAAGTGTTTTCTTCGAGACCGTAAAAGGCGGCGCCCTTTTCGGAGACAAAGGCTTCCAACAGATCCAGACGTCCCTTTTCCTCAAAAAAGTCGATAAGGAGGGGAAGCGCGACAGGGGAGGTGAAAATTCCGGCAGCTCCGGAGGCACACTCTTTTTTCTCCTTAAGATGGGGAGCGCTGTCGGAGCCGAAGAAAACCTTCGGACTGCCGGTAAGAACAAAATCCTGAATAGCCCGGCGGTCCCTGTCCGACTTGGGAAGGGGGCGACAAAAAAGATGGGGAGCCAAAGCTCCGCCTAAAATATCCTCCTGAGTCAAAAGGAGGTGATGAATCGTGACGGTGGCAGCTACGTTGTCCGGCAGCTCCCGAACCATTTCCGTTCCTTCCGCACTGGAGATATGTTCGAATACCATCTTTAGCTCGGGAAAGGCGGCGGCCATTTCACGAAAACGGGGCAAGAAAAGCTGCTCCCTCTGCAAGGCGGGGCCGGCGGGATCTTCTCCATGGATAGAAAAAACCATTCCCAGCCGTTCCATTTCCCCCATGGCATCGGCACAAAGTTCCCAATGGGTGAGGCCGTCGGAGGAATTGGTGGTGGCTCCGGCGGGATAGTATTTCCCGGCCACAGCACCGGCGTCGGCCAGAGCTCTCACTTGAGCGGCGGTCATACCCGGCATAAGTTTAAAGGTCATAAGCGGGGTAAAACCGGGACCGGCGGCGTTCTGGATTTCTTCTTTATAGGCGGCCATTCCGGCCGGTTCCGTTACGGGAGGAAGAGTATTGGGCATGACCATGGCGCGGGCGAACCCGGCCTCGGCGGTAAGGCGGGCATATTCGGCCAATCCGGGAGCTTGACGCAGATGGATGTGAAAGTCATCCGGCGCTTTAAGGGTGATTTTATTCTCGCTAATCTCAGCCATGGGGGTTAATCTCCTTTCTGTCCCGCTGCCACACAACCTGGCCGCTCTTATCTATATAGTAGAGACCGGTTTCGTCTGCCACAAGGGCCAATCCGTCTCTAAAGTCTTCTCCAAAGAGATAATCAGCCTGAATCACCATCTCCCCATCCTTATTGATGTAGCCCACATGGGAACTTCCCTTAGGCGTGACCCGGGCCAAACCTTCCGAAAAGGAGGCTCCAAAGGTATAAGAGGGATCAACAACGATGTTCCCCTCCCTATCCAGATAGCCTGTAAGCCCTTCTTCAACAAAAAAAGCCCTGCCCTCGGCAAAAGAGCCGGACTTGGCAAAACGGGGCTCTATTACCCATTGCCCTTTTTTGTCGATATATCCGCCCAAACCCTCTTCTACGGCCAGGGCCAGACCCTCGGAAAAACCGTAACTCAACTCATAGGTAAGGGGCAGAACTTCGGCGCCCTTCTTATTGATGAATCCGTAGGACCGATCCTGCTCCACCAGAGCCAGACCGTCAACAAAATCACCGCAGTAGCGGTAGGGAATTTCCCGAATCAACTCGCCCTTTTTATTCATAAGCCAAGTGGAATCCCCATCGTAGACAGGCACCAGGGAAGAGGTAAAACTCCCTCCCTGAACAAAGCGGGGCTCTATAATCCACCGGCCCTTTTTATCAATATAGCCGCACCGTTCATCCACCACAACCATGGCGATTCCTCCGGCAAAGGGAAAGGCCAGATCAAAGGCAGGCTCCACTACCCACCGGCCCTTTAGATCGATATAACCGTAGAGGCCTTCCGAACGGACAGGAGCCAAACCTTCCGAGTAAGGACGGGTCTGTTCAAAAAGGGCGGGGATTTCCTTCTCGCCGCTCCCATTGATGTACCCCATGCGAACCTCTCCGGCCGCTTCGTCCAGTTCATAGACGGGATACAGGGTTTTGCCGCTGCAGGAGAGAATAATAACGAATGTAGCCACAGAGAGAATCAGAGAACGGAACTGCAATTTAACACCTCTTTCCGACGGGAATATCTTCCCTATTTTCTATTATATAATTATAATGAGGTCAATATGGAGAAAGACGAGTACATTTCCTATTTGAACCTGAGAGCAAAAGAGTGCGGCTATCCGGAAACAACCCTCAAAGCTATTGACCAGGCCCTTAAGAAGGGTGAAATCAAGCTTTATGACCACCTCCATCGTATTTCCGAGCCGGAATTTCGCAAATGGTGTTTATCGGTAAGCAAGGAAGTTTAAATGAACGAAAACCCCCTCCCCCTTTCAAGAGACAGACTGGATGAACTGGCCAATGACCACTCTCTCCCCTTTTTTCTCATTAGCGAGGAGGGTTTAAAAAAAAGCGCCGAAGAAATCAACAAGCTTTTCTCCTGGGTCCCCGGTGGGTTTCAAAACTTTTTTGACGTAAAAGCTCTTCCCAACCCCTATGTATTGAAGATTCTTCACAAGAAAGGAATGGGATGCAAATGCTTTTCCCTTACGGAACTTTTTCTTGCCGAATCGGCCGGTCTTTGGGGAGCGGATTTGCACTTTACCAGCCAGTCCGCCTCTCTGGCGGATATAAAGAGGGCCAGACAGATGGGAGCGATTATCACACTAGACAGCTTTAGCCATCTGTACCACCTGGAACAAATCGGCTTGCCCGACCTTTTGAGCTTTAGCTACAATCCTTCTGCCGATGAAAGCCAAAACGGCCTGAATCGTGACAAGCTGGAAGATGCTTACAGACGGGCCAAACAAAAAGGGGTTAGCAGTTTTGGCCTCATGATAAAGGTTAATGGGAAGAACCCCGGAACAGAAGACTACATCCGAGCCGTACAAGAAGTTCTTTCCACAGCGGCCGATTTGAATAACGAACTGACTATTAACTTTGACTTTGTGGGATTCGGCTGCGACGGGACCGGGCCGGGATTTGATTGCCACGCCCTCTCCCGGGCCATGAAAAAACTCTATACCCAGTTTATCGTGGGAAATGCAATGAAGCCGCCCCGGATTTACTTTGAATCGGGCCCTATTCTGAGTACCCCCAACAGCTGGCTTATAAGTGACAGCCTCAAGCAGATAGAAGGGGGTGAGATCAGCCGGGAGGATTACCTTACCCGTCCCGGAGAACTGCTCCTGCAAGAGGACGGCTCAATTATCCGAATACGCCGCAAGGAAAGGCTGGAAGACTACTACTCCACCCTGGAACTGGATGAATTGGACTCTATCTGATGTTTATTCCCTGCACGGTCTGGACCGTGGCCCGCACCAACCGGGGCACGGCGGTGTTACTGAAAAACGAAGAGAGTGGCAAGTCGGTCCCCTTCTTTATTAATTCCGCCGAAGCCCAGACCATTCTTAACTGCCTTAAAGAGAAAGAAAGCCCCAGCCTCCACGGCTTAACAAAGCTCCTTTGCCAAAAAGGGGACTTTATAATAAAATTCATAGAAATCCGCCCCAAGCGCAGCGATAAAGCCCGGGCCTTTGTACGGATAGGACAAACCGGGCAGGACGATTTTACCAACGAACTCACCCCGGCAGACGCCCTGACCTTTGCTCTGAAATGCCAAAAGGAAGTACATATTCCCCAGCTCTATTTTGAGCGCAAAGCGGTTATTATTCAACTAACCGAGCTGGAAAAGAAGGCGAAAAAGAAAAAACTGGAAAACAAGCTGAATCACCACGTGGAGCGGGAAGAATACGAAGAGGCGGCGGTGATTAGGGACAGACTGATTGAGCTGGATCTCGAAATATAAAGCATTAAAAATCTAATAAAATTACCCCTTCCTATCCCAATCTATTTATAGCCTGTTAGTTATCTGTAGATTAGCTCTTTTTAGCCCTTTCTCACATCAACCAAAACCACATATACCCTTACATTAAAACAACTTAAAATACACAACCTACACAGATTCCCATTTCTTGACAGCAGAAAAAACTCCCCTTAGCATGGCCTCAGAATCAAGTTTTATACGAGGAGTATTTAATGAAAAAAACAATTGTTTTAGTAGCTGTTGCCCTAACCCTGTTGATGGCACCGGTATTTGCGGAAGTTACCGTTAACGGAGATGTGGAGTTTGGTGTGTCCAACGACTTTGCCGATCCCAGCGCTGTTGATGAAGAGAAAGGAGACAGCGGTTTCGTAACGGAAGTGGATGACCTGGATTTGGACATCACAGCTACCGTTGGCGACTATACCACTGTTAAGTTCGCCCTTTGTTTCGATGCCACACAGATTTACGAAGGGGATGTCGCGGATATAACTGAAGTTGGCTACATCGAAGAGCTTCATGTTTTCCTGGACGTTTTTGGCGCTTTTGGTATTGAGGAAGACAACGCTCCTTTTGATCTGACCTTCATCACCGGTTACAACGATGAAATCGGAGCTAAAGCCTATGAAGGCCCCACTAAAATAAAATGGGACGATTATAGCTACGCCAATGACAGAGACCCGGACATCAACTGGGTCGGAGGTTTCCAGGCTGATTTTGGCGATGTGACTCTTCAGGCCTCTTCCCACCTCGACTTCGTTGCCGACAGCGATACGGACCTGAATGCCAGCGGAACCTATCCCGGTGCCTTTATTGGCGCCTTCGGTTCAATCGAAGCGGCGCAGATCCACGAGTTCGAAGTTTTTTACAACAAGATCTGTAAGAAGAAATTCGCCGGCGAATACTCCTACCTGAGCTCCGTTGGGGCTTCTGCTGTTTCCGAAAAACTCGCCTTGGGCGACTCCATGGACCTTATCGCCAATGCCTTTGTTACCCTTGACTGGGATGCGGACGTAACCAGCTCCAACGAAGTTGCCGACGGTCTGGGAATGTACGTGGGAGGCTCCACCGCCCTTATCGTAAGCAAACTTGGCTTGGGAGTTTCCGGCTTTGTAGCCAACGCTCAGGAAACGGAAGAAGGCACGGAAACCGATACCCGACTGGCCCTGGGCTTTGATGTGAACTATGACTTTAATGACATCTTCGCTCTCTATGCGGCCCTTTCCTTCGAAGACATGCTCTCCGAGGCTGATCTTACCTTTGCCAACTCCGCCGCAGATACCACTGACTACGAGGCAACTGCCGGTTACGAAATCGGCTGTACCCTGGACGCGGGCAAATCGGATTACGCCTTTGGCTACCGCTCCGGTTCTATCGATGTACAGGCTAACGATATCGACGGACTGGGAGAGGGAATCTTCATGACCGTTAAATGTGACTTCTAATTACTTCTTATAGAATCATAAAAAAAAGACCGGAAGGGGAAACCCGACCGGTCTTTTTTATCATCCATCGCTTTTATTTATCCCAGGCAGGGAACTTCATAAAAGTCTCATCTCGGAGAGGTCCGACAGAGAATCCCGCTACGGGAACGCCGGTGTAGTCTTCGATGAACTTAACAAAGTCTTTGGCGCCGGCGGGAATCTCATCCCAGGTCCGGGCGTCGCCCACCTTGCCTTCCCAACCGGGAAATTCTTTAATGACAGGTTTAACCTTTTCCATAGCGTCCACGGTGGAAGGAAAGTCTTCCACGATTTCACCGTCGATGTCGTAGGCGGTACAAATCTTAACCGTGTCAAATCCGTCGTAGAGGTTCATGTGAGACAGGATAAATCCGTCCAGGCTGTTAACCCAACCGGCGTACTTGAGAGCCACCATATCCAGGTAGCCGATACGGCGGGGACGACCGGTGGTCACACCGTACTCGTGTCCCAGTTCCCGCAGGGTATTTCCCAGTTCCAGGTCAGTTCCCTCCAGCATTTCCGTGGGGAAGGGGCCGTTACCGACACGGGTCTGGTAAGCTTTGAACACACCAAGTACCTTGTCTATGTAACGGGGACCTATGGAAGCGCCCTGAGCTGCACCGCAGCTGGTGGACATTCCGGAAGAAACAAAGGGATATGTTCCGTGGTCCAGGTCCAGGAGAGCGCCCTGAGCCCCTTCGAGCAGAATATCCTTATCTTTGTTGGCCATCATAAATCCGGCCATGTTAACTTTCATGGACTCAAGCTTCTCTTTATAGGGAGCCAGCCAGTTTCGGTCAGCTTCGGAAAGCCCGTCCCATACAACGGGGTCCCAAAGGTCCCCGACTCTTATACCGTCCCGGTGAGCCTTGTTGGCATAGGTAACGCCAATTCCCCGACCGGTTGTTCCGATGGGGCGAATCCTTTTGGATTCCATGGCCATGTCCTCTTCCTTATAAGAGGGCAGAACCAGATGGGCCCGGTCGGAAACGAATACACGCCCTTCCCAGGAAACGTCCTGAGAGGCGATTTCTTCCAATTCTGTAAAAAGAGATTCCGGATCGATAACCATACCGTTACCAAGGGCTACGGTTTTTTCCGGATAGATAATACCCGCCGGTACCAAATGGAGGGCGAATGTTTTATCTTCGACTTTAATGGTGTGTCCTGCGTTGGCTCCACCGGAGAAGCGGACTACGACATCTGCATCTTCGGCCAGATAGTCCACCATTTTTCCTTTTCCTTCGTCGCCCCACTGAGCGCCGATAACTACAAGTTTCATGTTTAATATCCTTTCTTTTTTTTCTGTAAAGCCCCGAAGCGGGCATAGTTCAAGAACAGCAAAAAGCCCGTCCAGACAACTGAACGGGCTTCGTAGTTGCGTGGTATATTAACAGAATGCTTACATAACGGCAAGCCTTTGCCATTGATTTTATAAAACTTGCCTTTACGGGATAAAATCGGCTAGAATAAGGACATGACATTCCCCTTTCCCCCGGCCGATCCCTTTTCCAGGGACAAGAGCCTTACTATCTACCCTCCCACAACAGACAATTCCCTTCGTCCCTGGGACGGAGCCGACGAATACCTTTTGGAGACAGTTTTCCAGGAGTATGGAGACCGACTTCCTCTTAACGCCGCCCTGGTAAACGATAATCACGGCGCCCTGACAGTCCCTCTGGCCCCGTCGGCCTCAGTCTGCCTTAACGACTCTTTCTCTGCCAGAAAAAGTATAGAACAAAACCTGCAGGACAACGGCATAGAAGAGATCCCTTCCTTTTCTAGCTTCACCGACGACTTTGAAGCCGAGGTAGACCTCATTATTATGAAGATACCCAAGGCTCTTGCCCTTTTTCGCTACCAGCTTTCCCGAATAGCCGAAAGAATTAACAAGCCCGTTACGATTCTGGCGGCGGGACCGGCGAAACTGATGCCTCCCAGTTTCTATGAAACTTTCGAGACTTATACGGAACGACCCTCCTACTCTCTCATAAAGAAAAGAGCCCGCTTTTACAGAGGCACCCTCCTCCCGGCGCAAAAGGAGAAATCTCTCCTACAGCAATTCACCTGGGACCAAAAAGACTTCACGACCTTCCCCGGAGTTTTTTCCTACGGCAAGGCGGATAAGGGAAGTCTCTTCCTCCTGGATCGCTTCCCCCGTGTTTCCGAACCGCCCGTAACAATAGTAGACCCGGGCTGCGGCTGCGGGATATTGGGGATTCAGGCCGCCCTCACCTGGCCGGATGCCCAAATAATTGCCACCGATGATTCAGCTTTAGCCCTTGAGAGCACTCGCCTTTCGGCAGCACAAAACGGAGTAATAGACCGCTTTGATATTCGCCATACCAATATATTGGACGGGGTAGAGAGCGATTCGGCGGACCTGGTTATTTGCAATCCCCCCTTTCACTCCCAGCACAGAGTGCAGCTGGAGCGGGGATTTGCCTTTATTGATGAATCGGCCCGGGTACTCAAAACGGGAGGGCAGCTTTTTCTTGTGGCGAACCGCTACCTGGGGTATGAAAAACGGCTCAAGGAGAGTTTTAACAAAATGACAATACTGGGACAGGACCGGAAGTTCCGCTTGTATATGGGGACGAAATGAGAATATCACGCTTTTACCTTATGACGATCCTGCTACTTCTATCCTTCTCCCTTGCGGCATACGAATCATACGATAGAAACGAGTATCGCCTCTCCGGAAATATGCTGGATTTGAATTACTCCAACAACGGAGAAGAGACTCAAAGCTATACGGTTGGCTATACCCGGATTATTGACCTTTATGATCCGCTATTTTTGTCTCTTTACTTTAGAGGCGGTGTCTTTCAAAGCCTGAGGGGAGACTATTATGACGAAGATTCCACTTATGAAGGCAGTTTTGAAACATCGGGAATTTATTATGGCCCCTCTATAGGACTGGGAACGGTTCTTAAAGGAAAACCCGGGAAATACAAACAGAGTATAGTTTTTTTGTCCGCCGCAGCAGGAGGAGATTATTACCTTCCTGTTATAACTGAATCTGATCAGGGAATAAGTCCTTACAGCACCCTATCCTATTATTACGGAATCAGGATGAAATATGAAATAAAGGGAACTCGGGGAAGCAACCTGGGTTATGGAATCAAGGCTGACCTCTATCGTACGGTGCCGCTGAATTCAAAAGATATCTACTTTAACGAGTATGAGTTTGATGAGTTCTATGCCCTGACCTTAGGTGTTTTTATGAAATTTTATTAGAAAGAAGCAATCAGTAATTAAAAAATGACAAATAACTGGATTTTCCCTTCTCTCCTAAACTAAATGCTGTTACAATTTAAGGAGTAGAGAATGGCCGATCCCATGGAAAAGAAGCAGATTTTTAGCATTATCGATGAATATATGACTCTTAAAGGACCCAGGACTACCGTTAGTCAAGTTATGGAATTTGATTTACGGGAAAGAATGGTCCGAGTAGAAGAAGCTCTAAAAAACCTAAACGAGCAGTTTCACCTTATGTTAGGTCAGATGGAAAAGCGCTTTGAACAAGTCGACAAGCGTTTTGAGCAGGTTGATAAACGCTTTGAACAAGTAGATAAACGCTTCGAACAGATGGATAAACGATTTGACGCAATTCAGTCCGACTTAGACAAACGATTTAAACAGCAACAGGATGAGATGAATCGACGCTTTGAGTTCGCCCAGGAAGAATCAAATCGACGCTTTAACCTCCAGAGGGCCGAAAGAAACGAACGCTTTGACCTTGCCAGAGAAGAAACAAATCGTCAATTTAAAGAGCACCATGAAGAATTGATGCACCTTTTTCACCGAATGGACCGCTTCATGATTTGGAGTTTCGGTTCAACCTTTACTGCGGCAGGAATAATCATCGCAGCCATGAAACTCTGGGCATAACCCCCTTTAGGGATCCAAATTATCCAATTCTCCCGTAACAAGATTCAATCGGCGATAATAACAGTTACGCGCCTCCCCCTTGCTATTGCGGGTATGGCAGATTTTTCCCTTCTCCGGCTTCACAATATAAAGGAGAGAGTTCTGCTCACAGTTAACCCGAATCTCTTCAATAAGATAGGCGTTTCCCGAAGTCAGCCCTTTTTCCCATAATTCATTGCGGGAGGTACTCCAAAAAACAGCTTTTCCTGTTTCAATCGTTCGCTTGAGGGCCTTTTCGTTGGCATAGGCCACAAGAATAAGTTCCTTTGTATGGCTATCCTGAACGGCAACAGGGACTACATGGCAGTTTTTCTGAGCAATAGAGCCCAATTTTTCCCAGTCGAGATTCAGTATTTTACCTTCTTCCAATTCTTCATGTGTCATGTTCGAAGTATAGACAAGTCAGGCCTTGTTGGAAAGGGGACCTAATTCTCCGCCAATTTTCGGGCCGTGTTCACATTGCGGACCGTCATAGACTGATAGACTTTTTGACTCACAATTTTACTTAACTGACTTTTATTCAGATTAGACCTTTCTATATTCCAGATAATGGCCCCGGGAAGTAAACGTATATTAATATATTCCTCTTTCCAGGGCAGCCCCCGAACAACGGTATGACTGTCCAAACCGGGAAACAGATAGGCCACGTCGGTCTTTTGTTCCTTGTTGTTCTGCCACTCTTCGGGGATAGCGGCGTCGACTGTTCTCATCTCGTCCAGGGATTTGATGAGAGCGGGAATGGGGAAGAGGAACTCCTTTTCCAGCAGCAGAGGGATTTCTCCCTGGAGCTTATCCTGCGACTCTTCCGAATCAAAGAGAACATTTCCCGAATTCAGATATGTTTCCACATGTAAATAACCGGACTTTTCCATGAGCCCCCTGAGCCGTACCATCTCGACTTTCCTTTTCCCTCCGACATTTATTCCACGAAGCAGGGCAACATATCTCATTATGCCCGATCCATCGACAAACTTTGGAAAGCCAGGATATCCGATTTGATAGAACGGAAAACCAAGGGAAAAGTCACCCTGTCAAAATACACCTTGAAACGGTATCTTTTCTCATAGTATTTGTAGTCCGCCATGATCTCTTCCCGCTTTCTTGCCAAATAGTTCCCCTCGCCGGAACCGGCACTGTGCCTAGCGGCCGAAGTCTTGAGATCCTTGTCTATCCTGTCCTGATAAGCTCCCAGCAGAGAGAAAATCTTAAAAAGGGAGATTTTGGCCGTTAAAGCCTTATTGTATAAAGAGGGCTGATCATATTTCCGGGGGCTGATTATTTTAAGCAACTCCTCTTTATTAAGAAATATTCCCTTTTCTTCAAGTGCTTCTTCCACTGCTTCGACAACAAGTCGATTCCCTCGAAAATACTGGAGAAGCTCAAGGATTTCATCGGCCCCCTCTTCTCCCAACTCCAGGAAAGAAATGATTTTATGGGCAATATTTTCCGGCAGGTCGCTCAGGACCTGAACGCTATAGGACTTAAAACGGGCTCCCTTTTTATTTTTTATAACAACCTCACGAAAGGCAAAGAGCTCATCCTGTCGAATAACACAGTATTTTCCCCCGACCTCTAAAGCCCTACTCCTGAAATCCTCATAATATTTTTGGACAACACCATTCTTATCGAGTAATTTGTACAACTTCTCGCTAATTCTCAGACCGCCCACGGGAGCAGACATTTCCATTCTCCTCCCCTCAATAACCGGCTCACCAATCACATCCCACTGCTTTTTGCCATGGGGACCGAAATTCCCCATGCAGACAGTCCCGATGCTGGCACCCACTCTAATCTGAATTTGAAACCTGGCATTAACACCGGAAGCCATGGCCAGATTCATCCGCAAATTGCTTATAATGCTAAAGGCCCCTTCAATACTCTCCCGGGTCTTTTCGTCACACCCCTGATCAAGGAAATCCTTACTCGCCTCATTAAAAAGCTGACAGGTTCGCTGAACTTCCACACAGGTATGAAAGAGATTTCCCGCCAAATAACGATTTAACTCATTGGGAGACTTACTTTCCGTTTGAGGGTCGATGTTCCCCCCAAAGTGAAACATTAAACTGTCCCCCTCCACCTTATTCAAGAACCCGCCATTTTTCTTGATGACATGGGCAAAGGCTGAATAAAGACCATTAAGTATAAGCTGATTCTCCTGAGGGCTGAGCCACTTAGACAGATAGGAATAATTGACAATGTCCAAAAAACCTATGCCCACAGTGGACTCTACAGGCTGCTGGGGAACCGCCCCTTTTGCAAGAAGAAAATCAATTAACTGACGGTGACTATAGTAGGATTCGGCCTTTTGAAGGAATTCGGCCTGCCCCTCCTTTTCAAGAAGGATCTCCTGCTCCTTCCGGGGAACGAAAGCCTGCCCCTCCAAAGCCTCGACAAAAAAATCAAAATCCACATCTTCAAAATCTCTTTCCGGTGAAAGATCCGAACTGGAAGATAACTGTTTTTTTGATTCTGCCGATTTTCTCATGGCTTATTGTATACCCGAAACAGACAGAAGGGAACTCTCTTTTTTCTAAAAAGAGATGAATTTTACTCCCCCGTGCGATGGTAAATAAAACCCCCAATCAAAGCCGTCAAAGGCGCGGTAAGAACTAGACCGAAACTACCCACAAGAGTATGAAGTATTTCGGCACTCACATAGGTAAGATTGAGGATATTGGCCCCTGGAGTTCCCTGGGCCATCATAACCATCAATACGGCAGTGAAACTACCGGAGTAAGCCAGAAGCAAGGTAGTTGTCATAGTTCCCACAACAGCCCGCCCTACTTTAATACCGGAAATGATCAATTCTTTTGCATGAATCTCAGGGCTTTTATGCTTTATCTCATGCATAGAAGCGGAAATATCCATACTGATGTCCATCACAGCGCCGGAAGAAGCCAGAAAAATCCCGGAGACAAAGATGGCGTTAAGATCCAGATGGGCGTATCCGGAATAGAGGAGAGATTCAGAGAAGGGCCTCACCGCACCGTGTACATGAAAAAGCTTGCTGAATAAAATAGAGAATAGGGCGGTAAAACCAATTCCGGCGAAGGTTCCTAAAAAGGAAATAAGCCCCATCTTGCTGATTCCCCCCACAAGGAAAATAATGGCTGCCGAAAGGACCATAACCACAAAAAGAGCCAAAAGAACCGGATTGTATCCTTTGAGGAATCCCGGAAGAAGCAACTTCCAAATAGCAATCCCCGTAAAAAGAAAGGAGAGCAGCGCTTTTACTCCGGTCCACCCAGCGTAGAGAATCAAAAGGCCCGAAAAAAGGATAAGCAGAATGACTTCTACCCTAAGGCGGTAGTGATCTACCGGGTTGGCGTAGACAAAATTCCCCTGTCCATCCATATCGATTGTCACAAGGGCCTCGTCACCGGGAATAAACATTTTGTCCAACTCCAGTTTCCCGATGAGCATATTATTCGAGTCGGCAATCTGCCCTTTGAATTTCCCATTGAGGATTTCCAGAGTAACACCCTGGTTTCCCGTTTTTACGATACCGAACTGTTCCAATTCCGTGTTATCTACGGCAACAATCCGAGCTCTGGCCCGCAAAGTGTTCGTTCTCTGCCTCCCCTCAAATCCGGTAGGAAGAAGGAGGGTAAAAAGGGTTAGAATACAGACAACCAGAACGAAAATCATATCTTTTTTTGAATTATTTCCTGCAACAAACATTATTTAGGCCGAAATTCGAGTTTTAATGGACTATTATAAAACTTCCTCTCATTGTATAATTTGTTTATGGACAAAAACATACGATGGGAGGAAGTATGAATATAGTAGGATTATACACGATTATTGATGATTTTTTCAAATCC
>JAQQAP010000016.1 GCA_028533045.1 Spirochaetales bacterium | reverse complement strand
CTTCATAAGATCCAGAACTATTACGATATCCTGTTTGGATATGGTGGTGTTCCGCTTCATCATGTGTTCAATCACGCCCTCCTGCCACTGGGTATCCTTCTGACTGATGTTAGCCATAAACTTGTTCTCTTCCGATGTGGTCAGGGGATTTTTTCTCAAATAATAATTAATCTTGTTCATTGTGAACTCCTTTGGGCTATTGCCCGTTATCTTGCTCGTGTCCTTAAGGGCACATCCGTTTTTTAGCCGGCCTATGCCCTATACCTACGAGGGAAAACGGGAAAATGTCCCCAAATTTCAAAAAAAAATTAAAAAAGTTTTTTTGAAAGAGAAAATGAGAGGGCTTTTGTGGGGAATTATTAGATAATTGGTAGAAAAGCCATAGCAAAGAGACCATTTGTCTTAAAATTCAGTAACACTTAATTGAAAGAACTATTCCTACACTCCCTTTACTTCAAAATAAGGCAGAATAGCTTCGGGCGGAAAATTATCGATATTCCTGTGGAGATGATCATCAACAAATATCTGCAGATTTTTAAGAACCTGACACATCTTGGCGGAATCCAGATGACCTTCCTCAAAAGCTTCAGCCATTTCATCGGAATCCAGAACTCGATAGGTTGGCCCCATTCCCTCAATCACCAAATCAAGATAAAGGTCGTGGAGGAGAAGGGAGCCATCTTCTTTTTCCATGATATCAATAAAATCCAGATACCATTCATTCACCCAGCCAAAGGGTTCATATTGAATCTTGACCCCGTATTGAAAAAGGATGAAGTGGCGCACAACTCTATTAGCTCTTTCATCGAATGAATCAAAGAAAGCTATATCATCATTCTTCTTACCCTGAATATCCCCCAGACGGGACTTGATCAGAACATCAATCATCCGCTTAACCTCCCTAGGCAATTTTTATTCTAAAAGATCCCTAAAATCATCTATAACCGAATCGGGCTCTCCCCTGCTCTCATCCCCCGGGAAATACTTACCGGATTTCACCAGAATGGTTTGAAATTCCGCCTCTTTAGCCCCCAGGATATCGGTTTTCCAATCATCTCCTATGACGGTAACCGGTCCACTGCCGCTACACAGAATAGATCGAGCATTTTGGAAGTAGGCCAAAGACGGTTTACCGAGGATTTCAATTTCCCTACCGATTATGGATTCAATCAAGGAAACAAAAGCGCCCGTATCAATCTGCTTTCGTTCCTCTTTCAGGTAAAAGGGGGATTTAGAAGCAGCGACGATATCACATCCCTTTTCCAGATGATTAATAATCTCTTGTAAATCATTATAGCAGGAATTCCTTTTTTCAAAATCCAACAGAACAAGGAGTTCAGGGTCTTTAAGAGTATGATTCGCCTTAATCTGATGTATTTCGGCCTCACTTCCCACGACCATGACATGGGAAATATTGTTTTGACGAATCCATTGATTGATGGAGTCGATAGGAGAATAGAACTTCTCCGGAGAGAGGGTAAATCCAAGATCCTTGAAGCGTTTAGTCTGCGCCTGAGGAGACTTAATGGAATTGGTGGCCAGAATATAATTTTTGCCCCTTTCTTCGAGGTAATTGAGGAACTGCAAGGAGTGGTTTATCTCTCTGGTACCACTTAATAATGTACCGTCAATATCAAGGATTAAATTATCCATTTTCCTCTCCTACCCCTCAAGCAAATACTTCATAAAACAAACGGTAAAGGGCAAATGGTCAAACTTCTTCGTAGAAATCTCCCGGAACCCCAGATCAGCGTACCACTCTTTCAGAACTCGGTTTTCATCTATCAAGCCAATTAAAATCTTTTGCCCGCCTTTCGCTTTAATGTCTTCGATGGCATAATTAACCAGTTCCCGACCATAGCCTTTGTGTCTCAAATCAGGGATAACGGACACATTCTCCAGGCGAAACTCTTGATCCTCTTTTCCCTTTTCAATCACAATACAACCTACGATCCGATTATCAAGCTCATAGTGAAAGAATGCCTTATTCTCCCTATTCCACAGGTATTTCTCACCCGTAATGAATGAGGTATGACCGGGAGCGTTCTCTTTTGTCAGGCTGAATTCAGCTGCCACAGTCTGATGGGATTGGCGGATTACCTCTATGACCTCATCGACCTGATTGCTATCATTTATGTTTGTTTTCTTAATCATGGTAGTCTTCCTTATTACACAAGCTCTAAAGACATTAGATCCATTTTCTCAATAAAGCCGTTTTTCCTATATAATTCCTTCCCATCCTTTGATGATAACAACTGGACATGGGATATATTACTTTCCCTAAACCATAAAAGGGTTCGAGATAAGAGTTGCTGGGCCAATCCCTGTCTTCTAAAATCAGCTTGTGTAAACATATCACCCACAAAACCATACCTTCCGTTTTTATAAAAACAATAGGGAAAATCATCCTTAATAAATCCACCCGCCATGGCAACTATTTTTCCTTCCGATCTATATATAAAATGTTGTACCATTTTTTCTTTATAGAGTTCTATATACGTTCTTTGAATTGTATCTTGAGAATTATCAGCAAGCAGATGGAGTAATTCGGCGTCTTTGAACATTTGGATTTTCAAGCTGACAATATCACCTAAGTCACTTTTACTAGCCTTTTCAATTTTCACAATACCCTCTCCTGTTCATGAGTCTCAAAATACTCATCTTTTGAAATATTATAGTAATGAACAACAACCTTGCTTTCATCCTCACTCTTATGGGGGAGCCAGCCCGCATTGGGACCGACTAGATCACTTTTGGCATAGTCAAAAACATCTTCTGAATCTGCCAGAGTCCAATTTCTTAATCGTAACCGTTCCGTTTCTACTTCGATCATACTCCCCCCAAAAGGTTCAACAACGCCATTCGTTAACAACGATTTCACTTTAAAATATCACCAAAGAAGATCTTATGGTAGGGATAATTTAATTAGAAAAGTCCTTATCCACCGAATCGGCTTCCTTTTTTTCTTATATTGATAAATAATACCATAAAGAATGGGAACGACGAGATAGGACTTTAGGTCTTATTCAATAAGGAGTAACGATTTGGCAATAGTATTCTTAGAAAGATTACCCCGTGCGGAAGAGTATAATGGGTTGCGTCAAAAAGTGGGATGGGGGACTTATGAAAAGGCGATTATAGAAGAGTCCCTGCCACGATCGCTCTATTCTATCTGCTGTTGTGATTCCAACAGAATAATAGGTATGGGCCGGGTCATCGGCGATGCAAAGATGTGCTTTTATATTCAGGATATCGTCATAGATCCTGACTTCCAGGGCCAGGGTTTGGGTTCGGAGATCATGAAGCGAATAATGGGCTATATAAATGAGAACCGCTGTGAAAACAGCATAGTCGGTCTTATGGCGGCAAAGGGTAAGGAACCGTTCTATGAGAAGTTTGGATTCGCTTGCCGGCCATCGGAAAAATTCGGCAATGGGATGCATTTTATTCAGCCCGCTTGACCTTTGTACGCCACTGCATCAAGCTGAAAGAGAAGCCCCTCTTCTCCCCCCCGATGGGCAAATTCAGTCTGGATAGATTTTCTAACGGGATAATGCCCCTTAAACCGTTCCTTTATGACCTCTTCCATCACCGGAATATTCCAAATATCCCGGAACAGACAGTCCATTTGGACAACCGATTCCAGGCCCAAACCAATGGATTCCAGTCTCTTCTCAAGGTGATTTACCGCTCCCTGAATCTGATCTTTAATCGGCTTGCCTATATTCCCGACACAGTAGCCGATATAGGCAAAATCCCCGGCCTGAACAATCCCGGCATGGGCCCACTCTTCATTAACGTCTGTTCTTATGATTTCTCCCATTATTTCCTCCGCAGTATTTATCCCATCAACTCTTTCACTGCATCCACAGGCTTCAAGTCCCCTACGGCGCCTATAACGCGACGGGCCATAATATCAGCTTCAGCCATCTGTTCTTTTTTATGGGCAAATCGCTTACCTATCATCATGACAGAGGTCATCATCGACCGGGTAAGACAGGCTCGATATTCCCTGTAGAATTGCGAAAAAGAGTATTCCCCTTTCACACTCTCCGATAAGCCCCTGTAATAATTATCAAGTAACTCTTTTTCCCCTTCCCGTCTCACAGCCCCTTCCAGATTCTGTATGAGAAAAAATGAAACGTCAAAGGCGGGAGTTCGTTTTACCCCCAACTGCCAGTCGATAAGAGTGATATCGTCCGATGGGGAAAACAGGATATTTTCCAAATGTAAATCTCCATGGGTAAGTGTTTGGCCATTATACAGGACTTGAGATGCCTCTTTTGTATGGGAAAGTAACCATTCAAAATCAGCCTTCACATCGCTTAGAGAATCGGAATATCGTTCAAAGTAGTCATCCAGATTTTCTTCCAGGTTATATTTTAATATTCCCGCAAAACCTTCCGGTTTATCCTCCGGTATCTGGGGGTGATTCCAGTAATGGGAGTGGACTTTCCCAATCTCCTCCAAAACACGTCCGGCAAGCTCCCTGGTGCAGCCTTCTCTGATTGTTCCCGTCCGATGATGCTCCAAATACTCAATAAGGATATCGCCGTTTTCAAAATCCCCTATGAATTGGGGTAGGGACAAATCTTTTATTTCAGAAAAAAGCTTATAGAGAACCCCTTCTCTGAGCTTATCCGAACAATTCTGTGATTTATAAATCAAGTGGGAGGGCTGCTTATTCGGCTCAAAATACTCCAATTCGATCTTTTCCAGATTCCCCAATATTCCTTGACTAAATTCGGTCCCGGAAAATCTAATATCTCTTACCTGAGAGAATTTCCCGGAGCGATTAATGAGATCGATGATTTGGTCCTTTGAATACCTAGCTTCCCTTGCCATCAAGATTATTCCTTTTCCCTTAAAATCGAACTCAACTCCTCCAATGCACCAATCTCATAACTCGGTGCTAAACCGGAACAGTTCTCCCCGCCTGCGGGATTAAACCAGCACGTATCAATGCCAAAATTAATCCCGCCCTGAATATCGGAACTGAGGGAATCTCCCACCATAAGGACATCTTCTAGGGTTTCATGGTTCACCTTATCCAGGGCATATTGGAAAATACCCCGATCGGGTTTGTTGATTCCCACCTCTTCGGAAATGACGATGTCATGGATATACTCTTTAAGGGAGGAACGTTCCAAGCGGGATAACTGCACTTCCGTCATGCCATTGGTCAGAATCACCAGCTTGTGGATCCTACTCAACTGGCGGCACAACTCCTCTGCCCCGTCGATGAGAAAAGCCCCCTCCCCCAGTTTCTCCAGGTAATAGGCACTGAAGGGGGTCACATCATAATTTAAGCCGAACTCATCAAAAAGTCTCCTGAATCGTTCGAAGCGCAATTCACGTTTGGAAATGGTCCCCTTTTCCAGTTCGCTCCAGAGAGATGAATTTATGATGCGGTATCTTTCATGGGGCGCTGTCATATCTCCGTTGTAACCATAATGGTTCAAAGCCTTTTTAAAGGCCGACTCTTCCGCTTTGTCGTAGTCAAAAAGCGTCCCGTCCGCATCGAGCAGAATCAGATTATACGAACTCATATACAACCCCCTCCCAGCTATCCCAAATATTTTTTTTAAAGGAACCGCTGCTATACTCCCCTACCACGTTCTCCCAAAATGCCAGAGCGGGACCATTATTTTGAAGTACACGAACGTACCAACTACCCCGGTGAGCCCGAAACAGCTCTGTGGCAAAGTACTTCCCCAGGCCGGCGTTACGGTACTTCCTTAATATAAAATATTCAGACATATCAAAGTGGGTTCCCTCCACAAAGCGGACAAAGGCAAATCCCGCCACCTTCCCATCCACCCTAAAAAGATAGGGCCACCGGTTCTCATCGGTCCAGTACTGGTCGAGCCAAGTATAGTCGTATTCGCCATATTTGTTCAAATCCGCCCCGTCAAACTCGGAGGTATCATAATAATAGAGCTGAAGAAGCTTTCGGAGGATTGTTCTATCCTCTTTTTTTAGTGGAATTAGCTCTTTATCCATTCTTTAAACTCCTCGTCCGATTTATAAAGATAGCCCTCGCCACCAGCGTCTCTAAACTCATCAATATTTTTAGCCTTATCATCAATGAGCAAAACCCTATTATCCTCTAAATTCATTTTCAGTTCTTCTAAAACCATAAAACAGAGTTCCGACTTATTCTCAAGGCCCGTTTCATGGGAGTTAATAATAACATCGAATTTTTGATCAAGAGCAAAATGAGGAACGAGGAAATCAGAAAAAACATCCGTATTTATAGTGGCGATGGCTGTTTTCGTTTTTCCTCTGATAGATTGGGAAAAATCCCATATGGATTGATTCCACTTAGTGTTCTTTAATCCCCTGTAAAGAGATTCCTCCAGCGAGAAGAGAGAGATACCCAAATTCTCCGATAAATGCTCCAAAACATCATCAATCCGAATTTTACCCACCATCCATTTTTTATCCCAGTCAAGATGATATGGGGGACGAAAGATAAGCTTAGAAATTGTATCTCTCGTTACTAGGTCGAATTGATCAAAATACAATGCGTCGGTTAAGGTCTTATGAAAATCAAATATAATGAGATCATAATCAGTCTCTTTTCTCATTTTCTCCTCACGCTCCAGATATATCGTTTTTCCTGCAGGGCCAGTCTTCCCCCTCGCAGATTCTTTTCACCCATCTGTTCCAAATCCTTACGGTGCTCCGGCAAGGTATAATCGGGATTGCAATGGCTGGCAGCCAGAAACTTTCCCATTTCCTCAAGGTTCTCAAAGTAAATATAACAGTCATTAAACTCTTCAATGGTTAAATCGTCAAAACCAAAATCCTCCATCATAGTCCGGATTCTTTCAAAATTGACTCCTTCCGGGTGAATGGCAAATATCCTGCCGCCCCGCTTAAGGATCCGGGCTTGCCGGAGAATGGAAGTAGGCCCTCGCCGGTTATAGATAAAGTCAAAGGTTTCATCGGGAAAGGGAAAGTCTTGATGGGTCCACAGGGGAAGAAAATCCACATGGGATAGGGTCGATTTATCGAGGAGATTACGGGCGATTTTTATCATTTCCTCCGCATTGTCTCCCCCGGTAATTCGTTTGGTGTAGTGAGCCATTTTCAAAGTAAACTCCCCATGGCCGCAACCGATGTCCAGGACATGATCATAGGAAGGAAGCCTTTCCATAAGTCGCTTTTCAAATTCCACTTCCCCGGAAAGGCCTTCCCGGGTGAACTGGGCATCACTTTTATAGCCACCGTTTCGCTGGGCTATTGAGTTGTACCAGTCTCTACTTTCTTTCCCCATTCTTGCAGTATAAATCCCATGACGCCCTATGAACAGGGGGTTCTTAATTCTAAGTGAAAATGACATAATTAAAGATAACGAATCAATTGACTTCTCTTGATTTTAAAAATATTATGTAACTAAGGAGCACACTATGATAAGTATAAAAGAATCATCCATAGAATTAATAAAACAGCTACCCGATGACTGCTCCTTAGAAGATATCCAATATGAACTCTATGCTAAATCCAAGATAGAATCGGGATTAAAAACAATTAATGAAGGAAAAATACTATCAGAAGAAGAAATGGATGATGAGATCACTTCATGGCTTCCCTAAGATGGTCAGATTGATGAATCAATAAGAGAGCTAATTTTCCAAAATTATCGAATTATCTACAAGTTTGAAAATAATCAGGTAACTATTATTACGATTTTCCATTCTGCCCGGTTATTTAAAGACAATATTTCCCCATAGCTATAAATATAAAAAGGAGCTATTCTTTGATCTACCACCTTCTCACACCGGATAAATTAAAAGAAAACGACGGCCCCACCCACTACGGCTATGCCCTTCTCCAAAAGGAGCCTTTCCTCCACTGCTGCACCAAAGAACAAATACCTTACATCATAGAAAGATTTTATGCCGATGCAGAGGAACTAATGGTCATGGAGATTGACGAAGAAATCCTGGATGTAGAGCTTAAGAATGAAGTGGATCCAGTCTCAAAAGAGTCATTTCCCCATATTTACGGCCTTATAAATAAAACGGCTATTCAAAGGATTTCCCCATGGACAAACTAAAACAGGATCTCTACCTCATTGCGGACCAAATGCGCAGCATTGCCAATCTGGGGCTCCAGTATTCAACCAATAAATTCGACACCGAACGGTATGAACAGATTACCGAACTGAGCGCCCGGCTTTATGCGGGGATTGAAGGGGAAGATTTAAGCCGAATAAGCTCTGTCTTCAAGGATCACCTAAACCATATTAGTCCCTTGGGCGGGGCCGATGCGGTGATTATGAAAGACGATGCCATGCTGCTTATTAAGCGGCACGACGATAAGCTCTGGGCCACACCGGGCGGCCTTATTGAAGTGGGGGAAACGCCCAAAGAGGCGGCGGAAAGGGAACTCTTCGAAGAAACAAACATCAAAGGCACAGCTAAACAGCTCATTGGCCTATTTGATTCGCGCCTCTGGAATTCTAAACTCAAGCATCACCTCTACCACTATATTTTCCTGGTCGAGGCTGACACATCCACCATGAAAACCACCGATGAAGCCCTGGAGATCGGCTTTTTCACCAAAGACAATCTCCCGGACCTATCGGCGGGGCACGACAAACGGGTGCCTTTCATATTCGACTGGATGGACAATCACAAAGAGGCCTATTGCGACTGAACCAGATGGGGGAACTTTTCCCACAGGTCTTTAAGCTTGGGAATATCCCAATAGACAATGTAGCCGTGATCGGGATTCAGCCTGAGAAAATCCTGATGGTAATCCTCGGCGGGATAGAAGGCTTCCAGAGAGACGACTTGGGTCACGATGGGCGCCTTGTAAACTTTGTCCCTGGTCAGGGCAGCTATTATTTCCTTTGCCGCTTCATGCTGTTTTTCATCCCCATAGAAGATAGCCGAACGATATTCGGTCCCCACATCGGGCCCCTGAAAGTTGTATTGGGTAGGATCATGGGCCACGGTAAAGAAAACCTCCAGGAGGGTTTCGTAACTGATGACTTTCGGATCAAAGACAATCTCAACCGCTTCCGCATGACCCGTCGCTCCGGTCCCGACCAGTTCATAATGGGCTGTCTCTTTCGAGCCGCCTGAATAACCGGAGTCTACATTCAGAACCCCTTCCAGCTGCTCAAAAACCGCTTCCACTCCCCAGAAACAGCCTCCCGCCAAAACGGCCCGTTCCACCTCTGCTTCGGAATAGTGCTTTTCCCACTCCGGCAGGGCTTCCCTTATGGTAAAATCCTTGTTATTTGAATGGTTCATAGATTGACTTTCTCCTTCCGAGCCTCCCTGTGACCACAGAAAGGCTCCCAGACTCATAATCGACATGACTATTATGATATGTTTCATTGCCAACTCCTTACTCAAACAGAGAAGCAAACTGTCCGTAACCTTCCTTCTCCAGATCGGCTGCGGGAATAAATCGGAGGGAGGCGGAATTAATACAGTAGCGCTGCCCGGTGGGTCCGGGGCCATCATCAAAGACATGGCCCAGATGGGAATCGCCAAAGGTACTTCTCACTTCAGTCCGAACCATTCCGTATTTCCTGTCCTCGTGGGACTGAATATTGTCCCCCACAAGGGGCTGGGTAAAACTGGGCCAACCAGAACCGGAGTCGAACTTATCCGTAGAACTGAAGAGGGGCTCGCCGGAAACAATATCCACGTAGATTCCCGCTTCATGGTTATCCCAGTATTCGTTATTGAAGGGCGGTTCGGTCCCGTCCTCCTGAGTCACGCGGTACTGCCTATCGGTCAGCTTTCGTGCTATTTCCTCATCACTCGGTTTCATATATTCTCCTCCTGTCACTTCCGACGACTCCTCTTGCCCCTGACCTGTCAAAGGGGTCAGTATGAGCAAAAGGGCTCCGGCTATTATTATGGCAAAGATCTTTTTCATGGCAATCTCCTTTAACCAAAAGTGAAGGCGTAGAATCGAGTCGCGCCTTTTACCTTGACCGTAGCCGTGTGACTTCCCGCTTCGGGAAGGTCCAAGAGCTGGTAAAGCTTACTTTCCGTGGGGCGGATAGTCTGAACCGATTTGTCATCCAGATAGACTTGCACCTCACTACTCTCTTCCAGGGGCTCTATGACCAGAAAGAGGTCCTTACTGTAAAAGCCCAGCCTGAGAGAACCCTCCGAGTCGACCTGAATAAAGTCATCCCGAATAATCCACTTCCCTTCAAGGCTCCACTGGCCGTTTTCCAAGTCCTCAGCATGGCTATAAGAGACGGCACGATCCTTCTCAAATTCGGCCGAAGAGAATCCTTCGCTTCTTTCGTACCCCAGATAGATTTCCGATGTCTTGCTGTCAATTCCTTCCCAGGAGAGGGAATCGCCCCCCGTCTCAACCTCGTAACCGGCTTCCTTCAGAAGTTTCCGAATCACCTTTTCCGAGTTTTCATACTCCCCTTCGCCAAAGTGAAAGTAACGAATCCGTCCCCGGGCGTCAATGAAATAGTGGGCCGGCCAGTAGCGGTTGTTGTAGGCCCGCCACTGGTCAAAACTGTTATCCTGTACCACCGGCCAGCTAACGCCCAGATCTTCCATGGCAGAGGCCAGGTTATCCACATCCCGCTCAAAGGCGAATTCCGGGGCGTGAAATCCTATAATTTCAAAGCCCTGGTCTCCGTACTTCTCGTACCAATCCTTTAAGTAGGGCATGGTCCGAACACAATTAACGCAGCTGTAGGTCCAGAAGTCCAGAAGGACGACTTTTCCTTTAAGGTCGTCCATGGTCAGCGGCTCCGAATTGAGCCATTTTCCGTCGGTGACTATCTCTGGAGCGGCCCCGAAGTCACCCAATTTGGCATTTTTAGGGGGATTATCCCAGGACAACTCATGCCCCACAGGCTCCTCCTTGTTCAGTTCACCGGACCGACGGCTCAGTGCTTCCTGAATCAGGCTGTTGTTTTCTATGGCCGTTATGGACGTCCCGTAATTGGGGAAGGTCCGCAGGATAAAGGTCTGGAACTGTCTATCCCATCCAAAGGCGATGGACAAACCCACTCCAATCATAAGAACCCCAAAGACACGCTGGATTTTGTCCGTATGGGAAGTCAGCCTGGGAAAACGATTAAGAAGTCCCCGGCCGCCAAACATGATACCCAGCATGGGAAGAGCGGTCCCCAGAGCGTAGGCAATTACGATAAGCACCGCTCCCCCATCGACCTGCTGGCTCACGGCCAGGCCGATCACCGAGGCCATAATCGGCCCCACACAGGGTGTCCAAATCAGCCCCAAACTGGCACCGACGAGCAACCCGCCGGTAAAGCCGCTCTTCCCGGAACTCCTCTTGCCCCCGACCATTTTGGAAGCAAGCAGTTCGAACTTCTTTTGAAGCGGGGGAATCACCAGAAGGGTTCCAAAACCAATGATAATCACCAGGGCGACTATCCTCATCGTATCGGGGGCGATGTTAAGGGCCTGTACCAGAGCAGAAAGAGTGAGGGTAAAGAGGCTAAAGCTCGCTATAAACCCTACCACTACTCCAAAAGGCTTCCTTTTTCCGCCCACACTGCCCGAAAGAACAAGGGGTAGAACCGGCAGGATACAGGGGGAAAGTATGGTAACGATCCCGGACAGAAAGGCGAAAAAAGTCAGCACGGTCATAACTACATTCCTCCCTTCACAATGTTGCCAAGCACATCGCTGGTGGTTCCGCCATTCCATTTGGTAATAGCTTCGCCATCGGGGCCTATCTGAACAAAGGTGTGCTGGTAGGTGACGCCGTATTTGGTCTGAAGGTCGGCGGAGTGGTCATAATCTACGGAAATAAGGTAGATGTCCTGTAATTTATCCTGATTGGCCTCAAAGTTCTTCCGGGCTGACTGGCAGGACGGGCACCAGCTGGCTTCAAAGAAGAGCACAGTCGGCTTGGATTCGGCCTTGGTCATGGCATCGTCTATATCTTTGAATTCCACAAAACCCGCTTTGGCCGTCATGGTGTCCTTTTCCATGGCTCCCCCTTCCATCATGGGGGCGTGGTTTGTGTCTTTATTACCGCTTCCAAAAAGGGGAAGGGCCGCTATCATTGTAAAAATCGCTATTCTTGTAAACATCTTCATATGCTTACCTCCTTTCGATATATACAAGGTAAGCCCTAAATATCACAAAAGTATCACGGAAGTTAAAACTCTTGGTAAACTGGGAATCATCCCACTAAATGTCATTCATAGCCTTTACCTAAACAATACTTATTTCATGATTTATGAAAATTTTTACGACATTTCATAAATCATGAAATATCATCTATTCTTTCATGAAATGTGAAATATATTTGACTATCGCAAAAAACAGCTGTAGAATACCTTTATGGATAATGTGGAACACTATATTCTCATGGCTGATATAATTGGAAGCCGAACACAAGACCAAAATATTCTTAGTAAAAATTTCAAAAAACTAACAACCATAGTGAACGATCAGCATAAGTCCAAAATGACATCCCCCATTACCGTAACCTTGGGAGATGAATTTCAATGTATTACTTCTTCTTTGGTCAATTCCATGGAAATAATATTTCTACTTGAAGAAGAAATCATCAATCTATCGATTAACTTAAAACTGAGATACGTCATATCAAAAGGGAAAATAGCCTCGGAAATCAATAAAGAAATAGCCTGGGGTATGATGGGGGATGGCTTAACCCATACCCGGGAATTTCTTAATTCTATTAAAAAAACAAGGAAAAGATTCTTCACGGCCTCTTCTGTCGTAAATCATTCAATCATCAATGAAGCCCTATTTATATATCAATCAATAATGGAGGACTGGAGTAGAGAACGTGACTTCCCCGTAATTAAAGCCTATATTAAGTCGGAAAGCAAAGATTACAAGGAAATAGCAAAGAGGCTCCATAAGAACCCCGATCAAATATGGAAAAGGGAGAAAAACATGAAAATCACCGAATACTTCTCCATAAAAAAAATTATTATCCAATTATGCCAAGGAGAAAATAGTGCCTAAGTTTCTATTACTGATGTTAATTATCATCATTTCCGAATTCATTGTTGCCTTCTTTTACATGTTACTAGCACAGATTCTATATAAGAAAAGTGAATTTGATATCAAATCTATCCTTAAAGGGGCCGTAGAAAGAATTTTCCTTGTCATAACATTTTCATCGGATTATAAAGTGGGACTAACCTTCTTTAGCGCCTTAAAATTAGCCACTAGAATTAAACATGATGAAGCTAACCCGGAAGAGACGAATAAATTTAATGATTATTACCTGATAGGTAACCTTATTTCTGTCCTTATTGCTTTGGGTTATACCTACATATGCCAAAATATAGAAGAAATCCCCATACTTATGAATCTCCTCAAACCATAAAGGCCCATCCGAATTATAAGACCCTTGGTAAACTGATTTTAAAAACCGCCCCCCCCTGCCCGGGGCTTTCCGCCCCAATAGTTCCCCCGTGGAGCTCCACCACTTCCTTTGCAATAGCCAGCCCCAGTCCGGTTCCGGGGGTCTGACGGTTCCGGCTCTTATCGGCCCGGTAGAAGCGTTCAAAGATATGGGGCAGGTCTTCCGCAGCAATCCCGGAACCCGTATCGGCAATGGTAAGGACGTAGCTTTCCTCTTCCTTTTCCAGGACGATGCTAACCTTCCCGCCCACGGGAGTATGGGAGATTCCGTTTTCCAGAACATTTGTCAGGACCCGTTCCAAGAGGGCGATATCCCCTTCATAAGTTGCCATATCCAAAGGCGGTTGGAAATCGACCTGTACCTCTTCCTTCTGAGCCAGGGGCAATACTTTCAAGACCACATCCTGTGTCAATTCGGCCAACGAGAACTTCTGCATCTGCGGTTCCACCTGTCTCGCCTCCAGTTTGGCCAGTTCGAAAAGTTCCTCCACCAGAGTTTGAAAGCCGGCGATATTTTTAAGACTGATGGCCAGGAACTCCTTCTGTTCCTCTTCAGAAAGGCTATTTCCCTTAAGCTGCAAGGTCTCAAGATAGCCCCTAATCGATGTAAGAGGGCTCCGAAGATCATGGGAGATATTGGCAATCAGCTCGCCCCGCTGTTCCTCGGCCTTATGAATCGCCTCAATACCTTCCTCAATGGACTGGGCCATCTCGTTAAAGGCCTTCCCCAGAATACTCAACTCATCGGACCCGCCAATCTCTACTCGGTGATCATAATCGCCCTGTTGAAAGGCCCGAACCCCCTGGCTCAAACGCTTAAGACGCAGGGTAAGAAGGAAAAAGAAGATGAAACCGACAGTAAGAGTCGCCAGAAGAGCAAAAATAAAGGTGATTAAGCCCGATTGGATGTAATAGTTGCTTTGAAGCTGACTTAAGGAGCGGTCGTAGTTTTCTCCCCGGAGAATAACGTAGATATATCCGGTCTGATCCCCCATAACCAGGGGGGCGGCGGAAAAGGGCTTCTTCGAACTCTCCGTGCGGGGGTCGCAGCCCAGTATCAACTGGTACTCCTCGTTGAGAAGAAATCTCTTAATGGGCTCCAGATCTATCACATTGCGGATAAGATCCTCCTGGGGATGGGTAAAATAGGCCAGGATCTGCCCTGTTTCGTCGAGCAGATAGATCTCCACCATAGGGTTCAGAACCATCATGTAGTGAATAGCCTCGTAGATATTATCCTCATAGTATCCCTCTTCCACCAGAGGCTGAAGTTCCAGGGCGATACTGGCGGCATACTCCCGGTTGAGAAGCTGCTCCACCTCGTCAAAAAGATGGCGCGACGCGTCATAGGCTATAACCAGACTGACGGCCCCCAGAAGGAGAACCATAACCAGGAAAAGCAGGGATAGACGGGCATAAAAGGACTTAAAGAATATCATGACAGCTCCTCGGCGAATCGGTAGCCCACCCCCCAGACCGTTTCCAGATAAACCGGATGGGAGGGGTCCTCTTCGATCTTGTTGCGGAGCCGGTTGATATGGGTATTAACCGTGTGCTCGTATCCCTGAAAGTTATACCCCCACACCAGGTTCAAAAGGTCCGCCCGGCTAAAGGCCCGCCCGGGATTTTTGGCAAAAAGGACCAGAAGCTCATACTCTTTAACAGTCAAGTCGAGCTCCTTCCCCTTCAAAGAGGCCTTCCGCTTAATCAAATCCAGAGTTAAATCCCCATGGATAATCCTCTCCTCTTCGATACTCTCCGAAGACTGGGGAGGGCGGGCGGCTGAACGGCGCAGGAGAGCTTTAACCCGGGCCTGAAGCTCCCGAATACTAAAGGGCTTGGTAAGATAGTCGTCGGCGCCCAGCTCAAGGCCCATAACCCGGTCTATCTCCTCCGCTTTGGCGGTAAGCATCATGATGGGCGTATAGGGATCGTCCTCACGAAGGGAGCGGCACACAGAGATTCCGTCCAGTCCGGGAAGCATGATATCCAGAATGATCAGATCAAAGGCCCCTTCCCGTGCCCTATTAAGGCCCGTCTTGCCGTCGTGAACCTGTTCGGTCTCAATTCCCAGATCCCCAATATTCATGGCCACAACCTGGGAAATTTCTGTGTCGTCCTCAACAATGAGAATTTTCCGGTTTTCGTCTTCTGCCATAGTCACCTCTTTTTAAATATAAGAATGTTGGGGGAAAAAGGAAAGGCTGGTGTGATAGGAGAAGCTGGGATATAATGACATGTGATTTATGGGAGAGTAGAGCCATTGAAACAGGAAAGTCTTAGAAAATTCATAGGGGGAATGGCCAAAACGGAACTCCACCTTCATCTCCTTGGAGCTATCCCTCCCGCGACTCTCTGGACCCTCATACTCCTCTTCCTATCCCTACTCACAACTCTCTCCGCCCAGGAAAGGATGATTCAACTCTCTCCGGAATTACAAATCAGGGAAATTGAAAAGAATAGCTACCTCATTACCCATAGTTTTCCCTGGCCAGCCAATTCGCTACTGCTCATTTTGGAGGAACCCCACGCCCTCCTTATCGATACCCCCTACACCCCCGAAGCTACTGGACAAGTACTGGACTGGCTTCAGGAACAATTCGGCCCCGGCTTGGACATTACCGCGATCAACACCGGTTTTCACATAGACAATCTGGGGGGAAACAAGGCATTACTTGAGAGAGGGATTCCCATCTACGGCTCCGAACTGACCGCTGAACTTCTGGATAGGAAAGGATCCGATACCATGTCAAAACTCAGCCTCTGGCTCAGGGGAAGAGAGAACGAAAAATACCTGAAAGTCTATACCGATTTTGATTTTTTCAAACCGAACCGGCTCTTTGATATCCATGAAGAGCAGAAACTGACCTTGGGCTCGACAGATATCATTATCCACTATCCCGGCCCGACTCACACCTACGATAACCTTGTTGTTTATATACCCGGGAAAAAGCTCCTCTTTGGGGGATGTATGATTCTCTCCTCCCAAACAAATAAACCCGGTTTTATTGAAGACGGCAACCTTTATGAGTGGCAAAAATCCCTTGTGAACCTGAAAAATCGGTTTACAGATGCTAGAATAGTAATTCCCGGCCATGGAGATCCGGGGAGTCCCAATTTAATTGACCACACGGAAAAGGTCCTGAGGGACTCTAATAAACAGGGAGAGTAAGAGATATGGAAATAACCCGGGAAGACTTCGACCAGCTGCAACAAAGCATAACCGCCAACAGCGTCATGCTTGCCACCCTTCTTACAGCCCTTCGGGGAAAGGACATTATTCAGGATATCACTATCGACGCCATCGAAGTATCGGTCCTTAAAAGCGCCCAGAGTTTTGACATGCCCTACATGGTAAATCAGTGCCAAATGGTGATGGATCTGACAAGACCGGTTATTGAATCCTTAAAAAATCAGGGACATATTGTATAGCGAGCCCCCTATTATTCGCCCGACCCAAATGGTTTTGTTCAAATAATAGGGGATCTTCTGCCGGGCTCCTAAAGAAACCTTAAAAAACTGATAGCCAGCAAAAAGCATAGAAACTCCAGGGCGCTTAGACAGAAGCGCAGGGTTTTCTGCTTTTTCTCAATGTCTTCCTCTGTATGAACGGGAAACGGTACAATTATGCTATGACGACTCATGACTCTCTCCTTTATCTCTCTTTTGTACCATCCTTTAATCAAACAGGATATATGCCGTCCGGCACATTTTCCCTTTGACAGGTGCCCCAAGACTCATGTTATGATTTCCTGCAGGGGGGATTTTATTAATATGGAACTCTGGGATGTTTACGATAAAGAGGGAAATAAGACGGGAAAGACTCACACAAGAGGGGTTCCCCTTTCTCCGGGAGATTATCACCTGGTAGTGGAAAACTGGATAAGAAACGATAAAGGCCACTACCTGATTCAGAAAAGAAATAAACCTCTGCGGGATTATGTAAATCCCTGGTCCTCCACAGCCGGATCGGTCGTGGCCGGTGAATCCAGCATTATAGCCGTTCAGAGAGAAACGGAAGAAGAGATGGGCCTGTTTTTTTCACCGTCCCAGTTTAGCTTCAAAGGGCGCCACCGTTTTGACGACACCCTGATGGATGTCTATGAATCTCTCTGGAATGGAGATTCGGAGGCCCTTAATTTTGACCCGGAGGAAGTAAGTGCTGTTAAGTGGGTCAAAATCGATGAGCTACAAAAAATGGTTCAAACCGGTGAATTTTACAGTCATAGGACCCCCTATTTGGAAAGGCTTCTTAAGAATGACCAATAAAACCTACTTTAGCCAAATCTACGGGCAGGATTTCTCCGAAGACGACAAAGCCTTTCAAAACCGCCTGTCCAAAGCAAAAGCTGAATTGGAGAAACTGAATCTTTCAGGCAAAACATCCGCCCTGGACCTGGGCTGCGGTCCCGGCGCCTACTCTTTGGCCCTTGCCCAGCTTGGGTTCGAAGAAGTACATGGTGTCGATTACTGCGACAACCTTTTTCATAATGACATGATGTCCCATCCCCTTATCAAGACCCATGTTATGGACCTGAGGGAGCTATCCCGACTGGAGGTTCTTAAGACCGATTTAATTCTCCTCATGGGCGATACGGTTCTTTACCTGGATAATCTTGAGCAGCTTGAAAATCTTTTTATCCAGATAGCTAAAAGGCTGAATTCCAAGGGGATCTTTCTCCTGGAATTCCGGGACTTTTCCGTAGAGCGACCTCTCTTGGACCGCTTTGTCACAACAAAGTCCAGAGATAACTTTATCAAGAATGTCGGTCTTGTTTATGAAGAGGACTACGTTTATACCATTGATGTGATAAACAAACGTGTCGGTGATGAATGGATTACGGAAAAAGGGGAAAACCGGAAGCTAAGGATTTCCCCGGGAAAAATGCAATCCCTCATGGAGGGAGCGGGCTTCACGATTCACCATATATCAAATAATAGTGATAAGGTGACCCTATTAGGGAAACTAAGAACATAAATCATCACAATGCACACATTGTCACATACAAAACTTGACAAGTTCACCTAATAGCTCCATTATGTTTCCATGATTGAGCCAGTTAAAAAAAAGTATGAAATCATCGCCCAGAAGATTCAGAATGAAATTGAACAGGGTATCTGGAGTGAAGGAGAAGCGATTCTCACAGTGAGGGAACTGGCAAAACTCTATAATGTTAGCCCCCAAACAGCCAATAAAGCGACGGCCCATTTGGTTGGACTGGGAATCCTAAGCTCACGCCAGGGTTCAGGTTCAATTGTTACCAAAAGAAGCTCCCTCTCCTGCCCCTGCATTCCCATGATGATTGACTCGGAAAGAGCCGCCTTTATCAAAGGTTCCCATTCCACCATAGGTTATCACGGTAAAGAGCTTTTCCTTACCTATATGAATTGTTTGGAACGGGCCTATGAGTCGTCCCGTTTGATTGTTTACGATAAGAATAGTACAGCCGTATCGGAAAAGGAAAAATTCAAGAATGCCACAGGACTCCTTATCCAGGGTACGCCGCCCCCCTGTTATATGGAATTTATTAGGGAAAATAATATTCCCGCCGTTCTGCTAAATCGGAGAACGACGGAAAACAGTAAAGGACGTATAGGTTCTTTGATGATGGATGAATATGGTCTGGAACAATTATGCCTCTACATGGCTACTCTGGGTCACAACAAGATACTCTACTGTTTGTCCCGCGAGTTTGCGACTAATGATGCCTACTTTAGGCGTAGAGAGATTATTAGGAATTGTATGGACCAAGTATATGGACAGGATTGGGAACTTGAAGAATTCCACCTCTCTCCCACTGACAGCGAGGACCGGGATAAACTGGCCGAGTATAAAAACAGAGGTTATAGCGCGATCCTATGTTTTAATGATATAAGCGCCCTGCGAGCCTATGAACTTCTCCATACAATGAAGATCCGCGTTCCCGAAGAGATGAGTGTGAGCGGTTTTGATGACCTTTTCATGGCCAATTTAGCGGCCCCTCCCCTTACAACAGTGAAGGTGGACAGGGATAAGACAATCAAAGACGCCCTGGATCTTCTTACGGAACTCATGGTTCTTCCCGAAGGTTCCTACCCGGTAAGATACACCCAAACCGAGCTGGTTATACGCCGTTCCTGCTGGAAATCCTGCTAGATCAGGTCAATTTGCCCAATTGTATGGTACAATAGCACCATGCGACTTGTATTTTCGTTCTTTTATGTTACGATTCATGGACAATAAGGAATGAACGAAATGAATATAAGTGCGAATAGTGTTTTAGATGAATGGGATTTCCGCAAGGGTGACCTGGGCGGAATATGGGAAGCTCTCCGTCCTGTAAAAAAGGGTTCCCCCGAGGATGCCCTGATTTGGGAAAAGGTAAACTTGCCTCACTGCCTAAACGGTATTGATTCGGTTGACCCCGATGGGGAATATTACCAAGGGGCGGGATGGTACAAGAGAGAAATCCAGCCGGCCAACCCCTATAAACAGGGAAGAACCATTCTCCGTTTTGAAGGGGCCGGACAGGTTAGCGATGTGTACCTGGACTCGGAACATCTATGCCGACACAACGGCGGTTATGACGAGTGGGAAGTGGACCTAACCCCCTACCTTGGCAAAGAGGAAGGCTCTACCTATATCCTGAGCGTACGTTGCAGCAATGGGCGCGACCTTGAGATTATCCCCTCCGACCTTTCGGACTTTAATATTTACGGCGGTCTCTACCGCATGGTGCATCTCTGTTACGAGCCGGCCCAATATGTGGAAAACCTTCGCTTGATTCCCTTATATAACGAAGAAAAGGAAGAAGGTTCCCTGGAAGTGGAGATTCGCTTTAACGACCTTCCTTCCTTGCGGGAAGTACAAATCAGCATAATAGATCCCATGGGAAACAAGGTGATTGACGAGGCCCTTCCCATGAAGGCCCTTGAAGTCAGCTTTACATACGAGGTCCCTTCGGTCTCCCCCTGGTCCCCCTCTACCCCCGCTCTTTATCAATGTCTTGTGAAATGGCACGAAGATGGCAAGGAGGTCTGTTATGAGTCTTCCTTTGGTTTCCGTTCTTTCCGATTTGAAAAGCAGGGGCCCTTCTACCTGAACGGGAAACGATTGCTCTTAAGGGGAACCCATCGTCATGAAGACCATGCCGGGGCCCAAGCTGCCCAATCGCCTGCAGATATCGAAAAAGAGATGAATCTGATGAAGGAGATGGGGGCCAACTTTATTCGATTGGGCCACTATCAGCAGTCCAAGCAGGTTCTGGATCTCTGCGACAAGCTGGGAATCCTTGTTTGGGAAGAGATTCCCTGGTGCCGGGGCGGTTTGGGCGGAGAAAAGTACCAGGCCATGGGAATTGCCATGATGGAGAATATGATTCGCCAGCACTACAATCACCCTTCCGTCATTATTTGGGGCTTGGGAAACGAAAACGACTGGCCCGGAGATTTTTCCACCTTTGAGGAAGAAGAGATCCGTAAATTTATGGCCGAACTGCATGAGGTGGCTCACCGGGAAGACCCAAACCGCAAGACCGCCATCCGCCGCTGTGACTTTTGTAAGGATATACCCGATATTTACTCCCCCTCTATCTGGGCCGGTTGGTATCGGGGCCACTACCGGGAGTACAAGAAATCCACCCTGGAGCACATCTCCCGGGTGGACCATTTCCTCCATGTGGAATGGGGCGCTTCCACCCATGCAGGAAGATTCAGCGAAGATCCCTACTTGGGTCTGGAGAATCTTAAAACCGGTGTGGGAACCGATGAGAGAGCCAACGAAGCTTCTCTTTACGGAGGAATCTCACGGGTATCCAAGGATGGGAACTGGTCGGAAAATTACGCCTGCGACCTCTTTGACTGGACCCTTAAGGAACAGTTGGATATGCCTACCCTAACCGGCACGGCGTTCTGGCCCTTTAAGGACTTTGCCACCCCCCTCCGACCGGAAAACCCCGTTCCCAAGGTGAACCAGAAAGGGGTACTCCAGCGGGACCTGTCCCCCAAAGAGGCCTATTACGTAGTCCAGTCCTACTGGGCGGAAAAACCGATGGTCCGCCTCTTTGGCCATGACTGGACGGTGCGCTGGGGAGAAGAGGGAGAGGAGAAGGAGATCCGGGCCTACTCCAACTGCGCCGAGGCGGAACTTTTTCTGGACGGCGAGAGTTTGGGTAAAAAGCAGAGAGATCCCAGTGACTTCCCCGGAGCCGGTCTTCGTTGGGCTGTACCCTTGAAGGAAGGGAATCACAGCCTCAAAGTGGTAGCCACTACGGGAAAAGGTACTATTGAGGACGGTTACGACTTCCGTTACCATTCTAGCGGATGGGGAATTCCGGCCAAGGCGCTCCCCTCCTTTACCAGCGATGAAGAGGGAAGGCGATTTTGGCAGATTGAAGTGGCAGACGAAGAAGGGCGCCGCTGCCTGGATTTTGAGGGGCGTGTACGATTCTCCGCCGCCGGCGACTCCCCCCTGGTTACAGGACAGGGGACCACCACCGGTTCGGCCGTAGTGGAATGCACCAACGGGAAAGCTTTGATTAGGCTCAAAGAGTCCGCGAAGGAAGCCGTACTGGCTGCGAGTATAGAAGGTCTCCCTCTCTGTACGTCTCCTTACCTTTTAGCTGAATAAAAGACAGCAAGACTTTATAGGCCACTGATTTTTTTAAGAAAAGGTCTCGCAAAAGAAAAATATAGACTATAATCATATTATGGATAAAAGCGGGACCTTTCTTAAAAAACTAAGAGAAACCTATGATCATCTGGAGCTAAAGGATCAGCTTTATGTGATTTTCTTTTCGGTGAGCGCCTGTCTTTCGGTCATTGGTTTCCTATTGGGGATATTGTTTCAGGTCTCCTTCCTGATGAATCTCCCCCATCTGATCATTATATTAATGTGCCTTTTTTTGCCCGTAATATTACGTAAATCCATTAGGAATACCACCTATGTCATAATCCTTTTCGGTTCCCTTTTTTATATTCCCTTTGTTTTCCTGACCAATAACGGCTATGAAGGGGCGGCCCCTATTTATATGGTTATGATCATTGTTTTTTACGCCTTCCATCTTAAAGGGAAGAAACTCTTATACGTGGTGGCGTTTTTCATTGTCTATTACATTTCCATAATAATATGGACCTTTTGCCATCCGGAAGTGATTGTTCCCTATCACGATGAAATAAGCCATCTCATAGATCTCTCCGTTGCCGTGGCTTCTGTCTCCGCCGTATTAGTTTTTGTGTCCTACTCGGCTTTTAACGGTTACAAAAAGGAAAGACAAGTCGTAACCGGTTTGATGGAGGAACTGAAAATCCGGAACAAGGCTCTGGAAGAACTCTCTATCCGGGACCAACTTACCAATACTTTCTCAAGAGAGTACTTTCTAACAAAACTTAAAGAGGAACTGGCCGAAGCCCAAAAGGATTCCTCTTCCTTCTATGTATTAATGGCGGATATCGACTATTTCAAGAGTGTTAACGACAGCTACGGCCATCTCTTCGGAGATGAAGTGCTAAGGCGAGTGGCGGAGACCATGAAAAAAAATATCCGTAGTTTTGACATTGTCGCACGGTACGGAGGAGAAGAATTCATTATGATCCTCACACACCCGGACCGTGCTAACGGCCGGGAGGCGGCAGAGCGGATTCGGAAAAGTGTAGAATCACTAAGCTTCAGAAACAATATAAAAATAACCCTTAGCATTGGTCTTTCCCTAAACTGCGCCAATGACGGGGTTAACGATATTATAGAACGGGCCGATAAAGAATTGTACAAAGCCAAGAACGGCGGACGCAACCAAGTTTGTGAGTGGCGCGCTTCTTCAGAGCCGATTTAAGTCCCTCAGTAATTCCACATAGTGCCGTCCACAAGACGGGTCACCGGGTGGAATCCCAGGGAGTATTCGTATTTTTCCACTTCTTTCTCATCAAAGTCCACTCCCAGGCCCGGCTCGTCACTCACATGGAAGAGCCCGTCCACCAGTTTGTGCTTTGAGGGAAAGAGGGCGTCGCATTCGGGAGTCCCCAATACGAGATACTCCTGAATCCCAAAGTTGGGAGCCCAGGCGTTCAAATGGGCCTGGGCCGCCATTGAGATAGGAGAATGGCTGGGGGCGCCGTGGAAGCCGGTACGCACATTGTGGAGACCCGCCAAGTCTACAATACGTTTTACATGGGTAATCCCGCCTGCATAGGTACAGGCCACCCTTATGAAATCTATCAGGTTCTCCTCAATCAGCTTGTTGCAATCATAAATGGAGTTAAAGACTTCCCCAATGGCAATGGGAACTGTGGAGTGCTGCCGTATATAGCGAATAGCTTCCTGGTCTTCCGCCGGGGTGGGATCTTCCAGCCAGAACAGTTTGTACTGCTCGATTTCCTTGGCGAATTCCGCCGCTTCCCGGGGCAGGAGACGGTGGTGTACGTCGTGGAGTAGTTTTAGGTCCGGGCCGAATTTCACCCGCAGTTTTTCAAATACCCCGGGCATATAGCGAAGGTATTTCTCTGTATCCCAAATCTCTTCCTTTGGCTTGTCCCCCAGGAAGTTAGTAATAAAGTGCTTGGAGTTCTCTTTTTTGGAGGAGACCCCATAGGACTCGGAAGGCATACCCGGGATTCCGCACTGTAGTCGAACGGCCTTGTAGCCCTGGGCCACATAGTTCTCGATAGATTCGATCAAATCATCCAGGTCCGCCCCGGTGGCGTGGGCGTAAACCATGGCACCTTCCCGGCTTTTTCCTCCAAAGAGTTCGTAAAGGGGCAGTCCGGCCAGTTTTGCCTTTATATCCCACAGGGCGATATCGATGGCGCCGAAGGCGGCCATGGCAATGGGACCCCGGCGAAAATAAGCCCCCCGGTAGAAATACTGCCAAATGTCTTCGCTCCTGCGGGGGTCCATCCCTATAAGGCAGGGGACCAGATAATCCTGCAGATACTTGGCCGTTAAGGTTTCCCGATTATTTAAAGTGGCATCACCCAGACCGTAAATACCCTGGTCTGTCATGATTTTGAGGGTAACATAGTTCTTCTTGGGCCCGCCCACAAACACTTTGGCGTCGGTTATCTTCATTTTAATCCCCTTTATTCTGAATAATGATAATTCTACAAGGTACGGGATGGGCTGGCAAGGAAAAAAGGGGCGATACTTTTACCAATAAGTCATATATTGCATATGCACGCTATTTTTGGTACTATGTAAATAAGTTAACCCTAAGGAGTAATAATTATGTCCAAAATGTCTAATGAAGTTCTCGATGCCATTTCCAAAACCATGCCCACCTGTCTCGCTACGGCCAGCGCCGACGGCAATCCCAATCTTGTTTATGTTACCTATATCAAAGCCCTCGACGGTGATACCCTTGTTGTGGCGGATAACAAGTTTGAGAAAACCCGGGAAAATCTTGACAGCAACCCCGTTATGAGTGTTGTTGTACTCGACCCGGATACCCGTAAAGCCTATCAGCTCAAATGTAAAGCGGAAACTGTCACGGAAGGGAAAAAATACGACGATGTGGTTGAATGGGTTCATGTAAATCACCCCCAGATGACCCCCAAAGCCGGTGTTTACCTGACTGTGGATGAAGTTTACTGCGGCGCCGATAAACTGGCCTAAACCTTTTTCCCCCGGCTAACGGGGGAGCAACACAAAATATTATGAAAAATCAATTTGACGTTGAAGCGGCCCATTGGGACAAGCAGCAATACCGCCTTCGCAGAACAAAACGTTTTGCCGAGGCGATTAAGGACTCCCTGCCTCTCAAAAAAAACTTTAAAGGCCTCGATTTTGGCTGTGGCACCGGTCTTTTGGGATTCAATTTTCTCGATACCATAAATCATATGACCTTCTGGGACAGCTCGGAAGGCATGATTGAGCAGGTTAATAACAAGATCACCGATAATTCCCGGGCCATAGGCCAAATTTGCGATATTTTCACGGTCTCTCCGGCGGAGAGGTTTGACCTGATTGTCACCCTCCAGGCCCTTCACCATGTCCCCGATGCCTACGGGGCAGTAAAAATCCTCTCGGAGATGACGATGCCCGGGGGATACCTCTGCCTGGCCGATTTAGTCGAAGAGGACGGTTCCTTTCACGGGGAACATCTGGAAACGGCACACAACGGTTTTAATGTGGCCGATCTGGAATCCCATCTTAACGGTCTGGGTTTGGAGAAAGTCTCCACCACCTACCCTTTTATTAATGAAAAAGTCATTGACGGGGAAAAGAAACAGTTCCCCCTTTTCCTTCTAATATATAAGAAATAGTAGCGGACAAGGGATACGGAAGGGGCCGTGAGCCTGCGAATGGCAGACCCCTTGGGGCCGGAGGGCGTGAGCCCGGAGCCTGGAGCAGCCCGGTTCCCGGAACCTTCCGCGAGGAGGGTTCCGGGAATGGCCCCGAAAAAAGAGCTAATTCTCGCTTTTGGCCCTTTCCTTTGTATTTATGATAAGCATCTGCAGACGGTTTTCCACGTTGGCGAAGCTGGTGTCCGGATCGTAGTCCAGGGCCAGTACCTGTATGTGGGGCATCTCTTTTTTGATGGCTTTGACCAGTCCCCGCCCGGTGACGTGATTGGGGAGGCAGCCGAAGGGTTGGAGGATGAGGAAGGAGTTGACCCCGTGCTCGGCGTTGTGGAGGATTTCTCCGGCGATCATCCAGCCTTCCCCGGAGGTAAAGGTTTTGTCGATGATGTGCTGGGAGCGAAGGGCTATTTCCCTCAATTCCGGTTTTTCTTCCCACAGGGGATGGCGGGCGGCAACGCGGTTTACCTTTTTGACCACATGGCTTACGTACTTCTCGGTGGCCTTGGTAAGGAAGAGTTTTACGGCGGGAACGGAGACGTGATATTCGGCGCTCTGGTCCATTTCCAAGAGGTATTCCCGATGGATGCTGTAAAAAAGATTGGGCATGATGACTTCCAGGTCGTTCTCTTCCAGGTAATCCTCTATGTAGTTGTTTGAACCGGGATGGAAGTTGAGCAAAAACTCTCCGATCATGAAGACCCGCGGTTTCCGTTCGCTCCGGTCGTAGTCCATTTTCATGAGCCGTTCCACACCCTTTTCATAGGCTTTGATGGCCGTGGGAAGGGACCGTTCAAAGCCGTCGCACATGGCCAGTACGGTCTCCTCAAAGATTTTATTGGTCTCTCCGGAGTTCTTTTCGTAGGGGCGGATTTTTCGTCGCAAATCCTCAAGAGCGTCGTTCATGACCAGTCCCCAGAGCATGCGCAGTTCGAAGAGGGGGTTAAGGCTGAATCCCGGGTGGAGGTTCTTCAGGTCCGTATCGAGGGTGGTGAGCAGGGTGTTTTCGTACCCCGCATCGTCCAGGGCCTGACGGGCCATCATGGCGTAGTGGGCCAGGCGGCAGTCGCACTGATCCTTCGCCAAAATAAGAACGCAGTCTTCCGGATCCTTGTCGGTGGACTCCAGAAGGGCCAGAAACTCGCCTATGTTTATCTGGGCGGGGAAGCACATGTCGTTGTGAACGTACTTCTTTCCCAGGGCGATGGCCCGTTCTCCTCCCATGGGAAGGGCTTCCACGTTGTAGCCCTGGCCTCGGATGGCGGCGGTACCCACCTGAGCAAAAGCCCAGGAGACGTTGGGAACGTAGATGGTTTTCTTACGATCCTTTTTCTCGTAGGGTTTGGCGTAGGCTTTGACCTCCTTAACGGGAGTAACAATGCCCTTGGCCCGACGGGTGCGGACCGTTTCCACAAAGGATTTGACCCGAATATTCAGGGGTCCTGTTACGTCGCTCTCATCCATTTTAATGGAGAGGGGGCTCTTTCCCGCCCCTTCGGAGAGGAGCCGGTTCAGTTCGTCCGTAATAACCGCGTCGTGGCCGCAGCCGAAGCTGACGATTTGTACATACTCCAGGCGGGGGTCGTTTATGACGATTTGGGCGGCGGCGAACATGCGCACGTGGTAGTTAACGGTGAGTTCCGCCCGGACCGAATCAAGTCGGGATTTATGGAGCCCCGGCAGGGCGTCCAGGGGAAGGACGGGGATGTTGTCCCGGGTAAAGTAATCGGACAGGTTGTGGTTGATGAGCGGGTCCGAATGGTAGGGACGACCGGCCATGACAACGGCGAACTCCCCCTCTTCCAGAGAATCGAGCAGGGCCTGTCCCTCCTCTTCCATGGCTTGATGAAAGGCATCGAGGGCTTTATCCCCCTGGGCGATGGCGTCCCGTATGGTCTGATCGGGCAGGCCGAAGGTGCTGTTGAAAAAATCAACGATAGAGTCGACCCGGGCCTTCTTGTCTGTCCAGTGGAATACGGGGGTATCAAAGGGAATACCGTGCTTCTCCTCCGGCTCCTGACTCGCCTGGAGTACCATGGGATAACCCTTGAGAACGGCACAGGCGTGCTGACTGGTGGGGACAGAGGGGTTTTCCGGCACCATGCGGTTCATGATGGGCATGAAGATGCGGTCCACCTTGTGGTCGATCAAGTCGTTCAGATGGCCGTGAGCCAGTTTGGCGGGAAAACAGACCGTATCGGAAGGAACCGAGGCCAGGCCCTCTTCGAACATAGTACGGTTCGATCGGGCGGAGAGGCGGGTTTTAAAGCCCAGGGCTGTATAAATCGTGTTCCAAAAGGGATAACTCTCCCAAAAATCCAGGCTCCGGGGCAGGCCGATGGTAATGTCCTTCTTAGGGGAAATAACCTCTACGGGATACTCCTTGAGCAGGTAGCCTTCCCGGGCTTTAAAGAGGTCCCGATTCTGTTTTTTATCGCGGTTCAACTTTTTGAGTTTTTCCCGGGCTTCCGGGTCTTTTACATCGCCCAGGATCTCTCCCCGCTCACATCTGTTACCGGTAATGTGGCTTTCTCCGCCGGAAAAACGAATAAGGGTACGGTTACAGTTATTGGAACAGAAATGGCAAACAAGGCCGGTTTCTCTCTCATAGGAGAAGTTCTCCAGCTCTTCCCAGCTCAGGAAACGAGTACCTGCGCCTTTTCCCGCGGCATTTTTCTTTGTGAGAAGGGCAATCCCGATGGCGCCCATCTCACCCGGATAGGGAGCGCGCACCACTTCCCGGCCGGTAAATTTCTCCAGGGCCCGCAGTACCGCATCGTTGCGAAAGGTTCCCCCCTGAACGACGATTCGGTCTCCCAGGGCCTTCATATTGGTAAGGCGGATAACCTTGGTAAAAACGTTCTCCACGATGGAGTTACAAAGACCGGCCATGATATCCGACGGGGTTTTACCGTTTTTTTGCTCTGTAATAATGGAGGAGTTCATAAAAACCGTACAGCGAGATCCCAAAACGGAGGGAGCCTTTGAGGAGAAGGCCATTTCCGCAATGCTGCCCACGGGAATATTCAAAGAATCGGCAAAATTCTCCAAAAAGGAGCCGCAGCCGGCAGAACAGGCTTCATTCAGGGTGATTCCCGTAACGATCCCCTCCTCTCCCAGAAAAATGGCTTTAATGTCCTGTCCGCCGATATCGAGGATGAATGAGGTTCCCGGGGCGTACTTTAGGGCCGCCTCCGTATGGGCTACGGTCTCTACAGTGTGGTAATCACCGCGAAAAGCCTTGTTAAAGAGAAGTTCCCCGTAGCCGGTGGTTCCCACCCCCTGGATATTGAGGGTGATGTTAAGCTGATCGGCGGTCTTCTTTAGGTCCAGAAGGGCGTTTCTTACGACCTTAAGCGGTTCGCCGTGGTTTTTCCCGTAATAGGTGTAGACCAATTCTTCCTTGTCATTAAGAAGGACAAATTTGCTGGTTGTAGAACCGGCGTCGATCCCCAGCCATACGTCCAGGGTTTGTCCGGTATACTTGCCGAAGTCGGGGGCGGCGGGCAGTTCATGGCGTTTTTTAAAAGAATCAATTTCCTCTTCATCGGCAAAATAGGCTTCGGCCAGTTCGGAATGTTCCGGCTTATCCGGGTGGTTAAAGGCGTTGTGGGTAAGAAATTCGCCTAAGGGATGGGACCGGGCCTCTTCAAACATGGCCGGGACTCCCAAGGCAGCGCCGTAGGCTATCATGATTTCCGGATTCTCCGGACGAATAATCTGATTTTCCTTAAGGTTAAGCCGCTCTCCAAACACATCCACCAGTCGGGGATTAAAATGGAGGGGGCCCCCTTCAAAAATAACGGGCGGGTGGATTTCAAGCCCCTGGGCCAATCCGCCGATGGTCTGTTTGGCAATGGCATGATAACAGGAGAGGGCCAAATCTTCCTTCCCTATTCCCGCATTAAGGAGGGGTTGAATATCGGTCTTGGCAAAAACCCCGCATCGGCCGGAGATGTCGTAAACCGTCTCTCCCCGGCTGGCGTAGTCGTTGAGCTCTTCGATGGGAAGCTTTAGGATACCGGCTACTTCGTCCAGAAAGGCTCCGGTTCCCCCGGCACAGCTTCCGTTCATTCTCATATCCGAAGCAACCAGTTTGCCGCTTTTCTCATCCCGGTGAAAAAAGGTTACCTTCGCATCCTGGCCGCCCAGTTCGATGGCAACCCGGGTGTCCGGATAAAATTCCCGAACCGAGAGGGAGTTGGCCACCACTTCCTGAATATAGGAGGCCCCCAGTTCACGGGACAGTTCGCGGGAACCGCTCCCGCAGAATACGGGAATCACCTGTACATCGGGGAATTTATCGGAAATATCCGTAAGAAGCCGGTGGGCGGCTGTCCGCTGCTCCGCTCCGTGACGGCGATAATCGTGGTAGATTAACTCTTTATCATCATTTACCAAGGCAGCTTTAACCGTAGTGGAACCAATATCTATGCCAAGCCAATAGGCTTTATTATCATTACGTCTATTCATCGCTGGTATAATAAAACTTTTTATTTCTTTAATCCAGTATTATGAGATTCCCATCAAATTCCTTTGCAATTTGTTTACAATTCAATAAAAATATATAAAGACTATGAATAAGAGAAAAAGTCTGGTCGGCAGCGTCAGACTCATAACAACCATATTTCTTATTATCCTGTCTCTGCTAATCCTCACTATTGAGTTGACCATACACCGCAAAGATCATATTCAAACCCTTAACTCAGCGAAGGAAGATTTCTACCGACAGGAAAAGGAGCGCATGGAATGCGAGGTCAACCGTATCATAGAGCGCTTCTCTTTCCAGTCCGAACGGGTTGCTCAAAGTACACGCAATGAAGTAAAAAACCGCACCAAGGAAGGATATACCATTGCCCGGGCAATCTATGAGAACGGCCGGGATAATAAAAGTACCGATCTCTTGCAGAAAGAAATATTGGAAACCCTTCGCCTGCTCTCATACCGGGACGGGTTGGGCTACTATTTTGTTATAAGACTGGACGGAGTTACCCTGATGAATAAAGCCGCCCCTTTCGTAGAAAACCAGGACCGCAGGGAAGATCGGGACCGGGAGGGCAATTATTTCATAAAGGACATGGTAAAACTGGCGCGTGAGGAAGGAGAAGGTCATTATTCCTACCTTTGGTTTAAACAGAATGATCTCGAATCGGATATAGAAAAAACCTCCTATGTAAAACACTTCGAACCCTACGATTGGCTGATCGGTACGGGACTGTATGCGGAAGATATCAAAAATGATCTTCAAAAAAGCCTTCTTGCCTCTATAGAATATGTTTACTCAGAGACTATAAACTATGTTTTCATCATTGATAAGGAGGAGGGAGAAATCCTCCTGGGACAGAACAAAGGACAAAATCTACGGGAAGCAGATGCCATGCAGCGCTTTGATGATTTTCGCAAATTATCCGAAGAGGGAGGCGGCTTCCTTGAGTATCCCGCACTCACTCCCGAAGGGGTTGAGTGTCAACAGCTTATCCATGTTAATGAGTTTGAAGAGTGGAACTGGATTATCGGAACCACCGTATACACCGATAAATTGGAAACTCAAAGAGAGGAAATCATTCTCCATGAGCACATTATTCAAAGACAGGAAATCCTCCGCATATCAGTCATTACTTTTCTCTGCGTCCTCATCATTACACTTCTTCTAAATATGATAAACAGATATTTCCTCCAAGATATTTCCTCTTTCTCCCGTTTTTTCAAACAGGCCGCTCTGGACGATATCCCCCTGGAAAAGGAGTTGCTCCGGTACCGGGAACTGGCCGATTTGGGAGAGTATGCCAACCAGATGGTGGAAGAGAAGAAAAACCGGGAGGAAGAGAGACATAAACTGCGGACTCTGGAATCCCTTGGTTTTCTGGCTGCCGGGATAGCCCACGATTTTAACAACGCTCTCATGGGGATTTTCGGAAATATTGAACTGGCCCTGATGTCGCTGGATAACAACGACGCTGTCCAATCCTATTTGTCACGAGCCATTGAAGCCATGGACAATACCAAAAGCCTGACCGGCCGCTTGCTGACCTTTTCCCGGGGCGGACGCCCGGATCTGCACCCCCTTTCCCTTAAAACGTTATTCTCCCCTGGAGAGTGCTATTCGATATTGAGGAATAATATCGAATTGATTAATAATACAGAGTCTTCCGAATTGCAGATACTCGCAGACAGGACACAGCTCCTACTGGTTCTGGAAATCCTTTTTAACAATTGCAATGAAGCGATGCCGGACGGGGGGAGTATTCATATAAACGCGGAAAAAACAAACCTTTTAAAGTCTTTCCCAAGCCAACTGAGCGGTTCTTTTATCCGTCTTGAAATAAAAGATACGGGGAAAGGAATGGATAAGGAAACCTGTGGGAAAATTTTCGATCCCTACTTTTCCACCAAAGACACCGGACGAGGGCTGGGGCTCCCCACGGTATACAACATTATGAAACAGCACAGGGGACATATAGCGGTCAAGTCGGAGCCAGGAGAAGGCACCACGGTCTCCCTCTACATTCCCGAAGCTCCCCCTTCCCTTACAGAAGCTGATTCAGTCTATCCCTAATAAACTCGGATTTTTCTTTTAAGCCGACTTTTCCCGTCTCCAGCATAAGAGCGTCGGGCCGGGCGGGATTCAACTTAACCGAACCTCCGGAAGAACCTATCAGATGCATGATCTTGTCCACAGATATTTTCGCCACACGGCTAAAGGTTACCGTGGCGATACCCTTTCGCTCCTTAAGCGACGAGATCCACAAACGGCGGCAGATAATCCGTATTTCCGAGAGGGAAAGAAGACTCTGCAGCTCGTCGGGCATGGGACCAAAGCGGTCGAACAGCTCCGAGGAGAGCCCTTCCAGTTCCTCTTCGGACCCCACGGCGGCGATTTTTTTGTACACTTCCATCTTCTCCGAGGGATCGGTAATGTAGCTGTCTGGGACGAATCCGGAGTAGTCCAGTTCCAGATAAACCTCCGGTGGCTGCTCCTCGTCCTCCTCCTTCTTCTGCCGTTCTTCGATGGCTTCCGAGAGAAGGCGAATGTACATATCAAAACCGACGGCCAGGATTTCTCCGGACTGTTCGCTTCCCAATAGATTCCCCGCCCCGCGCACTTCCAGATCCTTCATGGCAATCTTGAAGCCAGACCCCAGCTCGGTAAAGTCGGAAATAATTTTCAAACGCTTCATGGCCAGCTCGGTTAAAGCCCTGTCCTGGGGATAGAGGAGATAGGCATAGGCCAAACGGCCCGAACGCCCTACCCGTCCCCTTAGCTGATAAAGCTGACTCACCCCGTACATGTCGGCCCGGTCAATAATGATGGTGTTCACATTGGGAATATCGATCCCGCTCTCCACAATCGTTGTGGAAACAAGGACCTGGAAAGCGCCGTGAATAAACCGGTGCATAATATCTTCCAGCGCCCGGGGAGTCATTTGACCGTGGGCCATCTCTATCATCACTTCCGGAAGCAGTTCCTGTAAGAAAAGGGTTGTTTTTTCCAGGCTTTCCACCCGGTTATGGAGGAAAAAGACCTGACCGCCCCGCTCCACTTCCCGCCTAATCGCCCGGGCTACCAATTCAGGCTGAAATTCCTGAATAAATGTTTCCACCGGCTTTCTATTGGTGGGCGGCGTTTCCAGAAGGGAAAGGTCCCGGATTTTGACCAGAGACATATGCAGAGTTCGGGGGATGGGAGTAGCCGACATGGCCAGACTGTCTATGTCGTTCTTGACTTCCTTAAGCCGCTCCTTATGCTTCACCCCAAAGCGCTGCTCTTCATCGATAACCAGAAGCCCCAGACGCTTGAATTTAATATCCTTCGAAAGGGCCCGATGGGTTCCTATGAGCAGGTCAATGTCACCTTTTTCCAATCCTTCCATGAGAAGCTTCTGCTCCGCCTTGGGTACAAGCCGGGAAATCATGGCGATTTTAATGGGAAAGCGGCGAAAGCGCTCGGTAAAGTTTTCGTAGTGCTGCTCGCAAAGAATGGTGGTGGGACAAACAAGGCAGGCCTGCTTCCCTCCCATAACGGCTTTAAATGTGGCCCGCATGGCTACCTCGGTCTTACCAAAGCCTACATCACCGCAAAGAAGACGGTCCATGGGGCGGGGGCGTTCCATGTCCTGCTTAATCAGCTCCACCGCCTTAAGCTGATCCGGAGTCTCTTCGTAGGGGAAGGCCGCTTCGAACTCAACCTGGAAGTCGTTATCCACGGGGAAAGCAAAGCCGGTGGACTCCTGCCGGGAGGCGTAGAGCTGCACCAGCCGGTCCGCAATATCCTCGACCTTTTTCTTAACCTTGCTTCGCTTCTTCTCCCAGACCGATCCGCCGATTTTATCCAGCCGGGGCTTGGCCCCTTTGCTCCCGATGTAGCGCTGAACCAGGTTAACCTGCTCAATGGGAATAAAAACGGTCTCCTCCCCCTGATACTCCAGGGAGATATAGTCCCGCTCGTTCCCGGCCGCTTTAATACGCTTGATCCCCAGGAATTTACCAATACCGTAGTTCACATGAACCACGTAGTCCCCCGGATTCAGGTCTACAAAGGAGTCGATAACCTGGCTCTTGGCGGTTTTTACCGAACGGGCGACACGCTTCTTCCGTCCGAATATCTCGTTTTCCTGAATACAGATAAGTCTCTCTTCGGGCAAAGAAAAACCGGAGGAGATCGATTCGGAGACAATTTTTACGGGAAAATCCTTAAGAATAAAGGAGATTCTGTCCGCCTGAGAATCGGATTCGGCAAAAATGTAAATGTCGAATCCCCCCTCGGTCAGGGTGGTCAACTCCTCCTTAAAAAAGTTCATATTTCCAAAAAAAGAGCGTCCCTGGGTTACCTGAAAAGAGTGAATCTCTTCCCGGCTCAGCTCCTCGGGCATGAGGGAGTGAAAAAGCAGAGTTCGCCCGGGAGGATTATCCACCAGCTCCAGAGGATCGGCCATTATCCGATCCGGGGCGGGATAAATCAGCCCTTCATTCCCGGCTCGTTTGTAAAGTTCTCCGTACTCCTGATTCAGCCCCTGGGCGCTGTTACGAAGGAGCTCGGGATTTATGTAATAGACCGCCGACTTCTCTCCCAGATAATCAAAAAGGGTATAGTTCTTTTCAAAACAGAGGGGATAAAAGAGCTCCTCCCCCCGAAGTTCACCGGTGGTTTGAAGCTCATTGATGATCTCATCTGGCTCAAGGCCGATTTCCTTCAGGCTGACTTCCAGACGGTCGATCAGCTCCTCATCCCAGAGAACCTCTCTCACAGGATAGATGGTGATTTCTTCCCTTTTTCCCACAGAACTCTGGTTAAGAGCATCAAAAAGACGGATCTCCTCTACTTCGTCAAAGTCCAAAACCACACGTATTGCTTCGTTGCGGCCGGGAGGGTAAACGTCCAGAACCTCCCCGCGCAGGGCAAACTCACCGGCCACGCTAACCCGGGGCACCCGCAAGTAGCCCCATCGGCTCAGTTCGTCGGCAATTTTTTCCGGATCCACCGCCTGTCCCTTTTTCAGAGAAAGGGTACGGCTTAAAAGATACTCCGGCGGGGGAAGCAGACTGGCCGCCGCCCGCAAGGAAGCGACCACAATGGACTTTCTTCCGTCCCGGCACTCGGCCAGGGCATGGACCCGGCGCCCGAAAACAGCGGCCTGGGGGGAAACACCCCGGTAGAGCATGGTACCCCAGGAGGGGAAGTGGTAAACATCATCCTTATAGAGGGCAAGGTCGTTAACCATATCTTCCGCTTCGCTATCTGTAGCGGTAAGTACCAGGGAAAAATCCCGGGCAAAAGGACTGAGAGTTGCCGCAATCCCTGCGGAAAAGGGCCCTTGTGAGCCGGTAATGTGGATGGGAAAGGAACCGGAACAAAAACGGTTCTCTATTTTCTTATATTCAAAGTTTTCCTTAATTCTTTTATTAAGCTCATTTAGAAATAAACTAATCATGACATCCTGCCGATATTGTGGATATAGAAGACTGATACACAGAGGTATGCAATGAGTAAGAGGTTAACCCTGACTCTTTTTCTAACATTAATGACATTTTCCCTTTTTGGCAATAATGGGGTGGATATGAATATCCGGTTTTTCGATAAAAACCTCTACTATCCCGATAGCGATATCTATATTAAGGTGGAACTTAAAAACGACTCCCCCGCCCCCTACTCTTTTAAAATTGCCGATATTAAAGAGTACAACCTGCGCTTTACCCTCAGGGATATGAAAAACCGAGCCCTTCCTCTGGCCGAGGAGTACCGGGACTATTTTGTCTCCTCCAACCCCTATTTTTACCGCCAGGTAAACCTGGAACCCGGTGAAGAGTTCGCCTTTGTTGTGAATTTGAGCGAATACATTGATATTGATGATGAAGGCCTCTACCTCATAGAAGCCAACTTCTTTCCCGAACTGAATAACGTCCTCTCCCCTTCTGAGGATTACCTCCTTTCCAATCGCCTCTCCCTCTCCGTAAGACCCTCTTACAGAAAGGATGATCCCCAAATGGTGATTGACGATATAACCGGCTCTCTCCTTAAGGCGGAACAGCTTCCACCGGACCGGGTAACCGAATATATGCTAAGCGCCAGGCAGAAGGATGAGTGGGAGAAATTTTTCCTTTATCTGGATCTGGAATCGCTCCTCCTGGAAAACCCTGTAAATGCCCGGGAATACCTGAGAATAACCGAAGAAGAGCGTTATGCCTTGATTCAGTCCTATAAAATGAATCTGCAGTCCGGCCAGAACACGGCCCAGCAGACCTTTGTGGACAAACCTTTCAATTACGAGGTTCTCCGCACCTCCTATACACCGGATAAGGCGGAAGTAATTGTGCGGGAATACTTCTCCTTTGCCAACTACGATTATCAGGTAGTGCGTGACTACACCTACTACCTTAAACGAAGCGACGGGATTTGGCGCGTATACGACTATGCGGTAACAAACATAAGAACGGAATAGAGGTAAAACATGAAACTTCTGATAGTAGCCAACGACACACAGATAAAAGAGAATCTTTACACCTTCACCGATGTTCACGGAGGAAGTGTCATCCACTATACCCATCCGGTCAAATGCATGGATAACTTTGATGAGATTGAACCGGACGTGGTCATTTTCAATGCCCCCGACTTTCCCCGTCACTGGAAGCTGGCCGCCCAGGCGCTTAGAGAAAAATGGGATAGAAAGATTGCTCTTTTCATTCTTCTCACCGATGAGAACTTTCCCGCCGAAGAAGCGGATAAAGCCGCCTATCTTGGGGTTAACGCCCTTCTTTCTACGGCTGAATTCCTTAACAACAACTTTTCAAGACTGGAAAAACTCGTTTCCCGATACAGAATAGCCCCGGAAAGAAAGGACGGCCCCGTATTCCGAACCCTTAAAGAGCCCTACAACCTTATGTTTATGAACCCGGAAAACCTCCGGTTTATTTCGGGCAAGGTAGAACGGGAACTGATGAACCGAATTCTTTTCTTCCCCGCCGAACCGACCGCCCTGGAGAGGATTAACGTGGGAGATCTCATTCCCAACTGTTCCGTAGAACGTAACGGAGAAATTACCACCTGTGATGCGGTTGTACGCGCTAAGGGAGAGTTCCTGGAACTGGAAATTCTTTCGGCAAAAGAGATGAAAGGTATTGCCTGACGCCCCTTAATACATTATCATATCATTATATGTTAATATTTATTAGGAGGATAGCATGTCTCAAAGATTAAACTACACCTTTACCAGTGAAAGTGTTGGTGAAGGACATCCCGATAAAATATGCGATTTGATTTCCGACGCCATTCTTGATGAAGCCCTGAAACAGGATAAAAATACAAGATCCGGTTGTGAATGTTTCGCATCTACCGGCATGATTCTTGTGGGAGGTGAAATCACCACCAATTCCTATGTGGATATCATTAAAACCGCAAGAAATACCCTCAAGGAGATTGGTTACGACGACCCCCTGTACGGAATTGATTACCACTCCTGTTCGGTTATGTCCGTTATCAAGCCCCAGTCTCTCGATATTTCCCAGGGAGTGTCAGAGGGCGAAGGCCTCCATAAAGAACAGGGCGCCGGCGACCAGGGTATGATGTTCGGCTACGCCTGCCGGGAAACGGAAGAATTAATGCCCGCTCCCATACAGTATTCCCATAAAATAATGAGAAAGGCCGCAGAAGTAAGAAAAAGCGGTGTACTGGACTTCTTAAGACCCGACGGCAAATGCCAGGTAACCGTAGATTACCGGGACGGTAAACCCTTTCATATTCCCACGGTGGTTCTTTCCCACCAGCATAACGAAGGGGTACCCTACGATCGTATTCGGGAAGGAATGATAGAAGAAATTGTAAAGAAAGCCCTTCCCACCGAACTTCTCAGCAAGGATACGGTCTTTCACATGAACCCCACCGGGCGTTTCGTAGTGGGAGGACCTCAGGGCGATGCCGGTCTGACCGGACGCAAGATTATCGTTGACACCTACGGCGGTGCCGCTGCCCACGGAGGCGGAGCTTTCTCCGGCAAGGACCCCTCGAAAGTAGACCGTTCAGCCGCCTACATGGCCCGCTACATCGCCAAAAACATCGTTGCCGCCGAACTGGCCGATAAATGTGAAGTAGAACTGGCCTATGCTATTGGTGTGGCAGATCCTGTTTCTGTTTATGTAAATACCTATGGCACAGGGAAGGTTGAAGCAAGCGCACTGGAAAAGGCTGTCCGCGATGTATTCAGCCTGACCCCCAAGGGCATCATTACCTCACTTGACCTCCTTAGACCAATCTACAAAGAAACGGCTGCTTACGGACATTTCGGGCGAAATCAGTTCCCCTGGGAAAAAACTGATAAAATTGATGCTTTGAAAAAAGCGCTTTAAGCGATATAATGGGGAGTATGGAAGATACACAGCGCTTTCTCATACTTCTTGTTGACGACAGTACGGAGAACCTTGACTTTCTCAATGGCGCCCTGCGTAATGATTACGACGTGATTATTGCCCGGGACGGAAATCAGGCTCTCCGTACGGTATCCCGGAAAAAACCGGACCTGATTCTCCTGGACATTGTCATGCCCCTCATGGACGGCTATGAGGTTTGTTCCGAATTAAAGAATAATCCTGATACCGTAAATATCCCGGTCATCTTTCTAACGGGCCTCGCCAATCAACTGGATAAAAGCCGGGGTTTTAACCTGGGGGCTGTAGACTATATAACCAAGCCCTTTAACATTGTCGAAGTAAAAGCCCGTGTAAAAAACCAGCTCCTCATTAATCAGGCCCGCCATCTTCTGGAAAAACAGAACAAAGAACTTGAATCGGAAGTAAGCGAAAGGACAAGGCAGCTCTCTCAAGTTCAGGAAAACCTGGAAGCCACGGAAGATAAATTCCGAATTCTATTCCGTCGGAGTGTAAACGCCATTGCCTTCTGTCAGCCCGTCTTTGATGTTCAGGGTCGATTAATCGATTTTATATACCAGGATGTCAACGCCAACTTCGAGAAGATAGTATCCCTTAAGCGAACCGATCTTATAGGAAAAAAAGAGTCGGAAGTCTTTTCCGCCCCCGATCCGGTTTGGCTGGAAACCCTCAGGGAGACAGTAAAGGGAAATGTGGATAGTCTATTTGAACTAAATCACAGGGGAATGGATAAATACATCCTGGGTTCCTCCTTTAATATTACCCCCGACGGCAGCTCTTTTGCCATTGTTCTTAACGATATTACCGAAAGAAACCTATACCAGAATCAGCTCATCCAAGCCAAGGAAAAGGCAGAAGAGAGCGACCGGCTCAAATCGGCCTTCCTTACAAATATCTCCCATGAAATACGAACGCCCCTCAACGGGATAATCGGTTTTTCCCAACTCATGAAGCAGGAGAACATCTCCTACTCCACCAAGGAACACTACATAAAAATAATAGAGAAGTGCTCCCGAAACCTTGTGTCCGTAATCGATGAGATCATTGAGTTTTCCCATATAGAAAGCAATGATTACACCCTTAACTATACGATAATTAACCTGAATCGCTTTATAGAAAACCGGCTGGCCTTTTATCGTGAGGAGAGGGAGCGAATGGGCAAAGGGGAGATTGAACTTCTGTCCCAATTCGCCTGTAATGACGGAGAAGACCAATTCGTTACCGATCGGGACCGTTTAAAACGTATTCTGGATAACCTTTTGAGCAATGCCTTGAAATTCACCGACAAGGGTACTATCAAAGCGGGCTACAGGATTAACAGAAAGAAAAACAGCCTTACCATATTCGTGAAGGATTCGGGAAGAGGAATCAGCCCCCAAAAAATGGAGATCATTTTTAAAAGCTTCCGTCAAGTGGAAGAGGGTTACTCCCGTGACTACGGCGGTATCGGGCTGGGGCTTGCCATCAGCAAAAAGATCACCGGGCAGCTCGGCGGTGATATAGAGGTTAATTCACGCCTGGGCAAGGGATCAACCTTCTCATTAAAGCTTCCCTACAGCTCGGGTCTGGAAGAGGCCACAAACAATAAATCGGTAACTTACCTATCGGAAAGCAGCGATTTTCTGCGGGGGAAGTCCTGCCTGATTGTAGACAAGAACAATTTTTCCAGCGAAACCCTTATTCGCCTTTTAAAACTCAAAGATATGAACTGGACCATAACCCACAATTTGGAAGAGGCCAGAAGACTCTGCCGGGTCAATCCGGAAATTGATCTGGTCATGATTAATAAGGAGAGCATTGACGAAGACCTCTCTACGGTTCCTACGGCGCTCATGTCTTTCCACAGGGAGATTTCCATCCTTCTTTTGGGCAATCCTCTCCTCCTTTTTGAAAAAGAGCAATATCTTGAATGGGGGTTTAAGGATATCATAACCCGCCCCATTGAACCGGATCAGCTATACAGCTCTCTCATTAAATGCTTCCAGGGATAATATGAATTACAACGAAGAAGAGAGAAACCGTAATATTCGTCATGCCTCACTGCTTGGTATTATCGGAAACGCCTTTCTTAGTATTCTAAAAATTACCGTGGGCATACTATCCCACTCCCTGGCCCTAATAGGTGACGGGATAGACTCCTTTTCCGATATCGTAACGTCTCTCATCTCCCTTTTTGCCGTTCGAATCATGGCGGAACCGCCGGACAGGAAACACCCCTGGGGCCACGGCAGGGCGGAAACCATTGCGACCCGTTTTATCGGTTTTACCATGTTCACTGCAGGGCTGCAGCTGCTCCTTTCCGTAATTAACCAACTCATGTCCGGGGAACTTTCGCCTTTAAGAGGAGGGAAAGCTCTCTATGTGGCCCTCATCTCTATTGTGTTAAAATCCCTTCTGGCCCTCTACAAAGGGATTCTTGGTAAAAGACTGAATAGCTCCCTCCTCCTGGCGGACGCACGAAATATGCGGAATGACGTATTTCTTTCTGTGGGAGTTTTGGGAGGATTACTGCTTAGCATTATTACGGGAAGCCCTCTTTTTGACAAGATAATTGCCCTTCTCCTCTCCCTTTATATCATGTATTCCGCCGTTAAGATTTTTCGGGAATCGGGAGAGGAGTTAATGGATGGCCTGGAAGATCCGGCTGTGTACAAACAGCTTTTTGAAGCCGTAGGAGAGGTTCCCGGTGCCTGTCACCCCCACCGCTGTCGTATTCGACGTATAAATACGCTCTATGATATTGACCTGGATATTGAAGCGGACGGGAATCTCAGCCTTATCGAGGCCCACGACATCGCTCACCAGGTGGAAAAAGCCATCAGAAAAAAGATACCCCTCATTTTTGACATAATGGTTCACGTCGAACCTACAGGCCAGGGCGAACATGATGAGCAATTCGGCCTTTCCCCCGATGAACTTGAAGAAAAATAGTTCCCCGGGGTTTACACTTATCCGATAATCTGTTATCTTCTTGTCTGCTATATAGTATTAGATTGAGGTATTGATATGTCCAGAAAATGTGATATTTGCGGAAAAGGGACCATTGCTGGTAACAGCGTTCCCCGTAAGGGTCTCCCTAAGAAAAAGGGCGGTGCCGGTCAGCATATAGGGGTTAAGAGCAAGAGAGTGTTCAAGCCCAACCTTGTAAAAATCAAAGCTATCGTAGACGGGACTCCCAAGTCTATGAAGATTTGTACTCGCTGTCTGAAATCCAACAAGATTCAGAAAGCCTAGCTGATTCAGCACACGAATGAAAGCCCGTCGTAGGCGGGTTCGATCGGATAAGGGAGTTCCTCCTTTAACCGGTTGTGATCCACATCATGATTGATGTGAGTTAACCAGGCCCTTCCGGGGCCTGTTTTTTTTATAACTTCCACCGCTTCGTCAATGGTGAAATGGGTTTCATGGGGTCTGTAACGGAGACCGCCCAGAATCATGGCACGGCAGTTTTCCAGCAGGGGGTAACTCTCTTCGGGGATTCTGCTGCAATCGGTGATGTAGACAAAGTCGTTTAAACGGTATCCGTAGATAGGAATGATTCCGTGATAGACCAGTATGGGGCTTATCTTGATGTCCCCGAACCGGAAAGGTTCTTTTACCATTTGTGGACGCAATCGAGGTTTTCCCCCACCCTTTTGGGGAGTGTCGCCAAAGATATAGGGAAATCGCTCGACAATCTCTCCGAGTATTTCTTCTTTGCCATAAAGGGGCAGATCTTTGCCAAAGGAAAGAGGACGCAGGTCATCAATCCCATGGAGATGATCCGCATGGCCGTGGGTATAGAGGACTCCGTCCAGCCGGTCGATTCCTTCCCGAAGAAGCTGGATCCGTAGTTCCGGGGAGCTGTCAACCAAAAGGCGAACCTCTTCTGTTTCCACAATAATGGATGAACGGGTTCTCTTGTTAAGAGGATTTTCGGAGCGACAGACAGCACAGGAGCAACCAATGGCGGGCACCCCGGAAGAGGTTCCCGACCCAAGGACAATTATTTTCATAAATCGATAGTACAACAGCTTGTAACTAAGTGTAAAGGAGCGTTAAGATAGGCCCATGAAAAAGACTGAATTACTGGCCCCCGCCGGCAACCTTGCCAGCGCCCTGGCGGCCTATGAAAGCGGAGCCGATGCGGTATATGCCGGTCTGGGACGCTTTAATGCCCGGGAAATGGGCGAGAACTTTGACTACGACGATATGTCCCGCCTTTCGGCTCACGCCAAAAAGCTGGGAAAGCGTTTTTATATAACACTTAACACCCTCATCAAAGAGAAGGAACTGGCACAGGTGGCCGAAAGCGCGGCGGAACTGGCCGTACTGGAACCGGACGCCTTCATCGTCCAGGACAGCGGTGTAGCGCGCATGCTTCGCACCTGTTTTCCCGGGCAGGAGATACACGGCTCCACCCAGATGGGGATTCACAATCTCCCCGGCATAGAACTGGCACAGAAGATGGGTCTGAACCGTATCATCCTGGAACGTCAGGTTACCCTGGAAGAGCTGGAACCGATCGTAAAAAACAGCCCCCTGGAAATAGAAGTGTTTATCCACGGGGCCCTCTGTTGCTCCCTTTCGGGCAGCTGTCTCTTTTCCAGCTATATGGGGGGATGGAGCGGTAACCGGGGCCGGTGCAAGCAGCCCTGCCGCCGTCGTTACCACGGAACCATAGGGGATAAAAAGACCAGCGGTTTTTTCTTCTCTACCCAGGATCTCTACTCCCTGGACCTCATACCCCGCTACCGCGACATGGGAATCGCCTCCTTAAAAATAGAAGGACGCCTCCGCAAACCGGATTATGTCAAAAAGACCGTTCAGGCCTATCGTATGATGCTCGATACCCCCGTAGAGAAGACCGGGGAAAACCTTAAGAAAGCCAAGGCGATTCTGGCCGGTTCCTACGGTCGAAAGTGGTCCCACGGATTTAGTACCGAAGAGGATTTAAAAACCGTAGTAGCCCATAAGAGCATGGGCGTTTCAGGGCTCCTCGTGGGAGAAGTTAACCGTGTAGATAACGGTTCAATCAAGGTGCGCTTTTCCCGAACCGTTCGCCTGGGAGACCGCTTGAGGATTCAGAACCGGTCCGGCGACGAAGGCCCTGCCTTTACGATTACCAAAATGTTTATTAACGGTAAATATGTGAAACAGAGCGAGAAAGGCCGCGACGTAAGCCTTCCCTGGGACCGGGAAGAAGCTCCTTCCTGCGGTATAGTTTACCGCATTGGGGAAAGCACCACCTACAATACGGGGGACAAGCTGCCCCTCTTTATCCCTCGCAAAAAGGCGGACCTTAACATCAGTCTCACCGCCGATGCTCTCATAGCCTCTTCTCCCCAGTCCGAAGGGGGTAAGGAGTTTAAGGCTGAATTAAACCTGGACAGGGCAGAAAAGCGGCCTCTGAGTGCCGAACAGCTGGAAGAAGCCTTCAGAGCCAGTCGTTCCGAGATCTGGCAGGCCGGGGATATCTCCGTTAAAATTGAGGGGGACCTCTTCTTCCCTGCGGGACAACTCAAACAGGTTAGACGAGATTTTTGGGAGTGGCTCACTCCCCTCCTAGAAACTTCCTACCAACCGAAAGACAAAAATGCCTGGAAGAGCCTTCTTGAATCAAATCAGCCTGCCCCCTACAAGGGAAAAGCCGGTGACGACCGAATCCTTTCCCCCACCAGCGCCCTCAAGGGAACAACGGTGGAAGTCAAACCGATTAACGGAACCTACGGGAAGCGAAATGAGCTCATTCTTCCCGACTTCTGTTCCCAAAAGGATCTTCCCCGCCTGCAAAAGGCTATAGACAACGCCGTAAAAAAAGGTGTTAAACGCTTTAGAGTCACCTCTCTTTACCAGCTGGAGCTTCTGGCCGGATACAAAGGGCTTGAGCTGACCGGTTCCTACCCTCTGCCGGTTATGAACAGCTGGGCTGTAGCCGAGTTGGCAGAGTACGGACTGGACCGGGTACAGGGCTGGATTGAGTTGGAAGAAAAGTCTCTTAAGCAGTTTGTCAAAGCCTCACCTCTGGCGGTGGAAATCTACCGTTCCGGACGACCGGCCCTTCTTTCCACACGGGCCACCATACCGGCCCTGGGAGAGATAAACGATTCCCGAGGTAAGGCTTTTACCGTGGCTAAGGAGGACAAAATCTTCCGGGTCTACGGAGGAGATGTGACAGCCTTTCCCGGCCAGGCAGGGTGTTCAAACTTCTTTGATAACAGCCATACCTCGGCCAAAGACAAGGACAAGGAAACGGATCAAATGAACTGGGACAGGGATCTGGTTTAATCGGTGACCAACAAGCCTTCTTTTGCCTCCTATGCGGCTCTGGTTGCGGCCATGGTGTTTTGGGGCTGTTCCTTTATAGCCCTTAAGATATCCTTCAGAGCCTACCACCCCATGTTTATCATGTTTGTGCGGCTCCTCATCGCCTCCCTGGTCTTCCTGCCTTTCGTAAAGGGATTTGGGAAGAACTACCAGAAGGGAGACGGGAAGTGGCTTGTTCTTATGGCCCTCTTTGAGCCCTGCCTCTACTTCTCATTTGAAGCGGAGGCGGTACGGCTCACATCGGCCGCTCAGGCGGGAATGATCTGCGCCATGCTTCCGGTAATGGTGGCTCTCCCTTCCGCCTTCTATCTTAAGGAAAAAATCAGCTTCCCCATGATAATCGGCTTTATTCTAGCCATTGGAGGTTCGGTCTGGCTCTCCCTGATTAGTGAAAGCAGTGAGTCTGCTCCCCGTCCTATGCTGGGTAACATGCTGGAATTTGTGGCTATGATTTGGGGGACCTGCTATACCATTTCTGTGAGAAAACTTTCCACCCGTTATTCGGCTCTCACACTCACGGCGGTACAGGCTTTTGTGGGGACCCCGTTTTTTTTGATAAGAATGGTTCTCTCTCCCGATTCCCTTCCCCACTACTTCGCCCCCGGGCCTTTTGCGGCCATTCTATTTATGGCTCTATTTGTTTCTGTGCTGGCCTATTCCTGTTATGCCTATGGGATTCAGAATACCTCCGCCACCACGGCGGCTTTATTTATTAATTTGATTCCGGTGATAACTCTGATAGCCAGCATTGTGATTCTCAAGGAGGAATTCAGCATAAGGCAGCTGGCAGCCTCAAGCCTTATTTTAGGAGGAGTCATAGTGAGCCAGATAAAAGACAGAAGAATTATTCGAGTTTAAAAATCCTGTCCAGTGTATTATAAAGCCAATTGGTTAAATCACTAAAGTGCAGGACCGGCATAATATTAATTCCCAGAGCCGACTTAAGATAGTAAAGGAGTAGGAAAAGAACGATAAGAAAGGGAATAAGAAGGAAAATCGCTGTGATGGCATTGTTTATTCTCTTAGCTTTATGGCGCCGTTCCGCTTCTATCTGCTGGGTTTCTTCACGGGTATCACGCCCAACTAAAATAACGAAATAGTAACGTCGAAAAAAAAGAGGAATGGTTCCTCTAATATCAACGCGGTGTTTACGGGCCTTTTTCTTACTCTCTTTCCGTCTCTCTCTACTCATAGAACCATCCTACAGCAAGAATCTTGATTATGACAAGTTAGACCAATCAATATGAGCCAAATAATAGACCATACAAGGATTAAAGCCTATAATAGATTCATGGCTAACACCGACTTCCTTGAGATTGAAAGAAAATTCCTTATTAAGGATCTTCCGAATAATTATAAAGAGTTTGACTCTGTTAAAATCTCCCAAACCTACCTGAGCCGTCCCGGGGTCCCTCCTGTACTGCGGGTCAGACAGTACGGGGAGCAATATCTTCTTACCGTAAAAAAGCGGGATGAAGAAAATCCCATGATTTGCGGGGAAGTGGAAATTACCATAGAGAAAACAGAATATGAGGCTCTTAAAACTATGGGCGAAGGCAGGGTAATCGAGAAAACCCGCTATTACATCCCCTGGGAGGGCCTCACAGTGGAACTGGATATTTTTGAAGAGCAGTTAAGCGGCTTAATTCTGGCGGAAATTGAATTTCCCTCGAAAGAACAGGCTGACCGGACCTCCCCTCCCGACTGGTTTGGGGAAGAGGTAACCGGTAATATCCAATACTCAAATAATAACCTGGCCCAGAAAGGTCTTCCCCGTAAATAGGCTTTAACTGTTTGCTTATAAAAGTTTCTTGAAAGAGCTTATAAAATCCCCTATAGTTTATAGTGACTTACCTGGTTCAGCATCAAAAAAGGAAGTTTTTATCATGAAAAGCAAAATCACCGATTTTATTAAACGGTTCCAGGAGGACCGGGAAAGCTACGAACGGGTTCAGGAAACCCTCCTTTCCAATCTTGTAATGATTAGCGAAACACCGGCCCCTACCTTCAGGGAACATACCCGGGCCCGCTGTCTGGTAAACCGTTACATAAGCAATAACCTGCTTAACTGCCATGTGGACGAATTGGGAAACGCTCTGGGAGTTATTCCCGGAAAAAGCGACCGGAATATTCTTCTTGTGGCTCACCTGGATACCTTTTTCTCGGAAAAAGTGGACCATACGGTTACCATCTTACCGGACACAGTCAAGGGAGCCGGCGTAGCCGATGACAGCCTGGGACTGGCCGCTTTGGCCACCCTTCCCTATATTTTGGAAACCTACGGCATTGAGCCGGAAGCCAATATTATTCTCATGGGTTCCGCAAGAAGCCTGGGACGGGGAGATCTGGAAGGACTCCGATTCTTCCTGGACAACTTCAAAAAGCCTATTTCCGCCGGAGTTTGTGTGGAAGGAGTCAAGCTGGGACGTCTCAGTTACTCCTCTATTGGTATGCTGCGGGGAGAAATTAACTACCGTGTCCCCGAATCCTATGACTGGACCAAGTTTAATTCGGAAGGGGCCATTATCAATATGAATGACCTGATTAACCGAATTCTGGAAATCCCCACTCCCAGCAAACCCAAAACAGCTATCAACCTTGGTTCTATAGAAGCGGGAACATCCTATAACACGATTCCCAAAAGGGCCAAACTCAAATTTGAAATACGCTCTGAGTCGGAAGAACTGGTAGAAGACATTGCCCGCCAGATCGAGAACCAGACCCAGGAACTCTCTTCCCTCTCCGGAGCCCATGTAGAGTTCAAACATCTGGCCCGCCGCTCACCGGGGGGAACGGACTTTTCCCATCCCCTGAATAAAATCAGCCGCGATATCCTTTCGGAAATGAACATTACCACACGGCTTACTCCCAGCACCTCCGAACTATCCGCCTTTATAGACAAGGACATTCCGGCGGTCACCATTGGTCTCTCCGACGGGGAGAATATGGGAGAAGAGGACGAAATAATTCAGATTAAACCAATTGAAAAGGGTTTGAGCCTCCTTGTAGGTCTCATCCTGGCTATTGACGGAGGATATTCCCATGACAACTAATGAATGGATCAAAAAAAATACCTACCATCATTCCGACTTTGAAGACCTGCAGACCCTGGTAAAGGAAAAGCAGAAGCGGGGACTGACTATTTCCCTCTGTATCCCCACACTAAACGAGGCTAAGACCATTGGTAAAGAGGTCGTAATATTTAAGTCCGAACTAATGAACCGCTACCCTTTAATTGACGAATTCGCCGTCATAGACTCCGGTTCGGAGGACAACACCCTGGAAATTGCCTCCTCCTTTGGAGCCGATACCTACCTGGCCTCGGATATTCTTCCCAATCTGGAAGATAAGAAGGGTAAGGGAGAAAACCTCTGGAAGGCTATTTATCAGCTGAAGGGGGATATTATTGTTTATATCGATGCGGATATCAAGAATATCCATCCCCGCTTTGTTTACGGACTTTTGGGCCCCCTTATCTATCGGGATGAAGTCAAATACGTAAAGGCATTTTACGACCGTCCTCTGGCCTTTTCCCAGGGGATTCGCCCCTCCGGCGGCGGCCGGGTTACAGAGATTCTGACCCGCCCCCTCTTTAGCCTTTTCTTTCCCGATCTGGCGGCCATTATTCAGCCCCTTTCCGGAGAGTACGCCGTAAGACGGGAAGTTCTGGAGAAAATCCCGTTTCCCATCGGTTATGGAGTAGAAACAAGCCACCTTCTGGATGTTTACCATGAGCAGGGCCTTGACGCTTTTGCCCAAACGGACCTGGACCAGCGGGTTCATCGGAATCAGGAAACCCGGGCCCTGGGGAAAATGTCCTTTGGTATTCTCCAGACCTTCCTAAACCGGATGAGAACCTACGGGATGGCCACGGACCTCCCCGAACTGAATACCCTTCTCAGACAGTTTCAGGTAAGGGAAAATCAATTTGAAATGGTGGAAAAAACCATCATCGAGGACGAAAGGCCTCCTATGATCACCATTCCGGAATACCGCAAAAAGATGGGTATGAAAGCTCTGCCCGGTGAAAAGACCGGCAAAGCAAAAAAGACTCCGGAAAAAGAAAACAAAGAAAAATAAGGGAAACCATGATTTCGGCTATACAATTTAAAGATGTCACTTTTCAATGGAAGGAAGAGGAAAATCTCTTTACCTCACTAACTTTGGATCTGCCCAGAGGTATCACCTCTTTTACGGGACAAAACGGCTCGGGAAAATCGACCCTCATGCTCCTGGCGGGGGGACGAATCCTTCCCCAGGCTGGAGAAATCTTCCTGAACGGCAAAAAAACCGATGAATATTATAACGAAGAAGAACGTAATCTGACAGCCTCCTTTGTTTACCAGAATATGGAATTCGAAACAGAAGAAACCGGAGGAGCTCTCCTTGAACAGATCGGTGAAAGGGGGAATCTGGGTGTTGATGCCCCGGCAATCCTCAAAGAGCTGACCGATGCCCTGGACCTTAAAGATCTTCTTGGTCGTCCTTTACAAAACAACAGTAAAGGTGAGATGCAGCGTATCATAAGTGCCTTTGCCCTCCTCTATGGCTCCCCCATTCTCTTTATGGACGAGCCCTTCTTTGCGATGGAGCAGAAACAGAAGGAGAAGGCCCTGGAGTACATTCAGAGCTATATTCACCGGCGGGAAGCGTCCCTCTTTATCTCACTCCATGAGCTGGAGCTTTCTACTAAATACAGTGATAATACCCTTCTTTTCTACAAAGACGAAAGGATGATGCTGGGAGAAACCGGTGAGGTTCTGGTCAAAGAGAATATAGAAGAAGCCTATCAGTTGCCTATGGATCTTCTCCACAGCAAGGAGAATCTTTATCGGGAACAGCTGGCCAAACCTGCCTCCCAATTACCCGAGGGATTGGGACAGGTAAAAACAATAGATTAACGGAGTTTGAAAAAGTGGCGGTCCAGATAACGGATCCGCTCTACGGATTTTTCGTAATAATCGGTAAGAAAAAAGGTATCCTCGATATACTGGTAGGTTTCGTAGGCTTTCCGAAGATCCTGGAAGCGAGTATTCATTTCCAGGGTTCGGGCCATACGGTAGTAGTACTCGGCCAGGGATTCGTCATCGGAGGCGGCATCGAGCAGGAACTCAAGAAGCTCCAGGGTCTCCTCCACCTTATCCGGATCCTCATCGATCTGATCCAGCCGTTTCTCCGCACTAAGTATATTCGCAGGAGTCTCTTTTTGTACGTCCGATGACTCCTCCGAGACTTGAGGCTGAATTTCTTCCTCTTCCGGGGAGTCTACCTCTGCCACAGAAACATAATCATCCAGGACCTCTGCCAAAATGGCAGCTTCTTCACTTTCTCCCTTACTCAAATCCTGACGCTGGAAAACAAGAGTATAAGTCCCGGCCCGGGGAAACTCAAAGGTAAAGAGGGTCTTTCCATCAAGAATTGTCCTGTCCTTAAAATCGACCGGCTGTCCATCCCCTTCCCCCAGATAAAACCAATCGGGATCTTCCAGAATAACCAGAGCGATCTCACCGGTGGGATATTTTTCTTCACTGCGATAGACCGGTTCGGCCTTTTCCCCCTCAGAAGAGAGATCAATAAGGTCCACTATTTCCGCTTCTACCGTTCTATTCTCTTCCTCCGTCAAAACGGGCTCTTTTGTCACAACCGGTGCTGTAACAGTTGCCGGTACCACAGCGGCAGGGGCGGAAGCAATTTCTACGGGAACGGGGGATTCTTCTCCCTGCGAATGAAATTCAGGAAGGGGCAGATTAACCAAACTATCATCAATCTCATCAATAATAACTTCGGAAAAGGCGTACAGGGAATAGACAAAACCCGGAAGGGGTAACTCTTCCTGATCTTCCTCCACAGGATTCTCTCCCAGAGGAAGTTTATAGTCGTCCTGATTCAGTTTTCCCTCTACCGTTTGGCATCCGAAAACCGTAATGAGGAGAATAAACAGAAGGGAAGGAAGAGTATATTTATTCATCAGGGGACATCTTCCAACATCTCTTCCACAAGAGCTCGGTTATATTCGCTTATTTCCCCAATCCCCGTATCGGAAGGATCAATCCAATAGCGCTCAACCTCTTCTTCTGACCAACTGTCTTGAGGCTCTCTTTGCATATGGGGTTGGGTTTGCCTGAAATCGTCCTGTTCGGGAAAAACAAAATCTCCCGTCCTCAAGACATCAAGAGAACTATCAAGGGCATCGACAAAAGAGGACTGCTCCGCCACCTGAGCTTCCACAATCTGCCGGTTTCTGAGGGTAACAAAAATTATAGCAAAGGAGATAACCAAGCTCAAAAAGAGAAAGCCTACCAACATGAGTAAAAAGGCCTTCATATTTACGAAATCCCCTATATGAAAGGCCTTGATTTTATCGGTGAATCTAGCCATTCTCTTCCTCCTTGTCCAATCTCATAGCGACAAGCCGGGAAACACCCGACTCCTGCATGGTAACCCCCAAAAGAGTCTTGGCTCCGGTTACGGTCTTCTTGTTATGGGTAATAACAATGAACTGGGAACGGTCGGCAAAATCGACCAGTACATTAACAAAACGCTGAATATTGGCATCGTCCAGGGCGGCGTCAATCTCGTCGAGGATACAAAAGGGTGAGGGACGAACCATGTAGGTGGCGAAGAGCAGGGCCACTCCGGTCATGGACTTCTCTCCCCCGGAAAGGAGGGCAATGTTCTCCAGCTTTTTCCCCGGAGGCTGGGCATACATCTCAATTCCCGATTCCAGTACGTTATCGGGATCCATGAGTTTGAACTCCGCCCGGCCCCCGCCAAAGAGGCGCCTGAAAATCACCTTGAAGTTTTCCTCGACTTGCCGGTAAGTCTGTATAAAAAGTTCCGCCGATTCCTTGCGAATCTCGCCGGTAACCTGAATAAGATTTTCCTTGGCCTTCCGAAGATCCTCCAACTGGCCCGTAAGAAAATCGTAGCGCTCTTTTACCTCGGCGAACTCTTCGGGAGCCATAAGATTCACCTGTCCCAGACCGCGCATTTTCTGCTTTTGCCCGGAGAGTTCATCGCGAATTTCCCGACTCTCTTTCTTAATCTCCGGTATGCGGTCCTGGAATTCTGAGAGTTCCCGGGAGTTTCTGTCCCTAAAGTCCCCGGAAAGCAGGTCTATCTCTTCATCCACATGGGTCAACTCCAGGCGGTTCTTCTCGATATCCACATTGGTCTTGTTGATTCGTTCCTGCTTGTCCCGCAGGGCCTGCTGCTTGCCGGAAAGTTCCTTATTCCGGGAACTAATACCCGATTCCAGCTTAGTCAGGCTTTTTCGGAGATTTTCTTTTTCCTTATCCAGATCGGCCTTGGCCTTTTCAATCTTCTTAATCTCTCCGTCAAACTGGCTGATTTTTTTCTGCTCTTCCGCCAGTTTTTCCTGGTTCTGCCTGAGAAGATCCTCCTGTTCGCCCTTCTCTTTTTCCAGATTTTTCAAAGAGTCTTCACAGGCCGTAACCTGAGTCGTCATCCGGGCTCGGGTGATGCGGAGTTCTTCCGTACTCTTCTTGAATTCCTCTATCTTCCCGCTTAATTCACGATTTTCCTCTATACGGCGGCGATTCATATCCCGGTGGGATTTTAACTCAATGAGCATCGTATTGAGCCGGTCCTCAATCTCCTTTTTACGGGAGATGATTCCCTGGGGAGAAGCTAAGTCCGTAATAAATGAGGGGAATGTCCCTTTGTAAGAGTCAAGCATATCCTCAAGACCATCCAGCTTAACCTGACTTTCCTCCAGAAAAAGAAGATTGCTCTTATGGAGAGCGGCGCTCTTTTCCCCTTCCAGGCTGGTAAAATCCTTGAGAATAGCCGTTTTACCTTCTATTTGAATACGAAAGGCGGCGACCCACTCGCTCAAGTTGGCCTCCAACTCTTCCTTTCTCTTAAGGGAAAAACCGGAATCACGAAGCCCCTTATCCAGCTCGGCCACAATGGAATCGGTAAGATTTCGAATCTCCTCCTCCAGCTGGTTTCTCTCCTTTTCTCCCTCTTCCAGGATCTTCTCGCTCTTGAGGGAGGCCTCATCGTTCTTTTTGATAGTCTCTTCGGCCAGGGAGATTTTTTTCCCCAACTGGAGAATGCTGTTTTCTATTTCACCAATCCGGTCCAGGTAGTTCTGTTTTTCCTTACCCTTCTCTTCCACCGTCTTCAGAAGCTGACGAATCTTCTCATTCAGCCCCTTTTCCTGAAGCCGGGTCTCTTCCATGGCCGCCTCGGTCTCGCCCTTTCTCTCTTTAATGAGGCGGATTTCGTTATTGCGGTTATCCTTTTCCAGGTCGATTCCGTAGAGCCTCTTCTGACTCTCTATCAGTTCATGCTCCATGGAGTCCACCTGTCCGGCACTCTCCTTGAGGAGTTTGACCAACTCCGCCTCTTCTTCCTGGTATTTGTGGAACTTCTTTTCCAGTTCCTCCAAACGGATTTTCTTCTTGTCCCGTGATTCGAGGTATTTTTTAAGCTGAAGAAGCTTCAGGTCCAGGTCGAGCTGAAAAATGGTCTCCTTGAGCTCTCGGTAGGCCATAGTCTTTTCGGTCTGCTTTTTAAGGGAGTCGTAACTGCGTTTTACTTCGTGGAGAATGTTCTCCACCTGATGCATGTTTTCCTCGGTTTTTTTAAGTTTCCGCTCCGCCTCGTGGCCTTTCATTTTAAACTTGGTAATACCCGCCGCTTCCTCAAAGATGTAGCGCCTTTCTTCGGGCTTACTGGAAAGGATCTGGTCAATACGCCCCTGTTCCATAATGGAATAGGCCGACTTTCCCACTCCCGTATCAAGAAAAAGCTCGCGCAGTTCTTTAAGACGGACAGGAGTATTGTTCACGAGATACTCGCTCTCTCCCGAGCGATAAAGGCGCCGCTTAATGGCCACTTCCGGCACATCCAGGTCCAAGAGATTGTCCTCATTGGACATAAAAAGCGTTACCTCCGCCACGTTCAGAGCCTTCCGCCCCTCGGTGCCGTTAAAGATAACATCTTCCATCTTTTCTGCCCGCATGTTCCGGGTGGATTGCTCCCCCAGAACCCATTTGATTGAGTCGACTATATTACTTTTCCCACAGCCGTTAGGCCCAAGGAGGGCTGTGATGCCCTTATTGAATACGATTTCCGTTTTGTCTGCGAATGATTTGAAACCAAGAAGCTCCATTCTCTTCAGGAACAAGGCTTACCTCTATATGAAATTAGATAAAATATTATACCCCGCCCCCCAAAAAAACTCAACGGCCATGAATTGACTTTAGAGATGTGGGAGCTTAGAATTCAGGATAAGAGGTATACCATGAAAAAATGGGTATTTGTCTGTTTACTGGTGTCTCTTCTCTCCCTTGCTCTCCTTCCTGCCGATTCCTTCGAAGATATTGATGAGGGGCCTGTTTTTCTCATTCCCGTTATTCAGGATATAGATCCATTTCTTGTCGTTTTTCTCAAAAGAGCTATGGTCAAAGCAAAAGAAGCTCAGTCGCCTCTTATTATTTTTCAGCTCAATACCTACGGAGGACGGGTCGATTCGGCTCTGGAAATTGCCTCTCTGATAGGTTCGGCCGATTGGGCGGAAACAATAGCCTATATCCCTTCCGAATCGGGAGGAACTGGAGTAAGCTGGTCTGCGGGTGCCCTCATTTCGTTCTCCTGTAACCGAATTATTATGGACGGGGGAACCTCCATCGGAGCGGCAGCACCGGTTTATCAATCCACCGAAGGGATGGTGATGGCCGAAGAGAAAACCGTAAGCGCCGTAAGAGGTCAGATGGCCGCCCTGGCAGAAAAAAACGGCTACCCTCCTTCGGTCGCTCTGGCCATGGTCGATAAGGACGTGGAACTGATAGAAGTGGAAACAGATGACGGTTTACGTCTTAAAACACCGGAAGAGATTAAAGAGATGACCCGTTTGAATGGAAATGAACCTATTCAGGGGAAGCAGATATCCGCCCCGAGTAAGCTCCTTACCCTTACTGCCGGGGAAATGGAAAAATACGGGATTTCATCGGCCACCCTTTCCGGACTGGACAGTCTTTATGAGTTCCTGAATGTAGACGGGGATAAAATAATAATGGCAGAAAAGGACCGGGCCGATACACTGGTGGCCTACCTAAGCAGTGCGGCGCTCACAAGCCTACTGGTGATGGTGGGAATGGTAGCGCTCTACCTGGAAATTACCAGCCCCGGCTTCGGAGTTCCCGGGACCATAGGGCTCATAAGTTTTGCCATTGTATTCTCTACAAGCGTTCTCATGGGGAATCTGGAATCGCTGGAACTCCTTCTTTTTCTGGGAGGCATCATTCTGCTTCTTGTCGAAATATTCCTCATTCCCGGCTTTGGTGTTACCGGTTTGGGGGGAATTGTATTGATTCTCACCTCCCTTGTTTTGACACGGCAGGATTTTATTATTCCCGAATTCGACTGGCAATGGAAGTTACTCCGCCATAATATCCTCTATATCTCACTGGGGCTCTTCGGAGCTCTCTTTCTCATAGCCCTACTTATGATGAGATTACCTAAATCCCCCCTATTCAATCGTCTTGTTCTCCATAATAAATCAAAACCGGCCAACCCGAAAATCGCTCCGAATCGAGAGGAAGAAAAAAGCCATCTAGGGGAAACGGGAAGGGCTCTTACCGACCTGCGCCCGGTGGGCAAAGCCGATTTTAAAGGAATGGTTCTGATAGTGCAAACCGACGGGGAGTATATCAATAAGGATTCAGAAGTCGTAGTGACGAGGGAAGAAGGTCTTCGTCTCATTGTCAAAGGGAGGTAGTCATGTTTTTAGCTCTTTATATCGTAATTGGAGTGGTAAGTCTCTTAATTCTTCTTATTTTTATGAAGTTTTTCGGTCTCTGGTTCAGGGCACTCCTTTCCGGCGCCACGGTACAAATGAACCGTATCATTGGAATGTGGATTAGAAAAGTTAACGCCCGCCAAATAGTGGACAGCCGAATCATGCTTATAAAAGGGGGGCTTGCCACAGAGTCGGACCTGCTTGAAACACATTTTCTGGCCGGAGGGAACGTTATCAATGTCAGCAAGGCCCTCATAGCCGCCAATAAAGCCCATTTGGACCTCCCCTTTTCAAAAGCCGCTGCCATAGACCTGGCCGGTCGGGATGTTCTTGATGCGGTCAAAACATGCGTTAATCCCAAGGTTATTGACTGCCCTAACCCGTCTAAAGGGAAATTGACCATCGATGCGGTGGCCAAGGACGGAATTCAGCTTAAAGCCAAAGCCAGGGTAACGGTGCGTACCAATATTGAAAGACTCATAGGAGGGGCAACGGAAGAAACGATCATTGCCCGTGTGGGAGAAGGGATAGTAACCACTATCGGTTCCGCCCTCACCTACAAGGATGTATTGGAGAACCCCGATAATATTTCCAAAACAGTACTTTCCAAGGGGCTCGATGCGGGAACGGCCTTTGAGATTCTCTCTATAGACATTGCCGATGTGGATGTAGGCTCCAATGTGGGTGCCAAGCTTCAGGCAGACCAGGCCGAGGCGGATGTGCGTCGTTTCCAGGCTGTAGCGGAACAGCGCCGGGCCGCAGCCAAAGCCCGGGAAGCGGAAATGATGGCCGATATTCAGGAAAACAGAGCAAAAGTTGTCCTGGCCGAAGTAGAAATCCCCCAAGCCATGGCCGAATCATTCCGCAAGGGCAATTTGGGAATAATGGATTATTACCGTATGAAGAATATCCAGGCCGACACGTCCATGCGGCAAAGCATAAGTGGCGAAGAATCCAAAGAGCCCAAAGGACGGAAATAGATGAAAAAGGGTGACCTGATCTATGCGGTCATATCTCTGTTAGTTCTCTTCTATATCATTATGGGACCGAAAATCAAAAAGATTTTTCCTTCGCCGACGAAGCCCCCTTCTTCCCGGGGCGAAGAAACAAAGTTAAGCAATGAAATTGCACAACAGGAGATTTTAAGGAATAAGGAAGAAACCAGGCGACCTCCTTTGAGTAAAAGAGAAGTCCCCCATACCCTTATTTCACAAAAGGAGCTGCCAAAGGAGGAATTGTCTTCTTTTGAGAAAATAGAAGAGTTAAGTCCTTTGAAAAGGGCCCTTATCTGGAGCGAAATTCTTTCAAAACCACCCGGTTATTGAGCCCCTATTAAAAGACCTCTTCCAACACATAGAAAAGATTACGATCGGTACCAAAAATCAGCCATTTTCCGGAAATAACCGGGGAAGAAAGAAGGGAACCTTCAATCTCCATGCGCCACAGTTCCCGTCCGTTATCGGCATTCAGACACACAAGATGTCCGGGTAGACCCAACTCTTCCGACTCTTTCAAACCGATGAAAAGTCGACTTCCCCCCACCAAAGGGGCGCCGGAAAGGGGCTGATCAAAATATTTTTCCCACAGCAAATCCCCCGACTTCCCGTGGAACGTTCTCAGCTTCATATCCCCGGCGGTAAAATACACTCGATTTTTATACAGTGTGGGGGCCAGATAGTCCAGTTGCTCCGTGCTCTCGATAAAACTATCAAGCCCGTCCAGTCTCTCGTCAAGAAAGGCTTCGTCATCCCTTTCCCATAGGAGAGCCCCGGTATTTTTATCGAGACAGGTAAAACGATACTCCCAACGCCCGTTAAAATAGCCGGAAGCGGCATAATAGAGCCTATCCCCCTTTATAACGGGAAAGGAGTACCAATTGTATATATCCAGAGCCGTATCCAGATGCCAGGTGTATTCATGAAGGGCCGTATTGTAACAGGCCAAAGAACTGGAAAACTCCGGAGGACCGGGAGAAAAATATACCGTATCCCCATTAATCTGAAAGGAGTTCCGCAGCCATATGGGATTGGGTAGGGACCAAAGCAATTCCCCTCCTTCCCTACTTAAACAGTATAGGGCATCCGCATCGCTTATGGCATACACCTCATCCCCGTGGAGAACTATGGTGGAATTAACGGGAGCCTTTGTCTGAAAAGCCCAAAGCAAATCCCCGGTCATTCGTTCCAGAGCATAGACAAAGCCATCGGAAGACCCAATATAAACGGCATTCTTATCGGCGGTGGGAACGGAGTTTATCGGACCGGCCGTGCGGAAAACCCACTCCATATAGCCGGAATGAATGTTCAAAGCGTAAAGATTCCCGTCGGCCGAACCAAAGTAGAGAGAACTGCCGTATACGGCGGGAGGATTAAAGCTCTCCCGGATTTTATCCTTGTCCTGTAAAAGGAGCTTCCATTTTACTCCCAGAGGAGGTTGTATGGAGGTCTTGGTCCTCCCCGACCCGTCACTCCCCCTGTAATTCAGCCAGTTACCGGAACAGCCGGCCAGCAAAAGAGAAATAAGAATAATTCTAACGGCTTTGTATACCATGGTATAATCCTTTCAAACTGACGATTTCTCTCATGCCCCGCAAAAGGGACCGGTCCTCGCGGAAGAGTTCTCCATAGGCTTTACAGTAGCTTTCCCAGGTTTCTTTCTTACCCGTCCCCCCGTAGACTCCCAGAATAAATATCTCGGAAAACGCCTTTACGGGGGGATATTTTTCTCCATACTCCCGGGGGGTTAACTGTTTGTCCCGAGCAGGATGGCCCCTATCGACCCATCGAAATTCCATGAGACGGTAAAGGGCTTTATACCCTTCCTCTCCGGGGATGTTCCCTTTTCTCCTCAAATAAACCCTATAGACAATTTTAGCACTATAGGCAATCAACAGGAGAATAAGCAGGGCTACTGTTAAAAGACGTAAAACAATACGCCAGGGAAAGATAAAGGCGCTTCTCCCCTTTACGGTCTCCGTAATAATGGGAATTACCACATCCAGGCTATTGGGATCTCCCCCGCTACTGGGAGGCATGGCCTGTGCAGTAGTCTCAAAGTCCACCCATCCATAGTAGGGGAACCAGCACTGTACCCATGCGTGTTTATGGGAGGAGGTCACCAAAAAGAGCTTGTTTATATCCATCTCCTGCAAAGGTGGAATCTGTTCTCTAAGATAATAAAGAGCCCGTTGGTGATTGGGAGTCTGCAAATCCTCACTTGCCAGATATCCCGTTACAACCCGGGTAGGAATCCCCGCTCGCCGTGCCAGCAGGGCTGTTCCGTTGGAGAATTCCGTACAGTCCCCTTCCCTTCCGGAAACCAGGAAATCCATGATGTGGCCCGTGGTCCAATCCTCTGTAAAGCCCAAGGTATACTGATATTCGGAATACATCGTTAATATGGCCTGTAAGGTCTGATAGGGTCTCATATTTTCCGTTCCGAGGGATTCCAGAATTCGGTCCAGAAGAACTTCCATTGAATCGGAGAGATCCAGTTCAAGGGCCTCCTCCACTTCAGGAGGAAGATCGGAAGGATAGGATCTGACGCTATGAAGAGAATTCAGCCTGTTATCGGCCGTCACAAGAGAGAGGCTCTGCCAGGAGTAAAGAAAGGGGTAATAGGAACGGTTATTAACTGTAGGTTCCACCCGATAGGGGAAATAGGGGACCCCCTTTTCCGCATCCACCGATAGGGCCGAAACAGAAACGGCTTCCCGGGCCGTATAGAGGGGGGAATGGGGATTCTGCCACGTTTCCACAAAGCGCATATGGGCTATTTCATTCAGGTAGAGATCGTAGTTCACCATAAATCCCGTATCTAACTTATGAGACGTATAATAGCGGGAAGCCATATAGGTAGCTCTCCTGTCCGACTCAACAACCATAACCGCATATTGCCGGGGCTGATCGTCTTCACCGGACTGCGAACTGTTTTCGGACCAGGAGGAACCGGGGATTCCCAAAAGTTTGGGCCCCTCTTCCTCCCCCTCCTGACCTTCCCCGGAGGACTGTCCCTGCTCTCCCATACCCTGTCCGCTAAGATTTCCCTCATTAAAGGGAGAATTGCTCGTCAGATCCAGTAGCTCCGGCTTAGGCCTAATAGGGTCATTGGCCGTTTCGGGAACGATGGAATGGCTAAAACCGTCCGCCCGCGCCAAAAGGGCGAGAATTATTACCAGGAAGACTAGTCCTCCCATAAAAGCCATATTCCCCTTTCGCCCCTTTATATTCCCACTTCCCCATAAATAGAGAACAGCACTGTAGAGAAAAAATGAAAGTAGTAACAGAAGAAGAAGCCAGCTTCCGAACCCGGTCCAATCCAAAGCTGAGTCGGGAGAGGAATTAAGGAAAAGAAGCATTCTGTAATGAATATAGGCTAAAAAGAAAACCTCCCCCTTAAGGGGGAAAAGAATCTCTCTCTCCTTCGCCAGCCAGGTAGTAATAAAAACATACAACCCGGCCCCCAGGACCCAAAGCCCCTCCCGGGAGAGTCCGGTAAAGGAAAAAATAAATAGAAGCAACAAAAAAACTTCCCCGTAGATCTTCTTCTTGCCCCGAACAAAGGCCATTCCGGCAGACAGGGGAATCAAAACAAAGTAGAGCCCCCAGCCCATGGCATCGAAGCGAACAAAAACCGCCGGTTCAATCAATAAAAAGAGAAGGGTAAGAAAATAAAGGGCAGCCCGGAAAAGAAGAATCATCATAAAAGGACTCCCACTTCCACCGCAGGAGGGGAATCCCTAAAAACAGGAGTCTTCTTAAAGAGTCCCATAATAATCCTCTTTCCGGGAAGGCCATTACCTTCAAAAACGGAGTAATCCAGGTCCTTTCCCCCTCCCCGGGAACAGGAACAGAGAAAAACCCGTTCTCCCCGTACCGCTTTTAATCGTCCATATTCCCTGTCGGCAGAGGTAGTTATAACCAGGGCCCCTTCGGGAAGTTCCCCCGCAGGTCCCGACTCTTTTGGTCCGAGAGCAGTTAAAGAAGAGATAAAGGCTTCTTCGAAATTCTCTTCGGTGCTCAAAAACACCCTATCGCCCATGATGATTTCCATAAGCGATTCAGGACGATCCCTACGTAGTGTTTTAAAGAAAGTCAGCCCCAAAGATTTTACCCCTAAGAGAAGGGCCTCTCCTTCCAAGGAAGGAAGCTCCTTTGTCCCCTCCGGACGAAGCACCAGAGTAATACGTGAGACGGTCTGCTCCTGATCGGGAGAGATCCTCGTATATATGGCAGTAAACTTGCCACTGGCCTTCCAGTTGATATCTCTCACCAGATCTCCCGGCTGATACTCCCGCATGAGAAGCTTTTCCGGATTGGAAGGGTTACTCTTTACCACCTCTTCATTCTCTTCGGAAGATCGGGAAGCAGGAATGGCTCTGTCAGAAAGAACAGGAGGATAATATGCCACTTCCCTATGTTCTAATTGATTAAGAGGAAATCGCAATAAACCGAACAAATCGGAAAGGTATAACCTCCCCTTACAATGAAAAAGCCCGGGTAGAGCTAGGGGGATTCCATAGGACGCTTCGTGACTGAATACTTTCTGATCTCTTTTATAGTAAAGTGTTTCGTCCCGGTTCATTAGCTTTCCCTTTACAACGAAACAATAGGCTGTTCCCCAGGGGGCTCTTAGAGGAGCCGCCAAGTGCATGTGTTTCCGTTGACTCCGGGAAAGGGCATAGTTCCAACTCACCCGCCACTGGAAACGATCCTTCTCAAAGGAAAAGGCAAAAACAAGAAGACGAACCAGAGTAAAAGTCAGATAAACCAAGAAAAAAAGTGAAATAAAAATACCATACCCCTGCTCACGGGGCAGAGAGATTCCCAGTAATGCTAAAGAGGAAAAGAGGAGGAATCCGCCCGTGGGAGAAAAGGGCCAATACTTCATCTATGAGGAAACCACCGGTACCGCAGTAGTCTGAAGGATTTCATTAAGCACATCCTCTGCGGAGGCATCGGGATCTTTCAACTCCAGCCTATGGGCGGTGGCCGCCACAAAAATCTCTTTGATATGATCGTGAGTAATAAACTCTTCCCCCCTAATGAGGGCCAGGGAACGGGCCATTCGGGAAAGTTTAACCCCCGTACGGGGACTACAGCCCGTTTCAACCGATCCGTGTTCCCGTGTAGCCCTTACGAGGTCGACAATGTAACGAATAATATCGGGGTGGATGGAAACGGTATCCACCTCCTCCTGCCAGGCTCTCAGATCGGACGCTTTAAGTACCGGTTTAAGAGTCTTCCAACCGTCATTCCGTCCGTGCTGACTCACAATAGCTAACTCATCTTCCGCCTGAGGATACCCCAGGGAGAGTCTTAACATAAATCGGTCCAGCTGAGGGGCGGGAAGAGGAAAAAGGTGAGCCCCTTTGAGGTTCATAGTGGAAATAATAAAAAAAGGCGACGGAAGGTGATAGGTATTCCCTTCGATACTGACGCTCTGCTCCTCCATTACCTGGAAAAAACTCCCTTGCGTTTTGGGAGTGAGAAGGTTTATTTCATCACAGAGAAGAAAATGGGCAAAAACGGGCCCCTTTGTGAAGGACATCTCAAAACCGGTCCCGCTAATACGGGAATAACCTAAAATATCCTGGGGTAAAAGGTCAACCGTACATTGGACACGATTGAAATGGTCAATCTCGATCCCCTCTTCGGTCTTCTCCAAAGTATCCCATTCAATAGAACCGGCTAAAGCCCTGGCCAGAGAGGTTTTCCCCACACCATGGGTATCGGCCAGCATGACATGCCCCCCTGCCACCAGGGCAGCCAGAAGATATTCCAACTTGATTTCATCCATATAAATGACAGAAAGAATATTGTTTTTAATCGCTTCGAGCTTACTAGAATTTATCGTTGTTTCCACCGTTTTAGTATAAAGTATCCCCCTTTAAAAGGCAATCTTATAAATCAACAGTCAATTCTTTCCAAATCATTGACTTTGAGAGCCGGTAGGACTAAAATTATCCTATGGTCCAGAACGAAAGAAAATTTATGCGAACCGATTTTTATGTTAACGGGTATTTCAATGAAGCCGGTGAAACTATCACCTTTAAGGTGGTGAACCTTTCACTCAAGGGAGCTCTGATACATCTGGATGAGGAAATGGCTCTTCAAAAGAACCAAACAATGGATCTTTCCATACTGCTAACCCATTCGGACGTAAAAATCAATGCCCGGGGAAACGTCGTACACATCTGCCAGGACGGTTCTTACGGAATCAAGTTTGAGTCTATAGATCTGGATAGTATGATTCATCTGAGAAGGCTTCTTGAACTGAATACGGTTCCCGAAGGCGAAATAGAAAGGGAATTAAACTTTCTTAAAGACTGATTAATCAGTCGGACTCATTCATTTCCTGAAGACGGCGCTTTGAACTGACAAAGCGCTTCATCTCATTAATATTTTTGACAATAATCTGCTTGGGCTCTATTTGAATCTTTCGAGTCTCCTGCAGATGCTCCAGAATATCACGGCATTCATCGGGGGCAATTCCGGCCCAATGGGCAATATCATTGCTTGTGGCTTCCAAAGTCCGTTCTCCCATATCGTCAAAATCCTCTTCCCCGGAGGAGAGCATTTCATCTAGAAGAACAAAAACATCGGCAATCTTCCCTTCCTTGTCATTCATTGTCAAAATCTGAAAACGCCTTTTCTGATCATAAATACGCCGGGCAAAAATCTTTAAAAGACTAATACCTATCTGCGGATTTCCTTCCACCAGGGTGGCAAAGTTTTCCTTGTTAAATTCCAGAAGAGTACACTCTTCCAGGGCAATAATGGAGGCCGTTCGGGGGGCTTCTTCCAAAATAGCCATTTCCCCAAAGAATTCACCGGGATTAAGAATATCGATGATTTTTTCTATATTACCGATGATTTTAACAATTTTTACCCGACCCTTTTGAATCAGATAGAAACGATCCCCCGGTTCATGCTCAAAAAAAATCACCTCTTCTTTTTGAAAGGTACAGGCAAACCGGTTAAATACAGCAAGATCTTCAAACATCAACCCATCTCCTTCAATTCCTGCAGGACTTCCGAAGCCCGGCTCTTTTTCTGGTTATCCTTAAGCATGGTTATGGCTTTCGTAAGAAATCCCATAGCCTTTTCCCTATCATCCAATTCTCGGTAGGCAAGCCCCAAATAATAACAGATCACATCAAGCTGACCATGGCGGGGATATTTTTTGACAAGAGAAGTAAATTGAGCCGCCGCTTCTTTATACTTATTCAACTGAAAAAGACAAATACCCAGAAGAAGTTCCACTTCCGGCTTTTCCTCTCTGGGAAGATTTTCCCCTTTATAAAGAAGTCTAAGACCTTTGTAGGCCTCCTGATACTCTCCCCTATCCATCTTCTTTCGACAGATAAACAAAGTAGGGGCTTCAACTTCGTCGGCATCCTCTTTACGATGAGGTGCGGTATTCAGTTCCTGCATCGCCTTCTGAACTCCGGCGGCATAGGTTCCGTGGGGATAATAGGATAGGTACTTTTTAAAAGCGGCCCGTGCCTTGAGGGGATCCCCCTCTTTCTGGTAATAACGGCCCACCTCAAAAAGCCCCAGCTCCGGATCGGCGGAAATATCACTGGACATAAGCCCCTGTACCTGATTATGAATCCGTCTTAACTGAGTGGAAAAAACCCGCATCATTTTGGATAGGAGCCTCTGGTTACCGGAAATAAGGGCTTCAAATTCACTTACCCGAAATTGAACGACCTTGGATTCTACCAAAACCTGGGCCGTCTCATCGTGGGTGTATCCGCCCAAAGCCGCTTTAACACCAAAGAACTCACCGGTCTGGATAAGGTCGTGAACTTCCTGTCCTGTTTGAAGATCCGTATAGTTCAGACTGATCTGACCCGACTGAAGGACATAGACAAAACCGGATTTATCCCCTTTGAAATAAACGATGGAATTAGGATTGTAGGTGACAGCTTTAGGGGGCATAGAACCTCTTTCTCAGTAATTATACTTTCATTATATAATAGATTGATACATTTTTCTTGAATAAGTCAAGGAATTATGTCTATTCTATACAATAATGATTGATTTACACACCCATACCACCTGTTCCGACGGTTCTTTAACCCCTTCGGAGCTGGTCAACCGGGCCGTAAAGATTGGTTTGAATGCCCTGGCCATCACAGACCATGATAATACGGACGGAATAGATGAGGCTATAAAAGCAGCGGAAGGAAAGGACCTTCGGATTGTACCGGGAATAGAAATAGAAATTGATTTCAAGCCGGGGGAATTTCATTTGTTGGGACTGGGCCTAAAGGACTGGAAAGGCTCTCTGGAACAGGCCATGGTCAATGTGAAAAACAAACGCCATGAACGAAACCTCCGCATTATAGATATGATGAAAGAGGAGGGGTGGGACATCACCCTGGAAGATGTTAGCCTCCATGCCGGTTCCAATCTTATAGCCCGCCCCCACTTCGCCGCAGCCATGGTAGAGAAAAAAATCGTACGAAATACCCGTTTGGCCTTTGACAAATACCTTGCGGCGGGACGTCCTTTTTATACCAGAAAAGAGGCGCTCTCACTGGAAGAGGCGGTTAAGCTGATTCTTGATGCGGGAGGTGTACCTGTCATCGCCCATCCCCTCTCGCTTTTTCTTTCCTGGGGAAAACTTCCGGGAAAACTGGAAGAGTTCAAAGAACAGGGGGTACAGGGATTGGAAGCGTGGCACCCCAGCGTAAACAAGCGAAAAGCGGAAAGACTGATTAATCTGGCCGAAGAACTGGACTTTCTTGTCACCGGAGGCTCCGACTTTCACGGAGACCTACGGAAAGACAGAAAACTGGGACATAGCAGCGACGGCAGGACCATCCCCGATGAATACCTGGCGCCTTTTATTTAGTCTGCTTCTTTTCACCCCATCCTTCCTGTTCGGTCTCCCCGATTACCCGGAAATCCAATCCACCTATATCTATGGGGATGACCTTTTCAAGCAACATCAAAACGCCCTGGATAGTTCCCAAAAACTCCTGGCTCTGTTAAGCGGGGCCAATAGGGACAATCTGGATAGAAAAACCCTGATAACTCAGCTGATGGGGGAACTCTTTCTCTTTTCCTATACCCCCCGTGAGAATGACACAATTTACACGGTAGCAGCGGACTTCTCCCTTTCCCCCGATACCATTGCGTCTCTAAACGGCCTGGAAAGGGCCGTGTATATGGAAGAAAAGGAGAGCCTGACAATTCCCTCTATCCCGGGACTTTTTATTCATGAAAACGGCGGTAACGAACTGGACCGGCGTATGAGAGAGACCGAGAGAGACAATAACTTTTACTTTCCCCTGACAATTCGCCAAAACGGCATCCCTGTAAAATATAGATTCTACCCCAACCTCTCATTTACCCCACAGGAAAGACTTTACTTCATATCCCTGCCGTTCCGAAGCCCTCTTGATCATTATTGGGAAGTAACCTCCCCCTACGGGATGAGAAATCACCCGGTTACGGGAAACTGGGAAAAACATGAAGGTATTGATGTGCGGGCACCCAGGGGAACACCTATTTACGCTGCAGAAAAAGCGACCGTTATTGAAACGACCGAGCTAGACAATTACGGAATATTGGTTATACTTAAGCATAGAGGTGGCTATGAAACACGTTACGCCCATCTCGACGAGATTTTTGTCAAAGAAGGTGACAGCGTGAACCGGGGACAACTCATTGCCCTATCCGGCAATACGGGGATTTCCACAGGCCCTCACCTTCATTTTGAAATCCGGAGAAACGGCCAATCCGTCGATCCGGCCAGTCTCGTTTCCCAGGGGAGCCGTTAGTTGAATAGGATAAAATTTTCTCCCATATTGTTGCTTTTACTCGTCCTGCCTCTTTACGGAGAAAACGTGGTCGGGTCACTTTCGGGCCTGCTAACCCTTGAAAACGAGGGAGATACGTCAACCGTTCAGGTTGACCTGGAAGACCTGGCCGCTGTGGACTACCTCTATGACAACCCCTTTGTTCAGGGTGTCGAATTGATCTTTGAACAAACGGCTCTGACAAAATCCTATAGAAACAGTTTTGCCCTCTACCTTTACAGATCGGTTCAGCCCGAACCAGATATCAACCAGTCACAGTACAGGGGAAATCAGTTTTTTATGCAGATTCTTCCCTACAGTAGTGAATTCACTCTCAAGATTCCCTTTACCGACAATCACAGCATCAGAAAAGATGCGGATACCCTTGTTACGGCCCCTGTTTCTCTTGATGACTTTCCCCTGCTCATGACTATGCTTCCTATCTCTAAAGGATTGCCCCAGAATGCCCGGAATGCGGCACTCATCATTTCGGCCCGCCCGGTCTACACCAATATGGGGGGACTTAAAATCTATATAGAAGATGAAGCGGTCTCTGTGGATGACCTTTCCCTCTGGATCGACGGAAGCCATAGGTCCTGGGAAAAGGATTTTTATACTCTCGAAGCGGGATTCCACACAGTTCTTATTCAGAGCCGGGCGGGAAACAAAAGGGAGTTCAATATCGCCGTTGAGGCGGGGAAATTCACAGAGATCCACCATACGCCCGAAACAAGCGCCCCCCGCCTTGTCTTCCCCCCTATGGAAGGATTTACCTACTATCTTGACGATAAAGAAATAGGTATAGAAGAACTGGGAAAACCTATAGAATGCGAACCGGGGGAACACCGGGTCGGTATAAAACTGAATGAATATATTACTTTAAGCGAAAATTATACTCTTTCCAGTGGTGAATTATTCACTATTTCCCTTGATACAAGGATTTTACTGGAAAAAGACTAAACAGTAACTAACCTTTAACCGATGTTTTAACTGTTAGAGTCGCCAGGATAGTACCCCTCCCAGTTATCTATGCTGGAATCTAACCCCAGTATTGGGAAGGCCGGTGTGAACCGGCCTTTTTTTGTCCCTTGACAAAAGAGGGTCAGACAAGTAGTGTAAACACCATGTTCTTTACCGGAAAACGTAAGGTTATTCTCATCATATTAATTACATCATTTGCTCTTTCATCCATTCTTCTTTCCGTTGGGATGGGCTTGGCCGTAGCAAAAACGATCAACCTGAAAAACAACGAAGAATTCGGTGAAGAAGTCACAGCCCTTCCCTCCATCCTTCTTGATGTCGAGGGTCGTGTCATCACGGAGTTCTTCTCCGATGAAAAGCGAGAAAACGTCTCCCTGACAGACCTTCCCAAAAATTTGGTTTATGCCATAATTACAAGGGAAGACGCCAGCTATTTCTACCACAGCGGGATTTCCGTTATGGGTACGGTCAAGGCGATTATCCAGAATGTGATAACCGGTTCTCTCCGGGGAGCCAGTACAATCACCCAGCAGCTGGCCGGTAATATTTACGCAGACAGAACCGATGTATCGGTTACGAGAAAACTCAAGGAACTCTGGTACTCCTTTCAGATGGAAAGACAGTACACCAAGGGAGAAATCCTTGAGAAATACCTGAATCGTGTTGGTTTCGGGCATAATACCTACGGGGTGGAAACCGCATCAGAATACTACTTCAATCATCCCGCTTCGGAAAACACTATAGCCGAATCGGCCATGCTGGTTATTCAGGTAGCCAACCCGACCGGACGCTTCTCTCCCTACCGGAATCCGGAATTCTCCCGGGACAGACAAACCTTTGTTATTAATGAGATGGCCGAAAACGAGTATATAGACCTGGATGAAGGCCTTCTTTCCATGGAAAAATACTGGAGAAACTTTGACTGGTCCAAGGATAACTACTCTTCCGCTTTCTTTGAAAGAGACGATCAGGCGCCCTGGTTTAGTGAATATATCCGAAATCAGCTTGATGAAATGCTCTTCGGTCAGAAAAACATTTACCGTGACGGTTATGTGGTACATTCTACTCTGGACCTTGATGTGCAGGAAGCGGCGGACCGCATTCTGGCGGAAGGCCGGGAAGAGTGGACCTCAAAATACGAAAGCAACCTGAATAAAAAAGTGGCTTCTGCCAACCAGGCCTATACAGGCATGATAGACCTCTTATCTCTCGTTTTTAACATTGACGATATTAGAGTTGCCAACAAACAGGAACTCAAAAAGGCCAAGGATTACTATTACACGGAGATGACTCCGGTCCTTGATATCATGTCCCTTATGTTTGGTATTGAGGAAACGAAATACGCCGTAAATCTTTCCCATGCCAAATACTCGGACCAGAAGAAGCTCTCCACCATTCAGACCGCCCTTCTGACTCTGGGAAACCTGGATGAGAACGAAGGCTATATTACCGCCATGATCGGCGGTAATCAGTATGACAGGGATAACAAGTATAACCGTGTTCTCCTAGGTACTCTCCAGCCCGGGTCCAGTTTCAAGCCCCTATACTACTCCGCCGCTATCGCTTCGCGGGAATTTACAGCCGCCACAAGACTCTGGGACGGCCCCATTGCCTTTACCAACCCGGACGGGACACTGTATACCCCGCAAAACTACAAGGGTTCCTGGAACGGCCACTTCCTTCTGCGCCGTGCTCTGGCCACCAGCCAGAATGTTCCTTCCTTGCAGGTACTCAACGGTATCGGTTTTGTAAAAGCCATTGATATGGCAGCGGCCCTGATGGGAATTGATGATGAAGAGGAAAAGCTTGCTATCTTCCCCCGTCTTTACCCCCTGGGATTGGGTATTATCGAAGCCTCACCCATTCAGATGGCTCAGGCCTATGCCACAATCAGCAACAAGGGACGAAGGGTTAATCCTCTGGCTGTGCGCTATGTGGAGGACAGGAAAGGGAATATCATTCTTAATCCGGAGCAGGAACTGCGGGAAGAACAGAAGAAAAACCCTGTACAGGTTCTGACTCCCCAGGAAGCCTATATTATGACCAGCATACTTCATTCCACCACTCTTATCGGTACCCTGCGTGTCGGTACCCAATGGGGAAGCGTGACGCCCGGAATCGACCTGGCCGGTAAAACCGGTACGACTCAAAACTGGTCCGATGCCTGGACATGTGGTTTCTCTCCCTACTACACCACTGTCATGTGGGCCGGTTTTGACCGAAAGGGATCTTCCCTTGGTGTTGAACTGACCGGTTCTACTGCTACCGGTATGTACTGGGGACCCTACATGGGCGAAATCCATAAAGGTTTGGCTCCCAAAGAGTTTGAAATGCCCGAGACAGGAATTGTTACGGTGGAAGTTTGTGCTGAATCGGGTATGATTCCTACCGATGCATGCCCCAATACCTACGAAGAGGTTTTCCTCTCCGGTACGGAACCTACCGACTTTTGTACTTACCATATCTATACTCAGGAAACAAAGGAACAGAGTGTGGATAAGCTTCTTGGATCAATTGATCTTCTGGGAGATGAAGTTTTTGCCGAATCAAATCCTCTGGAAGAAAGCCTGGATGATGTGGGTTCTTCATTGGATGATTTTGCCCGGTCCCTTGGCTTGGACCCGGAGATAATTGAATCGGACGAAGATAGGGACTTCCCCGGAAGTACCACCACCGATGAAAATACACCGGTGAGCGGCTTTCTTCTGGACTAACGGTTCCAGATTTCCTTAAAAGTATATTTCTTCTGGCAGTAGTGACAGACGAAGGATTCTCCCTCTCTTGTAAACATGGTACCCACGTGCTGATGATTCTGGGGGTGGGAGATACAGATCTCATTCTTACAGGAGATCTCGTCAAAATTGTATATGCGGGGCGGCATATGAAGGCGGAACTTCTCTAATACAGACTGATCTTTGATGAAATTCAATGTACAACCGGGAGAAACGGCAGCAAGCATTTTGATATCCTTTTGCTCCAGTTCCAAAATATCAGGCAGAGAAATAATCCCTTTGTATTTACTGGAATCACTCGTATGAAATACGCCATGGGAGCTTCTGTAGTTAAGCCCCAGGATTTGCCTGATTCGATTAATTCGATCCCAAATCTCTCCGATATCCTCACCGGAAGCGATGTGGTCAATAACAATTCCTTCATCTACGGGCTTAATGCCTACCTTGTAACGATCCTGTACTCGGCTTTTGCGAGTGACCGGGACCGCTTCAATATAATCATCTCTGACACTTTCTTCCCGGGGAGGAGCACCGGTAAAATCATGACCGATTTTACCTCCTACCATGGCAATCTCCACAATGCGCGTATAGAAGCCGTTAATGGACTGTTCATCCCATCCGTTCAGTACGGTTTTATCGAGGAAAGAAGGAATAACCGGATGCTCCCTGTGCCTGGGAAGGGGATGATAGAAGCGGCTCCCTTTGGGGAGTTTATCCATAAAACGCTCCTGGAAAGTAACCGATTCTCTGAGGGATTCGGCCTTGTCGAGGATCTTGTCTCCCATACGCTCAAGCTGTAATCGGGTAAAATACCAAATATCCGCCACATCATCCTGGGTGAGATACTCTTCTATGCTTCGGAATTTACGTACTTTAAACCCATTTCGAATCATTCTCCCTTCATAGGACTCGGGCAGAGCCAATTCCGGAGGAGCAATAAGATCCACCTTTACCTGATCAAATATTTTTAATCCGTCCACTTTGGAGTGAACCGTACGGCCATGATACAAATCCCCGGTTAATACAATGTGGATGCTGTGGCTGTCCCAGTTTTTCTGTTCAAGAAAGGAAAACTCATCAAGAAATTCCTGAGTGGGATGCTCATGTTTCCCGTCTCCCCCATTGATAAATCCCGGCTTTTCCCGTCCCAGTTTCTCTGCATAAACGGCTAACTCCTCTTCCAGAGCCCGGCAAACACCCTCTTCGGGAGTCCTCATGATAAAAAGGGAATTCTTGCTGTAACCAAAAAGCATCTTTACCGTATCGGCAAAGCTCTCGGCCTTTTTAAAGGAGGAGGTAGAAGCGTCAAAATTATTCATCCTCACATTGTGAAAAAGAGCGGCATTACGGAAGGACTCTTTTGTACGGGTACTGTTTTCAAGAAACATAAGATAGGCGGCACAATCGGGATCGTTCAATTGAAAATCGGAACAATCCTCACCGGCCAAATACTTCTTCTTGAGTTCCGCTGTTTTTTTGTAAAGATAGAGTTGTTCATCCCGTGAGAGATCATTAACAACTGCAATTGTCCTACCCCTAAATGGGCCGTTATTTGCCATTATTCAAGCTCCTTTTCTACTGTCAGATTGTCGCTGTTTAATTCCAAAACAGCTCCTTCCGTATTTTGAACAAATAATTTTCCGTTGTAAAAGAGAATATCCGTCATAGGCTCAACCGCTTCCGACGAGGCTCCGGTCAATTGAAGATCCTTATCGAATCGGCCCAACCGCCACTGGCTACCGTCTTTATAAACCATATAGATCTGATTACTCTTATCAATCTCCACCTGTGTACCGGGAAAGATCTCCTCTTCCCCTTTGAGAGAGATGGCCAGGTTTTCCCTGTCAATAATCATGGGAAGGACCATGCCGCTTTTACGGTCTTTGGCTATAGCCAGAAAACCTCCGGCAAATTCCCTATGGGTTCTGCCATAAATTGTCGTGGCCGTAGACTCCTTCTCCTTGGTACCGCTGGTTAAGTCGTAGAGAGAGATAAGCCCAAAGGCATAGCCCTCTTCTATACCGGTCTGATTAAAGAAAAAGAGGGGAACCGCGCTTTCATCTTCCGGTGAAACAAAGACTGACTCTTTCTTTTCGACTTCCGGATCTCCTTCGGATATAACTTTATTCTCATCGGAGGCGATATCATCACGCATATCCAGAACTTCTTCGGTCTTATCCTCAAGTTCTTCCTTGGCCTCTTCAAGTTCCTCAATCTCTTCCTGAACTTGCTGCTGCTCTTCTTTAATCTCTTCCAGCTGCTCCTCTTCTTCTTCCGTAAGAGGTTCTTCTTTCTCTTCCAGTTCATCGGCCATTTCTATGAGAGCCGACTCTCTTTCGGCTAACTCCTGGCCTTTCTCTTCCATGGCTTCTTCTTCGGCCCGATTCTCTTCTTCCCGAATCTCTACCATTTCCTTTCGCTCTTCAATGCGCATATCCTCTTCTTCCTGCATAACCTCCACCACTTCGTCGGAGGAGATAAGAGAAGAATCAATGGCAGGGCTTTCCGAATAGCCCGGAGCCCTGAGGGGAATGACAATTCGTGCTTTGCCGGGCCAATCGCTCCAGACACGGGCCAGACCACACTGGTCCGGTTCGAGATTATCGAGTACCCCTTCCTTGTAAAGAGAGGAATAATGATCGATTTTCTGATAATAGAGGGCATTGTAATAGGTGATAAATATAGCGATAGTATAGGCCCGTTCTCTTTCATAACCATAGGCCGATTCCAAATACCCCCCGATAATGTAACGCAAGTTACTTACCGAATCGACCTGGCTGGCACTACCCATAATAAGAATATCTCCGTCCAGCCCTTCTTCTATTTCCGGCTGATAGGAGTGAATGATGCGATAGGGACCGTACAGAGCTGAGAGGGAAACATCGGGCTTAACATCCTGCCCCAAAATCTCCCCGATACCCCTAATCTGTTCCAGCGTGTTGATGACATCGTAGGGACCTTCATAGTTAATAAACTCAATGGGTTCCGTATTAAGAAACACATCCTCCGCCACTTCCTGACCCAAGGCCGGAAAACACAGTACCGTGAACAGTACAAGAAGAATTACACCCTTATTCATATAAATTAGTGTAACACATAAAGTAAGGGATTTATAGCAAAGATTGATTCTTTATAAAAAAAAGGGACCTTCCATAAGGAAGGCCCCCATAAAAAGTCAAATCCCTTTTATTTCACAAGGATGAATTCAACCCGTCGATTTTTCCAACTGTTATCCAGGTCGGAAAATTCAACAACAGGATCGGTACCGCCCCGTCCTACCGAAGAAAGACGGCTGCTGTCTATTCCCAGATCAACAAGGGCATTCATGACGGTTTCCGCACGGGCCTCACTCAGAGGCTTGAGCTCTTGCGCTTCTTCTTCACGAGCCTTGGCAGCATCGTAGAAGTAAACACTGTTGGCATGTCCCTCTACCACAACCTGGTAGCGGTTATACTTGTCCAGAATCTGGGAGATACGCTCCAGAATCCACTCATTCTTGCTACCCTTCTCACCTCCGGACTCCAAATCGGCCTTACTCGGCTCAAAGGTAATGCTGGAGATCATAATCTTGAGGTTGTCACCGTCGCGGATAACCAAGACGTCCACTCCGATTTCTCCCTCTTCCACAGAGGTATTTCCCATCACATCGCTTACAGTCAGCTTCCAGGCATAATCTTCTGCCGACTGTACAAGTTCACCCTTGCTGCTGCGGCCGTCCCAGATAATACGTCCCGTAGGTTTACCCTTACCACCGTAACTAATGAATTCGTTCCCCTTGGGATCAAAGATCTCCATTTTCCAGGAGTCCACCGCACTAATGTCCTGTACTCCCATGGAAATGGTCAGTTCATCATTTACATTGTCATCATCCGGACTAAAAGGAAGAGGATTCATAATCACCCGGGCCTTGGGAGCGGAGTTATCCAGAATAAAGGGAGCCGTTTCCGCCACGGGCCGGTTACCCTTTTCATAAACGACCGAATACCGGGCCGTATACGACCCTTCCATGATAGAACTGTCATCACCCAGACCGTCCCATCTATAACTTTCGGGGGGCACACCTGTTCCACTCAGAGTTTTCACCACACCCTTTTCGCTGTGAACCATTTCCAGGGTCCACTGGGCAATACCATCGGTTAACTTGGTTACAAGGGCCAGATTTTGAGTTGAAAGATCTTCCCGGCCGGAGGGAGAGAAAATCTCCCGATCTGCGGTAAGGAAGAGCTGGGTCGACCGGCTATCCAACTCAATGCCGTCAATTTTCTTTTCCGTTCGGTTGCCGGCCTTGTCGGTGGAAACGACCCGATAGCTATAAATACCGTTGGGCAGGATGTTTCCCGAATTATCCCGGCCTTCCCAGGCAAGATTCTCCAATAGTCCCGTCCAAACCCAACTGGTCATGACAGTCCCTGATCGATCAAGGATTTCTCCCTGGAACAGCTCTTCATTACTGGAAGACTGGGTAAAGTTCACCACATCCTTCTCTCCGTCACCATCGGGAGAAAAGAGATCAAGATCGCCGGTCAGATTAATTTCCGGAAAAACTCTGTCGATGAGTAAGTCGGGAGACATAACATCAATCTTGTCTCCCCTTTCCAGTTCCACCGAAAGGGCCAGCCGGCATATACCGTCCCGTACGGCTCCTCCGTCCCATCTAAAGCTGGCGGGAAGACCGGAGCCCTCTTCAACAACAGCCAATTCACGACCCCTTTCATCAAGGGCTGTAAGCCTATAGCTTGCCACGGGAGAACTGCTGTTCCGTTCTACCCCTACGTTAATTGTTTCATTAATGCCATCCCCGTTGGGAGAGAGGGAATCCCTGTCCAGAGTCAGGAAGAGTTCTACATTTGACGTATCCGCCGTAAAGGCAATATCCTCTGAACGACCGTAGTTGCCCGCACTGTCCCGGGTTTCCACATAATAGGTAAAGGAAGATTCGCCGGTAACGCTTTTACCGTTCTCATATAGACCATTCCAGCTTAAAGAAGCGGGCACTTCGCCATGCCACTCGTAGGATTTAACCTTCTCACCCTCTTCATCGAGAATAAAACCGTACCAGAGCTGTTCCTCCGAACTGGACTGGCTAAAAACGATCTCGTCCCTGCTTCCGTCTCCATCGGGAGAAAAAAGAAGGGGTGAGCCGCTTACGGCAATTTCTGGATTGGTCGTATCCACCTCAAAAGGAGGAGTGCTTACCAGGGGAGAATAACCGTTCTGATAGGTAGCGTCGAGGCGGGCGGTATAAATTCCTTCATTAAGGTAATTTCCCTCCCCGTCCTTACCGTCGAAGGTCAGACCGGCTCGGGTTAAAAGGTCCTGGCTGTTCCGCTGATTCCAGCTGCGGTAAACACGGCCCGATTCATCGATAATATCAAGATTCCAGCTAGCCAATCCCTTAACTGTAGAAATTTTAAAACCAATCTCAACCTTGTCAATTTCACTTTCCGTACCGGGAGAGAAGGAAGACCGGTCAATGGTGAGGGCCAATTCGGGCTGAGCCGTGTTAATAAGAATATTGCCCACCGACTGGCTCACGCTGTTTCCCGCTCGGTCTGTAGTAGACATTACGTATTCATAGACACCGTCGGGAAGAACCTCTCCTTCTCCGTCTTTCCCGTCCCAAACCAGTTCTTCCGGTGCCCCGTCGGACCAATCAAAACTACGGTAAACCTGACCGGAAGCGTCCCGGATCTCACCGGTCCAGTCTTCCTCTTCCGAACCGCTCTGGGGTATGCTAAGGGCATCCTTACGACCGTCACCGTCGGGAGAAAAGATAAGATCCGTACCGCTGGGAGCTTCCAGACTCAGCTCGGGAACCGTATTGTCCACATGGAAATAGGCGGGGACTGTAGTGGTAGTATTGTTGTTATCGTCCCAAAACTCCATAACAAAGGAGTATTCCCCGTCGGGAGGGGTCTCTCCCGAATCGGAAACACCGTCCCATCGAAAAGTTTCCGGAACGGCTACGGACTCTTTTTCCGCAAAAAGACGGTCAAAGAAGCTGGAGAAAGTGGCATTTTCCGGCCTCTTATCCTTATTATAGACTTCCTTGACCACCTGGCCCGATTCATCCTTGACCACAATCTTATAACCTTCGATATAACGATCGTCATCAACGGTAAAGGGAATAATCAATTCATCCTGAATCCCGTCGTAGTTGGGAGAGATGTAGGACTGCTCATAATCATCTTTTTCGTAAGTCAGAACCACCTCGGGAGACTCCTTGTCTCGAACACCGAGAGGTACGGTCACACCGGCACCAAAAGCATAGATACCGTCATAAAGCGCCTTGGCGCCCCCGGAGGTTCTCATTTCCGAAGAGGTTAGCTCACCGCTATCTTCTCCGGGAGTCAAAGGAATAACCACATTCAAACCGACTCCGGGAATAAGAGTTTCCCAGTCTCCGTTGGCCAAATCCTGGGCCGATCCACCTAAGGAAGTAGAAAGGGTGACATTTTCCCCGACCTGGAATACCGCGCCCAAATCAAACTTAAGGTCGGTTAAAGCCGGAGCGGACAGAGCGGAATGCCCCTTAATGGAAAAATCGTTCCTTTCCACCAGAAGGGCAGAAACGCCTAGGGCGGGAGTAATATTTTCCGGGACACTGTTCCAGTAGGTTCTGTCCTCCGGAGAGTACCCCATTCCCAAGCCGTTAAGGACTGCGGCAAACTCCACATCCTTGAAGCGCTCCGAATCACCATACATAAAGGTGAGTCCCAGAGAACCGGTCACTCCCCAGTCCCCGCTAAAGCCGTAGGAACCGTTCAGGCCGAATCCAAAATGAACATCCTCATAGAGTTCTTTGGAAAAAACCAGATCCCCTGCGGCATAGGTATCAAAATTCAGGGCCGTATCTTCATAGGAAGAGGTATCGGTAAGGTGGAAAGCCGTGGTAAGCACCCCAACCTTCATGGGGATGGATAGACCCATATTAATCACATGGCCCATGCCTCCGTATTCCCCGTCGTCATCGCTGAACTGTTCCAAATTAATGTAGTTCAAATCGATAATATAGCGTTGAAAACCGGCTGCGGCAGCAGGGTTGATTGTCACCGCCTGAGGGGTTTCCCTGTTAAAAAGATTAAATCCCTGGGAAAGAAAAAGGGGAGAGGAAAGGTTGTAATCCAATTCTCCCGCCGAACCGGGTAAAGCTGATGCCAAAACAGGACTGATAATAATCGCTAATAAAAATATAAGGGCTTTTTTCACGGTAATCTCCTATAAATCTTATCATAGTATAACACATTCACCGACAAAAATGATATAATGACCCTTTATTTTTCATCACTTTAAGGAGATGGAGCGGAACGTGGCAATGAACAAAAACGAGAAAGAGTGGTTTGAAAGCGAATGGTTCTGGGATACCTTCGGACCCATTATGTTCGACAAGGGCATCATGGCCAAAACCGACGATGAGGTGGAAGGGGTGATTAAACTGACCGGGCTTCCCCAGGGCAGTAGAATCCTCGATGTCTGCTGCGGCTTTGGACGGCACTCTCTGGAGTTCGCCCGCTGGGGTTACGATGTGACCGGCATGGACATCACGTCCTCCTATATAGAAAGGGCCCGCAAGTCCGCAAAGGAAGAAAACCTTAATTGCAATTTTATTCTGGGAGACGTGAGATCGGACAAGGCAAAAGGACTTTTTTCCGGGGCCCTTTGTATGTGGAACTCCTTTGGTTACTCCGAAGATCCCGAAGATGATGAAAAAATCATCAAAAATGTTTTTAACTCCCTGGAACCGGGAGGATTTTTTCTTCTCGATACGCCGGGAAAGGAAGTTATTGCCAGCGGATTCGAAGCGAATACCTGGTTTGAACGGGACGATCTAAAAATCCTTCTGGAATACAGCATCGATCTCAACTGGACTGTTCTGAAAAACCGCTGGCTCTTTTTAGAAAAGGACGGAACACTAAATGAGTTCTCCTTTGCCCAAAGGATATTCTCCGCTCTTGAGATGGCTCAAATGCTCTACAATGCCGGTTTTGAATCGATTGATATCTACGGGAACTGGCAGGGAGAGGCCTATGACAACGAAGCGGAAAGGCTTATCGTCATAGCCTGGAAAGGGTAAAATCCCCGTTGGTTAACTGAAAATCCTCCTCAAGGCCGGAGGAGAGATAGATTTTGTTATCCTTAGTGATAAAAAGAACTTCAAAATAGTCGTGGGCTTCGGCAAAAGCCATCCCCTCTTCCAGGCCCAGTGAATAGAGGGTTGTGGAAAGGGCATCCGCATCAATCGAGCGGGGTGTCACGATAGTACAGGCGGCCAGATTGTTTTCCACGGGATAACCGGTATTTCCATCAAGGATATGATGGTAACGAACCCCGTCCACTTCGAAAAACCGTTCGTAATTTCCGGAGGTTACCATAGAAGTGGATTCCATGCTGATGATACCCACATAGTCTCCCCTGTCGGAAAGGGGATTTTGAATCCCGATTTTCCATAGGGAACGATCCGGTTTGTTTCCCATAACCAGCACATTACCGCCCAGGTTGACAATGGCCCGTTCCACTCCTTCTTCTTCCAAAATCAGCTTAACCCTATCCGCCGCATAACCTTTGGCTATACTCCCCAGGTCCAGTTCGGTTCCTCCCAATGCGGTGAGAAGAGTTCCGTCAAGGTTAAGGTCCTCCAGATTAAGGAGAGGTAGAACCTCAACGATTTCCCCGTCTAAGGGCACCCGGGCGTCATCGGTACCAATTCCCCATAAATCTACCAGTGGACCGACGGCAGGATTATACTTTCCCCGGCTCATTTCACCATAGTCCAGAGCAAGTGATAAAACCTCCGCCACTTCCGGAGTAAGGTCATACTCCATCATTTCTCCCGCGCTCTCTCTGGAAAGCCTGTTAAAGGTAGCCACATCACTGGAAGGAATACTCCTGCTGAATACCGATTCGATTCGGGCTAATTCCTCAAAGGCCCTATCCGCCGCAGATTCCCCCACCTCATCGTAAAGAGTTATCTGACAAATCGTAGCAAGAACAAACTGATTGTACCTCTGCGGTTCCACCGATTTTGCACATTGAGTAAAAAGAAGAGTAAAAAAAACCAGACTATAAAGAAAATACTTTCCCATGGATCGGATTTTATGTTAAAATGAAAGCGCTGTAAACAGGCCGTGAGGCTTAGCGGCAATGTTTATTTAATAAGGAAGTTTAATTCAGTGAAGATTAGATCAAAACTCCTGCTGCTGGAAGGCGGTATTACGGTTGCCTTGTTTATAAGTCTCATTATCTCCCTGGTGTCTCTCATCAACCTTTCAGAAATAAACGGCCTTTACAAATCCATTCTGGACAAGGGTTACGAAAGCAAGCAGCTCCGCCTAAAGATTGAGGAAATCCTCTACCATCCCGATGTTAACTACGACCACTATACGGTAATTGCCGAAAGATGGGAGCAGCTCTCCTTCTCTACCGGTAAGGAAGCACAAAACAGAACCTACCGAATTATGGACCGGGAATTCAAAAATTCCATGGAAGAGCTTAACCAGAGTTGGCTTAAACTGACGAACGCCGATTCTGTTATCAATTATATCGATTTTTTCGACAACTATTTTCACCGCCATAAAGATCCTACCTCCAGTCTTTTCTCCTACATGGAAGTAACCGATGACGCCTTGGCGATAAAGACGGTTATAGAGCTACAAAAAATGACCGAAGAAATAGGTCTTTTGGAAACACAGCAGAGACAGATCCTCAATTCTATCCGTACCCAAATACCGGAAATAATCAGATCAAGACTTACTTCTCTAATGATCATTAATGCAATAGTCGTTCTTGGGTGTATTTTTGTGAGCTTTTATTTCGGCCACAATCTCATGGATAACGTAAGGAAAATCCGCTATACCATCAATAAAGTATCAAGCGGTGAATTCTCCCATAAACTCAAAATAGAATCGAATGACGAATTCGGTCGACTCGCCCGGGACTTTAACAGCGTAACCGAAGCCCTTTGGGCTAAACTGGAGTCGGTACAGCACATTCTACAGGACGTAGGTGACTCTATAAGCAATGAAATTGAAGTGGGCAAGGTGGAAAAGGCCATTGTTTACCTTGGGCAGAAGAGTGCCGATGCCTCCGGAGCCGGACTCTACCTTTTTAATGAAGATAATACGGAACTTCTCCTAACTTACGCCGTGGGTGATTACCGCCCCCCCTACCCCCTGGGAGAAGACAGGGAGAATGTACATCCCTTTAATACCTCCGATGCCACACTGGCATCCTTCAAAGAAATTCCCGTAAAGGTGGGAGAAAATCTTATTGGCGAGGCCGCTCTCAAGGGAGAGGCTACCCTGGTTAAAAGAACTTACTCCTCCTCCTTTGCCCGCCCCCACAATCATCCCTACCATATTAATTCGGCCATAGCCATTCCGATTAGAGTGGGAAACCATGTTTATGGGGTTTTGAGCCTGATTCAGACGGGGGACGACTATTTTTCCGATCTGGAACTGGCCAATGCGGAATCCTTCTGCGAGCTGGCCGCTATCTCCATAGACAACCTTCTCAAGTACAACGAAATGCTTGAAGTATTCGAGTTGAATAGGGAAATTGATATTGCTGCCGAGATTCAGCAGAACCTCCTTCCCCAACAGATCCCCCAGCTTCGCCAGACAGATATAGCGTTCAAAACCCGTACCTGTCGAGGTATCAACGGAGACTTTTACGACTGTTACATGCTGGACCGGGAAACAGTCCTTATCGCCGTCTGTGAGGTTGCCGGAAAAGGTGTTCCTGCGGCTCTTGTAATTACCATGATTAAAACGATTCTGAAACTTGTCGCCAAATCCGGCCTTAACGGAGCGGAAATAATGGAGACCCTGAATAGAAATATCACAGAAAAAATCAGGATTGAAAATATCGCAACCCTGTCTCTGCTTTTGTATAATCAGAATAGCGGGGCCCTATCCTATGCTTCGGCCGGTAGCCAACCCCTTCTTGTTTATCGCTCAGAAACGGGGAAGTATGAAGAACTGCAGCCGCAGGGTATCCCTGTTGGACTGGATAAAAACGCCAAATACCAGGAAGAAAGTTTTCTCATTAAAAACGGGGATTTCCTTTACCTTTTCACCGACGGTATTCCTGAAGCACGAAGCCATTCCGGCAAAGAATACGGAGTGACGGCCCTCAAGGAGATCGGACTAAAACTGTCAAAGGACAGTGCGGAAAAACTGGTAGAGGAAATCATCGATGACCTAAACTTTTTCCACCGTGACTCCCACCAGTGGGATGACCAGACTATTTTCACTTTAAAAAGAGGAGATTTTACCTAATGAAACTATCCATACGATTTCCCCTTTTCCAGTTAATTATTTTTGTTCTTTTTACCCTGTCCCTTGCCCTGGGGATTTATGTATTCGTAGGGATGAACCGCCTCTCAAATCAAAAGATTCTTCTTGATAACCTCCATTCCAACATCCTCATTCTTAACGACGAGCTTAATATTAACCTCTATAAACCACAGATGCCCATAGCGGCTCACTACAGCATCTCCAAGCAGGTAGAAGAGATTAATAAGCTCGTAGAGAACCTCAAGGAAAATCAGGGTAGTATAAGGGGCGAATCAAACTTTAAAGCTGATACGGACCGGCTTATCAAGCTCTGGGAAAGCTCCTATACCTATCAAATTAAACCTTTTTTGGATGAACTGAGAAGTCTGGACCCCCTGGCCGGTTATTACTCTTTTACCGTTTACGGTCTAAAGGGTTCTTTCCGTGCCCGTTCCGACGTGGGGGACGATCGTTTTTTTAACCAGCTCTGGTATATTATAAATCTCTTTGAAGGGGTCCAACAGAAAATTAGTTCCGACCTTACTCAATTGGCCGAGTCTACCTCAATTCAGGTTAACGGAGAAATTGACCAGTTCAGCCGCAAAATGATTCGTAATGCCATTCTGATTACTGCGCTCATGCTCAGCTTTAGTATGCTCCTCTCCATTTACCTCTCCCACTCCATAGCGGACAATATAAACAAGCTGGACCACGCTATTTCCCAGGTAGCGACGGGAAACTTTCACTATGCCATGAAATCCTCCGGTATCGATGAGTTTTCCGAGATAGCTCAAAACTTCAACACCCTTACGGAAATGCTCTGGTTCCGAATTGACTCCCTCAAAGATATTATGAGAGACGTGGGAAATGCCGTAGAAAACGACAGTACCGCAGAAGAGCTTTATACCTTGATTCTGGAATTGGCCATAGACAGTACTAATGCGGACAGCGCAGCCTTGCTACTCTACAACGAAGAAGAAAACTGCCTAACAATGGGAAAACATCTTGGTTACTTCCCGCCCCCCATGGAAATCCCCAAAAATATTCGAACCAAAAAAGAAAATATTGTTGAGTGGTTCAACATAACCAATATTTCTATGAGCGGTAATATCCTCGGGGATTCCTGCAGCAAGGGAAGTTCTCTTTTTATCCATGATAATGAGTACCAACAAGTACTCTCTCACAATACGGACCGGTCCAGTTCCAGCTTTATAAGCTCCTCCCTAATTCTCAGCCTCAATTCAAAAAACAAGAAAATTGGACTTCTGGTATTGGCAAAAACGGAAGCCCAGTCCCTCTTTAGCGACCTGGACTTTACCTATATGAAATCCTTCGCTAACTTCGTAACCATTACCATGGATAACTTTGATAAGTATCAAAAGCTTATTAAAAAGCATGAAATTAACAGAGAAGTAGAAGTAGCAGCAGAAATCCAAAACACCCTCCTCCCCTCCAGAATGCCTCCCATGAAAGGAACAAAGATTTCCGCCTTTTCCCATGCTGCCAAAGGGGTGAGCGGGGATTATTATGATGTTTTTACTCTGGATAAGAACAGAACAGCTGTCATCATCTGCGATGTCTCCGGTAAGGGGATTCCCGCGTCTCTCTTCATGGTTATGTTCAGAACAGTTCTCAGAACGGTTTCTACTCCCGATATGAATGCCTCCCATATCCTAAAAGCCGTAAACAGTGAGATTTCCGGAAACTTCCAGAGCGGAACCTTTGCCACCGCCTCCCTGTTGATTATAAATCATAGCAACAATAGCATATCCTTTTCCAACGGGGCCCACCATCCGCTCTACCTTTATAGAAACAGCAAGAAAGTCTTTGTCAAGTTTGATACGGAAGGATTACCCCTTGGAATTGATATTCGCGGTGATTACGGACACAAACAGCTAAAAGTAGAAAAGGGTGATTATATATTCCTTTTTACCGATGGATTAACGGAAGCCAGAAATGACAAGGGTGAAGAATTGGGTACCGGCCGCCTTCTTAAGTACGCCAGCCAGTTTGTAGATAAAACTCCCGACAGGATGAAAGATACCATAGAGCAGCTGCTGCGGAATTTTGAAGGCTCCGCCGGACAACATGATGACGAAACCTTTATGGCAATTAAAATAGGCTAGGAATTATCCTTCTTCTCAAAGGCCGTCCTCTCACTTTCCAGCTGTACCAGACTCCTTGAGATTTCCTCCGTTTCATCGCGGAGGTTCTCCCATTTCGCCTGCTCTCTATCGACTCGTACCTTTTGCTGGTCCCGCTCTTTGACTTTCTTTTCAAAGCTTTCCTTTAACTCGGATAAACGCTTTTCTATGAGGCATCGGGCTTTTTCACGGTTAAGGATTTCGTATTCACCCTTAAGCTCATCAATGACCTTCCCAAAGGTAGCTCCTCCCTTTTTTTTCTCATCATAAAGTACTTTACCCAAAGAAAGATAAGCCTCATCCAGCTCAAGATCCGCTGCATCCCTGGCATCCTCGATACCCTTTATGGCCCTCTGAGGGCGCACTCCATCGCAAAGTTCATCTAATTCATCGTCAAGCTTCTCGAGACTTCTATCCAGTTCGGCCTCTTCCTCTCTCAGTTGACGGGAGTACTTCTCTTTATTTTGAAATTCATCATATATATCAGAAAGGCCATTCTCGGCAATTTCTGTAAAATACCCCTCTTTGATAAGCTGCTCCCCCGCTTTACCATAGTATTTATTCAAACTATCACCGGCAGCTTTCTTTCTTGTAGATTGGGTAGAACGTTTTATCAGCGCCCCCATTCTATGAATAAATGTTCCTTCTTCCTCGCGGCTTCGTATCCTGTAGAGTTCATTATCGGCATGACGGATCCTGTCCTCCCACTCCAAAAGGGGAGAGAAAATATTATCCAATCCTTCCGAATCATTCAAACTGCCTTTTTTGTAGAGCTCAAAAGCCCTCCGCCCCAAAACTTGATAAATATCGGAACGGGATTTGAGTTCTTCCGTTTCAGAACTCTTTATCGTTTTTTTCTGATCGTTAAGGGACTCACGTTTTTTTAGAAGTTCTTCAATGCTTATCTTCTTATCTTCCAACTCGGTAATGCGATCCTGCACAGAACTTATTTCTGCGGGGAGGTCCTCTTCGGGACGGGAGGAAAGATCATCCTGAGCCCATGCTATACAGTGAGAGTTAATCTGAACCTCAAGCTGTTCGATCTTCTCTTCGATATCTTTTAATTCAGTATTATTTTTTTGCATTGAATCCCTCCTGAGTCTCTAGAATTAATATAACCAAAAAAGTTCGCCTTAACAAGGAAATCCTTTTTTCTGTCTCTATTTAATATATTGACAAAGGATATGAGTCATTATAAATTATAGTAACGATAGGGAGAGAGATGAGACAATCCCGTTTTTTTATTCAGCTTAGCGAGGAAGAAGAAAATGCCTTCTTTCTTTCCTGCCTTAACAACAGGAAAGTCAGAGGAATTCTTGTCTTGTCCGATGAAACTGTCTTAAGTCGTTACAGAGAGGTTTCCCGTTCTGTAAACATTAAGCAGTTGTATCTGATTAACCACGGAGACTTATTAAAGGAATCACGTAAAATTAGCAGGGGATATCCCCTTATTGGTGCCATTACTGATTCAATCATTGACCAGATTAGACGGTCCCAGATTGATCTGTCACAGTTCGACACCGTCATCGCTCCCCTTAACGGGAAAGACGATGAATCCCACTTAAACGACGTGTCCTTTATTATATCCCATATGTTGAATACGCAAAGTATTTTCATCATTGGGTCCCAGGCTCTTGAGGTTCCGGATCATCCCCTCATCAAAACTTCTGCTGTACTTAAAAAATCAGCAATTTTAGATAAGGAGAACCATGTGGCAAAGATACCTGAAAATATGATCAACGCCATGGACGAACTGGTCAAGAAGACCCGATCCGACAACGAACCGGAAAAACTTAGCGAATACCGGAAAGTTTTTAAGAAATGCGTACCCTTTGGGTTCCGCGGCTGGGTAACCGCTTTCCTGTTAAAGGAATATCTGTCAAAGGATAAATCCCTTAAAATGCCCCAGTTAAAAAACGGGATTACCCTTTTTATTGGAATTGGCAAAAACCGAAAAGTTTACCCTAAGGACTTGATCCATCTTTTCATAAACACAGGAAAAATAGAAAGAGGCCATATAGGAGAAATCCGGATTCTTGATAATTATGCCTTTGTAACGATTGAAAAAAAGTCTGCCGACCGGGCTATTGAAAATCTGAACGGTATTAATTACCGCGGCCGTAACTTAACAGTCAACTACGCGAAACAAAAATAGTCAGATAGCTAAATTAAATGCCATACCTGTTGTAGCTGCCGTGTTTGTCACGGCAGTGAAAGCCGGTGGCATTTCCCTTAACTTATCATGAATCATCTGTCCCAAATGGCTTAGATCGGAAGACTGAATCTCATCTTCTATATTAAGGCCCGATTGCTGTTCAGTGGCTATTTTGTTGAGATTCTGAAGGGAAACGATCATATTATTTAATAATTGAAGTCTCTTTAAGGGAACGGAACTTTGACTTGTTGAGGCGGGGATTCCCTGAACATATTTGTATTGAGCATACATCGTATCGACGGGAGATACGGGTAAGGTAACCTTACCTCCATGTCCATGGGCTGTAGATGAAATTTGTACAGGATTAACCATCCCCGTTGAAATTTTCATAATTCTCTTTCCTTTCCTCAATAATATAATCGGAAGAAAGGAAGAGAGAATTAATATTTATATCAGAAAATAGTTATCTTCTGTTTTTTTCCGCTTTTTGTTTGCAATCAATACATAAAGCAGCATAGGGAATGGCTTCAAGCCGGTCTTTTGAAATCATCTTTGTACAGGAAGCACAAATACCGTAGGTACCGTTCTTGATACGGGAAATCGCCGCGTCAATTTTCTCTAACTGTAACTTGTCACGATTACCCAATACTTCCAGAGTCCGGCAATCAATGTCATTTGAGGCCACATCGGCCAGATCATTCAGCCCTAAATCTTCAACGGCTGCCTTGAAATCTTCATTTTCTGAAATAAGATTTTTGAGAAGTTCCCCTCTCATCGACTTCAGAACGTCATACATTTTGTCAGAATATTCTTGCCCCATTCTATAATCAGCTCCTAATTATAAAAATTAGAGTTTATTATCCCCATTTGATTAAAAATGTCAAGATGTTCTTTCACATCATGTTGACAAAGAGCAGTATCTAACATAAAATTCCGTGAAATAAAAAAACCTAAGGAGTCTTTTTTGGCAAAAGAAGAAGCAATTGAGGTAGAAGGAATTGTAAAAGAAAGCCTTCCCAACACAATGTTTAGAGTAGAATTAAAAAATGGTCATGTTATCTTGGCCCATCTTTCCGGTAAAATGAGAAAACACTATATCCGGATCGTACCCGGAGATAAAGTAAAAGTAGCTCTTTCTCCCTATGACCTTACAAGAGGAAGAATTATTTTTAGAGAAAGATAAGAATCCGGGCCCCTCATTAAACAATGAACCAGGTGGCCCCTTCCCCCCCTTCATTTCGGGGTGCCTTGCCCCAGTTTTTTATCTGGGGATGGGATGAAAGCAATTTACGGACCATGGGCCTTAAGACAGCACCTTCCGGTGAATGCAGCCCTTTTCCGTGAATAATTAGTCCTTTTTTTAATCCCCTCTTACGACAATTTCGAATAAAAAACAAGACTTCCCTTTTCGCCTCTTCTCCTTTCAAACCATGAATATCCAGAGTCGATTGGGGAGCCATTTTCTCAAGAGTCTTCCTACCCGGGCTATCGGATGTTTTTCTTTTCACACCCTTTTCCTTTTCCTGGGAAGCATTTTTCCCGGGGGGATATAGATTTAGGAGTTCTTCCATACCGGCCATACTATTCGCTCCCCAGGGGAACGATTTTACCCGTTTCTATCCAGCCCTCAAGGCCATAACCTGTTTTGATAAAGTAAAAGCCCTGCTGTTCCGCCACCAGGCGAAGAGAGGTCCCCTGGGGTAGGTTCAACCAGGTAAGGGCACTCTCTTCGGGGATTCGATACAGTTGAGCTCCCCCACTTTCGACAATGGCTTGGGGCCGTTCGTTTAGACTATCCATTAACACCAGCCCACCGGCAGTAATCAAAGATAGGAAGAAAAGAGAAGACATTATGAGAAGCTGGGACAATTCCTTGCGTTTTAAGTAAAAAGACAAAGCGACAAGAAACAGATTTAACATCAATATCAAAATAAGCTGCAGAGACCATCGGCTAATAAGCCAGTTAACCATATACTGGTCCTTCAAATCGGCCAACTCTTCAACCTTTCCGATTCCGGTGGTAAAATTCCGGTCTCCCGGCAGTGCGAGAAGCCCTTTGCGAAAATAAATCTCACTCTCAACAATATCTCCCCCATAATAATCAAGAACAGCTAAATTGAAATAATAGGCGGACCATTGCTTATCCTCTAAAAGGGTGTTGTAAATTTGCCTGCACTCTTCCAGCGCTCCTTCATCATAAAGATGCTGGGCTTCTTTTATAAGCTCTTTCCGCTCGCCGCCGCCTGCCATGGACAGAATAAAAGGTAAAGCCAGGAGAAGGAAAAGAGAACTCTTACTCTTGTCATTAAGAGAAAACAGGGAGATAAGAAAATAGATCAAACCGGGTAGAAGAAGAACCCACATAAGCGGGCCTTGGGAAAATTCTTTGAAAATGACCCACTCTACCAACGAAGGAGAAAGTAGTTCAAATAGATCTTCTTCAAGCCCACCCTGACCTGTAATATTCATATCATAGGTATCTCCAGGGTAGGACTGCAATTCGTCCTTTACCGGATTAAACCAGAAATAGGGTTCACAGCTGATTTGCCCCACCGAATCACGGCCGGCTTGAAAACGGTAGGTAATCTCCCTAAAACCGGTATACCCCCCCTCTGTGGGAAGAAGCTCTTCCTTCTCATCGGTGTTGATTAATCCAAAGCCTTCGCTGCTTACTTCGGGAAAGTTCAGATAGGGAAAGTTACCCGTTCCCTCTATCCTTATTGTGAGTGTAACAATTTCACCCTGTACGGCTTTATCCTGTGAGATATGAGTAATGAGGCTTAAATCCCCCACGGCCCCGCTTTTCCGAACCTCTTCGGGAAGGGGAAGTATATCAATCTCAAGAGTGGGTATGGAGCGGGCCAGCCCCATAATTTCGACACTCCCCCCGGGAATAGTGAGCTTACCCGCTTCTCCTGAGGAAAAGTACCAACTCTCAAGAGGATAGGTATAGACTGTTTTATCCTGGAGTTCATAAGGCTCAATCGAACCGGGAAGGTCCACTTGCTCAAGCGTCCCCTGGGGCGGTTTCTTCATGGTTATACTTTCGGGAAATTCGAGATTTTCCGTATAACGCAGGTTTAATATCAATGAGATGATTTCTCCGGGATAGGCCGTTTTCTCAACGGGAGACCAATAAAGCTGTAGGGGATAGTCAATATTTGCCTCATCCCAATTATTGACAATAACGGGAAAATCGGGAATTACAAGTTCAAATTTCCGACGAAAAAGGCGCAATCCGGAACAATTATATATATCACCCATTTCGGAACGGAAGGTAAGAACGACTTCCGTCATATCCTCATAGATGATTTCCCCTTCCTTATCGGTAAGGGCATTGTAGGGCCTCAAATAGGGATCGGCAGCCAGATTCAAGATGTCATTTTCATCCCAGGGCAACTCTACTTCAAGATCCCGGGAATAGGGAATCATGGTTTTAACATACACCTTGAAATTCCGATTAGGGTACCCTTTATCCTGAGTAATCCTTTCCTCTGAAAAAAGCGAGAAAGATAGACAAATCAGGAAAAGTAAAAGAATAGTCCTCTTTTTCATTACCAGTCATTCTCCCTGTTTTTTTTAAGTTTCTCAGCCGGTTCCCAAGTATAGTTTTCCTGACGCTTAAGATAGTTTAACAGACGCTCCGTATCATCCTGTAGATCGTCCTTTTTCTCTTGATCGGTCTCATCGTTTTTTAGATCCAATCCATTGTTAACCCGGTCCATGGCCAGTTCAAGATTGATTTTACTATCCCAATCGGTCGGTTTAAGAACGACCGCCTGCCGAAATGACTGGGCCGCTTCCTCATAAAGCCCCTTTTCGAAATAGTACACCCCCTTATTAAAAGTGAGCATAAAACGAAAGTTTAATTCCTCCGAGTCAGACTGATTCCAACGGGCAAGAGCGGAATCTCTCTCGCCCAGACTATAATAGACATTTCCTATGTTATAATTAACCAATGAATCATTCTCACCCCATTCAAGGGCTTCAAGATAATAGAGGTTGGCTCTCTTGAAGTTTCCCTGGTCCATAAGATAGTTTCCCCAGAAAACCTGGAGACCGGGATTCACATAGCTACAGGAAAAGAGAAAATAGGAAAAAATAACTAAAAGGCTCCACTTTCTTACTCCCATCGTAATTTCCCCAATATAAAATATAACGTACAAAAAAGAAGTGCCATAAAACAGAAAAAACGATAGCGGTGGGTAGAGGTAAAACCGATTCCCCGGGATTCCAACTGTCCATAACTATCGCTCAGAACCATTCCTATTTCGCCTAGATTATAGATTTCCGTTAAATCCAGATATGTTCCGCCTGTCAGATCAGCCATCTCTATCAATAGTCTACTGTGCTGCCGGGTTGTTACCGTTTCTCCTTCCTTATCCTTAAGAAGCTCTCCATTGGCCAGGCGTATTACATCTCCTTCTTCAGTTCCTATACCAAAGGTGAAAAGCTGAATATTCTGACTGTATAGCTCCCGTGCGGCCTGCAAAACATTCCCTTCGAGGCCTTCCCCGTCGGTAAAGAGAAGAACCGCTCTATTTCTTTCCTGATTATCCGGCAAGGAGCGAGCCCCCGTAAGAAGAGCCTCTTCCAGATTTGATCCGGGAGTACTGATAAAATCCGTATTAAGCCGGGTAATAAAAGTCTCCAAAGTTATCAAATCTTCTGTGAGGGGGATAAATAACACCGGTTCTCCCTTAAAAAGAGTAAAGGAATAGCGAGCCTGGGATATTTCCTCCAGCAGGAGGTATATGGCATCTTTACAACGATCAAGACGGGTACCTCCCGCATCCTGTGCCAGCATACTATGAGAAATATCCACAACAAGAGCTATATCAAGATTTTTCCGATCGCTGCTTTCCGGTTTCATACCCCAGTGAAAGTCCACCAAAGCTAATACGGAAAAGAACACTACGCCGTTTAACAATAAAAACCGAACATAACTTCGCACTCGGTATCTTCGTACTATCTGACTGGCTTTCCCGTACCCCAAACGTCGCAAATAAATAAGACTTCTTCTATAAAAAAAAGCGCTTAAAAGCCAGAGTGGTATAAGTGCGAGGAGAAACATAAAATAACGAGGATCCATAATTCTCATAAAATATCCCCCATAAAAAAGCGCCTAATAAGCCAATGTAAAAGAAAGAAGGCCAAGGCGGCAAAAAGGAATTCCTGGTAAAAGAACTCCTTTTCCACGGAGATCTTTGTTTTAACCTCATAGGACTCGATGGTATTGATTGTTTGAAAAATCGTCTCAAGTGAACCGGAGCTTCGGGCATAAAAATACTTACCACCACTTATATCGGCCATTTTTTCCAGAAGAGTGCTGTCAAAAGAACTCTTCATAGTTCCCGTGAGGATTTTACCGGTATCCTTGTCATGAAATTCGATGGGCACTTCTCCGGTGGTTCCCAAACCAACAGAATAGATCCGGATATTGGACTGAACCGCCATAGCCGCAGCTGTTTCGGGATGAATTTCGCCCAGGTTATTCTCTCCGTCGGTAATGAGAAGTATCGCTTTTTCCGGCGCGCTGCTTGAGGAAAGGTGCAATACGGCCAGAGCTACTCCCATGCCAATAGCGGTACCGTCCCCTCTATCGATAAGGGTCAATTCGTCAAGAGAATCAATAATCAGCGAATGGTCTACCGTGGGGGGCAGCTTAAGAAAGGCCTCTTCAGAAAAAGTAACAAGTCCGATGGAATCATTCTCCCTTCCCTGAATAAAGTCTTTTACCATTTCCCGCGCCGTTGTAAGCCGGTCATCGGCCCCGAAATCCCGGGCAGCCATACTGGGAGACTGATCAAGAACTATCATGATATCCATCCCCCTCTCCACATAAACTTTTTTATTAACCGCAGAAGCCGGACCAGAAAGAGCAACGATAAAGGCCAGAAGCGAGAGCCAAAGAAGTATTTCCGAACCGATATAAACAAGAGACAAAACAAGGGGCGTATGGATATCGTGACGCCCTTTCCACAATTGAAAAGAGAAGGGGACTCCCCCTCCCCTGTGCTTGCGAAGATAGGAAAAATAGAAGAGAAGAGGAAGGAATACGAGAACGCTAAAGTAAGCCGGTTCTTCAATGGTCAGCATCATGGTCCTCCTTTTCCAGTGATTCAATAAATCGGTGCATAACAGAAAGACTGTGAACCTTATCTTTCCGACTGATACGCTCACCGGCAAACTTAACCAAGTCCGCCATTTTTAATAGCTCAACCAGCTCACGCCAGAGGGCTGCTTCCACGGGAGGCGGATTAAGATATCGAATATCCCTTGTGGTCATGGAATGGAAGTCTCGCCCGGTTCTCTCTGTAAGATAGGTTCTGATCCCCGATGACAGGTCTATATAAAAAGCCCGTTCCCTCTCTTTATCGTCCAACCTTGTCTCCAGTTTCTTCACAAGACGACTAACCTTACGTCTGGGACCGGAAGAAAAGAGTATACGAAAAAGAACTTTCAACTTGTCCACAACAAGGTGAATAAAGAGGTATAGTAGATAGGGTAAGCTTATCAGAAAGAGCAAAAAGAACGGAATAAGGATCTTCATTCCCGGAAAGTTCAGATTCTCCCGAATTCCCTGAATTTCCCGTATATCATGCTCTTCTACGAGAGAACTGGTAAATATTTTAAGAGTATCCACCGTAATATCTCCCAATTCCAAAGGAGGCAAAGAACGGGTTCCGGTGATAAAAGAGCGGAATCTGACATTTACCAGAGCCTCATAACCGGTTTGTTCCACCGTAACAGACTCTATTTCCAACCATTCCGAACCGGGAAGCACCTCGGGAGGGTTCAATACTTTTTCATTTTCCCAAACCAAACGGAACTGCAAAAGAACCGGATCCCCCACATAATAGGTGGGAGGAATAAATACTTCCTCAACAACATCCCACTGGGCACAAAGAGATTGAAGGCCAAAGAGAATGAGTCCTATAAATCCTATCCTTCTCACCTCTTGTTTCTCCTTTTGAAAAAGGCGATTATTTTCTCCAGAGGATCGTCACCCGTTTCGATCTCCACGTAATCGATACGGTTTGCCCGGCAGAATTCTTCCAGTTTATAGTAATGGAGATCCCAGAATTCATGATAATCGTCCCGCAGAATCCGGCTTCCTCCATGAAATATTTGCCTACGGCCCGTTTCCCGGTCCTGAAGTTCCACAAAACCGACCCGGGGGAAAACACGTTCTTTCTTATCGTTTAAGGAGATGGCTATGACATCATGTTTTCTTGCCAACAGAGATAATTCTTTACGATACCCGTCCGTTTTAAAATCGGATATGATAAAACAGATACCTCTCCGCTTCATCAGTTCCATACAGGTTCGCGAAGCAAGAGCCAAATCAGAACCTTTCCCTTGAGGGATAAACCCCATAACCTGGGAAACTTGCTTAAGAATATTCTTATTCCCTTTCATGGGAGCATGGTACTCTTCGATTTTATCGGAAAAAATCAAAGACCCGACCCTGTCGTTATTGGCATTAGCCGCATGGGCAATGAGAGAGAATATTATACCGGACATTTCCCGCTTTGAACCTTCCAGGTCATGGCAGAGGGAGGCTGAACCATCGAGTAGGACCATAAGGTTCATTTCCCGCTCTTCCTTAAAGGTCTTTGTATAGGGTTCGCCCATGCGGGAGGAGACATTCCAATCGATAAAACGGGTGTCATCCCCGGAAATATAGGAGCGCACTTCGTCAAACTCCAAACCCGGTCCACGGAAGAGAGATTTATAGTTGCCGGTGAACATGGTGTCCACCAGTCGTTTGGATATGATCTGTATCCGCTTTACCCGACGGCTCAGTTCCCCTTGATCTGTCATCAGGGTACGGAAACGTGGGAAAGGATGGAATCGATTACGCTGTCTGCGGTCATTTCTTCCGCCTCCGCCTCATAGGACAGAACAATACGATGACGCAACACAATCTTTGCCACATCCTGTACATCTTCGGGAAGAACAAAAGCCCGGCCTTCCATAAGAGCCTTGACACGGGCACAACGCATCATACCGATGGTGGCTCGGGGTGAAGCGCCAAACTCGATAAATCGTATAAAGGGCAGCTTTCTTTTATTCTGTTCCCTGGTGGCGGCAACGAGAGAGACAATATACTTCTCCACCCGTTCATCCAGCTCAATACCGCGGGCGATTTCACGAACCCGGGCGATGGAACGGGGATCGAGTACGGAAGAAAGAGAAATTTCATCCATATTATCCACCCGGCGCATAATTTCCAGTTCCTCTTCCGGCGTGGGATAGGAAACGAGTACTTTAGCAATAAATCGGTCCAACTGAGCTTCGGGGAGCTGATAGGTTCCTTCCTGCTCAATGGGGTTCTGTGTGGCCAGAACAAAAAAGGGCTCAGGCAACTTGTAGGTGGTATCCCCAATGGTAACCTGTTTTTCCGCCATGGCCTCCAAAAGGGCGCTCTGCACCTTGGCGGGAGCCCGGTTAACCTCGTCGGCCAGGACAATATGGGAGAAAACCGGACCTTTCCGGGGGATAAATTCCCCGGTCTGCTGACGAAAAATCATTGTACCGGTCAAGTCCGCCGGCAGGAGATCCGGTGTAAACTGGATACGCTTGAAATCCACACTAAGGATATCGGCAAAGGTTTGTACCGCCAGAGTTTTGGCAAGGCCAGGGACTCCTTCTACCAGGACATGCCCTCCCGCCAGGATCCCCATAAGAAGACCGTCAATCAGACCATCCTGACCAACAATCTTCTTTGCCGCTTCACTGCGGGCTTTCTCTATAATAAGTTGCGCTTCCTTTACGCTGTTCTTCAAATTCTGGTCAATCACCATTTTCCTCGCTTAGGTCTCAGGACCGGTATTCCGCATTAATGCTTACATAGTCGTGGGAGAGGTCCGAACCCCATACTGTGGCCGACTCATTCCCCCGTCCGAGACGGACAGTTATCTTAACATTTTTCCCGTGGGCAGGGAACCCCGGAGAAGGGAGAGGCAGGGCTCTCTCCTTCATATATTTATGGAGAACGGCCTCCTTCTCGCTATCCAGCAAGAAGGCCCCGTCCCTATACAGTTCTATATCTCCCATGGTTAACAGAACCCTTTGACGATCAAGGGGGATATCCCTGTTTCCCGCCCAATCCCCCAGGGCCTGAATCAGCCTCCCCACATTGGGATCATTACCAAATACAGCACTTTTCGTTAAGGGGGAATTAATCAGAGCCTTACCGGCGGAAGCGGCCTCCTCTTCACTAAGGGCATCCCGGACGGATACTTCCATTACGTGGCCCGTTCCTTCCCCGTTCCGTACGATATCCTGAGCCATTTCGACAGTCAGAGCCTCCAGGGCCTGGCAGAATTCAGCCTTGCCTACCGGCTTTTTACCGGTTGTAAAGATGAAGGCCGTATCGCTCGTACTCTGGTCGCTGTCCACGCTTATACGGTTAAAGCTTCTTCTGCAGGCCTTCTTCCAGCACGCCTCCAGGTCGGAACGGCTCATATCGGCATCTGTCATAACAAAGACCAGCATGGTGGCCAGATTGGGCTCTATCATCCCGGCGCCCTTACAAATCCCGGTTATGCGGCTTTCACCCACCTGGACCGTGCGGGCCTTAGGAAAGGCATCGGTAGTCATTATGGCCCGGGCCGCAGACAGGGCAGAACCGGGTTTTCGCCCTTTAGCCAATTCGGGCAAAGCCTCCCTCATTTCATCGACAGGCAGTTCCCATCCAATGATTCCTGTGGAGAAAGGGAAAACCACCCCCTCTCCGGGCAAGAGGCCCTCCATATCTTCAATCAGTTTAAGACTCTTCCCATAACCATCGGGGCATTCAACATTGGAGATTTTGTTATTGATTAAAAGCCCTTTGAGTTTATCCTTTTTAAGAAGTTCCTTTCCTAATACAACCGGGTGACCGGGAAAGGCATTTTTTGTATAAAGGGCGGAAAAGCTCTCCGTAGCTTCATCCAGGGCAATAAGAGTCATATTCATGGGAAAACTCTTCCCTTCGCTCTCTATCTCCCGGGGAATAAAATTGATGGTGCAGGTGGAAAAAGAAACCCCTTCCGGCAGGGGTACATGGCTGGCCAAATGGCTTTCATACTCTTCTAAAGAACCGAATTTCATAGAACAATATTAGCAGGGTTTTCTATTATGCTCAATGGGATCATAGTGTTCCCAATCCTTGAGCTTTTTCTAAAATTGCGGGATTTCATAAATAAGTTAGCACAGATATTGCTTCTTCTTGTCCTCTTAATCCTCCAGAGGCAAGGAGCATTAGAAGAATGATGTGTTTCAAACTCCCTGAAGTAAATAGCTCAATGATTGGGAACATTACCTAAGCTTTGAAAGCTTCTACGGGAGATTGACTTTTAATTAGACATATGATAGCTTTTTGTCAATATCCCTCTTTACGGAGTAGTATCAATGAAAATCGCTTTAATTTTTCCCGGTCAGGGATCTCAGGTTAAAGGAATGGGTAAGGATATCCTTGAAAAATATCCCAGAGGTTACGAAATCATCGGAGAAGCCACCGGCTGTCTCGACTACGATATGGAAAAGCTGATTATGGAAGATCCGGACAATCGGCTGAACAACACCCACTATACGCAGCCCGCCCTCTATACGGTGTGTGCCATTTACACCAACTATCTTAAGGAAAAGGGAATTAACTGGCACGTTACGGCCGGTCATAGCCTAGGTGAATATTCCGCCCTTTATGCGGCCGGTGCGTACAGCTTCCGGGACGGCCTCAAGCTCGTAGCCCGCCGCGGTGAATTGATGGGCGCCATCAATGATTCCTCCCTGGGAATGGCTGCGGTGATTGGCCTGAGTGGAGATGATGTGGCCTCAGAAGCTTCCCAATGGGAGAATATTCATATTGCGAACCTTAATGCGCCGGAACAGACCGTAATAAGCGGTAATAAAGAAGAGATTGCTCAAATGGGCGCGTCCCTTAAAGAACAGAGCAAAGGCAGATTGATTCCCCTCCGTGTTTCCGGGGCATTCCATTCCCCCTACATGAAACCTGTGGAGGAAGAATTCATCAAGGCCGTGGAAGAGTGTCCATTTAATGATGCGGCTTTGGAAGTTTACCCCAACGTAATGGCCTCCCCTGTCAAAGACAAAAAAACTCTTAAAAAATGCCTTATTGAGCAGATTACCGGACAGGTTAGATGGACCGAAACTGTCAAATCCATGGAGAAAGACGGATTGACTCACCACTTTGAAGCGGGTCCGGGCAAAGTGCTGGCCGGGCTTATGAAAAAGTGTACGTCCATGATCACACCTCTGGATATTGAAGCTTAAGAGCCAAAATAGGGCAAAAGTTCGAATTAGATTGACTAATACCGGATCGCGTGGTATATACTATATTATTAGTATAATTTGAGCGGGATTGTTAATTCCGCCTACCACAGCCTTATTCTCAAGGAAAATCCGAAATGAATTTTTTTGACACTCACGCTCACATTGGGCTTATCAATGAAGATCCCATAGAACAGCTTATTATTTCTCAGGAAGCTAAACAGGAAAAAATTTCCCATATTATAAGTGTTACCAATAATCTCGCCGATTTCGAACAGGTCTATAAAAATCTGGAAACGGCTAGCAACGTATATTTTGCCATTGGCGTATCCCCCTCCGAAGTAAAGCACCCCGGCCGAGACTGGAAACAGGTAATTTACGAAGGCATTCAGAGAGACAGAGTTATTGCTATTGGCGAGACCGGACTGGACTATTATAAAAAATTTGGTGACAAGAGTTCACAGGTTGAGCTTTTCATTGCCCAGTTGGAACTGGCCCAGACCTATAATGTTCCCGTAATCATTCACAATAGAACGGCCGGGCAGGATATTCTGGATATTCTTTCCGACCGTGTTCCCGACAGGGGCGGTGTACTTCACTGTTACTCCGAGGACTGGAACTATGCCGAGCAGGTTCTGGAACAGCACGATAACATCTACTTCTCTTTTGCGGGAAATGTTACCTATAGAAACGCAAAAAACCTCCACGAAACGGTAGTAAACCTTCCCCTCGACAGAATTGTCATCGAATCGGAAGCCCCTTTTATGGTTCCCGCCGAGTACAAAGGCAAAAGAAACAGACCCCTCTACCTCCCTTCCACCGCCCGGTTCATAGCCGAACTCCGGGAAGAGGATGACGAGGTGGTTATGAAAGCCCTTCACGAGAACGCCTGCCGTCTTTTCGGACTCTAATGGCTGATTCCCTCTACAGACCGGTCAGTATTGGCAAGCTGAATCTGGCCGGTAATCTTTTTCTCGCCCCTTTAGCCGGTTTTACAGACCGGGCGTTCAGGGGGACAGCCGTCTCATGGGATGCGGATCTAACCTATACGGAAATGATCTCCTGCGAAGCTGTTTTCCGGGATAATAAAAAGACCCTGGATATGATGGAAAAAGATAGTAGAGAGGACATATTTGCCATCCAGGTCTTTGCCGGGGCTTTGGAACCGGCGGAAAAGTCGGTGGAAAAGGTTCTTAAATACTCCCCTGCTCTGATTGATCTGAACTGTGGCTGCCCCGTCCCTAAAATCATTAAGTCCGGTGCCGGATCGGCTCTGATGAAAGATCCCTCGATGGTTGCCTCCCTGGTTAAGACCCTCAAAACAGGTCATGACACTCCGGTTACCGTAAAAATCCGTACCGGCTGGGACGCCCATTCCCTCAATTACAGGGAAGTAGCGGAAGCCGCCGTTGATGCCGGTGCCGCAGCCGTAGCGATTCACGGACGCACCAGAAGCCAGGGCTATAGCGGAACCGCCGACTGGGCCCCTCTAAAAGAATTGACCGAAACCCTTCCCGTACCCGTTTTTGGTTCGGGAGACCTCTTCACCCCTCAAGATGCCAAACGTATGCTGGAAGAAACCGGTTGCGCCGGACTGATGTTTGCTCGGGGAGCCATTGGAAACCCCTTTATCTTCCGCCAAACCCGACATCTTCTCCAGACAGGAGAAGAGATGGCTCCTTTGACAGCGGCCGATCGTCTCAATACAGCCCTTGAACAGTACCGTCACTCTCTCACTTACCTGGATGAACTGCGAGCCTCCAAGGAGATTCGAAAGCACCTCTGCGCCTACTCCAAAGGCATCCCCGGTTCATCGGCCCTGCGGAATGAACTGGTCCACGCCGAAAAGGCGGAAGTGTTCGAAAAACTCATTCTTGATTTCCTCTCCCGTCTCTCTTAAAATTTAGTTAAATCAACTCTTTCTTGACTTTTAAAAATCTATATATTACTTTTCTAATATTGCTTAGATAAACCTAAAGGAGATATATATGGAGAAGTTGTTAATAATAGGCGGAGTAGCCGTAGGAGCCACGGCAGCAGCTCGAGCCAGAAGATTGAATCCCAACCTGGAAATTACCATACTGGAAGCGGGAGAGGACGTATCCTTCGCCAATTGTGGCCTTCCCTACTATATCGCGGGAGATATTAAATCCCGAAGTAAACTAATTCTTCAAAGCCCCGAGAGCTTTCATGCCCAGTATAACGTAAAAGTAAAAACACTTACCGAGGCTCTTTCTATCGATAAAAAGAGTAAAACGGTTAAGGCCCGGAACAAAACCACTGGAAAAGAGGAAGTTTACTCCTATGACAAACTCATCCTGGCTCAGGGGGGGAAACCTTTTATCCCAGGATTGGAAGGAGTTGATAATAACCATGTCTTTTCCCTTTGGACCCTTAACGACATGGACCGAATCGATAACTTCATCAAGGATAATGAACCTAAAAAAGCCGTTGTTGTGGGCGGTGGTTTTATCGGTCTAGAAATGGTGGAAGCCTTGACAAAGCGGGGCATGTCGGTGAGTGTAATAGAAATGGCGCCCCATGTTATGCCCCTTCTTGAAGGTGAGATTGCTGCGTCCATACAGGAAGAAATGGAAGCCCGATCGGTGGCCCTTTATGCGGGAAAAGCCCTTACTGCCATAAAAGAAAAGAGCGTTGTACTCGGCGACGGGACAGAAATCGAAGCGGATATGGTCCTTATGTCTGTAGGAGTTAGACCTACGCTTCAGCTGGCCAAGGACACGGGACTCGAATTAGGGCCCTCCGGCGGTCTTCTGGTTAACCCCCAGCTCCAGACAAGCGATCCCCACATTTATGCCGGCGGTGACATGGCCGAAATCAACCACCGAATCCTTAACAAAACGGTGAGGATTCCCCTGGCCGGTCCGGCAAACAGACAGGGCCGAATTGCCGCAACTAATGCTGTTAAAGAACTGAATATGGAATACAAAGGTTCTCAGGGAACGTCAATTGTCCGTTTCTTTGACGCCGTAGCAGGAAGCACAGGAATTAACCTTAAACAGGCTCGAGAAGCGGGGATTGAGGCAGAATCGGTAGTTATTCGCAAAGAGAACCATGTGGGTTACTACCCCGGCGGTAAAATGATGACCATCATGGTGATTTACGAAAGAGGGACCGGAAAACTTCTTGGAGCACAACTCTCCGGAGAAGCCGGTGTTGACAGAAGACTGGACGTCCTTTCCACAGCGATATACAGCGGCCTGACCGTAGCAGATCTTTCCGAACTGGATCTGGCCTACGCTCCCCCCTTCGGTTCGGCCAACGATCCGGTCAACATTGCCGGTTTCGTAGCGGAAAATAGACTCTCCGGCTACAGCCCGGTGGTTACAGCCTCTGAACTGGAAGAACGAATTGAGGGTAAAAGAAGCCTTTTCCTCGATATCCGGGATGTGTTTACTTACAGAAAAGGCCATGTGCAAGGTTCGGTAAATATTGCCGCCGAGGAAGTAAGCAGCCAGATCCACAAACTGGACAAGGACACTCCCATCATAGTTTGCGATGAGACGGGTAAAGTTGCCCACCGAGTGGTTCGCTCCCTGCTTCTTGAAGGATTTGAGGATGTGATGTACATATCCGGCGGTTACCCCAGCCTGGAGCGCTACGAAAGAGCCTTTGGCTTTAAGGGAATTCAGGTAGGCCTGGCTCCTCTGGAGAAAAAGGAGCTGAATGAGGAAGGCGGTACTTCCAAAGCTGAGGAAAAGGTGGAAGCCGTAGAAATCCAGCAGGAAGGAAAGCTTGTTGTCGACGTAAGGACCCCGGAAGAGTACGAAATGGGAGCCTACCCGGAGGCCGTAAATATTCCTCTGGACGAACTCCCCGTACGAATGGAAGAGCTGGGAGCCAAGGACAGGGAACTTATCATCTACTGCGCCTCCGGAGCCAGAAGCGGCTATGCGGTACGATTCCTGAATGATGCGGGCTTCACTAACCTGACAAACGGCGGCGGCATTATGCAAATGATGTCCCGGGGACTTTAGGAAGCTCCCATGGAAACCCAATACGCCTTAGTCATCGGCTTGATTGCCGCCTTTTATGTCTATAAAGTTGTCGGTGGTCAGCTTAAATACAAAAGGCTGATCAAGCTGATTGAGTCCGATTCAGCCTTCACTCTTATTGATGTAAGAACATCGGGAGAGTATGCTTCGGGGCATATTCCCGGGGCCCGTAATATTCCTTACGAGTCGGTGGGCGATAGTCTAAAAAAGACGGCCAAAGACGGTGAAATTGTCCTTTATTGCCAAAGCGGCTCACGGGCCCGGGCGGCCAAAGCAACCCTGGCCGGAAAAGGTTACAGCAACGTCTGGAATTTTGGCGGAATTGGACAATGGAGAGGGAAGCTGGAAAAATAGGTCTGGCATCAGATATGAGAATCCCCATAACCTGGAAATACGCTCCTAATTTTGGGGATTATTTTTTTCAAAAACTTCAATACGAATCATATGGGTAATGTTAAACGTTCCCCGGCTTAGACGTCTTAACAACTCTTCATGCTCCCTGTCAAAAGACTCCACCTGATCCGGAGTGAGACTGGCGGCGACTCCCCGGCAAGCCCGTATTCGCCCCTGCCAACCGGGAATATCATAGGGGACATCCACACGGTAACGATGAAAGGTAGAAAGAAGAAAACGCTCATTTGACCAGCCGTAGCACTTAGGCTCATCCAATCCCCGATACCCTACCCCTGCCCAGTGGGGATTGTACTTTTTAACCAGTTCCTCCGAAGCCATGGCCAGCTCACATTCATAGGGAAGCCAATACATACTGCAGATAAGAAGCTTTCCCGAAGGCGAGAGGAGATCGTAAATTCGGGGAACCGCCTTATTCTTATCAAAATAGTGCCAGCACATACTGGCAGTGATAACATCGAAAGGCCCTTCGTTCAAGGGCAGTTCTTCCGCCGTACCAACCCTAAAATCGATATCCAGCCTACGGGACTGGGCCATAGACCGGGCAGCCTTAATCTGATTCTCCGCAATGTCCATCCCGGTTACGGTTGCGCCGCCTGAGGCTAAGGAGAGGGCCAACTCACCCGTTCCTGTTCCGATATCCAGAATTCTTTGGCCCGGTAATCCTATCCCAAATCCCTTTAATAACTCATAAAAAGAAGCGGGATATCCCTGACGGTACTTTGAATAGTCCTCAGAAGTCTTTCCCCAGTCAAAAATCTGGCCTTGGTCTATACTTTCTACTTTCATGGATGACACCTCGTTTATATGGATTTAAAAAAAGGCTGCCCCGTCAAACAAAGGCAGCCTTTTTTGAATAATCATTCAGTCCTATTCAAGAACCGCCCGGATTCTTCGAACGCCTCTGGAGGATGACTGCTCTTTCTTAATTTTAAAAACGCCCAGTTCGGAAGTATTTTCCACGTGGGGGCCGCCGCACACTTCAATGGAGAAGTCTCCCATGAAATACACCTTTACCTGTTCGTCATACTTACCGGCAAAAAGGGCCCGGGCATCGAGGTTCTGCGCCTCTTCCAGGGTCATAACCTTCATGGTAATGGGCATGGCCAACTTGATTCTCTCATTAACCAAATCCTCTACCTTCTGAACCTCTTCTTTGGTCATGGGCTCGGGATGGGAGAAGTCGAATCTAAGTCTTTCCGCATTCAGGTTGGAACCTTTCTGCTCCACATGATCGCCCAGTACCTGTCGGAGGGCTTCGTGGAGCAAGTGAGTCGCCGTATGGTAACGGGTTGTCATAACGGAATGGTCTGCCAGACCTCCCTTAAAGGCCTTGTCCGCTCCCTTCTTGGAAGCTTCCTGATGCTTTTTAAAAGCCGCTTCAAAACCTTCCCGGTCTACGGTCATACCGTTTTCCGAAGCCAAATCTTCGGTCAACTCCATGGGGAAGCCAAAGGTATCGTAAAGACGGAAAGCCACCTTACCGCTCACAACCTTTTTGGGATTCTTAAGAAGATTGGGAAGAAGCTTTTCGAACTCCTTCTCACCCTTTTCCAGAGTTGTTCTAAACTGGTCTTCTTCACGGGCCAGCTCTTCCTTGATTCGTGACTCATTGGTCTTGAGTTCGGTAAATACATCGGCATACATATCCAGAACCACCTGAGAAAGCTCTACCAGGAAGTTTTCTTCGATACCGAGCTTCTTACCGTGTCGCACGGCTCTTCTGAGGAGACGACGGAGGACATAGCCCTGTCCCACATTGGAGGGACTCACGCCTCTCTCATCTCCAATGATCATACAGGAAGCTTTAATGTGATCGGAAATAATGCGGATGGACATGTCCACCTCTTCCGATTCACCGTACTTCTTGCCGGTCAGTTCTTCCACTTTGGAGATGATGGGAATAAAAAACTCCGTTTCATAGACTGACTTTTTTCCCAGCAACATGGTAACCGTTCTTTCCAGTCCCATACCCGTATCAACACAGGGGGCGTCCAGCTTGTTGTAGCTGCCGTCTTCCTGCTTATCGTACTGCATAAAAACGTTGTTCCATACTTCAAAGTATTTACCACAGTGACAACCGGGCTTACAGTCGTCACCACAGGGCTCCAGGCCCGTATCAAGGAACATTTCCGAGTCGGGACCACAGGGGCCGGTCGTTCCCGCAGGCCCCCACCAGTTATCTTCCCGGGGAAGACGGTATATACGTTCGTCCGGAATACCGCACTCTTTCCAGTAGCCAATGGACTCTTCGTCGGCGGGAACTTCATCGTCCCCTTCAAAAACCGTTACGGAAAGGCGGGCCGGATCGGCACCAAGATATTCGGGAGAAGTGAGAAATTCATAGCTCATGGCAATAGATTCTTTTTTGAAGTAATCCCCCAGAGACCAGTTACCGAGCATTTCAAAAAATGTGAGATGGGAAGGGTCTCCTACGGCATCGATATCCTGGGTTCGGATACACTTCTGATAGTCGACCAGACGTTTTCCCGCCGGATGGGGCTGGCCCAGAAGATAGGGTACCAGGGGATGCATACCGGCAGTGGTAAAAAGAACGGTGGGATCATTTTCGGGAATCAGAGACTTGCCGGAAATCTCAGCATGTCCCCGTTCGGTAAAGAATTTTATGTATTTTTTTCTCAGTTCGTTAGCTTTCATGGGTGACATAATAATATAAGTGCTCCCAATAGGCAAGTAAAGGCCCTCTCCGGGAATCACAATTTTTCCCATAGCCATGGATTTTTCCCCTCCCAATGCCGATAATTAACTAGAAATGGGGCTTTTCCCAACATGGTAGCACAGTGAAAACAGAATTAGAGAAACAAGAACAATTTGCCTTGCGTCGGGAAGCAGGACATCATGTCCGCACCCTCCTGATAGAACAAAAGAAGATAAAATCCTCCCATAGGGGAGACCTGACCCCTCTTGCAGCGGAATTCCGTACACTCTCCTACTTGGGAGCGTTCATGGGCCTTACCCCCCTCTGTCGAATGTCCCGACTTGGCTTTTCCTACTGCGCAGAACTTGAACGGGGCAACTTCCCCCTTCCTCGGGAAGAATACCGCCTTTTAAGTAGACTGATTGAACGGATAGTAAAGCTTTTCCGATACCTGGAAGAATCCCGAAGAGACGGTCTCTATGTGAATACCCAAGAAACAGTACTTTCCGCCGATGCGGTTTCCTTCAATATCGAAGAAATAGAGAGGCTCTTTCAGAAACGGCTCGTAAAAGAAAACGCCCCCTGGGAAGTCAAATCCCTCTCCATAGGAAAGGATGAAGATTTTAGCCATGCCCTAAAAATTCCCCGCCGTTTTTTAGATGGCGCCGGCCCTGAAGAAGGACGAAGCCTAATCTACCTTGATTTGAATCGTCAGGAAAGCCTGGAAGGAACGATTAATGCCCTGGACCGACTCTCCCGTGCTAATAAACTGACCTTGATGGGTCCCCTTGACCTACCCTACGACAATTATCAGGAGAATCAAAACCGTCTCCCCTTCTATTTTCTTTACACGGGAAACAAAGAAACGGGAGCTCTCCTCAATGAACTCAAGCTTCAGGGTAAAGTTCTCAAGGTATTAAAAAAAGCTCCCTCCCCTAAAGTCCCCAAGGCGGAAGAAGCCCCTAATCCGGTCGAGTCCTCCCGGGAAATCATTCGGGAAGTCCCCTTCCTCCCGCCGGAACTCCTGGAAAAAATCGATCGAATTGCCGAGCAAACCCGCCATGAAGATGATCTCCCGAAAGAACTGGACCTCAAAAAGCCAAACAGCCGTAAACTGGGAGTCCGTTTTTCCATTGGCTTTAAACTGATTCTGATTATCTCCACCATTCTGGTAATCGCCATGAGCACCATGTCATTCATCTCCTTTTCCCTATTCGAAAATTCCCTCTCCCGCGAGATGGAGCAGAATAGTCTTACCGTAGCCGACTTGCTATCGACCAATACGGAAAAAAGCTTTGACGGACTTAGGGAAACCTTACGCATCCTTCTTAACAACAACCGGGAAAACCTGGAAGAAACCCTCATAAACGACTATCCCTATGTTCTCTATTTTGAACTGGTCTCCAGCGATATTACATTCAGTTACCCGGGGTATTTTAGCTATGAGTACATTCATACCACGGTGGAAGAGAACTTTTCCTCCCTCACAGAAGAAGCCTGGCGGGGAGACCAAAACTTCCGCCGCACTTTTAACCCCTCTTTTTTCCTTACCGATTCGCGAAATAACGAACCGGTTACCGGTGTTATTCTCACCTATTGGGACGAAGAGGATAACCGACTTAAACCGCTCATTATTATCGTTAAAACCTCCGAGCTTCTAAACGACATAATCAACAGCACCGGTTCACGAACCATCTTTGTTCTTAACGACAGGGGAGAGCTCATCGGCCATCCCAACCAAACCCTGGTAACCTCCAGTCTTCCCGGAGACTTTAACGACCATCCCGTACTCACCCATGTACGTGAATCCGGTTCAACATCCAATCAGCAAATTGGCTATAAACAGGTAGTTTTCCCCGATGGCCCCCTGACCGAAAGCGAAAAAGCCCCGGAGATGCTCGGCGCCTTTACCATGATAAAAGAATGGGGCCTCTTCTTTGTTTCAGAAATAAAAAGGGACGCCATTTTTGGCCCCATCTACAGTATTCTCCGACAGAACCTCTACTTGATGGTGACCATTCTTTCCCTTGCCATTCTCCTTATCTACTTTTTCTCAAAAACCATCACCCTGCCTCTGGCACGGCTCATGGTTGCAACAAAATTGATAGAAAAAGGTCAATATACTCTAAAACTTAAAGTCCGAAACCGGGATGAGACCGGTGTTCTTACCCAGGCATTCATAGACATGGGAACGGGACTGGAAGAACGGAAAAGAATGAAGGATGCCTTTGGCCGTTTCGTAAACAAGGAAGTTGCCGAGATGGCAGCCAAGGGCGAGCTGAAATTGGGAGGAGAAACCAAGGTTGCCACCATATTTTTCTCCGATATTCGTGCCTTCACGGCTATCTCGGAAAAACTCTCCCCCGATGAAGTAGTAGAATTCCTCAATGAATATATGACAGAAATGGTCCGCTGTGTAAACGACAATATGGGCCATGTGGACAAGTACATCGGCGATGCGATCATGGGCCTTTGGGGTGTCCCTAAATCCCTGGGAAACGACCCGGAAAACTGCATTAACTGTGCTTTGGCCATGCGTGAGGCCCTCATTCGCTTTAACAAGGGCCGCGGCGGCGACAAAAAGCCGATAATAAAAATCGGCTGTGGTATTAACACGGGGCCCGTCGTTTCCGGTCAAATTGGTTCGGTGGACCGTATGGAATACACCGTAATAGGCGACGCGGTAAACCTGGCCTCCCGCATTGAACCGCTCAACAAACCCATGGGAACGGACATCCTTATCTCCACCGATACCTTCGAACTTGTTAAAGGGATTTACCATGTAGTCCCCATGAATAAAATCATGGTAAAAGGAAAGAGCGAACCCCAGCAGATCTATGCTGTCCTGGGAAGAATGGACGATTCCTCCCGTCCTAAAACCCTCGATCAGATGCGGGCCTATGTGGGTATTCAGGGCGATTATAGCAATGTACTGAACCAAAATGTGGACGAAAAAGAAGTAAAGTATGAAATTATGGATTAGGAATCTTTTCAAGGACTTTTTGGCCTTAACAATCCTCCTTTCACTCTTCTATTTTGCGGGGATGAAATATTTGGACCTGGTGAGGGGCAAGATCCGCGGTGCCGGGGACCCTATAGGAATTGTTTCCGACCTGACCTACTACCCAAAGAGACAGTTTCGGGGAGAGGATTATACCTTTAATCTCAGCCATGAGGATGACCTCTATGAGGGGGACCTGATTAGCTCCGACTCCTTCTCCTCCATTCATATGAATCTTGTGGACGGCACCGATATATCCCTCGAGCACGGTTCCAGCGTCATTCTGAATCTGGGTGAAAATACTATCTACTTTTCCGGGACTATCAGCGCCCTCTCAACCCAGGCACGTGAGGAACCGCTTCGACTCATCGATCTGGATAATCCCGACTCAGATCCTATAATACTGTCCCAATCTACGGAGATTACCCTTTCCACCGATGAATCGGGCCTTTTTAGCATGTCCGTATTGGCCGGGTTGGTCACTCGTGGTGAAGCCGTAATTAAAGAAAATGAACAATTTATCCTTAGTTCTACGGGAGATGCCCAAGTAAACCGTCTTAACTACGTCCTTGATTATCCCCCCAACAACTCCCACTGGATAAGCTTTGAGGAAACACAAAAAATTCCCTTTTCATGGAGTGAACCCAATCCGGGAGAAAGCCGCTCCCTCTGGATAGCACTGGATACCTCTTTTGAACATATTATTTATAGAAAGGATGATTTGGACCGACTTGACTTTGAGCTCGACCTTCTTCCGGGAGACTATTTTTGGCGTGTGGGCAATGAAGAAATGGGTGACTTTAGTTCAACGGGAAAATTCAAAATTACCGAAAACCTCCCCCTTACAACAGTTCTTCCTACCGATGAAGCCGAACTAACTTACCGGGATCAGCTGCCGGGACAGAACTTTGCCTGGCGGGGAACGGAAGAAGCGGCCTGGTGGGAATTGGAACTCAGCCGATTTCCCGATATGACCGGTCGCATCCTTTCCGAGCGAACCGGCTATAACCAGATTCAGATTCATGACATTGAGGAAGGGGAATACTGGTGGCGCATAACCGCCCACTATGACAATAAGGAAAATGTAAACTCCCTAAGGTCGGGGGAGCCTCAAAAACTGACTGTAACCCACCTGCAAGTAGCACTCCCTCCCCAGCTGATTACTCCGGAACATGATGAGGAAGTGACTCCCATCGCGTTTTCCGAAGGAATCCGTTTTTCCTGGAAGGGTGACCCGGAGATATTCCGTTACCGTATAATTCTCTCCTCCACACCGGATATGTCCGATATTGTCATAGATGAAATAAGCACGCGCAACTATTTGAACCTGGCGGGAAATGTCCTGCCCGGCGCCTACTACTGGCAGGTACAGCCCCTCCCCGAGGGGGACTCGGAAGTTCAAAACTCAGAGATTCGTTCCCTTTTGTGTCGGGAAAAAAATCAATCACTTGAATTGGTTTACCCCCAACAGGATGAAGCGGTAATTCTGGGAGAGGGAACCAATCTTGTCTTCCGATGGAAATCCTCGGAAAAGGGAAATTACCGTTTTAGACTGTGGCAAGTGAACGAAGGGGCAGATAAACTCATTTCCAATACCACCGTAGCCCGGGAAGAGAACTCTCAATACATAGGACAGGAGGGAGATTATCTCTGGCAAGTAGACCTGCTCGATGATAAAAACCGGGTTCTTCTGGAGGGGATACGACTCCCCTTTTCCCTTAGGCATCCTCTCCTGCCCCCTCAACTGATTTCCCCCCTACCCGCTTCGAAGATCTCTCTCATTGGTGAAGAAAGCCTTCCCCTCTCCTGGACAAATGTGAAAGGTGCAGACAGCTACACCGGCCGTCTGTACTACGAAGAATCCCCCGAAGCTCTTCTTTCCTTTACAGACCAGAAAGTCCCCCTGACCTCCGTCGATATCTCCCTTCTCAAAGCGGGGGATTACAGAATGGAACTCAGCTCAAACAGAGAAGACGAGGGAAAGGGCTTCCCCACGGAAAGCTCCCTGTCTTCCTCCCCCTTTACCATTGAGGATATTGTTATTTATGCAGCTCCCGGACTGGAATCTCCCCGTCCGGGTTATATAACAAATAGGCTGGATCTGTTGCGGGAAGGCTTGAATATATCCTGGACATCGGCCTACGCCTTTCCCAGCTATGAAGTGGTATTAAAACAAAAAGATTCGGGAATTCTTCTGATGAGAAGAGTGACAAATCAATATAACTATGTTATTAACGATATCTATCCCGACGACTACCTCATAGAAGTTCGCGGAATGGACAGCAAGGGAGGATTCTCCCCCATAGCCCAAAGTGATGTATCAGTTCTGGCCGTAGAACCCCTTGCGCCGGTAACAATGATAAAACCCGAACGGGGCGATACGGTGGATATGTCCCACATAGACCATGTGGAATTCCAGTGGGAGCAGGTAGAAGAGGGAGAAAAATATAATATTGCCCTTTATGATATACGGGGAAATGCTCTCATGTCATTGGATAATTACAGTAAAATGTCCTATATTTTCAGTGACCTCTCCAAGCTGGATGTGGGAGAGTTTATCTTTACAGTTGAAGCTGTGAAGGATTATAATGAAATAGGAATTGTCAGGACTTCGCCGGAAACCAGGATATCATTTACCATTACCCTGGATACCATAGGAGAGGCGCCGGTAATACTGTCGCCAAAAATACAATATGCCGATTAGATATGTAAAAACATTCCTGTTAACCTTTTTGCTTTTGTGGCCTCTGGCAGCTCAGGAGGAGGAAGATTTCCCGGGGGAAACAAAAAAACTTGAATGGGAATCTGTAGAAGGCGCTCTCTTCTACCTGGTGGAAATAGAGTCGGAAGGCATTATTATTCACGCCATAAAAACGGAAGACTCCTTCCTTCCTCTCTTTCTTAATCCCGGTGAATATAATCTGCGGATTTCTGTCTTCAATAAATTCGAAAAAATGGCCTCCCAAAGCGAATGGAGTCCCCTCACGATCTATCCCAGCCCTCAACCAATCATACTCGACTATTCGCCGGATTTTTTCTACGATGACCGGAATAAGATTAGCCTATCTATTAAGGGGAAAAACTTCGATTCCGCCTGCCGCTTCCTGCTTATCCTGGGAGAGGAAAAGATAAGAGGCCTTGAAAAAAACCGCCAAGTGGAGGGGGAAGAGATTACCTGTACAGTGGAATTCTCTTCAGAACAATTTGAACACGGACAAAACTGGGATCTGGTTGTGGTAAATCCCTCCAAAAGACGTTTTGCAAGAGAGGGGGCCATAAGATTTCTGGAATTTAAAAAGCCCATAATATATTCCATGAGCCCCTCCCTCTTCTACTTGGGAGAAAACCCCGGAAAAATTACCATTAAAGGAAAAGACTTCACCGGCCAGGCTACACTGATTTTTGACGGTCCTTCCCCCGTCCCCTATGCTAATTTAGAAAATTATTTTGGAGAGGAGCTAAGCTTTTTCCTTAATACCGATGAAATGGAAGTGGGAGAATACACTCTAACCGTTGAAGCCATGGGGGAATTCCTTTCCAATAAGTATTCATTTACCCTTGAAGAAAAACCTCTTACAAAATCCGAGGAGATTGAGAATAAACGGGAATCCCGGGAAGGACAGGCTTTCTTTCTGGGGCTGGACTACCATATGTCCTTCCCCATAGGAGAGAGCTCCGAACTCTTTCAGGACTCATTCTATGGGGCTGGGCTGACATACCGTAAGAAATTTAAAAACAGCGGAGCCTACCGCTTAGTTCTGATAAGACAAATGGGTATTACAGCCAACCTCACTTACAATCACTATCTTGATGATTTTGATGAACAACTTAGCATGGATCAATTCATTATGGACGGTGGTTTATTCTATCTTTCCGAATTGAATTCCCCTTTTAATATTTACTTGGGAATAGGGTTTGGAGGGTCCTACTCTTTTTTCACCTTCTCAGAAAGTGATAACAAACGCTCCTTCGATTTAACAAACAAGCTAGAGGGGGGAGTACATTTTCCCCTAAAAGGACTGGAGCTGGAATTAGGGATAAAGATACTTTTCACTCACTTCAAATACAATTCCATGGTAAGCGGAAATCCCTATTTCATGGTAGGAAGGAGCTGGTAGATGAAGCGACGATTCCCCTTTCTTCTAATATTTATCATCACTCTTCCTCTCATAGCTCAAGAGGGAGTCAAACTTGAATGGGAAGGCCGGGACAATTACACCTATCAAATAGAACTGAAGAAATACGATACCTCCCTTTTTATTAAAAGAGTGGAAGATCCCTTTATCAACCTGGACCTTGCTCCCGGAGACTATTCCTACCAAATTACCTTTTTCAATAAATTTGACAAAGCCGATGCCCAGTCGAACTGGGAGACCCTCAAGGTCATTAAAGATCTGTCCCCCCATATTGTTGCTATACCGGAACACCATATTTTTTCCGGAGACAGGGATCAGGAACTGGAGATATTTGTTGCAGAAGTAATGGATAAAGCCCGAATAATCCTGGAGAAAAAAGGAGAAATCCACGAGCTATCCTACTCGTTCACAGGAGAAAACAATCTAGAACTAATTCTTGAGACAAATGAACTCTCCCCGGGATTTTATGATTTAAGGATTATTAATCCCTCTGGCAGTCAAACCGTTGAATATGGTGCGATCGAACTAAAGGAGAAAGTAAATCCTCTTGTTAAAGATCTTAGTCTCACAAAAGCCTTTATTAATGATCTCTATCCTAAAGTGATTCTTACAGGGGCCAACCTGGATGAAAAGATGGTCGCCTTTCTGGTAAGGGATGACAAGCGTCACCGGCTTCCGCTCAGCGAATACACAGACGAAACGGAAGTGGCCCTATGGTTTGATCTAAAGGGACTTAAACCGGGAATCTACGACCTCTTACTCATAAACCCTCCCCAGGAAGAACTCCTTGTCCATGATGCCTTTGAAATAATCAATCCGGCCAAGGTCCATGACGAAGCCTTTTATGACAAAATCCGATGGGGAACAGACCTTCTCATATCATTTCCCCTGCTGGACATCATAACAGAATCTCCCGTTACAGCTCTCACTTACGTGGAGAATGACGGCCTTTACGGCTATCTTCCGGAAACAGAATTTATCTTGCGAATGGATATGATGCGAGACCATCCCCTTTGGCAGTATTTGGGAGGAACAGTCCGCTTCGCCTTCCTTGCCCCCTTTAACAGTGACGACCAATTTCAAACAATAAATCTTGGCCTATACGGCAGAACCCGCTTCACACACCCGCTCAATCTCTTTATGGAAGGCCTTTTAGGCTATCGCTGGATGGATATATCAGATAATAGTTATGATTACAGTGATGTGGAAGAAGAGGGCTCTCTCCTCACCTGGGGGGGAGGATTGGTCTTTAACTATAACAGACTTCTTCTGGAGGGGAGCGTCCGCCGGGATTACTGGCTCCTAAAGGGTGAGGACGAAGTCAGTTTAACCCAGTTTTCCCTTCGTATGGGATACCGTTTCTAGGAGGTTATCAAATGAAAAATGTAAAAATACTGATATTGGCTTCTATCATAGCAGGATTTATTCTATCCTGCGGACTTCTTGATGAACGTTATGACCCTCTTGAAGCGGGAGATTATATTTTTTTGATAGATAATTTTTACTTGGATTCTTCCAGTCATGGCGATCTCTATTGGGATGCCTGGGGAGAGGTCAACAATAATGACTACACCATTGATGTGCCCGTTCCGCCGTCACTGGATATGGAAACGGAATCCCTTTCCGCCTGGATTTCCATTTACAACGCCGGCACTGCTTCCGATGAAGATTCTTCATACAACTATTATAATGTCTATGAAACCGATGTATGGGGCTACTCAAATAACTACCTTGTCTCCTATTACGACTATGACTCCAGCTGGACAGGGACGGCTCTCTTTGAAATAGACTATTCCCTTAGTTTTAATCCTACTTTGGAGTGTTATGTATTTCTTGAAAACTCAGACCGGTATTACTATAGTGAACCGGAGATTCCCGTTTATGTACAGTTTAATGATAATGTCGATCCCGATTTAGATTCGGGCCCCTATACAACGGAGGATTTTATTGATGGTCTTTTCGGTACAAACTGCAGTTTTTCCTCACTCACCTCGTCCAGCTTTAGTCCAACCCTCTCCGATGAAGCAAGTCTCTACTATTTTGACATCACTGCCATTGATGAAGGAAGTGTATCCATGTCATACGAAAGCAACTCCGTAATGGACGAAACAGGTCTTGTCTCAAATGAAGCGTCCAGTAATGAAATTGAAGCTATTTACGATATAACAGCCCCGACTCCTCCCGATTCCGACCTTTATCCCTTTGAAGTTACAACTAACTCAACCACCCCCACAGATCTGGAATACTATTTTCTCCAATTTAGTTTTAGCGAAGGAACGGACTACTACATCTATCAAAGCAATATACAATATATGATTGTCTTTTCAGAAGTTGAAAGTAATCTAACAACATTGAGCGCAATGGAAACTTCCATAAATAATACAACCTGGGAATTTGAGACATGGAATTACTATAATGGCGAGATATACCGCACCTACAGTGCCTTTGACTCAAACTTAACCAATCTTTTTCCCACTACTTCCGGAGAAGAAATCACAATCTACTTTAACCTATTGCTGGCTGACTCAGCCTATCCGGGGAACAGCAGCTACTGGTATGGCGACGGAAACATCTCCCTCTACACCACCGAACCGGTAGCCGTAACATTCACTATTCCTTAATTTGTATGCAAATTTTAAGCAAATCAATATTTTTTTATCCTATTTTTGGCATCTATGGTAAATTCCATTATTGACCAAGCCTGACTGGTGGATTAAAATATTATTGACTCACAGGAGTCAATTATTAGCTGTCCTATCTAACAGCTACAAGGAGATATAAATGACAAATTACAAGGAACTGGGATTGGTGAACAGCAAAGAGATTTTTGCCAAAGCCATCGAGGGCAAATATGCCATCCCCGCTTACAACTTCAACAACATGGAACAGATGCAGGCTATTCTTCAAGCCTGTGTAGAGACAAAATCCCCTGTTATTCTGCAGGTTTCTTCCGGTGCAAGAAAATATGCCAATGCCACTCTATTAAGAAACATGGCTAAAGGTGCCGTAGAGTATGTAAAAGAACTGGGTTATGAAATCCCCGTTGTACTTCACCTGGACCACGGCGATACTTTTGAAACCTGTAAAGACTGTATTGATAACGGTTTCTCTTCCGTAATGATCGACGGTTCCCACCATCCTTACGACGAAAACGTAGCTCTTACCAAAAAGGTAGTGGAATACGCTCACGCCCACGGAGTAACCGTTGAAGGCGAACTTGGTGTTCTGGCCGGTGTGGAAGATGACGTGGTGGCCGAAAAATCTACCTATACCCGTCCCGAGGAAGTGGAAGATTTCGTAAAGAAGACCGGTGTAGACTCCCTCGCTATCTCAATTGGGACCAGCCACGGTGCCAACAAATTTACTCCCGCCCAGTGTACCAAAAACGAAAAGGGTATTCTCATTCCCCCTCCCCTACGCTTTGATATCCTTGAAGAAATTGAAAAGAGAATCCCCGGATTCCCCATTGTTCTTCACGGTTCCTCTTCCGTTCCCCAGGAACATGTTGCCACCATTAACAAATACGGCGGAGCCCTTAAGGATTCCGTAGGGATTCCCGAAGAACAGCTCAGAACAGCCTCCAAATCCGCCGTATGTAAGATTAATATCGACTCGGACGGAAGAATTGCCATGACAGCCGCTGTACGTAAGGTTTTTGCAGAGAAGCCCGATGAGTTTGACCCTAGAAAGTACTTAGGCCCTGCCAGAGATCTTCTTAAAGAACTCTATATGGAAAAAAACAAAAACGTACTTGGTTCTGCCGGCAAAGCTTAATCACTAAGCTTCACAAATATAAGGATCCGCTCCGGCGGATCCTTTTTTTAAAATAAAACTATGAGCAAAAAAAAATATTCCCCCTACCATACCTATCCCGGTCTTATCGACTCCCACACTCACTTAACACATATACAGGAAAAAGATGTTAATCTGCAGGAACTGTTCCTGGAACTTGAAAGAAGAAACTTCTCTTGGATACTCGATGCAGGAGTAAGTGAAAAGAATTTTGAAGATAGGATCTCCCACTTAGCTAACTATGAAAAACTTCTTTTCTCAGTTGGCATTCATCCGGAAGATGCAGAAGGCAATCTTACGGAGCGCTTGATTCAAATAAGGAAACAAGCAAAACATGAAAAAGTAGTAGCCATTGGTGAAATTGGTTTGGATTACTACTGGAAGGATACACCACAGTCCATCCAACATGATTTCTTTGAAGCTCAGCTTGAATTGGCTTCCGAAGTAAATCTCCCTGTCATAATACATAATAGGGAAGCAGATGAAGACTGCTACAATAAATTAAAATCCTTTAACCTCCCCCAAAAAGGGGTTATCCACTGCTACTCTTCGAATCGAGAGTGGGCACGTAAATTCCTGGATATAGGTTATTATATTTCCTTTGCCGGCAATGTTACCTATAAAAATGCTCCGAACATACAAGAAGCTGCTGCCTTTGTGCCCGCAGATCGTATTTTAATTGAAACCGATGCGCCCTACCTTTCTCCGCAAAAAAGACGGGGTAGAACCAATCATCCCGGTCAAATTGGCTATACGGCAGATTTTATAGCTGATTTACGAAATACGAAGACAGAAAAATTAATCACACAGGTAAAGAGAAACTTCGAAGTATTGTTTCTTTAGTACAAGGGCTATATTAATGCTCCTGGGGGAGTGAAATATGGACTTTTGTTCCCTTATTCAGTTCACTTTCCACTTCTATAGAGCCTTCATGAACTTCAATGATGTTTTTAATTATAACCATTCCCAAACCGGTTCCCCCTTTTCCGGACTGGCTAAAAAAGGGTTCAAAAAGATGCTCCAGAGTTTCCTGAGTCATACCATAGCCATTGTCGGTAAAGGTCAGATGAAAATTCTGTTTTTCTTCCCAGGTTTTGATCTCGATTATTCCCCCACGAGAAACGGCACGACGGGCATTACTCAAAAGGTTAATGATGACCCTTTCAAAGCGGTCTGCATCAACAAGAATGGCTCTTTCATATTTGCCATTTAGATGAACTTTTATATCCTTAGCGGCGAGAGGTGCGACATGTTTCTTAAGAATGTCCTTGATGAAATTGTTTACCTCAATAATGGAAAGATTTAACGAGATCTCCCCTTTGGAAAAATCCAGTAAATCGGCTGCTAAAAAATTCAGTTTTCTTGTTTCACTAATGATCTGCTTGAAATATTTCTTTAATCCCTCATCCATAGTATCACCCTGTTTTTTTAAGGCTAACTCTGAATAACTCTTAATTACCGAAACGGGATTACGTATATCGTGAAGAATCATAGAGGAAAATTGCCCCACCGTAGCCAGTTTCTCTTCTCTATGAAGCTTTTCCTGGGTGGCGATCAATTCCTTATAGGTATTCTCAATCTTCCGGTTTTGCTCTCTCAATGTCGCCACATAACTCTGATTACTGTTACGTACAATCTTGGAAAGAGATTTCATAAGTATTACGGCAATACTGGGACAGTTTATGAGAATGGCCTCATAGCTTTCCCTATTAATGGAATAGGTTCTTACATCGGTTCCGGCTATAAGGGTAGCACTGCGAGGTAACTGGTCTATAAGAGCCATTTCTCCCACGATACACTTATCACTATTTATAGCCAGAAGATCTCGTTCTTTTTCACGAAAGTCCGACCAAACCTCAACATCGCCTTCAACGATAACATAGAGACAGTCGGCAACCTCCCCTTCGTAAAAAAGAACTTGTCCTTTTCTAAACTCAACGGGGAGACAGTACTGAGCAACCATCTCCAGCTCTTCTCTCGAGAGTCCGGCAAAGAGTTCAAAATCAGAAAGTTCTTGAAGTTTTTTTTCCATGGACAATTATAAAGGGCAAAAAAAAGACCCGCCTTAAACGGGTCTTTTATCCTACCAGCTATCTACCATATCGTCTTCATCACGGTTAGCTTCGGCAAAAAGGTCCGTAACCGCTCTCAAGTCATCAAAGTACAGATAGTAGTTACCGTAAGTTTCATCCAAATCACACTTGATGTTAAAGGCACTTACACTTACACCCATTTTATTGTTGTAGTGATAATCTCGCTGAACAATATTAGGAGGAACGGCAACGGTAAGTCTTTTCCAACCCATAAAGTTGAGTTTACCCATATCAATTACCGCGTCATTCCCAAAATGATCGGAGAGTACAATTTCCATCCTATGGTTAGTATTTCTTCCACAAACCCAAATAGAAATCGTCTTGGTAATACCTTCAACAGGAAGGGGTCTTACGGGCTTAATGGCAAAGTTAATAACACCTCTTCTAAAGAAGTATACCTTGGCACCGAGAACGTAATTATCGCCTTCCATAATCATGCCGTCCTGGTCAAGGGTAACAATACCGGCTTCCACTTCCTCGGGAAGGGCTTCCTTATCCAAAGGACTTCCGGGGAACGAACGAAGGAACATGAGCCCGTCATCACGAGGAAAAATACCATACCAAAATCCGGCATTTTCGAACTTGCTAATAGAAACTTCTTTAAGCTTCTGCTGAGCCGAAGTAACACCCGTCTTGGTGGGATCCGGTCCATTTACCTGAGCCGCAGCAAAGGAAAGGACCAGCATAATCATTAAAATCGCTAAAAGTATTTTTTTATTCATCAAATTACTCCTCACTCTGTGCGCCCCAGATAGCATCTCTTGCCGACTGCTCTTTAAGCTGGTAACCGTCAAAAGTACTTTCATGCGTATCTGTCAGGATTTTCAAATGGTCAAGATAAAAGTAACAGTCCGTAACCTTTTCCGTAGGATCGGTATAGACAACAAACTTGGTTATTTTCATGTTGGCGTTTCTGGGCTGATAGGTAACATCCTGATCAATATAATTGGGAATATCAATGTAAAAGTTCTGCCAACCGGAATAGTTCAAACTGGACTGAATCTTCTTACCTGTAAGAGTATCAACGCGAACGGGAAGAAGCTGGTATTCAAATCCCCGGTGGTCCATAACATAAATCTCAATGTAATAGTTAAAGTTGGATCCCCATGCCCACCAGTCGATAGTTTTTACACGACCGGGCAATTCAATAGGCTTCTGAACCCATTTACCATCTACTTCTTCACCGGCAACGATTTCATACTGGTTATTTCCCATTCTGTCGTATTTGGACCAAACACCGAAAACTCCCAGACTTTCCCTGTTTTCCGGATAAGCTCCGAACAGATCGGTAGGCCAAGTGTCCATGGCGTAGGTCTGCTTGGGGAAATTGGCAGGATCCTCGATGTTATCGGCAACCGGTCGGGTGGAAAATTTACTTCCGAAAACCTTCCAGACAATAGGTGCTTCATTATCGGAATATACAGCTGAACTTTCTCCGTCGAAAGTATCAACGATAACCGACTCATATCTCAAAACCGATTCATCGGCATACATAAATCCCGCCGACAGAATCATTAGGCAAAGTATAGCCGTTAACAGCCGATAGCGTCGTTTCATTCTGAACTCCTTCACATATATAAAAGAAAACAATTCTCTCTTTAGGTTGAATTATATTTCTCAGTAGAGAGAGTGTCAAACATTTTTTTTTAATTCACCATATAGAGAAAGCTTTTTTTACTATTCCTCCCCGGTTCTTTTAAAAATAATAACCGAACCGGGTAATCCCCCCTTCAATTCTTCCCGGTATAAAACAAGGGAGGACACAAACAAAAGTATTCCTAAGAGAAGAGACAATAATACCTTATTATAAAGATACAGGGTGGGAACAATATTAAGGACGAATAAAACGGCAAGGGAAAAAATGTATAGTAACATTTTTACCAGTATCGTTTTCCCATCCATTCTGACCATGAGAAGAGAGAGGAAAACCATGAGGGCCATATTCGAAAGGGGCAGTAAAAACAACTCATAAATACCATACCAACTCTCACTAATTACCACACGGTAAAGTGAATCGCCCCCAAATAAGGCGGCGACCATAAAAAGATATTCCCTAATGCGATAGGAGGAAGTTTCCTTTTCAAAGAAACTAAATATGAAAGAAGCCGTAAGCCAAATGAGAACAGTAAGACCATTATAATATTGGAAAGTATACCGGAAGAGGCGAAGAACAGTCACTGCGCCTAAGGTAAGCCTGTCCGTAAACATCCAGGTTAACAGTAAAGCCAGGATATAAAAAAGCGCGCCCTTCCCAAGGGGAATGATATAATCTTTCTTTCTCACTCCTTCATTAATAAAAAAACTATTTAAAAATAAGAGCCAAAGGGGTACAGACAAAAATAAAAAGATAATCATAGTAAGAAAATAGCCGATTTACCGATTTTACTCAACCCGGAAAAACAGTCTAATTGTTCTTAACACGGGCCAGCCGATTTGAGACTGCGATATACTGCTCCACCTCAATTTTTTCCGGTCTGGTCTCCAATTTAATACCTTCATCCAGAAAAGCCTGATACATGGTATCCTTGCCAAAATCACGGAATCGAGCAGAACAGGCGTTATTAATATTATTTTTCAAGGTTTTCCTGCGGGAAAGAAACATATCCCTGACGAGCATAAAGAAAAGCTTGCTATCCTCTGCTTCCGAAGTGCGTTGAGCCGGAACAAGCTCCATTATTTTGGATGAAACCCTCGGTGCGGGATAAAAAGAACCGGCACTAAGGACTCCCCGGTCTATAATCTTGCAACCGTACTGGCAAAGAATGGAAAAGGAGGAATAGTTCTTACTTCCTGTTTTAGCCTTCATCCGGTCTCCCATCTCATGCTGGACCGTGATAACCATTTTAGGAGGAACAGAATCATTTTCGATAAAATCGGAAACAATGGCGGAGGCCGCATTATATGGGAGATTGCCAATAAGGCGATCCGGTTTTTCCAGTGTATACTGTTTTTTCCAGCTTTTCATGACATCACCGGGAACAATAAGAGGATTTTCTTTTTCATAGGCCAAACTAAGATATTCCACATATCCCGGGTCTATCTCAAACAGAGTTAGATGTTTTGTCTTTTCAACAAGATGGGAAGTCAAAGCACCCAGCCCGGGACCAATTTCCCAAACCACATGATCATCCTTCACATCCAACATCTCGATAATCCGTTCCCGGGCCCCCCTATTGATGAGAAAATTCTGCCCCCATCTCTTTCTGGGCCCCAGCCCCATCATTTCCAAAAGTGCTTTTATTTCCGAAGGGGAATCGTAATTTAATTTGAGATTTCTTTCCGCCAAATCTTACTTCCTTTACTAATAGTAGAACGAATGGGACTATTGTAGCAGAAAGGGTAAGGAAAAATAAGAGCTTTCCCGCAGGACTTTCCCATTGAACGGGAGAAACTCGTCCAAAAAACCTAACCAGGATCATAATCAACTCATGGATAACACGAAAGAAGCCGGCGCCCCAATCTTTTAATCCCGGAAAGATCATGATTAAAGGAATATAGAGCAAACCTGCCCACAAATATACAGTTATAAGGGGAGTCAATATCAATCCTGCTATAACACCCACAGGTTGTATCCATCCAAAAAATGGTAGAACCAAGGGGATAATGACGGTTTGAGCCGCACAGGATACGGCCAGGGGGAGAGCGAGAACCTTGGGTAATATTCTTCTAAAAACACATAGCCAAGGGCGATAAAATCCCAGTATCCCCCCCATGGCAGCGTAGGAAAGGATAAAGGACCAACTCCTATAGGAGCCCTTCCATATAAACGATTGGATTAAGGCGGATAGTACCATGACCTTCCATGAAACCGGTTTTATATCCTTCAGCTGTAATAGACTAAAAAGACCATACATTATAACAGCCCGAAGAAATGAGTGCTTAAGCCCTATGAGATAGGAATAAAAACAGAGGAGCATCAACAAAACGGGTCCCCTTGCCCGGCAAGGGAGGATAAAACGCAAAATTAAAAATACAAGAGTAGAAACAATTCCCAGATGGAGTCCCGATAAGGCAAGAAGGTGACTTAATCCGGCTAGACGGAATTCCTCTTTGAGCTGACCGGCCCTATAGGTCCTTCCCAATAGTAAGGAATCCAGCATAATTCCCGGTTCCCCCATGTCCTGTGTGATCCCTTCTATATACAGTAAGATACGGCTCCTTAACCTTAACAGAGAAGAGCTGTATTCATCGCTAAAACTTTTTACATACCCCTTGTCATCCCTAAATGTTACGGTTATATACTCTCCCTTGAAACGGGACTCCTTTACCGTCATTAGAAAGACTTTCTGTTCCCGTGATATACCAGCACGGATTGAGCTTTTACCATATACCTCATCTAACAAAACAGAGACCTCATAGGACCCTATTGAGAGATCTTCCTGTAAAACCCCTCTTCCCCCCGTCATAACAAGAAGAGGTGTATAGAGTGTTTGCCCGGAAACACTGGGGAGAACAGATATAAACAAAAGGACCATAAAAAAAAGCCTCATACCCAAAGGGTAGAGGCTTTTTATCAAAAATTACCTAAAATTGTCCCATTAAGACATATTTTTAAGTGCAGCAGCAGCAGCACGGTTAATTTTATTGGAATAGCCGTAGACTTCAATCTCACTCAGAACCGGTTTGGCCAACTCATTACCGGAAATCTCAAGGGCATAAATAAGCTGAGTAATCAAGGTAATCTCATCATTATTGGGATTAACCCCGCCAATCATCTTTTCGTGAAAAACATCAAGCCAATCGGACATTAGAACGATGGAATCATCCGATCCGTTGGTTCCCACCGCCTGAACAACGAGAATCTTTTCTTCCAATTTATCCGCTTCCCGGTAAGCTCTTGCCAAATACTCGAGAGAGTCGGGATTGGATATTCCCTGTTGATAACATGCGGTAAGAGCGGCAATTCTCAACTGGTAAAGGTCATTCTTTTCCATAGGGTCGGACGAGTAGATTTCCACCCCCTGACGCAAAGCATCAATAATAACCATCTCCTTACCTTCCGCAGAAGCAGAGGATTCCAGTTCTACATTAAGTGCGATAAGTTTATTTTTGTAGTCAGCCTCCTCCATAATCACCATAATCTGGTCGGAAGGATCTTCAAGCATATCCTTGAGTACATTCTTGGCTAGATTTCTTGTTCTTCGGGTATACCATCCTACATGGGAGTAGAAAACGGGAGAAAATCCCGTGATATCTTTCATCTTACCCAAAGCGTAAACAGCACTATAGGCTTCCAGTTCGGCACTGTTCTTGTCGGATGCCGTATTCATGTTGAGATTTCTCAGCAGCATGGCTATATCTCCGGCATAATCCAGGGCTCTCATATCACCTAAAGCCATAATGGCATCGGCTTTTATAATCCCGGAATGCTCGTTAACAATCTGCATTAAAAGATAAGCCGAATCAACAGCTTTAAACTGAGCCAGCTCATTCATTGACATACGCACAATATTTTCCCAGTTATAACTTTGGGGTCCCGTAGCGTATTGCAGATACTCACCATTGATTAATTCATCCAAAGCGGAGGTAAAAGTTATTTCCAATCCCGGATCATCCAATAGGACCATTTTTTCCATGGCCGTTACTTTCTGTTCCATGGAAGTCGTACGGGAATAAAGACGTGACCACATTTCCGCTTTATCGCCGGCATTAAGAGAAAAAACCATAAGGGATACCAATGCTAATAATATATTTCTTTTCATACTTTTCGCTCCCTACTCTGCCGGTACTGTCTTTTCTTCCTGAAAAGTAACGTATTCATAAACGGTATGACTAATAAGCTTCTTGGATCGGTTGTAAGTCATCATTTTGACTTTCTGTCCCATATTGTCATATTCCATCTCATTAACCCGTGATAATCGGCCCAGTTGAAAGATCTTTGAAACAATCATCATATCGTCGTCGTATTCGTATTCGGTTCGTCTTTCTTCTTTACCGGAACCGTTAATACTCACCTCTTTAATTACTTTATCATCCCTATAAGAGTAATCCAGGGAACCGTCATCCTTATTAAGTGGAGTCAGAAAGGAAACTTTGATAAGATCATCCCCTTTATAAATATACTCAGCCTTGAGAACAAGAGATTTATTCTCATCAAGAGATTCCCAAAGAACCTTGTTATTCTTTTTATCATATTCAAAACGAGATCCGGAGAGGTACAAATCTCTGTGATTGTAGTACTCTTCACCAATCAGAAGCCCATTGTCATCATAGGTATATACGGTATAAGAGGTTAATCCTTCACTGTCAAAAAGCTTGGCTTTAAGAATATTTCCTTTTTCATCCAGCTCATATTTCTCTTCAAAAAGAAGATCCCCCGAACCGCGGTAATTAACGATTCCGGTCAGATTTCCCCTATCATCATAGGAAAATTCTTTATAACCATTGGCAGAACCGTCATCGAGAAAATAACTTTCTTTTGAAACCTTGTAGACCTCTTCTACCTTTGTTTCGTAAACGACCTCGCTTTTATTATCTTCGACCTCAACGGACATATCACTTCCCTGCTCCGGATCTGTAGTTTCAGGCTCGCCGGTACAGGAAAAAAATAGACCGGAAATCATCAAACCGATCGTAATCGGCAAAATTTTTCCTCTCAAGTTCATTTCGACTCCTTATCGCAATTTTTTTTAAGTTTAATTAATAAAAAAGGAAAAAACAACCTATTACTCCGAATCATCGGCCATGGCGATTTCTTCCACTTCAACCATTTCTCCGGCAATTTTTTCCTGCCGGTCCCGTTTATGCTCTTCCACTACGGCTTGTTTTCTTTTTCTGCTTCTGTCCACATCGTAAACATAGGATAAAACGGCAAATTTGGCAGACTCTTCCAAAGGCATAAGTTCAATATGGAGTATGGACTGATCCTTATCGTAGTTATAGTTCACACTCTTTACGACACCGTTCACCACGATGAGATTCTCGCGAATTTTAAACTGAAGCTTGAGGGCCATGCCTTTCTTACCCCGTCCCCCGACTCTTACGGCGGCTCCGTCTTCGGAAACATCGGTAATAACGCAAAAGAGACCGGGATTGGTTTCTATATCATTATTAAAGGAAGCGGTAGATTTAAAGCGGTACATCTGAGCTGCAAACTGAGCTTCCGCCCGAACGGATCTTCTTTTTTGACTACGCAGCAAATGATCCGTATGGGCCATGCGAAAATACTTATTATCGCTGTCCTTATAGGAATCAATGAGTCTGGACTGAAAAAAATACCCCGCATCGTTATCACGCCAAAAGTAAATATTCAACACCCGTCCGCGCCAGGTAAAACCAATGGGGACAGGCTCACCCTTCGGATAACTAATAACAACATAGGTATCCGTATTGCCACAGACGGTTGTAGTGTGTATTCCCGCCTCGGAAGTGCGGATTTTCATAAACTGATTAAGGGGAATATCGCGGGTGGTTTTAAGCCCTCTTTTATAGCGGGGCTTGCTGAATTCGACTTTTTTTCTGTAATCGAAAAGTTTGCCCACCAATTCACGAATGGCCGGATCACTATGGTTCTTTCTGTCCAGAACACCGTATTTTCTATTAATAATGTTAATACAGTTATCGAGCTCATCAAGGGAAAAATAAATTTTCGTGGGAACATCCACTTCGGCGAGTACCGCCGCTTTCCAGAGAAGGGATATTTCGTTCCATTTGAAACCGGCGTCCTTACCCTTTGAATAAAACCGTATAATCTGCAGACGATTGACCTTGCCCGAAGATCGATTCAACAATAAAAGAGCCGCACCGATAATCAAAATAATGATTAAAATCCACATAGCGTTAAACAGGATTATACCTGCCCCCCCGAATAAATAGAATACTTTTTTTGCAAAAAACGTTTTTTTTTGATAATATATAATCCATGAAACTCTACAGCAGAACAGTCCTTATCCTGATTTGTCTCTCCCTGCCTCTTTTTTCACAGGAAGATAATTACAGCTATACCGATAACATATCCCGCCTGGAATTACTGGATTTTAATTACTTTTCTCCTCCCCTGCCCCTTAGCCCGGGAAGACTCATAAATCCCCAAGGGAAAAGCTACCTAATAAACGGGAGTTCCGAGCAGGTTATGGTTATTATCTTTCTTGATGAGGCCGATCTGTTCACGGCAGACTTAAAGAATCAGCTGAAAAAACTAAAAAACCGATTTGCCGATGAGCCCCTTCTTGTCTTGACTGTCTCTACAGCAGAAGAGGACTTTAAGGACCGGGAAGGCAGATCCGCCCAGAAATGGGGAGTACAAAAATACCCCACCATACTGATTACGGATCATAACTTCAACTTGAGAGGCTCTTCGGAAGGGATCTATCCCGATTTAGCCTCGGAGGACTTCTTCCGGATAATTGAAGAACTAATTCTTGATATAAAGACGCCCGGTATAATCAACACGCTGCAATAGGGGGGTTAATCCCAAAGAAGCGAAATACTCATCCACTCCTTTTGCAGCACCCTTAAAATGACCGTAGTCATCAAGGAGGAGCACTCCCCCCCGAGCTAACTTGGGAAATAGAACTTCCATCTCTTTTTTGGTTGACTCGTACCAGTCCGTATCCAGCCTCAAAAGAGCAATAGGCCCCTCGGGAACAGAGTCTTCCAAAGTCTGGCACACATCCCCCTTAACCAGGGTATAGCGCTCCTTATCGTATCCGGTTCTTTCCAGATTAGCCCTAACCTCATCTTCGGAAACAGCCCACCAACCCAAGGGGTTCCGCTCCGCCACAGGCTGGCCACTGGCGGCGATAATATCGTCCTCGGTGGGTTCGGTCATTCCTTCAAAGGTATCATATAGCCAGAAGGCTCTTTTCCTGTAATTCCTCTGGAGTATAAGGCGGGCGGCCAGCATACAGGCTCCCCCTCTCCAGACACCGCATTCGACAATATCACCGGAAATGTTATTCCCTTCAAGATAGTCCAATGCCTGACTAATGGCATAAGCTCTTTCCGGTGATATCATAGTAAAGGGAGAGACAAGCTCCCAGGCTTCCTTGAAATCGGGCTCAACATCTATCAGGTAGGTCTGGGGAGTTATAAGTCCCCAACCTTTTTTTCTCAAAAACTCAACGGCCTGTTCTTCGGTCACTCCTTACTCCCGGTTTAAAAAAGCGTCCGCAAAGCCGTGGGCTTTCATGGCGTAGAGCAAAATCCCCACTTCATCGCGGGAAACGGGGCCTACCATCAGGCGAAGGGTATTTTCAGTGCTGCCGGGCATTAGTAATATGGGAAGATAGGGAAAAGCGTCCTGAAGGATTCCCATGTTATCATAAATCTCTTCTGAGGCATTCTTATCGAACAGGGCCACCTGCACATAGCGGGCACCGCTTTCTCTGGTCTCTTCCATGTACTCTTCCAGATCATCCGATTCCACGTACTGGGGAACAAAGATTATCTCTTCTTCCCCTTCCTTCTCCGGCTCTGCAACAGGTTCTTCCGCTTCTACGGTGAGCACCTCGCCCTCGCTTTCATTCCATTCCGGTAAGGCCGGTTCTTCCTCTTCCACTTCGGGGGGCCTTAGCTCTGCGGGAGTAAGAAAGTAAATAACCCGTTCCCTATCTATTACCGGTTCCTCTTTGGGAGCCTCTTCTGTTTCGGCAAGGACAGGGGCTTCTTCGACTATGGGTTCCTCCACAGGAGCGGACTCTTCTAAGACCGGCTCTTCCTTAACAAGTTCATCCGCCGTGAGGTCATCACTGAGAAAGGGCTCTTCCTTCGAACTATAGTCCAGCTCTTCATCGTAATCGTCTTTTCCCGTGGCAATAATAATCTCTTCGAAATCCCCTTCCGCTTCGGGAACATACAACTCTTCCAGTTCCGGCTCTTCCACAGGAGGGGTTTCCTCGATAGGAGTTTCCACAACAATCGGATTTTCTTCTATGATTTCTTCTGTTTCAGCTTCCCCGGCGTCGACAAGCAGCTCGCCTTCAAGAGGATCTTCAACAGTGATTTCTTCCATAAGAAGCTCTTCTTCCTCAATAACGGCATCATCCGTATCGGGAAGCGCTGCCACAGCAGTTTCTTCGGGTGAACTTTCTTCGGCAAGAGAGGCATCCTCTTCTTCCGTCTCGTAGCCCATTTTATCCATCTCCCCTTCCACATCAAGGGAGGAGGGATCATCCGGATTAGTTCCCGGACTGGTAAGGAATTCTTCATTCAAATTACGTTTGAAGCCGTCCGGGTCGGAGCTATAATCCAGGAAGGGATTGGAGATGGAACTTTTTTCTTCAATCTCTACCATAATCACTTCACCCGTATGAATATCCAATGCATCGGCGGCAGAGGAGTTCAAAAGAAGAAAGATTCCCGGTTTTCCCTGCCCCGAAACGATGGTGACATCGGCGGTTTTACCGTTTTTACGGTTTCTTACCTGTACCAGAGTACCTTCGGGCAGAGCCAAAGAGAGACCGGCCGCTTTCCCGGAACTACGTATAGAAGCAGGATAGGCATCATCATTCCCTCTGGTGGCGTTTCCCGCCCAAATAGCGCTCTGTGCGAAAGATACCGACAAGCTACCCGCCAGTAAAATCAGACTAAATATAAGCTTTTTCATAACCTCTCCTGTTAAGGGTTCATGTAATTAACAATGCTGTTACCGACGATCTTTCCCGACTCAAAGAAAACCTCTTCCCAAGTCATTTCGTCCCCGGTATCCACATCCTCTTTGGAAATATTCCCTTCCCCCAGAAGAGAAAAATCGGCCAAAGAAAAAAACCACCACTCAACCGCCTCCTCCTGTGCTCTAAGACGGACAAGCCAACGGGCTCCTGTCTGTCTTGCCTGCATAAGGGCATTATTGGATTTCATGGGATCCAGCGTTCCGTTAGGGCTGTACATATTAAAAAAAAGATGGCCCCCGTCAAAAAGGGCTTCCATAACTCCCGTTTCCATTTGAATAAGGCGAGTCTTTTCTTCCTCTTCAAACTCCCCCCTGTCGCCTAGGGCAACGGACTCTATCATAACAGTTTCCGCTAAAAGATTCAGGGGAACGAAAGAAACAAGAAAAAGGATAGAAAATAGTATTTTATTCATGAATATCTCCCGTATATTTCCGGTTCTATGTTATATCTTCGTCAATCTGGCTGGGAATATGAGGTTTTATCACTTAAATAATGATTAATTCCCTGTGGCCCCCGGTCCAGTACTCCTCGCCGTAATCCACAGTAAACTGTTCTCCCCGGGCAATCTCCTTTTGTGCTACCAGAAAAAGAACCCAGCGATTATCCACAAGGGTATGTTCCATACGACAGTTGGGGGTAAAGCTGTGGTTGACGAATCGCGTCTCGTTTCCTTCCAGCCGTCCGTTCACCTCCAAAGCCCGAAAGCCCCTCTTTTCCGGGTAGGTCCAGGCGTAATCGGTGGCAAATCCCCCCAGGTGATCCTTCACGGGGCGGCACTTAAGGGCTCGACCGATCACACCGCAATACTCCCCGATGAAATCGCCTGCACTCCTGTCCTCTTCCGAAAAAAGCCCCCGGCCCATGCTTTTGTCAATAAATCCCACCGATGAAGGGGCAAGACGACTCTCTTTAATATCCTGACCATATTGGCCACTGAGCTTATCGAATTCAGGGGAGTTTTCTTTATAATAGGAAGATTGTCGGTAATGTCGTTTATCGGAAAGATCCATCGACTGACGGGAACGGGATAAATAAATGAGAGAGAGGGAACGAAATAGCTCTTTCATCTCCTCTGAGCCTGAGGGAATTCTCTTTTCCATAAAGACCTCCGGACATAAAAAAACCGTTCCTGAATAAGGAACGGTTGTAATTTAGTGGCGAAGGGACTTGAACCCCTGACCGTTCGGATATGAGCCGAATGCTCTACCAGCTGAGCTACGCCACCAAAAAAGCTTCCATAATATATCTATAATCAACTTTTCTGTCAACATCTTGTTAAAAACTTTTTAAAGAAACTTTTTACGATGGGCTTCTTCCATGATTTTCCGGTTCCACCAGTTCTTGTTCAGGAAGTCCAGTTTCTTATGCTGATTATCAAATCGGCCTGCCCGTGACTGGAGCCTTTCTATAGCCCGACTCAGCGAGGCCAGCCTGTTATCATCACCGGAAAGACTGATTTCTCCCACGTTAAGTATGGTAAAATGGATATAGCTGTATTTGTAACTGTAGGGTTTAAAGGGATAATCATCCTGACCGCCTCTCTTCATAAAAAGAGCCATTGCTTCCGAATGACGACCTGTAAGAGCAAGGATATAGCTATGGAGTGCATCGATTTGACCGGAAAGGACGTCTTCTGTCACATCATTCGAAGAAAGCCGACCTTCTATGGGCATGAACCCGTCACACCATCGGTCCATTTCGGAGTAACTCAGTTCCCTGTTGGGTACCATAGCTTCGGCCTTTTCCAGCTTTGACAGGGCCGATTCATAAAGTGAGACCATAAAATCAGCCTCTGCCAAAAAGAGAAGCCCCTCCCTTGTAGAATCTTCCGAATCGAGCCAGGCAAAGGCATCTCTTCGTTTCTCAAGGTACAAGAGACAGCGTCCTACCCACCGGCGGGCGGTATCTCCCCCTTCTGTCATATCTATCTGCTTGCTTAATTCATAGCACTCTTCAAAGAGTTCCGCCCCTTCCCGATAATGGCCGTATTCAAAGCGGATTCGACCGGCCAGGAATTTAAGAAAGAAGATTCTTCTGCGACAGCCGTTCTTCTCTGCCAATTCAAGGGTTTCCTCAATGATGCTTTCCGCTTTGGACATATTTCCAAAAAGAAACGCCGTCAGAGCCCCAAAGGTTCGAGCCGTGATAAGTGTGTAGTTATCTTCTATCTGATAGCTGATTCGGCGGGCGATTTCAAAATAGTCCATTCCCATCTGAACCTTTCTTTGCCCCAGAAAGGCAAAGGCCAGCTCTATATTGGCCAGACTTTCCCCCAAGTGAAATCCTGTCTTCTGAAACATAAAAAGAGCTTTTTTTGCATAATCCACAGCTTGGTCCGCATTCCCCTGGCAGTAATAGTAACGGGACAGCTGCAAATAGAACTCGTCGGCAAATTTTCCTCTTTCCGAAACCTGGGAAAGAAGGCCGTTTGCCACCAGTTCTCCCAATTGGACCTGATCCCCCTTAATCAAAGACAGCCTCAGCCGGTTGGCAAAGAGCAGGTTTTGCAGAGAATCCAGGGATAGTTCATCGATCTCTTTTCCCATAAAAGGAGGATTGCTTATAAGACTGTCCGCCCTGTCCTGAAACCCGTTATTTATGAGCCAGTTCATGATATTATTCAGATACTCCAGGGCTTTATCCGTCTCCCCGTGCTCTTCGAGAAAGGAGAAGTACTGAAAGGGTTTGCCCTGGCCTTCCCGGTTTAGAAGTCCTATGAGGTCCTTAACAGTCTGCCTTTCCTGGGTCTTGTCAAATGGAGGAAGCTCAAATTCAGCATGGAGTTTCCCCCCTTTTGTCTCATCCACCAAAGCCAGTGATTTAAGACGGTCGATTCTTTCGGAGATAAGGGATATATCCTCCTCTTCATCGGCAAGAAAGCGGGACATTTCCTTTCGCCCGATCAAACCTTTAGAAAGTCCGATATAGCGGAGAACTCTTTTTTCCCTTTCATTAAGGGAATCTATCATGGTTCGAACAGGGGAGACGCCCTCGCCGGGAGTGATTCCTCCGCAGCATAACCAGGCTGAATAGAATAGGGTTTGGCTGTTAAGAGGTTCACTTAGAAGGAGGGGCGCCATTTTTTGACTTGTCCAATCTCCCTCACCAAAGGCTCGGCTAAGCTTATGGGAGAGTTTCTCTTCTGTAGGAGGCAAAAAGAGAATGACATCGGGATTTGATGTTTTAGAAAGATATTCGGGACGGCTTTTTTCTGAAATGAGTATAAAGCGCAGCCCTTTCCTCTCCAGAATCCGTTCCAACAGCTGCCGACTGGCGGAAGAGAAATCCTCCCCCTTCTCCACAATAACAAAGAGAGTTTGAGATCGGCCGGCTATTTTTCTCTTTTCCTCCTCCAGATATTCCAGAAAAGCTTCTTCAAAATCACGGGAAAAGAAATCGGAACAGCGGCTCATCATTTTTCCCTGTCTAAGGTCCAGCAAAAGGGGATTTCCCCTCTCCTCTTCTTCGGAAACGTCTAAACGGCCCAGACAGTCTCTGTAGGGATCATAGATATAATCCCTGTCTCCATTCAGTTTAAGCCGAATAGTGGACGGACTCTTTTTACCGAAATACTCTTTCAGAGCCCTCTCCAGATTCAATCGCCGCCCCGCCCCTTTCTCTCCGGACAAAACCAATAGGGGGCGGTCTTCCTGTTCAAGCCAGCGACCTATCCGTTTGATAGCGCTCTCGTCTTCCAGCATGAAGGAAAATCTCTCCCCCGTGGTAGGAGCAAATTCTTTTTGCCCTGTCATTCGATAAAGATACTTCTCCTTTTCCAATAGAAGATAGCCGGAAAGATCCTCCTTCCAGTGAGGATCAACCCAAATCCCCCCATCGTCCAGTATTTGATATACAAGAAAGTCGAGTTTCTTCTGCAGTTCATAATCCTGCTTATCCGCTCCGGTGAGAACAATGTTATACCCGTCCAGCCCTTCCTTCTCTTCCTCTAATAATTTCTGGCAGGCCTGGGCGGCATTTATCATATTTATCAAAGTTTCCCTGTAAAGGGCGGCATAACGAAAGAGCCCGTCCTTGCCGTTGAGAGTTACTCCACCGTATTTTTGATTAATGGCCGAGATTTGCCCGTTGAGACTACTCATGAAGTCCGGTTCCAGCTGGTTTAACTGGTTTCTTGAATATATTCGGACATAAAGATAAAACATGATTGCTTTCCTTGTTTAATAGGGTATAATAATCAGCAGGCCATGCACCAGTTAATGTATAAAACAGAAGTGTACAGAAACCTCATTTTTAATATATCGGAAAAAGCGCCGCTTAATGCAATATTAAAATATCTAAATCTTGTCAATTCGGGAATTCCTGCGGAAAAGCAGGAGAATATTATCTATTCTACCATGGAACTGGTGAACAATTCGCTTAGGGCCCAAAGAGAAACGGGCTCCCACGAAAAACCGGTAAAACTGAGATTTTCTGCGGAGGATGATTATCTTCTGATTGTCGTAAAGGATTGTGGCGGGGGGTTTGAGACCTCTCTCCTTCCCTACGATATGAACACTCCCGCCAGAGATGTTGATCTGGAAAGTACCGCCTTTCAAAGATATCGTGAAAGATATTCCTACAACCGTTTTGGAATGGGCCTTCTTACGGCACGGCAAATGGCGGACCTTTTTACCTTGGAATTTCACAGAAAGGGAAAAGTAATGAATGGTTACCAAAAGGGTCGGACCGAAGGAACAATTGTAACAATGGGAATTAAATGGTATGCCTGATATAGTAAGAACCACTTCCAGGGAACAGTGTTTTATAAGAGCTTTTGTAAACGGCTACACAGGCCAGGTAAGAGACATTACCCGGGAAGGTATGAAAATTGCCCTTTTTGGAGATTTGAAAGTTTGCCAAAAGGATACAATCAATGTTAAAATAATCCCCGATGAATCAATGAAGATTCCCTCTTTCTATTTGCGAGGAACCGTTCGTTGGGTAAAAAATGAGTCCTTTACATTAATATTGGGCTTTCAATATACTACAGATGCCAATATGTCCTCTGTGGTATACCTGAACAAGATTTTAAAAATATGGAAACAGTAACGTTTCGGGAGTAATGTTAATATGAAAATCAAAACCAAACTAAGATCTATCGTAGGCCTTTTTTCGCTCACCGTAGTCATAATGCTCTTAACATTTATTTTCATGATTAATCAGAGTACCCTGATGGAAAGGGAAGAGCGAATTCTCCTGGACATTCAGTATGCCCTGGCAGAAGAACTTTACCAGGTTAACCAACTCTTTATTTCGCCCCTTAATCTCGTTCAATCGGAACTGGCACTTAGCCAGAAAACGGCCGCCACAAAATTCGCCCGTCTTGAAGAGATCACCATACTTACCGGAAGAAGCGAAGAAATTAAAAAGTCGATTGATTCAATATCCCGTTTGGAGGGGCTGCAGAATACGGCCTATAAGACCATTCAAGAACAACTAGAAATTACGGCGGTTCTCTTTAATGAAAGCGGATACAGCGCCGATGATTACGCCCTCTTTGATATTGTTAGGGATACGCAGGGGAAAATTGATAAAACAGCATCCAGCTACCCCATGCTCATGTATCGTATTTCCAATCTGTCATCCGGCTGGGAGAGCCTGGCAAACGCCATACAGGTTAATCTGAATGTGTTGGCCGATCAATCCACTGTCATTAACGATGAAGTTCATAAGATGGAAAGCAGACTTATGTATATGATTCTTGGATTAAGCTTTTCTGTGGTCATAGGGCTCATAATATTCTCCCTTGCTTCAATCAAAAACCTGAGCCGCTCTGTTTTTGCCCTGCAAAAAGGGATTTCCCAGATTACCGGGGGAGACCTCAGGCATCGATTCACTATAAATTCCAACGACGAGCTGAATGAAATCGGTAACCAGCTAAATGAATTCATGAATACCCTCTCCTCCATGATCGGCAAAATCCAGAAGTCTTCCGAACGAAGTTCCGTTACCCGGGAAGTTATGGAAGAGTCCGTACAGGAAACGGTTACTTCCGTTTCAAATATGAAGGGAAGTGTCGATGTTATTACCCAGGGTATTGATAATATGGAGGACAGCATTGGCAGTTCCAGCGTGTCCCTCGAAAGAATTGCCGCAATTATCAATGGGGTAAGGAGCATGATCGACAGTCAGACCTCCATGGTTACCCAGACCAGTGCCTCCGTAAAAACTATGAATAACTCCCTCGAACAAATAAGCGACTTGACCGGCACGAACACTAAAACAGCGGAGGAACTGGAAATTGCCATAGATGAGGGTCAGAGACAGCTGCTGGACAACCTTTCCTTTATCAATGCCATTACCGCCAATATCAGTAATATCCAGGAGATGGTAGAGCTGATTGACAATATCGCCGACCAGACCAATATGCTTGCCATGAATGCGGCGATTGAAGCGGCCCATGCCGGTGAAGCGGGCCGGGGCTTCTCCGTTGTTGCCGAGGAGATCCGCAAGCTTGCCGAAGCTTCCGGCGAAAACTCACGGACTATCGGGGAAAATGTTAAGGAAATGATCAAAAATATCCAGTCGGCCCACAAATCGGGGAACCAGATGAAAGGCTCTTTCCAGCAGGTTATTAATCAGGTAGGATCGGTAAGCAAAAGTTTTATTCAAATTTCCAACAATATTAGCGAACTCACCCAGGGAAGCGGAGAAATCCGAAATGCCATGGATGACCTGGAGCACAACTCAATCCAGGCAAGAGAGGGTTCTGCCGAGATGGGCCAGTGCCTTGATGATCTTTCTTCCGCCTTCCATGTGGCAGAAGAAACCACAAAAGGGGTAGAAACAAGTTCGAAGGGTATTGTTCGCGGCATAGGTAACATACGCGATGTGGTGGACGAATTAAAGCGAAGAACGGAAGTAATCAAAGAGTCCAACAAAATTCTGGCAGATGAACTGGCCTTCTTTACCACCGATGAAAATCCGGAAACGCAGACCGAATCGACATTGCAAACCACAGAGACAGATTCGGACTATTCTCTCATCCCTGTTCCCGAAGAAGACACCTTTCCTTCGGAAGAACCGGCTCCTGCCGAATCACTCTCCACAGAAGAGACAAATCAGGCAGAAACCACAATCTACTCGGATAATACGTCCGTTATAGCTGTAAAAGAAGAAAACTAATCCTTTGGCGTTGGGCTATAAGTCGCTATCCTGATAGGCCCCAATGCCGCTGTTTCTATTAAAGCTCATTTCCAGGTTATGAAGGGCATCGTTTTCTTCCCTGGTAGCCACTCTGCTAATTTTCAGAGCGTCCCCATCGGCGCTTAATTTTACGATATCACCAACGTCCCACCCTAGCTTATCGATAGTCTCACCGGGGATGTGGAGATACTTGCTAGAACCTTCAAGTCTTACTTCGATTTCCATAACAAATCTCCTTTTTTATAATTATAAGCCATGCCCGGTAGGATGTAAACATTTTGCTAACCTAAATCTCATCCTTTTCTTACAGTAAGAGCTCTTTAATTAGCAGAGTATTTAAAAAGAGGAAAAAATGAAAATCAGACTTCAGGCCATCATACTGGCAGTGCTGGGTTTATTAATAACCCTCTCGGTAGCTTTCATTATTCTTACCCAACTAAATAACACAGAACGGGTTTCTCACGAGATGCAAGCCCATCAGCAGGCTCTCATTCAGCTTAACAGCTACCAGGTTGCGGCCATTAACCAGATACTCCTTAGTGTGGACTTGGTAAGAACAGGTGATATTACGGGGGACCCCATTGTTTCCTACCGTATGTCTGAAACAGGATTTTCCCGAGAAGTGGAATATCTCAAAAAACTGTTTGACCTGGAAGAGGAACTTAAGCCCCAGTTAATTCAGCTTCAATTGAGTGGAAAATCTCTGTCCAATTTATGTAAATACGATCTTATGGAACCGCTCTACTCTCATAAGGCAGTGGACGAGGGAATAATAGAAAATCTTATTTATGATGAGTTACCCCAATTGAGTAGGCAAGTCAATTTCATAGAGAATGAGCTGAATAACATAATATCAAGAGACCTGAAAAATCAAAGAATCCAGGAAAAACGCTTTCGTCAGCGCTACCTTCCTCTGGTGACTCTGTTTCTTCTTCTCCAATCGAGTTGCAATATCTTTCTTATTTCAAGAACCCTCAGATACATAAACCGAACGAGAGCTTTTCTGGGAGACCTGGCCGAAGGAAAAGGCCGACTGGATCTTACCATGTCCGAAAAAGGGAGAGATGAAATTACCGAATTAAGAAAGAATTTCAATCGATTCATGAAAAATCTTAATGAACGTCAATTGTCTCTTAAAGAAATTTCCACGGAGCAGGTCCATTCAGGCAAGCAGCTCAATGCTATTGCCCAGGAAAACAGTTCCGCCTATACCCAGATCGGCGTAAGCTTGACTAACGTAAATGACCAAACCCAAAGCATGTCCGGCCAGGTGGAAGCCTCCTACGAGGAGATGAATCATATTTCCCGTGCCCTGAATAAGCTGAGCCAACTCTCGGGAGATCTGGATGAACGAATCAACTTCATGTCCCGTCAAGGGGAAACCCTTCAGCTTAGCCTTGCTTCCCAAAACCGGGCGGTAGATCAACAGGTACAGCTTACCTACAAAGTAAAAGAGGAATCCCTTAACAGTTTAAAAACCGTGGAAGTACTCAAAGATCAGATTAAGGAAATTCTCCGCCACTCATCGGATATTTTCAAGGCAATGGTTTCGATCCAGGACTTGGCGGACAGAACCGATGTTCTTGCCATCAATGCCTCCATAGAAGCGGCCCATTCCGGTAAATACGGAAAAGGCTTTACCGTAGTAGCCCATGAGATGCGGAACCTTTCCGGACAAGTGAGAAGCAATACGGAGAATGTTTCCCGGCTGCTCAAGGATTTGAATAAGAGCCTGGGGCTTATGTCAAAGGAAGAGAAAGAGAATCAAGAATCGATTACAAGACTGATTGACCAAAACGACAGGGCGGAAAATTCCGTTATAGAACTTAAGGATTCCAATAAACGTATGGAAGATATCATAAACAATTTTTTTACCGAACTGCAGACAGTCCGTACCGCCTCGGGAGAAGTCAATAATGAAACAGATCAGGTAAGAAGCAGCAGTGACGAAATAACCCTGCTTATGGATAAGCTCAAAAACTCCTACAAAACATTAAGCCGGGAGTCGGAAGAGATAACCCAGGGATTGGAACAGTTCGCCCGGGGCAGCGAACTTCTTGAAAAACTCAGTGAATCGAACAGCTCCACCGCCTTCCATTTAGAGAGAGAAATCGGAAAACTCGGGCTCTGATTCAGTCTCATATGAACCGCTCAAAGTGAGCGGCCCAAGCGCTTTTTCAGGACATAAAAAAAACCGGTAACCCTAGGTATTACCGGTTCTTCTATAATGATCTAATTCCTTTTTAATTCAGGAATTATGGTATGGGCGATGACGGGCTCGAACCGCCGACATCCTGGGTGTAAACCAGACGCTCTCCCAACTGAGCTAATCGCCCTTGCTACTTGCTGATGAGGAATATAACACAGGGCATATTTTTCGTCAATAGAAGTTCAAAAAAAACTTGATTTTTTTTCTGAGCCCTTTTATATTCAATTTATGAGATATACAAAACAGCTCGTTTTTTCGGTGATTTTGGTTCTTGCTTCCGCCTTTTATCTTACGGCCCAGGAAGCGATTATCTCCTCTTCCTACTATGTTAATGACAAGGGAAAAGGAACCGTACTGGTTAGTTATGAAATTCCCGAGGAGTTCCACCAAATAGATAATCGGGCCTTCTTTAAATTCAGCCTCAAAGAAAACTCATCTTTCACTCTGAACGAAATAGTCTATCCCCCCACCCAATCGTACGGAAATTTTGAAGGTTGGGAAGGAACGGTGGTACTTCAGGCCTCCCTTGATAACAACGCCGGAGACGATCTTTCCTCTCCCCCTGAACTGGAAGTCTCTTATCAGCTTTGCGACGAACAGGGCACCTGTTTTAGGCCTCAGAAGATAAATATTATCCCCCTTGAGGGAGATCCTTCCCTCCTTCCGGCCTCTTCCTCCCAAAATCCCTTGTGGCTCTTCCTTCTTTTTGCCTTTCTGGGAGGGGTAATACTGAATATCATGCCCTGTGTGCTCCCCGTATTATCCCTTAAAGCTCTCCATCTGGTGGGGCAAAGCGGAGACAGCCGGCAAAAGATACTCATAAACAGCCTGCTCTATACGGCGGGGATTATCTTCTCCATGGTTGTGTTGGGCCTGATTGTTGTAGGGATCAAAGCTTCCGGAACAGCCCTGGGCTGGGGCTTCCAATTCCAGAATCCTCTCTTTGTTCTTATCCTCACCTCTTTGGTATTTCTCTTTTCCCTCAGTCTCTTCGAAGTCTTCTTTATTAATCCCCCCAGAAAAGCAGGGCAGGCAGCAGCAGCCCAAAAAGGAGGTTATGGGGGGTCCTTCTTCACAGGCATCATGGCAGTTCTTCTGGCCACCCCCTGTACGGCTCCCCTGCTAGGATCGGCACTGGGTTTTGCCTTTGTCCAGACCGGACCGGTAATCATCCTCTTTTTCATCCTTATAGGTCTGGGGCTTTCCCTCCCCTTTATTCTTTTGGGATTTTTCCCAACTGTGGTAAACAGGCTTCCCAAACCGGGAGAATGGATGAATCGCTTCAGGGAATTCATGGGATTTCTTTTGGCCGGGACGGCGATCTATCTACTGACAGTACTTCAGGGCCAGCTGGGTTCAAATTTTGGTGGAGTTCTCTGGTTTCTTTTGAGCCTGGCTATGGGTGCCTGGTTATTTGGACTGGGACAGAGAAAGGGCCGCAAAGGCCGCTATACATTCTTCCTGGTGGCCTTTCTTACGGTGACCCTCGCCTATACCCTTTTTGTGGATTTAAGCCGACAGGAAGCCGTGACAAGCGAAAGTGAGGACTTTCTGGTATTCTCTCCGGAAAAAGTTGATGAGATCCGCTTGAGCGGACAGCCTCTCTTCCTTGAGTTTTCCGCCGACTGGTGCGCCACCTGCCGTTCAAATCATCTAACAGTTCTGGACAGGGATTTCCGAAGAGATCTTTTTGAGGAGTACCGGGTCGTATATATGAAGGGAGACTATACCCTGAACGACCCGGTCATTAGCGAATGGCTTAAAAAATTCGAAAGAGCCGGCGTTCCCCTGTACGTCTATTATGAACCGGGGAAAGAGCCGCAGGTACTACCGGAAATCCTTAACCGCAGTATAGTAGAAAAGGCGATTAAGGGTAATTAACAAGCCCGGCCTCACTCTTTTTAATCCACCCTTCCGATCCGTCGGCAAGGGTGATTCGATACCAGTCGGACCTAACTTCCTCCAGACGGAATTCGGTTCCTCCCGTCAAGGGACGATTAAAGGCTTCTTCAAAATTATCCCCATCCCCTTTCCGGGCGGTGGCGTCCTTTAAGATAAGCCCTGTAGGATGATTCTCTTGATCATAACGACTCACACCGGTAGAAACAAGAAGGGAGAGAGCCAGAAATCCTGCCACTAACAGGGCCCCCATGGGAAAAGACAGACCTTTTCGCTTACGCAGAATAAAGAGGGTTAAAATCCCCCAGAAAACCCCATTGGCCACAAGAAGCATAATCCCTCTTAAACGGAGAGAAAGGTCATAATGCCAAAAGAAAAGGACCCGAAGCAGTTCGTTCCGCCCGCTTCTTTCCTCTTGCTCACCGGACAGGGCCCGAATGAAGCTGAGATTCCTCTTAATATCCCCGTCTCCGGGGGAAAGCTGTTCCGCCTTAAGGTAGGAAAGATGGGCCAGATGCTCCTCTCCCGCCATAAACCAGGCATTTCCCTGATTATAATACACGGCACTGTTTACATTCCCCCGAACGGCTGCTTCCTGGTAGAGCCGGGCAGAATCGTTAAAACGCTCTTCCCTAAAGGCTTGGTCCGCCTCTGCCAAAAGAGCATCCATAGAAGTCTGGGCAAAAAGAGCTGTCCCCAGGCATATCAGAATTAAAACTATTTTTCCTCTCATAGTCGTTTCTCCAGTTCTTCGGCCACCTTAAGAATGGCATCCCCTTCAATTTGCCCGTCACCGCCGGCATAACGGCTCTTTTCCATATGACCGTAGAGAGAGCTTAGCTCTTCCAATTGGAGCTCCACAGCACGACCTTCCAATTCAGCCTTAACAAAGGATCTCCCCTGGAAAAGGCGCTCACGGAGATAGCGTTCAAAGGCCGCAAAAAAATCATCGTCCTTAGCCAGGAGAGCTTTATTCAACTGCCTAAAGGCATCCTTATTGTCCCGGGATTTTTTCTCGGAGAGAATTTTTGTAATTCCCAGGCCCAGGAGAAAAAGAAAAAATCCCAGGGGGGGGAAAAGAAAAAGCAAGCGGAAGGCGAAGGTTCCCATAAAAGTGCGGCCCCTCAAGTCGCCCCGATTGAGTTCCTCTATACCTTTATTTTGCCGGATTCCACGATCATTCTCCCTGAGCCCCGTTAAAGGAGAATCGCCGTCAAAGCTTTCCACATCGGAAAGAGACACATTACCGGCGGAAGTCATGGCCAGGGGTATAAACTGTGTGGAAACCCTTTTAACCGCTTCCGCATTCAGATCAAAGTAGACAAACTCCATAGAAGGGATACCCTGTGTCTCCACGCTTTCCGGTCGAACCGTTTGGGTAATGGTAAGGGAATTCCCCTCTGCTTTGGGACGACTCCGGTCAGTGGGAAGGGAAAACTCCTCTTCCAGGGAACTGAAATCTTCCAGGGCCGGGATTTCACAGGTTTCCGGACGGGCCAGACCTTCCAAGCGAACGGTAAGAGTCAGGGGGTCGCCGGGACGGGCCGTCTCTGCAGAGAGTGTGGCATGAGCTTTTAATTCCCCCGTAGCCAAAAGAATGCCGTTAGGACTGTCTTCTATTGGGGGAGGCAGATTTTCTGCAGTGAGAGTAGAGCCCCGGGAGGGTATAACGAGATCCTCCGAATAATTGCGAGGCCAGCTCCCCCGTTCCGCCGTAAAAGCCACAGAAGCTCCTTCAAGCTCAATAGGCCCCCCTCTCAAAGGCATAATATCAAGGGGAACAGAGAGGATCGTATACTGACTTCCTCCCTCCACACGGGAGCTGATGGTACCATAAAAAGTTCTGTCATCAATGGTTATCTTTCTTATATCGTTGGAACTCTGACTGGGGGGCGCACTTTCGAGAATACGAAAATCCTCCCCTTCCCTGCTCCCGCTTATCTTACCGGGAAGAGTAAAATCCAGTCCCCCGATGGAGGAACTAAAGTAAAAATCCATATTCACCCGCACCGACTGTCCCATATAAACCTTGTCGTTATCGGGAGTCAAAATCAGCTTAAATCCCTCAATTTCACGGGGCGGAGAAATAAGAATCTCTCCGGCGGGAGTCATAAACTCTTCCCCGTCTACGATTACGGGAAAGGAGGGAATAGTGAGCTTACCTTCTCTAAGAGGAAGCAGCTTCCAAACATATTTGACCGTAACGGAAGTGGTGCGCTGCCCATTAATAATGGTAGTACTGGAAGACTGGCTCTGTCCCTGATAGGTCACGTCAAAATCGTCAAACCCCACCAGGGTGGGAACCTCCGCCTTTTTGCTGCCGTTTATGGTGATTTGATAGTCCAGAGGCAGCCCGACAAACCCCTCCTTGCTGCTTATGGTAACCCGTACATCCTGGGCCGCTCCATAGCTTACAGCAATAAGGGCAACAAGGGCGATTAAAAGAGTTCTTTTTCTATTCATTACCAGTCCTTCTCCACCTGATATATTCCTCCCGACACTTTCAAGGTAGATTCCCGGGCTTCCCGGTCCTCCTCTTCCTGATTCAAAATATCCTGTGCCATTTCGTCGGCCTCATCCTGAGTATCATTACTCTGGGCTGATTCGTCGGAGGGGTTATCCTGATTTCCCTCCTGACTCTCGGACTGGTCGGACTGATCTTGTGAATCTGAACTATCGGACTGATCTGATTTATCCGATTTATCCGACTTGTCATCACCATCGGACTTATCCTGATTCTCCTCATCCGGGGGATTTTCTTCCTGCTGTTTAAGAAGGATTTCCAGGTTCCGAGCCGCCTCCGTAAAGGAGGGATCCAGCTCCAATGCTTTCTCATAGGCTTCCCGGGCTTGACCATTCAGTTCGGCGGAAGGATTGGACTCCCCCTCCTTGAGTAGGGCATTCCCCCGGTTATAGAGGGCTTGGGCAGCCTGCTTATCTCTCAGACGGGCGGCGGAATCGCCAAAGAGCCCCGCCGCTTTAGCATAATCCCCCTGTTCATAGGCGGCCAGACCTTCGTTATAGCTTAGTTTTCCTTCGGAAACACCCCGCCCGGCCAGTTCCTCATAAATTTGTTTGAAACTGTCCCAATCCCCGGAGGCATAGGCTTTTTCTCCCTTACTGTACAGGTCGGCCCGGCCTTCGGCGTGTAACTGACTATTCCCGACGAAGGCCATTACAAGAAAGAGAGCCAATAGGGAAAGCTTAGAGGGGGCCGAAGGGAGCTTAAAGCTGACTTTAAAAGGGCCTATAAGACGAAAGGCCTCAAGAATAAGCAGAATAAGAGTCAAAAAGAGAAAAAACTGATATTTTTCTTCATAGACCAAAGTCTCTTCTTCACCGGAAGACTGTTTAGCGCTTCGTCCAATAAGGTTGCGATACAGGGCGGGAAGGGAAAAGTTGGCCTGTCCCGCCGGTATATAACTTCCTCCGGGAGTGGCCGCTGCCATTTTCCTAAGAGTATCCCCGTTCATACGGGACCACACTTCCTGCCCTTCGTGGACCAGGTAGTTACCGTCGCTGTCCTTAACCCGAGCCCCCTGAATCTCATCGCCCAGCCCAATGATAATCAGTCTAACCCCGTCTTCTCCCAGGGCTTTGGCCGCTTCTACGGGAAAGGATTCCTGGTCCTCCCCGTCGGTAATGAGAATAATATCCCGCTCTTCCCGGGTCCGGTCATCAAAAACCTGGCTTTCCACCATACGCAGGGCATCGCCCAGCTGGGAGCCTCCCCGGGAGACACTATTAATATCGATATCGTCCAGAACCTGGGAAAAGAAACCGTAATCCATTGTCAAAGGGCATTTAACCACGCTATTTCCCGCAAAGGCCACCAAAGCGATGCGGTCACCGTCCACGACCTGCGCGGTCTCGGCAATTTCCAGCTTGGCCCGCTCAAGGCGGGTGGGAGCCACATCGGAGGCGGTCATACTGCGGCTTACGTCAAGGAGAAAAACCACATCGCGACCCTCTTTTTCGACCAGACGTACCGTGGGATTCCAGGAGGGTCTGAGCAGGGCAGCCAAAGCAAAAAGAGCGGCAAAAAAGAGAAGAAGACCTCTTTTAAGCTGATCTCCCTTGAGAGGGCTTTTACCTGACTGGCCCTCAAGGAACTGTCGCTCCTGTTTCCGGCGCAAGTAAAATTCCCCAACCAAGAGAGGAATAAGAGCCAAAACAAACCAAAGAAGAGGCATGAGAGCCTGATTTTTAAAGAAGATCATATTTCCAGCCTCCTAAAGAGGGTCGCCGAAAGAATGGTGTAAGCAAAAAGACAAATGAAACCGGCTAGGGCAAAGGGAACAAAAAATTCCTTGTATTCACGGTAGGTATAAGCCTCTACTTCGGTGGTTTCCATCTTATTAATCTCCTGGAAGACCTCTTCAAGACTCTTTTCATCACCAGCTCGGAAATAACTTCCCCCAGTCTTTTCGGCAATACTTTCCAAAGCCGCCTCATCCACATTGAATCGGCCTGTTCCAAAAATTTGTCCCATAACGCTGGATTCGCTAAAACCTATGGTATACACCTTAATGCCCCATTCGGCAGCCAGCTCGGCCGCTTCCTCCGGGGTACGCCGTCCTTGATTATTCACCCCGTCCGTCAGAAGGACGACAACGCGGCTTTTTATTTCGTAGCCCTCTTCCTCCTCTGCCGTATGGAGACGGGCGGCGGCAAGGGCCAAAGCATCCCCAATGGCCGTACCGTCTTCCGACTCTACCTGAACCAGGTTTATCCCGTCCATGAACTGGGGCAGCACGCTATGTGCCAGGGTAAGGGGGGCGTTGGTATCGGCGTAGCGGGCAAAGGAGATGAGCCCTATCATGTCGTCGGGCCGGGCCTTTACAAAATCCTTGAAGAGCTCCTTAACCACGTCCAAACGATTTTGGCTATTGTTTACCTGGGCACTCATACTACTGGACCGGTCAATAACGATTTCCACAGCAATACCGTTAGTCACCTGGCGCACCTGGGAGAATCCCTTTTGAGGCCGGGCCAGGGCAATAACAAAAAAGAGAAAGGCCAGGGCCAAAAAAATCTCCGGAAGATAGACGAGCCGCTCCCGGAGGGTTTTTGTCTCCCGGGAAAGCACATCAAAGGAGGGAAAGGCGTACCCCCGGCCTCTACTGATTTTGCGAATATAGAGAAGGAGGGGAATAAAAAGAAGAAAAAGAAAAGCCAGGGGCGATTGAAATGTCACGATTTGTCCTCCTCTTCTTTTTGGGCTTCTTCGGCGGCGCGGCTCACAAAGCGAACAGTTTCATCCAAATCGGCCAATGCCCTATCCCGGGCGACTTCGGACCGGGCGAAACGCACCATATCGGCCCGCTCAAAAAACTTCACAAACCAGGCCTTTACCTCCGCCTCATAGCGGGAGGAAAGGAGAAGGCTTTCCATAAACTCTTCCCGGGTGCGTTCTCCCGTATTTTCTCCGTAAACGCCGTCCAGGGCTTTCTTCACAAGGGAGACGGACCGGTCATAAAAAACGCCCCGATCCCCTTCCATAAGGTTTTCGTCGGCTAAAAGTTCGGTTTTTCCCCGTTCCAGAGTAATCCAAATAGGTTCGGGAGGAGTGATTTTAACCCTTTTTCGCCAATAGAGGAGCCAGAAAAGGAAAAGTCCCGCCACCAAAAGGGCGGCGATGGCAATGACAGTCTGAAGGGTAGTGAGAAATCCGATTCGCCGGGAGCCGGCCAAAGGAGAAAGCTCCTCTCCTTCCTGTATAAGAGAGACAACCTCAAATTCAACGGGCCGGGTAAGGAGTTCCACACCGCCCGCAGCATTATCAAAAAGCACGTTTAAAGGCGGAATTGCGTAGACTCCGGCCTTTTCCGCCTTTACCGTAAGAATTAAAAGATTATCATCGGCCCGGTAATCCCTAAGAAGAAGACCTTCCGGTAAAAAGGACTGACCTATCTTGGGAAAGAGAACATCATCCTCTTTCTCCCCCTTCATGGTCAGTTCCAGAGTAAAGGGGACTCCCACCCAGACCTCTTCCGGTCCGGCCTTTAAAATCAGGCTTCTCTCCCCTTCCCCGCGGATTTTCTGATTCAGGGAAGGATTTTCTTTCCCACCGCAAGAAAAGAGAGCAATAATTAGTAAAAAAAGAGGAATCTTCCTCATTAGGCTCCTCCGGTCTGTTTAGTTAAAAAGTAGAGGCTCAGTTCCTTGACCCAGTCTCCGGAGCTGTCCAGATTTACCAGGGGGATTCCCCGGCGGGCCATGGTGCGGGTTAGCTCGTCCAACCTCTCCCGGGTCTTGGCGGCCCACTGGCGGCGCACCTTCTCCGAACCGCTGTCCACAATGCGGCGCCGTCCCGTTTCCCGTTCAATCAGGGAGATCAAACCGGCCCGGGGCAGTTCCCTTTCCCGCCGGTCCGTTAGCATAAGAGCAGTCATATCGTGTTTAAGAGCCAGGGGAGAGAGCCGTTTCTCATAATCCCTGTCATAGAAGTCGGAGATCATGAACACCACCGACGTTTTGTGCTGAACCTTTCCCAGATACTCCAGGGCGCAGTTCAGAGAGGTTCCCTTTCCCTGCGGTTCATGGCCCAGCACTTCCCGGATAATCCGCAGGGCATGGCGAGCCCCCTTGGCGGCGGGAACAAAAAGCTCCACCCGGTCCGTATAGCCGATGAGCCCTACCCGGTCGTTGTTCCGAATGGCGGAAAAGGCGAGAACCGCAGCCAGTTCGGCAGCACACTCCCGCTTGCTCTTCTCCCCCGAACCAAACAGGCCCGACTCGGAAAAGTCGACCAAAAGAAAAACGGTGAGCTCCCGTTCTTCCCGGAATCGTTTAATATGGGGTTCGCCGGAACGGGCGGTAACATTCCAGTCTATATCGCGGATATCGTCTCCCGGCTGGTAAAGGCGGACCTCTTCGAACTCCATACCCTTACCCTTAAAAGCACTCTGATACTCACCGGCAAAGGTGGAATTTACCCGCCTCCCCGTGACGATCTCGATGCGCCGGAGTTTTTTTAGCAGCTCTCTATCCATTTCCGACTCCCTTAGGGAACCTCTAGATGGTCAAAAAGGGCGGCCACAATCTCTTCTGAGCTTTTCTCTTCCGCTTCCGCCTCGTAACTGATAATAACACGGTGGCGCAGTACATCCATCCCGATAGACTTGATATCCTGGGGAGTCACATAGGACCGGCCGTTAATCAGGGCGTAACCGCGGGCTGCCAAAGTCAAATAGATAGCCGCTCGGGGAGAGGCGCCGCATCGGATTAAATCAGCCATATCCCCCATCCCATAGGCGGCGGGATCGCGAGTGGCCTGTACCAAATCCACAATATACTCTTCCACCCGGCTGTCCAGATAAACCCTGTCCAGAGCTTCGCGGAGGCTCAAAATATCTTCTGTCTTAACCACCGATTCCACGGCGTTATTCACTCTGTTTTTCCCCTGAGCCCTGAGAATGGCCAACTCTTCCGCTTTCCCGGGATAACCGATTTTAACCTTCATCATAAATCGGTCTACCTGAGCTTCGGGCAGAGGATAGGTTCCTTCCTGTTCAATAGGGTTCTGGGTGGCCATAACCATGAAGGGATCGGGCAGGGGGAAAGTACTGTCCCCAATGGTAATCTGCCGCTCCTGCATGGCTTCCAAAAGGGCACTCTGCACTTTGGCGGGGGCCCGGTTAATTTCGTCGGCCAGGATGATGTTGGCAAAAAGGGGACCTTTCTTTGTGGTAAAGTCCCCTTCTCTGGGATTGAAAATCAGAGTACCCAGAAGGTCCGCCGGGAGAAGGTCCGGAGTAAACTGAACCCTTTTGAAATCCCCGGAGATAACACCGGCAAGGGTATTCACCGTAAGGGTCTTGGCCAGACCGGGAACCCCTTCTATTAGAACATGCTGATTACAAACCAGAGAGATAAGCAGACGGTCGATCAAAGTCTCCTGACCAATAATGACCTTCTCCATCTCCGCCTTTATGCGCCCCAGTACCTCACTGTGACGGGCTAATTCGGCATCGCTTAATCGTTCCATGTAAACCTCTTGATGCTGGAAAATATGGTTTTCAGAATAGCAAAGATTAAATTTCTTGTGAAGTTACAGTTTTGTAATACCCCTTGCCACAGAGAGACTTGAAAGCAAGGGTAGAATCCCCTAGAATGCTTAACAATGTTTAGATTCAAACGAATGAAAGTCCTGATTTTAACAACACTTATTATTCTTGGAGGGGCATCCCTTTTCTCTCTGGCCAATTCCGATTTTACAGAAGACCCTCTTGTCATTGGAGCGGTACAATTCGAAGTATCCCCCCTGGTCTACTCTTCGGGCCAGGCCTTTAGGGAAGCGGTGGAGAATAAAATCATAGCCCTTGAAGAGGCGGACTTTATCATTTTCCCCGAATATACCTCGGTTTATGCGGGATACCTCTTCATAAATAGCCTCAGCCGCGATGAAATTAGCCGGACAGCCCCGGAAGTCAAAGCCTTTCTGGACAAAGAGTGGGGAGCCCTGGCCAAAAAATACAACAAATATATTCTGGCCGGTACCTATTACGCCGCAGTGGGGGACAAAATCTATAACAGAGCCCTGATCTACGGCCCGGAAGGAGCCCTATTTCATCACCAGGACAAGGTTTTTCTGGGCGACATAGAGATTAACGCCATTGGTTTGGACCGGGGTGATATCGAAAATGCCGAACCCTTTACCATCAAGGGAAAAACCTTCTTTCTTACCATCTGCCGGGACACCTATCATGACGACTGGGAATCCATTGTCCCTCCCGTAGACCTTTGGATAGATATCAAAGCCAACGAGCTTCCCTATACGGAGGAGTACTACGCCGGGGCCCTCCCCTCCCGCCTCCCCGACAGTGAGGCTGATTTAGGCCTGACCGTATCGCTCACCGGTTCTATAGGGGGTTATGTCTTTGAAGGTTACTCTTCTCTAAGAGACGATAATGCTCAAATCCAGGCCACGTCCCGTTACGACGGGGAAGACGCCTTTCTTTTTACACTGGAATAATTGATGAGACGACTGTACTTCCTGCTGCTTATTCTACTTTCTCTTCCCCTTTGGGGACAGGATAGAGACCTGATTATCCAACTAGTAGAATTAACAGGACAGGAGGAGGATAATTTTCTTGTACAGGGATTTGCAGCCACCGACCGCGGGCCCTTCCTCTCCTCACGTTACGAGAACATGAACGATAATTCCATAGATATTCCCCTTAGAAAAGGTGTTGCGGCCCTTTCCCCGGTAACCTTGATCAATCTCCTGAGTGAGGGGGGGCTGGAAGAGGACCACAGAGTATTGATTATTGGTGAAGAAGCGTCTTACTGCGCTACAGCCCTTTCCCGTTCGGGAATGGAGGTTTATCTTATTGATCCGGGAGCGGAAGCCTCTGCCGCCTACTCTCTCAAGAAAGATAACTCCAACCTGAACGGATGGATAGGCATGGCTCCCTTTGACTTTATTCTCAATCTTACACCGGGAGAAAAAGTACCCACTCTCTTAATTAATCAATTAAGTACGAGGGGAATACTTCTCTCTCCCCTTGTTTCGGAAGATCTCTTTCAATGCTGGTTTAAAGTTATCAATGAACCGGCCGGACTAAGCCTTTCCATGCTGGGTTCCGCCTCGGTGTTTCCCCTCTTTTAGAAATGCCTTAACGGCGGGCTTCCCGCTGTTTCTTAAGAAGAGCCATTTTTCGGTAGTAATCGGCACTCTTTTTGATTTCTCTCACATCCTCTGCGAAGATACGATTTTCCATAATGCTCAATTTACATTCACTCATAAGCTTTTCCAAGGCCGGACGCCCCTCGGCATTCTGCAAGCCTGCCATCTTAATAATATCCTCCGGCCCCTGGGAAAAGGTATGACTTATCTTTGAGCCGAAGGGAACACGACTCTTTTCCAGTTCGATCAGAAGAGCATCGGTCATTTTTGCCGTGGGGTCCTCTATCATCGCATTAGCCAACTGTTTATAGAGCGCCCAGATTCTCTCGGCTAAAAGTGTGGTCAGCCGTGTGGTCATCTTAGGTTCCTGCTGAACCATTTTTACAAAGTTCCGCTTGTTAACGGTCATCATCTTTGTATCACCGCCAGCGATGGCAGAGGCGCTGCGGGGCTCATTATTCAAAAGGGCCATTTCCCCAAAAATATCCCCGGGCTTAAGAGTGGCCAGAAGTACTTCGTTATCGTTTACGATCTTGGTGATTTTCACACTTCCCGTCTGAATGATAAAAAGCTCGGACCCCTCTTCTCCTTCACTGAATATCATGGTGTTATCCGGGTAGACCCGAACGAAATCGTCCTGCTTCGTCTCTAGGTGAACCGCTTTTTGGTAGGGTTTAATCTTGGCCATGGCCTCTTTGGCGTGTCCTACTCCCTCACCTTCGGGGCAAGTCTTAAGATAACGATAATAGGCGTAATAAGCCTGGTTATATTTATTCTGCTTAGCGTAATAATCGGCCACATTTATAAGATGATACTTATCAATTTCGGCGGTTTTTTTAAAGGTGATTCTTGTCAGGGCTTCATCCAGGTCCCTAAGGCGCTCGGAGAAACCATTGATAATCTTGAGAGCCACATCGCTCTTTTTCTGTATGATGGTAGTATATTCGGAAGCTTTGATGGCAATGATTTCACAATCGGTCACAGCCACAGCCGATTCGATGTGAAAATGTTCCGCCAAGGCCGAAACAACACCAAAAAGGTCTCCCGGTTTGATAACGACATGCTCGCTTTCACCTTCGCTAACAGAGAAATCACGTTGAAGTTCGACTGTACCCGACCTGAGAATAAAAAGATTATCGGCCGTTTTTCCTTCAACAACGATGTAAGCACCCTTGTTGAATTTCATGAGCTGCAAGCTGTTACTCCTCTAGTTCTATAAAAACTATTATATTTGATCAAAAAGGGCTCTGTCAATTGTAAGATTTTTTTTCTTACCCTTCCACAGCCCAATGAATGAGTTCGGGAAGGTGCCAACGACTTCTATAATAGGCAATATTCCCCACTCTCTCCTCATGGACAGACTGATTGGAATAAATATTCTCCCATTTAACGGAAACAGCCCTGTCATCGATAACACCGCACTCCACTTCTCCCCGGGAAAAGGCCAAATGGCGGTTGGTCACCCCTCCCCAAAAATAGTCTTTCCCATAACCTTCCAGGCTTAAAGCCCCATCGGCTAGAGCGGGATCAACGGGAAACCACCCCACCCGCTCCAGATAAACTTCAACCCAACGGTGATTTTGAACCACCCCTTCATCATCTATAAGAATGCCGCTCACCTCGCGGGCGGGAAGTCCCTGGGAACGGTAGAGAGCGGTTAAGGCCCGGGCGTAATCGGCACTGTTCCCTTTTCTCCCGTCAATAACGGCTAAGGGAGAACCGGCAACGGCCTCTTCCTGCCAGCTAATCCGGGCCAGAAGAAATTCGTAAATGGAAAGAGCCTTGCTATAGGGGTTCCTATACCCTCCGGCGGCATAGGCAGCCCGGCCGGCCAGGGTCCGGTTGGACAGGGGATAGTCCTCTGTCTCTGCGGTATAGTTTTTATAGAGTGTACGTCCCTCATCATAGCCAAGAGGGATCAAATCAGCCTGAACCACAAGCTTCCTGTCCTGAAGGGTGACGGTAAATTGGCGATCCAGGGAAAAACTGTCTCCCGAATGAATATTGTCAAAGCGATAGAGAGTTGAATCGCCCCGTGAAAGAAAGGGTTCATTCGATTCGGCAATAAGGGAAATATGACTCTGTTGGGCCCCTGAAGCAGGAAGAGAGAGCCACAGGAAGAGGCTGTTACTCTCCCGGGCACCTATCCGGTCTATCTCAACGGACTGGCCGAATTGGTAGCGGACCGATTCTCCCAGAATCGTATTCGCCCCCTGTTCGGTAACGTCAAAATAGATGGGGTTGCTGTAACCCCGGTCCGTTTTAATATAGAGAAAGCCCGATTCCACTCCTTCCGGTACATAAAAAGAGATTCTATTCATATTCCAGCTGACATAATCCTCAGAATCAAGAGTGATAAAATCATTTTCCCGGGGGGTATCAAAAAAAGCGAGCCGGTTATCCTTTTTCCCATTTATGAGGAGAGAGCTGGAACGGCGATTATCGCCGAAGTTGGAACCTTCGATGGTAATAAGAGTTCCCGCGCCTCCCTCACTGGGATCGATAAATTCGATATAGGGCAGTTCGGGCAGGAACGGTTCTAGGGAAAAACTGGGGAAGTCGTTTTGATTGTAAAGAACGAGAGGATTACTCCGGCCATGCTCCGTTTCCACCGTAATCAAGGCTGAATTGCTAAAGGGCGGAACAAGAATGGTTACCGTGTCATCGCTCCAGGACTCCACATGGGAGAGGTTAAGCTGACGGTCGTCAAAATAGACTTCCGAAAGGGCCCGGTCCTCCCCAAAACGGCGGCCCGTAATTTGAATCCGCTCTCCCGGTTCAGAAAGCAGTCGGCTTACTTCTTCAAGCCGGGGCGGCCTTCTGTCCATGAGGGTGAATAGTAAAAATGCTACTACGGAAAGTAGCAGAAACAGAGTCAATATTATAAGATTTCTTCTGGGCATATATTAGATATTACCCTTTTCCTCCGGAAACACTGTCAGCTCCATGGAAAAGAGAGTCCCCCCTTCGTCCTTATCATCGTTCTTTCCGAGGGGATAGTATACAACTTTTTCTCCTTTTTTCAAGGAGATTGATTTTAGGTTGGCCGAGACGCCCCGAGACTCATCGCTCTCATCGAGACAAAAGCTGCTTCCCGCCACCAGAAGAAGCTCTTCCTCTCCCACAGCATGAAGGGAAAATGTCACCGTTAAGGACCCGTTTGACGCATTAAAAAGGAACGATTCACTTTCATCCAGTCCCATGGGCCGCTCCATTTGGTTACTCCATACGGGAGTTCCTTCCCCATCCAGGGTATTTACCTGAACCTGGAGAATATATTCTTCTCCCCAAAGGATGGTAAAAGGAGCCAAACAAACAAGATAAACCAGAACAACTTTCTTCACTGAACCGCCTCCTCAAAGGAGACCGATTTTTGCAGTTCCGAATCGCCGTAGTAAAACAGAGACTGATCGGGCGGGAGATTGATGGGGACAAGCTCTTCCATCGCAGATAGGTCTGCTTTTCCCGAACGGGCCAGGAAGGCGTCTCCCGTGGCACCGGAAGACACAAAGGGCCTTAGAATTAAGGAAAGGACAATGGCAAGGGCCGCCACAGCGGTAGACCAGGAGAGATAGTGCCGGGGGGTAAGCATTTTTTTACGCCGGTGCTGCTGCATTACACGACGGTGAAGCTCTTTCTTGCGATAGGGCGTGAGAGCGGGCGGCTCATCCTGTAGAAAAAGGGAGGCTTTTTTAAACTCTTCCACCACAGCCCGGCAGCGAACGCACTCATTTATGTGTTTATCGATCTTTTCTTTCCAGGGCTCTTCCACTTCTCCGTCATACCAGGCGGAAAGAAGCGATTTATCGGGGCACATGAAGGTCCCCCTTTTTGAGAATCCGGGAAAGCTGTTCCCGGGCACGAAAAACCCGGACTTTAACATTGGACTCTGACAATTTCAATGACTCGCCAATCTCCTTATAGCTCATTTTTTCATACTCTTTTAAAATTAATACAACTCTGTACTTGGGAGGAAGTTTTGCCAGAGCGTCACGAATTTCCCGCCCGCTCTCTTCCCGCAGAATCTTCTCTTCCCCTTCGTTGAACTGCTCCCGCCGGGGTTCACGGCCCAGCCTGCGGTAGGCCTGCCGTTCCCGTTCCTTCCTCTTGCCGTAATTCAGGGAAAGATTCTTTACCACCCGTATGAGCCAATAACGGGCTTCCTCCCCTTCCGGCACAGTCCCTATACGTTCGTAATATCTAAAAAGAGCTTCCTGGCAAATATCTTCCCCCGCCTCGGCCGAACCGCTTATGCGTGTGGCAATTCGGTTAAGGAGGGAGACATTTTCTTCATATACAGCATTGAAGATTACCTGCCGGTCCCTCTTCTCTTTCATTTACCTAAACAATCCTAAAGGCCGGGGGTTACACTTTTTCCCAAGTCGTTCCCTGGGGCGTATCGATAATCTTGATTCCCCGGGCCAGTAGCTCGTCGCGAATCTCATCGGAACGGGCGAAGTTCTTATCCTTTCGAGCCTGATTTCTCTCCTCGATGAGAGCCTCAATCTCCCCGTCAAGTGAAACTTTCTCTTCTTCCCGGGAAGCTTCCTCTTCCAGCTTTAATCCCAAAAGGCCGTCCATCTTGAAAATGAGGGCCAGTTTTTGATCGGCTCCCAGCTCTTTGTCCTTAAGAAGACTCCAGATATCGGCCAAACAGCGGGGCGTGTTCAAGTCATCGGCCAAGTGCTGCTCAAAGTCCTTCATATACACAAGGGCTTTCTCATTCAGCTCTGCCGCAGCCTGACTCTCCTCCAGAAGGGCTTTTATCTTACGCACCAGCGATTCCCGGGCGGAACGGGCCCCATCGAGAGATTCCCAGGAGAAAACCAACTGGGAACGATAATGCCCCCCCAAAAGAAGGTAGCGGTAGTCCAGGGCATCGTAGCCTTCATCCACCAAAGACTGAATGGTAAGGAAGTTTCCCTTACTTTTGGACATTTTCCCGGTCTTCATAAGGATAAATTCATTATGGACCCAATAATTCACCCACTTACAGCCGTTGGCCGCCTCACTCTGGGCAATTTCGTTGGTGTGGTGAACGGGGACATGGTCAATTCCCCCGCAGTGAAAGTCAAAGTGGGGCCCCAGATACTTGCTGCTCATGGCGGAACACTCTATATGCCAGCCCGGATAGCCCTTGCCCCAGGGAGAATCCCAGACCATGGCCTGATTTTCAAATTTGCTCTTGGTGAACCAGAGGACAAAGTCGGTATAATTCCTTTTATTTTCATCCACCCCGACCCGGGCACCTTCTTTGAGTTCCTGCCGGTCGAGCAAAGCCATTTTGCCATATTCGGGGAATTTGGATGTATCAAAGTAGACATTTCCCCCGGAAATATAGGTATACCCCTTCTCTTCCAGGGTGGAGATCATGTCGATCATATCCTGAATGTGATCTGTGGCCCGGCAGCTGACCGTAGGACGGGAGATATTCAGTCTCTCCAGGTCCTTCCAAAAGGCATCCTCAAAAAATCGGGCGATATCCCAAACGGACATGCCCTTTTCCCGGGCGGCTTTGATCATTTTGTCTTCGCCCTCGTCCCCATCGTCGGTAAGATGGCCCACGTCGGTGATGTTCATAACGTGATTTACGTCGTACCCAAAATAGGTTAAAGCCCGCTTTAGGACATCCTGAATGGTGTAGGGTCTCATATTCCCAATATGGGCGTAGTTATATACGGTAGGACCGCAACAGTACAATCCCGCCTTGCCTTCCTCTATGGGTTTGAAAGTCTGCGCTTCCCGGCCGTCCGTATTGTACAATTGCATTTCCATGATTTTCTCCTTGATTTCGCTAACAAATGTTTTAGCAATAGCTTACTGTAAAAGTATCTAAATCGGCTTAAAATGACAAGTCACAAATGCTTTGTTGACAGCTGAATAATTCAGAAGTAGAATATTACACTGTATATCCGCATAAGCTTTGCGGATATGCGGAAGAGATTAGTAAAAATAAAGAATGAAGCCCTGCTATGTTATGGTTTCAAGAATGGAGGAATTAATGCGTAAATATCTTATTTTGCTGCTGGCTGTCCTTTTCACCTTCGGTTGTGTAACCGACGGAGGTGGCAAGGTTAAGGGAAAAACTCTTGATGTTACCGATTTTGGTGCCGTTGCCGGTGATCCCGCTTTTGATAATGCCGCCGCATTTAAGGCGGCTGTAGAGAAGGCCGAAGCAGGAGATGAAATATACGTCCCCGAGGGAGACTGGTATTTTCAGACCGGGGCTTTTAACGGACGTTCATACAAGTCTCATATTTATATGAAGGAAGGGGTTAACCTTAGAGGAGCCGGACAGGACCTGACCCGGATCGTATCCAAATGGGACGAAGGTACCAACAGTCGTGAAAAAACGGCCGTTATCCTCTGTCTGACCATGTCCAATATTGTTATTTCCGATTTGACAGTAACATCGGACACACCGGAATCCTCCATGCCCGATCCCAACGATTCCAAGTTCAATAACTTCGCCGGAACCGCTCCGGTTTACGGAATTGTTCTGGACAACGAAAGACCTACCGCTCCCCAGGGCAACATCACCGTTACCCGGGTAACCATAGAAAAGTTCCAGAGAATGGGTATCCGTCTCCGCGTTCTGAACAACGTTCTAATTAAGGACTGTACCCTTCAGGATGCGACCGACCTTGGCGGCGGCGGTGCCGGTTACGGTATCTCCATCCAGGGTATTGGTAACGGAATGGACCTTACCGATTCCAACCTGGATACAACCAATAACCGAGTAGAAGGCTGTACAATTAACGGGCCCTATATTCGTCACGGTATTCTCCTCCAGTACTACGCTCACCACAACGTAATTACCGGTAACACTTTAAACGACACCCTTCTTGATGCGATTGACCTTCATGGAGAGGATGAGTACGCCAACGAAATTAGCTTTAACACCATTAATAACACCAGAGCCGGTGCGGGTATTGGTGTGGGTAACTCCGGAGCCACCCACGATGCGGCCGGTCCGGATAACTACATTCACGACAACATCATCGACGGTGGTAAAAGAGGTATCGATGTACTTTACGGTACTCCCAACACCATCGTGGAAAACAATGTTATCAAGAATCTCTCCGACATGGGCAGCACCGGTATTCACGTGCAGGACGCTCCCGGAACCCAGGTGATAGGCAATACTCTTGAAAATATTCCCCTTGAAGTTCTTCCCAACGACGGTCCCAACCCTGTTGATGAAGGCTGGGGAATCAAGCTGAGCTATACCTACAAGGCCCTCGAGCCGGAAAAGGGTATTCTCACTGGTGTTGTTGTGAAAAACAACACTGTTACCAACGTTATGAACGGTATGTTCACCGAAGTTCTAGGCGAAGGCTGTGAAGTGGATGGTAATGAGTTCGCCGGTACCTCCAAGGTTGGTTACGTAGACAATACTCCCAACTTTGTGGTTCCCCCCATTAGTGACCTCATCACTCCCAAAACGGGAACGTTCATCTACCCCCTCCACGACACCTTCATTACCAACGAAGCCCGTACCAGAGTTCAGACCGCTTCCAACATGAAGTTCAAGGCCTCCTACTTTGACGTACCTTACAACAGAATGATCTATTTCATGTTTGATCTGACCGAAGGCCCCGCCGATTACGATAAGGTTTACCTGAGACTCAGCGGTAAGAGCAAGGACGGTCTGGCGACTGTAAACATTCACGGTTCTACCGAATTCGTAAACTGGAATGAAAACGGTCTTACCTGGGAAAACGCTCCTTTCCATGCGGACCAGGTAGCTATCGTGGAAGATCCGGAAGGCAAGCTCGATGATGTAACCGATTTTACCTTTACCGCCGCCGGTCAGAACTTCAATACCTACTATGTGGATATTACCGATTACCTCAAGAGTCTGGATGCCCCCCGGGTAACTCTGATTCTGAGTAACGACGGAGTAGAAAATATGTACTGCGAGTTCTATTCCAAGGAAAACAAGTCTGAAAAATTTCAGCCCGGTCTTGTCTACACCAAGTAGTTAGTTTAAAATATAAACCAAGATGACAGGGGAGCTCAATTCTGGGCTCCCTTTTTTAAAAATAGGAGAATTTACCATGGCGAAGAAAAAGGCCCTCTTTCTTATGGAAGAAAGACGTTTCAACAGTGTGTACGGCCCCAGAGAACGGGCGGAAATAGAAACACTGGTAGACATCATTGCTGAACCGCAGACAAAAGAAACGATAAGGGAAAACCTTTCTCTTCTTAATGAAGTGGAGATTCTCTTTTCCGGTTGGGGCATGACTCCCATCGACGAGGAATTCCTTTCCCACGCGCCCAAGCTGGAGGCGGTGTTTTATGCGGCCGGAACAATACGTTATTTTATGACCGAAGCGGCGTGGGAACGAAACCTTACCGTAACCAGCTCCTTCGCAGCCAACGCTATACCCGTGACGGAATACTGCCTGGCCACCATTCTACTCGCCCTAAAACAAGCCCCTTTCTTTACACGGCGCCTTGAAAATGGCGGACCGGAGCAGTTTAATAAAAAAGATCACGCCTACGCCGTAGCCGGGGCTTACGGTTCTACCGTTGCCCTTGTTTCCCTGGGAACGATTGGCCGGCTAGTACTGGAAAAACTAAAAGATTTTGACTTTGACATCATTGTAGACGACTATGATTTGACGCCGGAACAGGCCGCCGCCCAAGGTGTGGAAGCACTCCCTCTTAAGGAACTGTTCAAAAGGGCCGATGTCATCTCACTCCATACAGCTTTACTACCGGCGACAAAGGGTATGATAACAGGCGAATTAATCGCTTCTATGAAGGAAAATGCCGTTCTCATCAACACCAGCCGGGGGGGGCTTATTAAAGAAGAGGAGATGGTCGAAGTCCTTCGAAAAAGACCGGATCTCACGGCAATTCTTGATGTAACGGAAAAGGAACCGCCCGAGGAAGGTTCCCTCCTCTATTCCCTTCCCAATGTCTTCCTTACGCCCCATATTGCGGGCTCCATGGGTAATGAATGCCGCAGAATGGGCCAGTACGCCATTGACGAATGCCGCCGCTATCTGACAGGAGAGCCCCTGGTTTATCACATTGACAAGAAAGCTCTGGAAGGTATGGCATGATTATTCCCGGCCTCTGTTCCATCACCTTTAGAAAACTCTCCGTTGAAGAAGTGATTGCTTTATCCCTGGAAGCGGGACTTGGCTCTATTGAGTGGGGAGGAGATGTTCATGTTCCCCATGGAGATATTGAGACAGCCCGCCTTGTGGGAGAAAAAACACGGGCGGCGGGATTACAAATTGACAGTTACGGTTCCTATTACCGGGCCGGTCCTCTTAAGGAGGGCAAGGAAAATCCCTCCTTTGAAGATGTGCTGGCTACAGCCAAGGCTTTGGGTGCCAAAAGGATTCGGATATGGGCCGGCTGGATAAGCCGTGAGAAGGCCGATAAAGAACTGGTCGAACCGTTCCTGGCCGATGTTAGGCGCTGTGCCGAATTAGCTGAAACTGAAGGTCTTTCTATCGCCTATGAGTATCATCGGAATACATTTACCAATACCGACGTAAATGCCCAACTGTTGGCTAAAGAAATTCAGAACCCCAATGTGGAATTCTATTGGCAGCCCCATCATCATTACAGTATGGAAGAAAATCTGGCCGGGATAGAGGCTCTAAAAGACCGTATCAGCAATATTCATGTTTTTCACTGGCTCCCCCTACCGGAAGAGAAGAATGACAGAAGGCTTTTGGAGGAAGGAAAAGATCGGTGGCTTAAGTACCTTTCTCCTTTTGCAGGCAGAAAGCAAGACTGCTATGCTTTTCTCGAATTTTGCCGCCACGACGAAGTGGATAACTTCCGCCGTGACGCTAAACTTCTCAAGGAAATAATCGCCTTACTGACTTAGGACGCTTTGGATTCCTTGGCAGATTTAGTCTGCTTGTTCTTATCTTCTTTGCTGCCAAGGGGTACGACACCGTCTCCCATAAGCTTGGCGGCATATCCCATGGGACAGACAGTACACCAGCTACGTTCCTTGTAGAAGAAGCCCATAAGCAGACTCATTACGGAGCTAACCACAATCATTCGAAACATGACAGCTGCTATTTTGGAGATGTCTCCCCCGGTACGGATAAGGGAAAAGATAAACATTCCCATCATCAGTCCCAAAAGGATATTACGAAATCCATTCGACCTAAGCGGTTTGGGAAGAGTATGCTTGAGAGATACCTTACCCAGAAAATTCTTTAGAAAAGAAGCACGGGGGCAGTAGGTACTGCAGTGCTTTTTCTTTTTCCCGAAAAAAGCAAACAAGAGAGGGGAAAACATACAGGCGAATCCAAGAAGACCGAATCTTATATCTAAAATAGACAAACCCATAAACATAAAGTACAGTACCCAAGTCCAGGATAAATGGCTTTTCTTTTTCATCTAATCACTCCGAAACATTAAAGTTTCAATATATATAATACAACGAGAATATATAGTCAATAGCTTATATATATTTTTTCAATTAGTCCTGCATCATAATGAAGCCCTGAAAGTCCTCTTCCGTTTCACGGATATAATTTTTCAGTTCTTCATCGGAGTGGTCTCCAAAGATGCCCAGGGTAGTCGATTTGTCACTGTTAATATCCCGGTTATGATGCACGTAAGTCGTCTGATAGAGTGAAAGGGTCTTGTGGGGATTAATTCCCATCTCCACAAGCGCCCGGGCGCCGGCTCGAATCAGCTTAAGCTTGACCATCAAGTCCTCTTCATCCTTAACCTGCCAGACCCCCAGAAACAGGGGCTGGGACAGATGATTGATATCTCCGGCAAACTCACCGCGAAGAAGTTTCTCCTTAACTCCTCCCAGGTAGGGAGCAAAGTCCAGATGTTCGGCCAGTTTTCTATCTGTGGCAAGAAAACGTCCGCTTGCCGGATTTAGAGTAAAGATAATAACGTTGTTAACAGCCTGTCCCCAGCTTTTAAAGAGTGACCCCCGGAACCGATCCGCCTCTACGCTGGTTTTGAGATAACGACGGCGGGAGCGAATCTGGTCGGCCAGGTTAAGAACCCACTCCTTAAGGACGGGATAGTCGTTCTCCCACTCCTTTGAAGCTTCGAGAAAATGCTCCCTATCCAGACTGTCCATCCTATAGGAAAGGAAGGTCCGGTAGATGTCCCGGATGTTGTTATACTTGCTAAATTGGCAAATCACATCAAAGAGGAAGATTTCCATTTTACGCATCTGCCAGATATAGGTAATAACTGTGGAGCGCTCGGTCTGCCGGTTAAAGACAAGGTCATCCATAAGGAAGTTGAATTCGTTGTAGCGCCGCTCCATCTGAATGAACCAGCGGTCGTGCTCCTGGGAAAACTTGTCCAGGCGGATTTCCCAGCTTGTCCCCTTACCAAGTTCACTGGTAATCGCAATATTTTGCGGGCCAAAGGTGGTAAAGATCTGTGTTGTACCCAGCCCTTCCCCTCTCAAAAGGCCCTTGGTGGTCTTACCGACAAAGCGAGGCAGCCCATTTTCGTCTTTAATCAGCCTCTCCTTTTCAATACCGTTTCCGTTGTCGGAAAGAGTGAGAATCAGCTTGCCATCCTTCTTGTCCAAGGTAATACATATAAGCCCTTTACGCCCCGCCTCTTCAATCGCCTCGAGAGAGTTGGAAATCAGATTTATCAAGGCCCGTCCGATGGCCACGTGGGAACCGACAACCAGGGGCTTTTTTATTTTAAGAACCAGCTGTACTTCGCAGAGAACAGAAGAAGCTTCCACGTAAGGGATGATTCGGTCTGTAATAATTTCTTTAATATTCACTTTGTGAACTACGGCCATCGTGTTTCGGTAGGAGTTAAGAGTATTAATAAGGGAGATAGTTTCCCGGTTTATGTCCTCTATGATGCGGTGTCCGTTATCCACGGAAAGCATGTCCACCATACTGCTAAGAAGGCGGAGGGTCTTCCGGGCATCGTGACGGGTGCGCCCTATCTCTTCTATAGGACGGCCCTTGTTTTGACCTGACTGGCGGGAATCGATGGCCACATCGTCCTTACGGGCGGAAAGATGGGTATAGACCAAATTCCGGTAAACCAGAGGTTCCCCCTGGACAAACCCCTTTTTTTCAAAGAATTCCACCGTGTCGGGCTGTCTTTGCCAAATAAAAAGATATAGGTAGGAGGCATCGGGCAGATTGCGCACCAGGTGTTCAATAAGAAAGGTGCCGATCCCCCTCCCCCGTCCGAAGGGGCTGGTTACGACTTTATAGATATGAAAAACACAGGACTCCACCTGGGAATAAACCAGGATGTATCCCATAATCTCCCCCTCCTCCATCCAGACATAGCTGTGGGAATAGTCCTTCTTGAGCTCCTTGTCCAGAATATAGGGAGAGGGAATAATAAAGGTATCAATATTCAGTAGAGGATTCCGGGAAATGCGGTTTTCCAACTCCTTGCTTAGCGGCTTGATGGAAACAAATTTATCCATGGAATCCTCCTTTAACTATTTAATGATAACTCGGAAGAACCTCTTTTTTCCAGCTTTAAGAATCAACTCGCCCTCTTTCACAAAGGAAGCGTCTACGGTGCCGTTCACATCGGTGAACTTTTCCCCGTTGATGGAGGCGCCGTTCTGCTGCACCAGACGGCGGGCGTCACTCTTGGAAGCACACAGCTCGGTAGCGGCAAAAAGGTCCAGCACGTTCATGCCCGCCTCAAAGTCGGCCAGGGCCATTTCACAGGAGGGCATTCCCTCCTTGTCGCCTCCGGCGCCGCCGGAGAAGGCAGCTTTGGCGGCGGCACGGGCTTTATCCGCCTCTTCCTCGCCGTGGATGATCTTGGTAACTTCGTAGGCCAGACGCTCTTTGGAGTCGTTAATGGCCCGGTCCTGGGCAGCTCCCAATTCACGACACTCTTCGGCGGGAAGGAAGGTGTAGAGAAGAAGGAACTTCTCCACATCCGCGTCGGCCACGTTTCTCCAGTACTGGTAGAAATCGTAAACGGGGGTCATGGAAGGATCAAGAAAGAGGGCGCCCTTCTCGGACTTACCCATTTTTTTACCGTCCGCCCGGGTTACCAGAGGAAAGGTGAGGCCCACCACATCATCGGAGGAGCCCTCTTTCCGGCGGATAAGCTCCATCCCAGCTACGATATTGCCCCATTGGTCGTCCCCGCCTATCTGGAGGGTACAGTTATGGCGGCGGTAAAGCTCCAGAAAGTCGTAGGACTGGAGGAGCTGGTAGTTAAACTCAACAAAGGAGAGTCCCTTTTCCAAACGCTGCTTGTAAGCTTCGAAAGTGAGCATTTTGTTTACACTGAACTGGCTTCCGATATCCCGGAGGAATTCAATATAGTTGAGACCGGCCAGCCAGTCGGCGTTGTCCGCCAGAATCGCCTTGTCACCGTCAAAGTCGATAAAGTTGCCAATCTGCCCCTTTAGCTTCTCCGCGTTGGCCTGAATCTGCTCGACCGTGAGCATTTTTCGCATTTCCGTCTTACCCGATGGATCACCGATACGAGCGGTACCGCCCCCTACCAGAGCAATGGGAAGATGACCCTCTTTCTGTAAGTGGTGCATAGCATAAAGGGGAACCAGATGTCCTATATGCATGGACGGTCCGGTGGGGTCGACTCCCACGTAGAAACGGACAGGACCTTCGGACAATTTTTTGTCCAGCAGCGCCTCGTCGGTACACTGTTTGAAGAAACCTCTCTCCTTAAGAATTTCCAAAGCCTTATTCATTTTGTTCTCCTTTTCTTTCACGTCCCCGACGAGAATTAAATCCTGCTCCCATTTCTATATGAGCAGATCTTGGTGTAGATTAGGCGGAGAAGGGTTCTGAAAGCGCAGCGTACAAAAGTACGTGAGCATTTCAGGTTCTTTCTCCAACGACATATACGCCGATAGATGCCATATAGAACAGGGAGCATAAAAAAAACCCCGCTAAACGGGGCTGTGTTTTATTCATAACGATGATTATCGTTTAGACAGCCCCTCACTAGTTGAGTTAAAATAATAATAGTAATAGCTGTCTGTCATAATCATATTAAGCTAAATCTAGACCTATCGGTGAGTTTTGTCAATTGTCATCGGTCCCGGGCTTTGGAAAGCTGTGGGCTCCATCGGGGAGAATCCAGTAAGAGATATTGTCCCCTTGTTGCCGCCGGGCCTCCTCCACCGCCTCATTCAGGCTGGAAAATGTCCTGATTTCCGCCCGGGCCAGGGAGGGCTCGTTCATTTCGCTAACGAGAAAAACCTTATACCGGGAAGCTAGTTCACATCCGTAATAGGCGATGAAGCGACCAATGGAATAGTTTTTCCTAAGAAAGGCCTCCCTCTCTTCTATAGAGTTAAAATCCCCTATCATCTCCTCCATGAGAGGATTACCCAGCCCTTCGGGGCAAGCGGTAGTAAGAATCAGAATCCCCCCGGGCTTAAGGGCCTGGCAGGCATTGATCATGGACTTAACGGACTGATAAAAATTGATATCCCCGGGAAAACCGCCGGCAGAAGCGATAACCAAATCCCGCCTTTCCTCAATGGGAATAAGAAAAAACTCCCTTAAGAGACGGCAACCTTCCCTGTGAGCCCTATCGTAGTGGCCGGCCACAACTGCCCCCGGCCCTTTGATCCCGGGAACAAGATTTACGAGAAAATCGGGTTTTACCATTTCCAGAGCCTCCATCATATCCTCATGGAGGGGATTATTGCTAAGCTTATCGCAGCCGATAAGCGGATGGGAACCCTTCCCTTCCTCCGGATGGAGACTAAGGGAGTGGTTTTGACTAATTGTGTCCCGGCTGCTGATACCGGGAACCAGTGACTTCCGCCCCCCCGAGTATCCCGCCATTAAGTGGAAGACAATCCCACCGGTTAAAATCAGCCTGTCCGCCTCCAGGGCCCTTCGGTTCAGCTCCACTCTGGTCCCCCGGCTTGTCACTCCCACTTCCCAAAGGTTATCCCTGTCGTCACAGTCATGGTCCACAACGTTACAACGCTCATAAAGAGGACCGGTCAAAGAGCGCAATTCCTCCTCCGAATGGGATCTATGAGTCCCCAGGGCACATAAAAGAGTAATGTTCTGTGCCCGGATGCCCCCTTTTTCCAGCTCTTCCACGATAAGGGGAAGATAAATATGGCTCTGCTGCCAGGAGCGGGTTATATCGGAGAATACGATGCAAACCGATTCCCCCGGCGAGACCAATCTATGAAGGGGTTCCGAGTCAATGGGAGACTCCAGAGCGTCTCTTGTCATCTCTTCCAGACTAAGGGAAGAGAATTCATAGCCCGATTCGATAATTCCCCCCCGCCAGTGAGGAGCCAGGGGGGCGCTGATTTCTTTTTGACCGTAAAGCAGAGTCAGTTTATCCATGGGATCATTCTAGAAAGATAAGTTCTTTGTGTCAATTTTATCCTATTCCCTTGACAGGATGCTGTTGGCTCGTTACTATCCAAAGAAACGTTTCTTTACAGAGATACAACAGGAGAAAGATAATGAAGAAAGCTATTCTTATGCTGGCCATGATCAGCTTATCGGTATTACTATTTGCCAACGGGGGAAGCGAAACAGCGACCACCGGCGAGAAACCCCTTAAAATCGGGGTTTCCCAGTTCGTACAGCACCCTGCCCTGGATGCTGTCTATAAGGGCATTACCGACGAAATGGCCGCTCTGGGCTATGAAGATGTGGTCTACGACTACCAGAATTCCAACGCCGATGTGAATACGGCCCGCCAGATAGCCAACCTCTTCCAGTCCAAAAAAATGGACCTGGTCGTGGGAATTGCCACTCCCAATGCCCAGGCTCTAAAAATGGGAGTGACCAACGCTCCTGTCATCTATTCAGCCATTACCGATCCCCTTTCGGCGGGACTGGTGGAATCACTGGAAATCGGCGATCCCGGCATTAACGGGGTTTCCTTTAAAAACCCCTTTAAAGAACAGATAGAATTCCTCCTGACTCTCCGGGATGTAAAAGTCCTGGGTCAGGTCTACACGGGAAACGAAGACAATGCCATGTTCCAGGCGGCTCAGGTAGAAAAGGCCTGTAACGAACTGGGAATAGAGTATATCGGAACCTCCGTGACTTCTTCGGCGGAGGTTAAATCGGCAGCGGAAACTCTGATTAGCCGAGTGGACGCTCTTTTCGTAAGCACCGACAACACGGTAGTTTCCGCCCTGAACGGCCTGGCCACCACAGCTCTGGCCCACAAGGTACCCATCATCTCCTCCGATACGGCTTCGGCCAAGGAAAATCCCGTGCTTGTGGCCTGGGGTTTTGATTGGTACTACATTGGCCAAGAAACGGCCCGAATGATGGATCAAATCCTAAAGGGCGCCAAAACGGAAGAGTTAGCCACCACCGTTGTGAGCGACCCCACCTATATGGAAATGGTAATCAATACGGCTGTTGCCGAAAAAATCGGAATAGACTTCCCCAAAGAAGTCCTGGATCAAGCCGATTTGATCATAGCCGAATAGAGCGCCAAGACCACTCCCAATCTCCCTAAGGTCCTTGATTTCGTCTTGAAATTAATGGTTAATTTAATCTTAGGGAGAAATCATATGCACTACAGAGAAATCGGAAAAACAGGCGTCAAGGTCAGCGCCCTGGGATTCGGGGCCATGCGCCTTCCCACCATTGATGACAAGTACGATCGGATTAACGAAAAGGAAGCCATTTCCATGATCCGCACCGCCCTGGACAAGGGGGTGAACTATCTGGATACAGCCTACGGCTACCACGGAGGAACCAGCGAAGACCTCTGCGGAAAAGCCCTTAAGGACGGATACCGGGAGAAGGCGTACATTGCCACTAAAATGCCCAGCTGGGAAGTAAAGAGCTATGATGATCTTCACCGCCTTCTGGATGAACAGCTCACCCGATTGGATGTGGAATACATTGATTTTTACCTTCTCCACACCCTTACCAAAGCCTACTGGGACATTTACAAAGCAATCGACTACAAGAAATTCATAAAAGAAGCCATGGACATGGGAAAAATCAAACATATCGGTTTCTCCTTCCATGACAACCTGGAACTCTTCAAGGAAATCACCGACGATTATGACTGGGAATTCTGCCAGATTCAGCTTAACTATCTGGATGAGACCTATCAGGCGGGCCTGGAAGGGATGCGATACGCCGCAGAACGGGATATGGGTGTCATTATAATGGAACCCTTGAGAGGGGGTATGCTGGCCCGGGAGGAAATACCCCAAGAGCTGCAGGCCATCTGGGACAAAAGCCCCGTCAAGCGACGACCGGTCCAGTGGGGGCTCAGCTATCTCTTTGATCATCCCGAAGTCAGCCTGGTCTTAAGCGGGATGAGCACCATGGAACAGGTGGAAGACAATATTGAAACGGCTCGCGAAGCCCTGCCCGGCTTCCTCTCCGGGGAGGAACGGGACGTAATCGGCCGGGCAAAAGAGTTTTACAAAAGCCGTATTCGAGTCAACTGTACCAGCTGCCAGTACTGTATGCCCTGTCCGGCGGGAGTCAATATCCCCGAACTCTTTTGGGGCTACAACCATGACGGAGTCTTTGGGGATTTCAAAAAGGGACAATTCTGGACAACAGGCTTTCTCAAACCCCATGCCCGAGCCTATAACTGTATTGAATGCGGGGCCTGTGAAACCAAATGCCCCCAAAACATAGAAATTATTAAACACTTAAAGAAAATCACCGAGCTTTACGGCCGGGGAGAGGAGTAATTCTGGCTGCCCGATACAAATGTCTCATACTGGACCACGACGATACGGCGGTGGACAGCACACCTACCATCCACTACCCGGCCTTTCTCAAAGTACTGGAAACCTTCCGCCCGGGCCTGACAATCAGCCTTGATACCTGGCTGGAAAAAAACTTTTCCCCGGGCTTCATGGAATATGTGACCGGCGAGCTGGCCTTTACCCCCAGGGAAATGGAAGAAGAACTGGAAATATGGCGGGAATTTACAAGATCCCGCACCCCCTCTTTCTTTGAAGGTTTCCTGGATATTCTGGAACAATTCCAAAAAGAGGGTGGAATCATAACGGTAGTCTCCCACTCGGAGGTCCCCATGATAGAGAGGGACTACGAGGCGGCCGGAGCGGGACACCTGCCCCAACGTATATTCGGCTGGGACAGGGACAAAAACAAGCGCAAACCCCACCCCTGGCCGGTAGAGCAAATTCTCAAAGAGTTCAATCTAGAGCCGGAAGAGGTCCTCATTGTGGACGACCTCTACCCTGCCATAGAGATGGGACGAGCCGCAGGTGTGGCCGTGGCCGGGGCGGGCTGGAGCCATTCGGTCCCTCTGATTCGTAAAACCATGGAAGCCGAAGGGGATTGGTATTTTACCTCCCTGGCCCAGTGGAGAGACTGGCTTTTTTCTCCCTCTAATGATAGAAATAATAAGGTTCTCAAGAAGAAGGTAAATCATGAAAACAGTTAGGATAGTTCTGCTCCTGCTCATATTGACAGGTACCCTTAAGCTGGTAGCTCAACAGAGTGGACCGGTAACCCTGGCCCTTATGGACTTTGAAAACATGGATGAGGTGAACGATTACGACTATATGGGCACCCTGGCCATGGCCCTCATCAAGGAAGATCTTACCCAAAACCGGGATATTGTCCTTGTGGACAGAACCCGACTTCAAAACATATTGGACGAACAGAAAATGCAGGTGAGCGGCGTCATAGATGAGGCAAGCACCGTGGAAATAGGAAAAATCCTGGGCTGTGACTATCTCTGCGCAGGCAATTTTATCGTAATGGATACAGAAGTTCTCCTCGATATAAGCCTGACCGAAGTAGAAACGGGTCAGGTAACCTCCTTCTCAACAAGAGGAGACAGCGAGGACCTCTTTCATATGACCGCCGAAAAGCTGGTGGGAGAACTAACCGGTAAAAAAGTCTTCTACCGCAGCAGCGATTCGGCCCAGCCCATCCTTAAGCACATTCCCCGGGACCCGGGAACCCTTAAGTTCTACTCCCACCTGATTGACGCCCGTCTTTATATTGACGGTGAGTTTTACGGCTATACCACCGGAGACAGAACAGCCCCCACCATAATGGAACTCCCCCCGGGAGAACATACTATTATGGTAGACCTGGGAGCTGATTTTGGCGTAGTAAAAGGGCCGGAACTCCGATTTGAAAAGTGGGAAGAAAGCTTTGAAATCTTTTCCCGAACCACCCTGGTATTGGAAGACAAAAGCCGTCATTTTAACGAATGGCTTTATAATATGCGTACTATCATAGAGGAAGAAGCCGACTTCTACGACGGGGCGCCCACCCTCTATGCAGGGGACGGCGTCCCCTTTTCTTTCCAGGATCAAAAAGGCCGCCCCATAGAGGGAAGCCTCTCCGTAAATATCTCCCCCGGAGAAGAAGAAGGAAGTGTGAATGCTCTTGTTTTTATTGAATATAACAGCGACAGGAAAGAGTATTACTGGACCTGTCCCAAAGGACAGGAAATAGCTTTTAAAGCCACCGTCGGCATAGTGGAACTGGAGTTGGAATTGGATACCAAATACCAGAACCACATAAGCGCCGACTGGGAACTAATCCGGACGGACATCCGCCAGGGAATGCACCGGGAATAAACTAGAACCAGAGAACCGGCTGGCGCATGGCCAGGTTCCGGCGGACCTCAATGTCGGTCGGTTCCGGATCAAAACTCATCCAGAAGTCCAACAGATCCTTATCATCCCTATTCAACGCCGTCAGAAGGAGGTAGATCTGACGGGTAGGATAGGATTCAAAGTGCTCCACGTCCTTATGATAGGGCCATGACCCCTTATCCTTGGTAACGGGAATAATAAAGTCCAAACCGGTCTGCATGCTCTTCCCCGATTCCGTTTTATACTCAAAAAGATTCTCTTCCGGCGTAGAAAGGTGATAGGCCAGAATAGAAAGTAAGTCCATGATAAACAAGGAATAATTGTAAGGTTTTGTACGGGCCAACTCCTCGGGAAAGGTTCCGTTTTCGGCCATCTGGTTCACCAGAAAGTCTTCCTTGAAACGGTTACGGCAAATCTCCGTAACATCCTCACGACCGGCCAGTTTGGCATAAAGAGTCGCCTGAACTACCCAGGCCACCCCGTGGTTATTCACCTGGTCGAATTCGCCCTTACCCAGCTTGGAATGCATCATAAAATCAATATAGTCGTTAAACCAGGCCTTAAGTCCCTCAAAGGTCTCATTGTCCATGGCTTCAGACTTTTTCAGTTCCAAAATAGCCAAAGGTAACTCTATGAAATGGAGAGTATCGATAATTCCGCCCCTACGTCCGCCGTTATCAAAACGGCCCAAAACAACCTGGCTGTAATTCAGGGTGGGCTCCATTCTGGTTTTGGGTGTAAGAAACCAGGCCCGAAGAAATTTCACAGCCTGCTGAGCGTATTTTTCATCACCCGTTAATTTATAGGCCGCCGCCTCGGCACAAACCACCTTTCGCATACGTCGCACCAAAATACGATGATCGTCAAAGTTGTCCGGGTTCGTTTCCCCGTCATGGCGCACCCAGGGAAGGTTATCTTCCGTATCCGGATTGGGCCACCAGTAATCGCTCTGGGAAAAATACTCGTTCGGCCCCCCCTTGGACAAAGGCGCCGGACAGTCGCCAATACAAATAGGCTCCTTTTCCAGACAGGATTCGGCCAAGGCAATAACCCGGTCCTTCTCAAAATCAACGATAGCTTGCTCCATCTTAGTTAACAATATAATAACCCTCTTTATTTTATATGTTTTAATTATTCCATCCCCCCCGCCGTTTAGCAAGTTGAATCCTTGGCCCTTTTGAAGCTTCGATTGGTAAAAATAGAAGATGAGGGGCTTATATCATTGGGCAAGTCCTCATACAAAAGTCGTCTCACCATAAGATTTTAAAAAGCGTAGCATAATCCCACCGACGGATGAAGGTAAACTATAGTTCCCTTTCCACTAAGTTTACCGTATGTAGGCGAATCAAGAACCATCGAATCGCTCCATCCCATACTGGCCAGGAAAGAAAATTCCCAATTCCATGAGGTACGGGTTTGGAGCTTGTAGGAAACCAGTCCTGTGATGCAGTGGTAAGAACCGTAAAGCCTTAAAGGATAATAGATATTTTCAGCTTCGAAATATTCATAGAGAACCCCCTGACCAAGGGCGAATGTAAAATAGTGCCTTTTATCTAGGCCCATAGAATATCCCAGGAGGATATCCCCTTTGAGATGGGAACCGGTGATCGGATATTCATCCACTCCACTGGGATCTTCCCCACCCCAACCATTCATCAATCCTTCTCCATAGGATGCGGAAAGGGGAATAACAAGAGTGAAGCCTTTCTGACTTATCCGGGTGTAGGTTAACAGGAGAGAAACTTCATAAAAATCATTATGAATATTGTTATGCATTTCAATGTCAGTATACTGTTCCCGGTAGGAAAACCGGGTGGAATCAAAGGAAAAGGGAGTAGATAAGGCTAATGATATGACATCGTTTCGTTGAGAAAAAGAAATAGGAGCGGCATCGGCCTCTCGCCTGGGATTACCAATAATAAGATCATCAATGGCTAGAGCTTCACCCAGTAAACTATTGTACTTGCGGGCGTATCTGAAAGGGCTAATGAAGCTATCGTATCTGTTATAGACCCACAGGGTGTTGAAGGCGACTAAAAAACCAAGATAAAAGATCTCACTTCCTCCATCAAAGGCTTCAACTCCTCCCCAAATCATCCCGACAGCACAGCCAGTAGCATAAAGCCCTCTCCGGGCGATTCTACCGGCCGACTCCCTGTCTCCCTGTATAAAAGAACCGGGCCCAAAGGGAAGAAAATTAATAATCAATGGGGCAAGCGGTTCTTTCCGGTATTCCCGATACAACTCTTGCCGACTGTCATCATCCAGTCTAATGGACAACATTTCTATCTCGGAGTAGTTCTCTTCCAGGCCTTCCCTCAGAAGAAAATCAATCTTTAAAACATCCCCTACCGCCAAGACCCGCCCTATAGTCAAAACCGTTATTGCCCCAAGAATTAGCACTCTCTTACCATTCATAACAGACGCCTCACATACTCACGCTGGAACCCGGGTGTGTCTTATAATTATAATGCAAAAAACCGGACTTGACAAATCCCCTTTCCCCATGCCATCCTAAGCTCAAGTAAACGTTCTAGGGGTGCCTAACGGCTGAGATTATACCCTTTGAACCTGATCCGGTTAGTACCGGCGAAGGGAAAGAGCAGAGAGCTTCCTTCAAAAATGGCATCGGACCATTTTCCTAAAGCTCTTCATCTAATAACTTCCATTCATAATCAGGACTCCGTTTACAAATTCATCCGGGTAAAAGCCCGAAGAGGAGAATTTGTGGTGGAACAGACATTTGAACTCACCATTACCAAGGGTATTCTGGACCGATTCCAGGAAAAGCTTAACAACCATCTTGTCGTGGATACGGCCATCGTAGGAGCCGGCCCCTCCGGTCTCGTAGCGGCAGCCTATTTGGCTCGGGCGGGCAAAAAAGTAGCCCTGTTCGAATCCAAACTCGCCCCCGGCGGCGGCATGTGGGGAGGAGCCATGCTCTTTAGCGCCCTCGTTGTGCAGAAAGAGGCCACCTCCGTTTTGGACGACCTTTCCATCAACTACCGTGACTACTCGGAGGAGCTGGTAACAGCCGATTCCGTAGAGTGTACTTCCGGTCTCATCCATCAGGCCTGTGCCTCCGGCGCGGCGATTTTCAACGGCATGTGCGTAGAAGACGTGATGATGAACGAAGAGGGCAGCCGTATTAACGGTCTGGTAGTAAACTGGAACCCCATCCGAAGACTGGACATGCACGTAGACCCCATTACCATCTGCGCCCGCACCGTTCTGGATGCTACCGGCCACCCTTCTGAAGTGTGTAAAACCGCCGCAGCGAAAAATAACATAACCCTCAATACGCCCACCGGAGGAATCAGCGGAGAGATGTCCCTCAATGCCCGTCAGGGGGAAAAACTCACCGTGGAAAACACCGGCTCTCCCTTTCCCGGCCTCTATGTATCCGGGATGGCCGCCAACGGAGTATACGGCAGCTTCCGCATGGGCCCCATTTTCGGGGGAATGCTCCTCTCCGGCAAGAAAACAGCCGAACTGATCCTGGCCGAGCTGGACAAAGACAATGGATGATTTCGGTCTCTATTTCATCGTTACCAAACCCCACCTCCCCTACCGGGTCCTGGCCGAGGCCTGCGTAGCCCGGGGAGTGAAATTCCTCCAACTGCGAGAAAAGGATTTTTCCGACCGGGATACCCTAAAAGCGGCCGAGGAGATTAGAGAAGTAACGGAAGGAACGGATACAAAGCTGATTATCAATGACCGGGCCGATCTAAGCCGACTGGTCGATGCCGACGGGCTTCATCTGGGTCAGGGTGACCTGACTCTGGAGCAGAGCCTTCTGTTTTTCCCTGGGAAAGAGAAGGTCCGCGGACTTTCCACCCATTCCCCTGAGCAGGCCCGACGGGCCTGGCAGGAGAAGCCCGATTACATCGGTTTTGGGCCGATATTCCCCACTCCCACCAAAAAAATCCCCGATCCCGCCGTAGGAACGGAACAGCTGGGACTGATTGTGGCCCAATCACCGGTACCTGTGGTAGCCATAGGAGGACTTTTTCCGGAGAACCTGGAAGAAGTCATCTCCGCCGGGGCCCGGAATGTCTGTCTGGTACGCCACTTCATGGAGTGCCAAAGGGAAGAGGAACTGATCAAGCGAATCGAAGGGATTCAAAAGATGCTGGAGGCAGCCAAATGACACAGATGCAGCAGGCCCTGGACGGGGCCATAACGGAAGTAATGATAGAAGCGGCCCGCCACGAAGGGGTGGAGCCGGAACTCATACGGGAAGGACTGGCCGCAGGAACCTTGGTTATCCCCCGCAACAACAACCGAGATTTTCCTGCCCGCGCCGTGGGAAAAGGCACGAAAACCAAGGTCAACGCCAATATTGGAACGTCGGCGGACCACAACTGCCCCGATGAAGAACTGGAGAAATTGCAGGTTTGTATAGAGAGCGGGGCGGACAGTGTCATGGACCTCTCCACCGGGCCGGGCGCTCGGGATGTGCTGGATCGCATTCTTTCCGAATCGCCCGTCATGGTGGGCACCGTTCCCCTCTACCTGGTCATGGCGGATCTCATGGCACAAAATATCGCCCTGCGGGAAATGACCGGGGAGATGCTTTTTGAAGAGATAGAACGACAGGCCAAGGCGGGCGTAGACTTTATGACCCTCCACTGCGGAGTCTGCCGCAAAACCCTCCCCTTCATAGACGAAAGTATACGTACCGCCGGTATCGTAAGCCGGGGAGGCTCCCTCATTCGCCAGTGGATGATTGTCAACGACAAAGAAAATCCCCTATACGAAGACTATGACCGATTGCTGGATATCGCCTTTGAACACGACGTTACCCTGAGTCTGGGAGACGGAATGCGTCCCGGAGGGCAGGCGGACAGTACGGACAGGGCCCAGCTTGCTGAACTTATGGTCCTGGGTGAACTGGTTGAACGGGCCCGGGAACGGGGTGTACAGGTCATGGTAGAAGGGCCGGGCCATCTGCCTCTTAACCATGTAGAAGCTAACGTTACCCTGCAGAAGCAACTCTGCAAGGGAGCCCCTTTTTACGTACTCGGCCCTCTGGTCACCGACATTGCCCCCGGATACGACCATATCGCCGGAGCCATAGGCGGTGCTGTTGCCGCTTCGGCGGGAGCGGATTTCCTCTGCTACGTCACCCCGGCGGAACACCTCTGCCTTCCCAATGAACAGGATGTACGGGACGGTGTCATGGCCAGTCGTATTGCCGCCCACGCGGCGGATATCGTAAAAGGCGTGGCCGGTGCGGCCGAACAGGACCGGTCCATGTCCCGTGCCCGGAAGAGTTTTGACTGGGAAAGCCAGTTTGACCTGGCCCTGGACGGAGAAAGAGCCAGGACCCGGCGGGCCGAATCGGAGTCGAACGAGGAAGACCACTGTACCATGTGCGGTAAGCTTTGTGCCCTGCGGACGAATCGCGGAGACAACCATTAATGCCAAATGTCATCTATCTCCACAGCCTTGGTGAGGGAAAGCTTTCCCCGCCCAAGCTGTGGCGGAATCGGGTCGGCAAAAAGTCAAATAGAACCGTACTTTTTATTGGGGGACTCGATTCTTCCGGCGGGGCCGGATTGGACCGGGACAGGAGGACGGCGGAAGGTCTGGGTTGCACTGTTAGGGGAGCCGCTACGGCGGTAACCGTGCAGGGACAATACGGAGTGGAAGCCATTGAAAAAGTTTCACCGGAGATTCTCCGTCTACAGATAGAGACCCACTTAAGGGAAGACAAGCCCCGGGCTATCAAGATAGGCGCCCTCTTCGGCGAAGACCAGATCAGCCTTATCAAGACTATTCTTAAGGAGTGGAAAAAGGTCCATCCCCACAGCATAATTGTGGCAGACCCGGTTTTTGCGCCCACCCACGGCCCCGCCTTCCTGCAAAAAGAGGAGATCGAATCGTACCGTTCTCTCCTTTCCCTACTGGATGTTATTACCCCAAATAAAAGAGAATTGGAGCTATTAGGCGATCATAAAACAGAATCACCCCGGGAGGGTGAAATGGTGGCATGGAAACTGGCCTGTGAATTTAACATAAGCTGCATTCTAACGGGAGGCCACTTCCCCGGGCGGAGACTAAGGGAAAAAGTTGTCACCCCGGAAAAAACTTTCACCTATACCAAAAGGCGGCGAGCACTCAGCCACACACACGGCACCGGCTGCTGCCTCTCCTCAGCCCTTACAGCTTATCTTGCCAAGGGAGATTCCCTCAAGAGAGCTTTCTCCCGGGCAACAAAACTCGTTACGAGACAGATGAAATAGAACTTAAAAGAATCCCTTGCCGTTCTTCATTTTCGCCCCGTAGCTCTCGGCAATGGTGGCCGCCAGATCGGCAAAGCTCCCCCGAATTCCTACGGAACCGCCGGGCTGCCCCTTGATCTGATAAAGAACGGGAACATATTCCCTGGTATGATCGGTTCCTTTAAAGGAGGGATCGCAACCGTGATCGCCGGTAATAACCACCCGGTCCCCGTCATTCAGAAAGGGCTGGATTTTCGTAAGCTTGGAGTCGATGATATCCACCGCCTGAAAGTAGCCTTCCACATCCCTTCTGTGGCCGTAAACCATATCGGTGTCCACCAAATTAACGAAAATAAATCGATCCTTATCGGTCTTCTCCCTGAGAATTTCACAAGTACGGGTCAAACAGGCCGGATTTCCCGCATCGTGATAGGACCTATCGATCCCCTGTTCCAGAAAAATCGAACCGATTTTACCCACCGCAATAGTCTCGACCCCTTTCCTCTGAAGCACATCCATAAGTGTTTCATCGGGCAGGTCTATGCTGTAATCGTGCCGTTCGGAAGTACGAAAGAATTCTCCCGGCTTCCCGTCAAAGGGCCGTGCGATAACCCGTCCGATTTGGAGGGGATCGCACAGTTTCCGGGCGATTTCACAAAGTCGATACAACTCTTCTATGGAATATTTATCCTTGTGACAGGCAATTTGAAAAACCGAATCGGCCGAGGTATAGCAGATGGGATAGCCCGTTTTCAGGTGCTCCTCTCCCAGCTCCTCAATGATGGCGGTGCCCGAAGCGGCTTTGTTTCCCAAGATTCCCCCGCAGCCCGATTCTTTAAGAAAGGCCTCAATGAGATCTTCCGGAAAAGAGGGATATTCGGGAGGAAAAACGCTGAAAGGTTTATCCAGCACTATTCCCGCCAGCTCCCAATGACCGGTGGTCGTATCCTTCCCGGGAGAAGCTTCGTTCATAACACCAAACCAGGCAATCGGTTTCTTTTCTATTTTAACCCCCTGTAAGGGGTTTCCCAGTAGGTTAGAAGCATTGCCCAAACCCATTTTCTTTAAAAAGGGCCATTTCTCACCGTTAATAATTCCACAGATATGGGCTGCCGTATTGGCCCCACTATCCCCGTATTTAGAAGCGTCGGGGAGAGCCCCGATGCCAAAACTGTCAATAACAAGCACAACCGTTGTCATAATGCCCTTCCTTTACCGTCCGGGTGGCGTGATCTTTCCTAAATATAGTATGATTTTATCGGTCCTGTCCAATCAATTTTTAACGTATTATACACAATAAGCGCATTTTTCGTAATTTTTGAAGCCTTTAAGAAAGGAAGACGTGATTTTCCTCCCCCAACCTGGTTTATACTTAGAAAAAACCTCATAAACCCTATAAAAGCAGCCGATTATGATGGTAAGATTTCTCAGGAGCGTCAGATTGATGAAAAAACTTCTACCCCTTTTACTTTTTATAATGGTTCTTCCCCTTTTTGCCGGTGGTAAGCCCGAGGAACCCGGTGAACCGGCAGTCTTCGCCTATCTCGATTCGGGCGATGTGGAAGGTTTGAAGCGTTACCTCCTTTCCGAATCGCCTGAGGTGAATAAAGCCAATAGCCAGGGGATTTATCCCCTTCACCGGGCGGTAGAAAAAAACAGTAAGCAGATGAGCTTGCTCCTGCTCAACAGCATGGCCGCACCGGACGCCAAAAACAGTTCCGGCGAAACGCCCCTTCTTCTCAGTGCCAAAAGAGATAACCGTGAATTGGTTGACCTTTTTCTTAAATGGGACGCCGACCCCCTTGTCGTAGATAATGAGGGAGCCTACCCCCTCCACTACGGGGTTATGAATAACGACCTTGCCATAGTGGAAGAGCTGACTCCCTTTATGGATGATATTGATGTGGCCGACGGAGAGGGTCGATCGGGCTTGAATATTGCCGTGGAAGAAGGTTTTAGGGAAATCGCCTCCTACCTGGTAGATAAGGGAGCGAATATTTACTTTGAATCGGGAACAGGATCCCGTCCCGCCATCCAGGCCCTGGAAAAAAGGGATTTGGATATGATCCGAGCCATAGTTAGAGAAGAAAACTATAGCCTCTCCTTTGACAAACCCTTTCCTTTACTCCACCGAGCCGTAGAATCGGGAGACAAAACCCTTTGTGAATATTTCATGGAACTCGATAAAACTCCCATGAATATTACCGATGCGGAAGGACGGCTTCCCATAGATATAGCTCTTAACTTCAAAAGGAGTTATAACCACGCACTCATAGCAGAATATCTTGCAGAACAAGGTTCCCGACGAAGTAGCATGCGGGAATTTTCCTATATAACCGATCTCTTTCGCGGCGATGACATAACCATGGACATGGGAGAAGGGGTCACCCCTCTCCATATGGCTGCCATGATGGGCCACGAAGGGCTTCTGGAATTGATGATCCGCCGTTACTCTCCTAATATGAATATTAAAGACTCCCAGGGTGGCACTCCCCTCCTTTTCGCCGTGCGAGGCGGTCATGAAGCAATTGCTACAACCCTTATGGACAACGGGGCAGACGTAAATATGCCGGATAACTTTGAACAGCCCCCCCTTCATGCCGCCATTGGCCTGAACAACTACGCCACAATGATTGATATTCTCATGGGCCGGGGCGCCAATATCAACCAGCAGGATATCCACGGCAATACAGCCCTTCACCTGGCCGTACAGTACGGCTTGAGCCGAAGTCTGATTGAACATCTCGTGGGAAAAGGGGCCGATGCCAACATACGCAACAGCGATGGAAGCATCCCTCTAATCTATGCCCTCACCGGAGAACGGGCGGACCTCATTCTCTATCTAACCCCTTTCTCCGATATTTTCGCAGTTAACCGTAATAATCAGTCCTCTGTCCTTCTCGCCCTTTCCGGCGACATGGACCTTATGCGCAACTTTTTTACTCCCCGCAACCTGGCCCTCCAGGATGTGGAAGGAAATTCGGCCCTACACTATGCCGCCACCTATCCCCTGGATGAACTGACCCAGGAAAAAATGGAGTACATGGTAAGCTTGGGAGCCGATCCCAATCAGCGTAATGCCCGGGGAATGACCCCTCTCCATAGCGCCATCGAGAGTTTTTACTGGAAAACAGCCAACACCCTTACCGGCCTGGGATCCGATATGTATCTGGCCAATAATGCGGGCGAAACAGCCCTGCACATGGCCTTTGTCCGGGGAAGCGACTTTTCTATCCGATACCTGACCGATGGGCACAATCTCATAGAAACCTTGGATCTGGGAGGAAATACCCCTCTGTTCCATGCGATTAAAGAGTATCACCTGCCCCTCCTTAAACTGCTCATTGCCCAGGGTGCCCAGATCGAACATCTGAACAACATGGGACAGACACCTCTCTTTACGGCAGTGGAAGAAAACTCTCTTGAAGCGGTTGAACTTCTTCTGGAGAACGGTGCCGACTTAACCATAGCCGACAAATCGGGCAATACGCTTATGCATTTTCTGGTAAAGTCGGAAAATGTTAACTGGGTCATAGGAGATATACTCGTAGCCGGGGGGCTCTCGGTAGATCAGAAGAATAACGAGGGAATCGCCCCTCTCCATCAGGCCGTAAAGGAAGTTTCCACCAACGGCGCCGCCTACCTTCTGGATAAGAATGCCCAGGTGGACCCAATTGACAAAAACGGATTCACCCCACTCTTTTATGCCGTAATGGAAAGTTCCGTTGATTTGGTGAACTTCCTCCTGATCCATGGAGCGGGAATCAACAAGCGCGACCTGCGGGGAAACACCGTACTACACGCTTCCGTCCTCCAGTCAATCGACAGCGAAAACGGAGAAATGATTAACCTGCTCCTCGATTGGCAAGGAGATATTTTCGCCCAGAACAAGGTGGGCGACACCCCCCTCTCCCTGGCCATGGAAGTGGGCCCCGTAACCCTGGATAACATCCTCCGGGAAGACACAATCAACGGCATCAACAATGAAGGGAATACCCCCCTCCACTACGCCCTGGCCTCACAGGCGCCCGATGCGGTTATAGAAATAATCCTATCGGAAGGAGCCGATAAAGAAGCGATTAACGGTAAGGGAGAATCGCCGGTGCAGGCTGCGGAAAATCTGGGCTACGGCCACTACATATTGGAGCTGTTGGGGAAAGCTGAAAGCTGAAAACCAGCGTGTTGTTTATATAGGCGACGGGGATGGGGAAAATCGGATTTACTCCTCTTCCGCCGCCATCATCGCCACAATCCGGTCTTCCACATCAACAAGGCGCTGCTGCATGTCTTCAATGCTCTTTTCGATGCGTTTTTTCTGGGATTCCAGTTTTTTTACGGTCATTTTAGGTTCGGGGCGGCTCTCTTTAATGGCCTGACGAACCTCATTCTGACTATGGCCTTCCTTAAAAGCCTGAATCGCGTCTTGGCGCTGTTTGGGCTCCTTAATGGAAGCCACGACTTTCATATTGTCATAACCAATATTGGGATCCACATCACGGGCAAACATCTGCATGGCCGATTTGGCGGTGGTTCGGTTCATCCCCAGGGCCCGGTCTACGTAATCTTCAAAAATAGCATGTTTCTGTTGGCATAGATCGAGGGCCTGAATCAAAAGCTTACCGAATTCCTTCATTAACTCACCGTTCTTGGTCAGGTAGTTTGTCTTAATCTTGTCGGTCAGTTCCTTAAAGCGGGGGTCCGACTCGTAAACATTGACATAAATACCCTTTTCTTCGGCCGTTTTAAGCAGCTTATGGAAAATATCCCAAAACATGACAGTATGATGGGCCCGGGGAGTGGTCTCCTTGGCAAAACGGGTAAACTGAACATGATGGGCAAACTCGTGGATCGCCGTATACATGAGGGAATTGTCCTCTTCGAAGTTCTTGTTATGAATGATAATTTCATGATTATCCGGATAGTAAAGGCCGTCCACCTTCTTACTCTGCTTACCGGAAAAGATAAGGCTGAATTCAGCTACGTCCCCGTCTATTTCCAGCAGTTTTTCCTTAACCTGATCCTGATTCATTCTCTACTCCTCCCCCTGTTTCTTATCGTGTGATATGTTATAGAACAGGATTTCAAAAAGATCAATAAAATTGTGAAAGAAAGCGCCCTTTTTAACGTCCCTTTCACTAACCAAATCGGCTTCCCCCACCGGTTCGCCGTCAAAATACCAGACAATCCGGCCTCCCACAGTTCCCTGTTCCAGGGGTGCCCTCAGCCAATCGTCCGTCTCCCAGGTCCGTGTCAGTCTGTCCAATTCGGCCTCTCCATAGGTAAAGAGAGGGATTTCTTCCGGAATCAGGCTGATTTCTTCTTCCTCACCGGAATAGACCTTAACGGGCACAGAAAAATCAGGCAGCGGTTGAGTCTCCCAATGGGAAAATCCGTACTCAAGAAGGGCCTCCGACTCGGCCGCCCGAATCTCCAATCCCTCCCAATAATGTTCGGGGAAAATTCCCATTACCACCGTAATTAACCGAGTCTCTCCCCGTTGGGCCGTGGCGGCGAAGTTAAAGCCCGACTCATCTATATAACCGGACTTTAGACCGTCCACCCCTTCTACCTTCCCCAGAAGCCAGTTGGTGTTCTTTTTGGTTCGGGAAGACTGAATCTGACCTCCCGGAGCCATGTTCTCTTCCTTGGGGTAGGTGAGCTCCTTGACTGAATGAAGCTGTTCCAGGGCCCAGGGAAAGGCTTCGATATAATGGCGGGAAAAGTCAGCATAAGAGACGGGGGAAACCCGATTATTCTCGCTCCAGCCGTCGGGATCTTCAAAGTACATCTGCTCGTATCCCATGGAATAAACAAGCAGATTCATCCGTCCCACAAAGTCGTCACTATTTCCCGCCACCAATTCGGCCAGCTGGTAGGCCCCGTCATTCCCGGAGGAGACGGCAATCCCCTGCAAAAGGGTCAAATAATCGAGGACCTGCCCCTCTTCAAGCAGCATGAGAGAGGAACCCTCAGGCCGAGAAAAGGCCGATCCCCCCTCGGTCACCGTCACCGGCGTATCCAGGGCAAAGTCCCCCTTCTCCACCGCTTCGCACCCCAGGTAAAGAGTAATCAGCTTGGTCATGGAAGCGGGAGCCCGGTAGACATCCCCTTCCTTTTCGTAAAGAACCCGGCCGGTCAGGTAATCCATCACAACCGCCCCTTCCGCCATAAGTTCCGGAGGAACCTGGGCAAATACCCCCTTGGCGGCAGTAATAAGAAATAGGGCTAGTAAAATTTTCATTCGCATAATATTCATGTGTTAGGGAAACCATTATATTTTCCCCATCCCGGAACGTCAATGATCCTGCCACAACTGCTTCACCGCCACAATTAAGGCGGGAAGGGTCAGTCCTAAAACAGCCAGAGAGAAAAGGGAAAGTATATGATTAATGATGTTCTGCCATATCATGTTTGGCCTCCTTTTATCTTACAGCTCCATCTTATTACCCATTGTGGGACATATAATGTCCCTGTAATATTTTTTTTGTTATTTTCCCTCTACCGCTCTATAATAATGACATGAAAGGGTTCTTAATTATCTCATTCCTGACAGCATTATTATTGATTACCGGATGTACCACCTCTTCTTCCCACAACAGAGGCAGTCTCTCCGACGCCATGGACAAGGCACGGGACGACCACGAGGGAAGCCGGGAAGTAGACGACGATCCCGATCCCTGGTGGGAATCGGATAACAACGAAAAAAATCGCCCCCGGGAGGAGCCCGATACGGGAGAATATGTGTCCTCCGAACCTTACGAGGGAGAAATATTTTTTACACTCCGTTACGCCGGGAGCCTGGACGGTACACCCTATTTTGACAGGCAGAACGGCATGGAACTGGCCCTGGGTTTAAGTGATGACACCCCCGTCGATGTCTATCCCTTTGTGGGTATTCACGGGCTGGGGACCGATAAATCCCACGATCTGTACCAATCGATAGGCTCCGGAGCCCTCCTCCTGAATGCCGGTGTGGATGTCCGCTATTACATTTTTAACAACCAAACCTTCTTTTCCCCCTATTTGGGCGGAAGAATCGGGGCTATCTACATGACCTGGAGCTATGAAAATCCCCTGACAGACGGTTATGACACAATAGCAAGCGATGCTCTGGGGGGACTATCCCTGGGAGCCATTGCCGGAGTCGATTTGATTCAGACTGACTTTATGCGCCTGGGAGCCTTCATTATGCCTACGGCCTATCTTTTTGGAGGAGAAACGACTCAAGGATTTGAGAACGACTATTTTGAAGCCCAGGGGATGGTACGCTTTGGACTGGAAGGGGGATTGGGTTTCTAATCGGTGCTAATTTCTTATTTAGCCCCTTCGCTTATTGACAGTGGAGTAGCAATAACTTATGATACGGCGGTTATTTAGAAGCTAACATCCCTAATCAAGGCCTTTTCTCCCAGGATCCCGGTCTTTTAGGAAGGAGAAAAGATATTGAAATTTGAAGAATTCCCTTTGAGGGAAGAGATCCAACAGGCCATACAGGCCATGGGGTTTGAATCGCCCACACCTATTCAGGAAAAGACCATTCCTCTCATCCTCGAAGGAGAAAGGGACATCATTGGTCTGGCCGAAACCGGATCGGGTAAAACCGCTTCATTCGGTCTGCCCATGCTGAATATGATTGACCTGGAAAAACGGGAAATCCAGGGACTAATTCTGTCCCCTACCCGTGAACTCTGCCAGCAGATTTGCCGAGAGATGGAACGTTTCGCTTCCCGTATGCAGGGTATCCGCATCACTCCCATCTACGGTGGTGCTCCCTTCCCTCCCCAAAAAAGAGCCCTTAAAGCGGGAAGCCACATCATCGTAGCCACCCCCGGCCGGCTTCTGGACCTTATTAAACAGGGCGAAGCCCGGCTCGAAACCCTCCGTTTCCTCGTTCTTGATGAGGCGGACATCATGTTAAACATGGGATTCAAGGATGAACTGGACGCTATCCTGGAAGCGGCCCCCGAGGACAGGCTGAATTTACTCTTTTCCGCCACCATGCCTCCCGAAGTAGCCCGCATCGCCGATAACTACATGAAGGATCCCCAGGAAGTGGCTGCGGGAGAGAAGAACAAAGCTTCCGCCAACGTAGAGCATAGCTGCTACATGGTTCACGCCAAGGATAAATTCAAGGCCCTCAAACGACTGGTAGACAGTCACCCCGGCATCTACGGTATTGTATTCTGCCGAACACGGGCCGGTTGTCAGACCATCGCCGATAAAATGATTAAGGAAGGCTACCCCACCGACGCCCTCCACGGCGACCTTTCCCAGAATCAGCGTGAATACGTTATGAAGAAATTCCGCGACCGCAGCCTCCAGCTTCTGGTGGCCACCGATATCGCCGCCCGCGGTCTGGACGTAAGTGACCTGACCCATGTTATCCACTACGACCTCCCCGATGAGATCGAAGTATATAACCACCGCTCCGGCCGAACCGGTCGTGCCGGTAAACAGGGACGGTCCTACGCCATCATCCACATGAAGGAAAAGTACCGTATAAGAAAAATTGAACGGATAATCGGTCGTTCCATCGAATACCGCAATGTTCCCACCGGAGATGAGATCTGCCGGGCCCAGCTTCTGAACCTGATTGACCGTGTGACAGGAGTCGATGTGGACGAAAGCCAGATATCCCCCTTTATGGATGTCATAGAAGATAAACTTTCAACCGTAAGCCGGGAAGAACTCATCCACCGCTTTGTTTCTCTTGAATTTAACCGTTTCCTCGATTACTACGGTAAGGAAAGAGACATTTTATCCCCGAGCGGACAGAACCGAGACAGGGGAGACCGCCGGGATAGGGATGGGCGCAACGACTTTTCCCAAAACCGCTTCGAAGGCGATTTCATCCCCCTTTCCATTAGTGTGGGCAAGCGGGACAAGATCATGCCCCAGGAAATTATCGGTCTGGTAAACAAAAACGGGGGGAAACGAAAGATTCCTCTGGGTAAAATCCTCATTGGCCCCTCAAGTTCCATTGTCAACGTAGCGGCAGACGAGGTGGAATTCCTCGCTTCCCGCCTAAACCGGCAAACTTTCCGGGGAAGACGACTTAAGGTATCCATCGTAAACAAATCTCAGGCAAAGCCCTCGGGAAAAAAGGGTTACCCCAAGAAAAAGAAAGGAAAATAGGCTAGCCATATGGACATGGCGGCCCGTTTTCTGTTATATTTCCAAACTGCGGACAGAAATGAGAGAACTGACGCAGTTTTTCTGTTTGGTACAAAGGAGTAAGTTTGGCTGTAAAAGATTTAAGGATTAATGAACAAATCCGGGTTAGAGAAGTTCGCCTGATCGACGGTGAAGGTGAACAGAGAGGGATTGTTCCCACAACGGAAGCAATGGCAATGGCCAAAGAGGCCGATCTTGACCTTGTAGAAGTAGCTCCTACTTCCCGGCCGCCCGTTTGTAAACTCCTCAATTACGGCAAGTACAAGTACGAACAGGAAAAGAAGCTGCGAGAAGCCAAGAAGAAGCAGAGTCTTACCAAGCTTAAAGAGGTAAGAATGCAGCCCAAGATCGACAAGCACGATCTGGACTTCAAAGCCAAGCACGTGCAGCAGTTCCTGGACGCAGGAAACAAATGTAAGGTAACGATCCGTTTCCGTGGACGGGAACTGGCTCATACCGAGTTAGGTAAGGTTGTACTAGACAACCTGTTAAAAAGGCTGGAAGAGGGATCTTTCAACGTGGACAACAAGCCTCAAATGGAAGGCCGTATGATGTCCATGCTGTTAAGCCCCCGAAAAAAATAAAAAGGATGTGTTTACATGCCTAAGATGAAATCCAAAAAGGCTGCGGCCAAACGGTTCAAGAAGACCGGTTCGGGAAAGTTTAAGTACAAATCCCAGGGAACTCGTCATATTCTGACCAAAAAGTCCGCCAAAAGAAAGAGAAAGTTAAGACATACCAGCGTTATCAGTGACGCAGAAGTACCTAGACTTAACACACTTTTACCCTACGCATAAGGAAGGTAGCAAATGCCAAGAGCAGTAGACGGAACAAGACGAAAAAATCGTCGTAAAAAAGTTCTGAAAGAGGCTAAAGGTTACTGGGGACGACGAAGTAAGCTTCACAGAACGGCCAAGGATGCCGTAAAGAAGGCGGGACAGTACGCCTACCGTGACAGAAAGGTAAAGAAAAGAGAATTCAGACAGCTCTGGATCGCTCGTATCTCTGCCGCTGTAAGAGAGCAGGACATGTCTTACTCTCAGTTTATTAACGGATTGAACAAAGCCGGTATTGAGCTAAACAGAAAAGCTCTCGCCGCTATGGCTCTGGAAGATCCCAAAGCTTTTGCCGCTGTTGTAGAACAGTCAAAGGCTGCCCTGAAATAATTTACGGCCCTTCGGGGCCATGGAGATTTGGTAACATATGATAACCCTTGAACAGATTCAAGTATTGGACAAAAAAATCAAAGACGCCATTGAGTTAATCAATAGTCTTAGAGAAGAGAAGAAAGATCTTCTGGCTCAGATAGCTTCCCATGAGGAAAAAATATCAAGCCTCGAAGAAGCCCTTTCCTCTTACCAGTCCGACAGTGATAAAGTGGAAGAGGGTTTAATAGGTGTTCTTTCTCAACTTGAATTGGTTGATAACGAGGAATCCGACCTTCCGGTCCAGCAGGAAGAAGAGGAAATCGTCCTTCAGCCCCAGACAGAAGAGGAAGATGAACTGATCGAAGAAGAGGAAGTAGAAGCCGAAGCCCCTGCGGTAGAGGAAGAAACAGAGCCGGAAGCGGAAGTTGTTGCCGAAGAAACAATTCAGGAAGAAATGCAGTTCGAAGCCGCTGCAGAAATAACGGCTGATCAACCTGCCAGTGACGAACCCGATATTGACGGGGGATTTCCCCTGATTTCCGATGAGGAAGAAAGTCAAGTCAATCATTCCGAGCAGCAGGATGAAGAAGATACCAGGTCTCCCCAGGACCTGGATATCTTCTGATTTTCCATGGATGATATCCTACAAATCAAACTTTTAGGTACCGCCCTATCTATCAAGGCGGGAGATAATAAAGAATATATAAGAAAAGTCGTCTCCTACTACCAGAAAAAACTCCAGGAAACACAGGAACGCTCTCCCATGCAGGACCCCCTGAAGCTATCTATTCTCACCAGCTTTAATATCATTGATGAGTTGTTTAAAGCTGAAGGTGACCGTGGACAGACCGCCTCTTCCTGTAGTACAATAGAAGAAGAGCTGGAAGATGCAGCCCGGAGTCTGATTGAACAGATCGATCGGATTCTGGAAGATAATGAAGAAATTTAGCCTGCGGTGTTCGCGATGAGGAATTGTCTCTTGCGACTAAGTATAAAAAATCGGGACTCCTAAATGTCGAAGTAGGAATTGCTATCCCTTTAGTGGAGAAACAGGAAACTTCGGAGCGGACTCCCACCTTGAACCAAAGTGTTCAAGAGCCACCTTCCCTGGTCGGCACTGCGGGTTTTTATACAAGGGGTTTCAATGGCGGTCGTAACATCACAGCAACTGAACAACTACTACGCGGAATACGCCGAGCAGGATGTAACTTTTACAAAAGATGTTATTATTAGTCTGGGACTCATTACCAAACAGGTATACATAAAGTTTTCCGGCGGACAACAAGCTTGCATTATCTACTCAACCTCTATGAAGTCTGCCAAAATACTCATCAATCTTGATCCGGCCACCATGGGCATTATAAAGGATCAAAACAATCAGGTGTCCGTACGTTTCTGCTTTCGAAATGCCGATAGACCTTCTGATCATATTTCTTTTTTCATTCAGTCTAAAATCACCTCCATGAGTCTCTATAAAAAGGAAAGCGGCCTCTACCTCATTACATGTGAATACTCCCAAAGACCGCCGGATGATTTGATTCATATCCTTGGAACCATGCTGGAAGCTTCCATCGTGGCAAAGAAACGAAGGGAAGAGCGTGTTATTCTTACACCTGATACTCTGAGAAAACTGGGATTTGCCAGTAAGAATGCCGCGTTAGTAATAGACAATGTCCCCCGTAATGCCATTATTCGGGATATATCTTTTTGCGGGATGAAGGTTATTATCTTGGGAAATGCCAAATTTCTTATAGGCAAAACCTTTAATATGGGCATAAATATGAAGGATGGAAAACTTTTAACCCTCCGGGGAAAGATTGTTCGCTTTGAAGCGGTAGAGGGCCGGAAAGATATTTGCGCTATTGCCCTTGAATACGAAGAAAAAGCTATCCCCATGCAGTATACTCTGGCCCTTAACAGCTATTTCCATTCAGTTAAATCCAAACCGGGAAAGCAAGAGTCGGCTCAACCAGATGAATCATCTTCCAAATCACAAGTTGCTTCGGCTCAAAAAGGAGAAGCCTCAACCCGGGCTTAATTGAACATGAAAAAAATTCTGTATATAAACCTGCCTGAATCTCTGGCTGAACAGATCGATGAATTTACCCTGGATAGCTCTATCCCTCTCCCCGTTGAAATACCGGAAGGTCAGGAGGATAGCTGGGATATAGGACAGCTAAACTGGCCTGCTCTGATAAGCGGGATGCTCTATGTTCTTCAAGAAAAGCCAAATGGTCGCGATTCCGACTATTATCGCAGTCTTTTAAAAGCGGTTCGTCCCGATATTGTTAATACGGTTCTCACTACGGCGCAACTTAAGGTTGATCAAGAACAGTTTTCCTTCGCAGAGGAACTTTTTAAAACTCTTTGTGCTCTGGAACCGGAAGTATCCCTTCACCGTTCGAACCTTGCTCTTTTCTACAAAAAAAGGGATGAATACCGTTTAAAAGACAACCCTGAATATAGCCGTGCCCTTCATGAAATTAAAGAGAAAAACTGGGATAAGGGAATCGCTCTTATTGAGAGTTTTCTGGGAAACCATAGCGACTCTTCTAACGGCTGGTTTCTTCTGGGTTGGGCTTTAAGACAAACAGAAAAATGGGCCCAGGCCTTTCAAGCCTTTCAGCGAGCCGGAGAAGTGGCCCCACCTACGGCAGAACTGCTTAACGAAATGTCCCTTTGCGAATCGGAACAGGGAAACTGGAATAGGGCTCTGGAACATTTAGAGGAAGGGTTAAAACTGGAAGAAGATAACCCTACCCTCCTTTCCAACATGGCCATGGTCTGTTTAAAGATGAATGATTTAAGCCGGGCCGACCAAATACTTAACCGACTAAAGGAAATTGATCCGGACGATCCTATGGTCCAGCATTTTCTTGGCTAATATCCACTCAACATACACCATTCTCCCACGATAAGACCTCTACCCCCCTAATCTCATTACAATGAAATATTGCCAAAACCCACTTTGAAGCAGGTTTTAGCAGGACTCCCCCTTTTATACTCGGCATTTGAGAAAAAACTTTAAGAAAAACCGTAATTTTTTTTCAAGTTTATCCGCAGGGGGTGTCGATAAAAGAATATGCGGAAAGGTCTAAAGTTTTCTTTTTGAAATGCCGACGCCCTTCCGCCGGGGCAAGGATGCCCTTTAAAAACACTTTATTCATGGAGGAATGAAGAATGATCATCAATCACAACATGTCTGCCCTTTATGCAGACCGAGAACTTGGGGTTAATAACCTTAGTGTACAGAAAGACATGGAAAAACTCTCTTCCGGTCTGAGAATCAACAGAGCTGGAGATGACGCTTCCGGACTGGCCGTATCTGAAAAAATGAGAGCCCAAATCCAGGGTTTGAATCAGGCTTCCAGAAACGCCGGCGACGGTATCAGTTTTATCCAGACCACCGAAGGTTACCTGCAGGAAACCTCCGATGTTCTCTTGAGAGTTCGGGAACTGGCTGTACAGTCTTCCAACGGTATCTACACCGCAGAAGACAGAATGCAGATCCAGGTAGAAGTTTCTCAGCTTGTTGATGAAATCGACAGAATTGCTTCCCACGCTCAGTTCAACGGCATGAATATGCTCACTGGCCGTTTTGCCAAGGAAACGGGAAACAACTCCGTTACCTCTTCTATGTGGTTGCACATTGGTGCCAACATGGACCAGAGAGAACAGGTTTTCATCGGTACCATGACTGCCACTGCCCTGGGAGTAAGACAGATTGGTACAGGTAGCATTATGTCCCTTTCTACCCCCGAACAGGCCAACAGAAACATTGGTGTTCTTGACAACGCCCTGAAGAATGTTAACAAGCAGCGAGCCGACTTGGGTGCTTACCAGAACAGACTGGAAATGGCAACCAAAGGTATCGACATCGCCGCCGAAAACATGCAGGCGTCCGAGTCCAGAATCCGGGACGCTGACATGGCTCAGGTAAGTGTTGAGTTTGCCAAGGACAACATCCTGACTCAGGCTAGCAACTCTATGCTCGCCCAGGCAAACCAGCGGGGACAGAATGTCTTGCAACTGCTCCAGTAGTGTAGTATAATTACCATAGGAGTATTGTTCTTTGACAGGTTTCCTCCTGTTGTATACGCAGGGTGAGGAGATTTTTCCCGGTTAATTAACTGGGAGAAATCTCCTTGTTGAGCTGGAATAGACACTAGGGTGACGCGAAATCCCTTAGTGTCGGTTCCTTGCGGTATACAAGGAATTGGGCAAGGATGCCCAGTAACTTTCAAGGAGGGAAATCCATGGTAATTAATCACAACATGAGCGCAATGAATGCGGACAGGAATCTCGGTGTTACAGACCTTAACCTGAGTTCTTCAATGGAAAAGCTTTCTTCCGGTCTTAGAATTAATAAGGCTGGAGATGATGCTTCCGGGCTGGCCGTATCGGAAAAAATGAGAGCCCAAATCGGTGGACTTGACCAGGCGGTCAGGAATATTGGTAACGGTGTTTCCTTTATACAGGCTTCCGAAGGATACCTGCAGGAAACTTCCGACATTTTGGGTAGAATCAGAGAACTTTCGGTACAGTCTGCGAACGGTATTTATACCGCCGAAGACAGAATGCAGATCCAGGTAGAAGTTTCACAATTGGTTGACGAAGTAAATCGGATCGCGTCCCACGCTCAGTTTAACGGAATGAATATGCTGACCGGTAGATTCGCAGTATCCTCTGCCACCGGAGACATCATGCAGCTTCAGGTTGGAGCCAATATGGATCAGAGCGAACAGATCTTTATAGGCACCATGACAGCAACAGCATTGGGTCTTCAGAACGGACAGGGAACCGACAACGGAAATGTTTCGCTTACTTCAGTAGAGGGGGCAAACATGACAATCGGTATCGTAGACAACGCACTGCGAATGGTTAATCGTCAGCGGGCTGACCTGGGAGCTTATCAGAATCGTTTTGAAATGGCTTCCAAGGGCGTTGCAATTGCGGCTGAGAACCTTCAGGCTGCAGAATCGGGCATTCGGGATGCCAATATGGCTTCCGAAATGGTGGATTACACCAAAGAGTCCGTTCTGAATCAGGCTGGCATGGCTATGCTGGCTCAGGCTAACGTTCGTTCTCAGAATGTACTTCAGTTGCTGGCCTAAAAGCAACAAGACTTCAGCAGCATGATGCTGCCCGCCAAAGAGATTTCTGGACGTCATCTTTTTAGCGGGAGATTCCGGAGGGAGTTCGCGTCCTCCCTCCTTAATCTCATATTTAGAGAACAAGGAGGTCTCTATGAGCTTAGCTACGACAATAGTCAAAAATGCAGGCTCGGTTAATACCAACCATGCGGCGGAGATTGATGTATCTGCAAAGAAGGATCAGGCACCGCAGCAGCACGTGCAAATCGTAAAAGAGAACACGGGCAACAAGAATGAATTAACACCACAGCTGAACCTAAAAGAGTTGGAATTGGCCCTGCAAAATGCGGTAAAGAATACTCGATTTAGTTATAGACTCAACGATAAAATAGACATGGTAGTCGTAAAAATCATCGACAAGCAAACACAGGAAATCATCAGGGAATTACCAGGTGAAGAGATTCAAAGACTGCATGAAAACCTACAGGAAGCGATTGGGCTTTTATTTGACACAGAGATTTAGCGGGCCGGGCCGGACATAATGTCTGATTTAAGTATTCCCGGTGTAAACAGCAAGTATACTCAAATGGTGGACGATTTAGTCGAGGTGGAAAAGACTAAATTGACTAATCTGGAGGAAGAACTTCAGGAAATCAAAGATCAAAGAGGCTATTGGCTTAATCTTAACAGGCAGGTCTCTTCCGTCCAAACCGCCGCCAAATCTCTTTATGGCTTTGAAAACCCCTTTTCCAATAAAATTGTTGAATCGTCAAACGAAAGAATCCTCACAGCAACGGCAGATCGTGATGCGTCCTTTTCCGATTACAAAGTAATAGTAAAACAAACAGCATCGAATGACCGTTTTCTCTCCGGACAACTTGATGAAGATTATAGAGTTCCCGCCGGAACTTATGCCTTCCAGGTAGGAGAAGAGGAAATATCCCTTCGCTACAGAGGGGGAAAACTAAGCGATTTTGCAGAAAGACTTAATGAAAAAGGCCGTAATATCATACAGGCCACGGTTGTGAAAAACCGTAGTGACAGCCAGGTAATCCTCCTTGAAGCCATTCCTACGGGAAGCTCTAACCGCTTAATGTTTAAGGAAGATGCCGAGTCCTTTGCTAAAGATATTGCCATGATACGCCCGGTCAGAACCGATACCCGGGAACTGACACCTACCGAGGGCAGTGTGATCAACAGAAGTGATCAAGGGGAAAACTTTTCCCTTAACAGCGGCGAAATTGAACTGAACTACGGAGCCAAAGTAGAAATCCCCCTCTCCTCGTCCTACGAAGTTGAAGCGGGTTCTATCCTTCAGTTCTCCTATAAAACGACTCAACTCTCTCCCGAATCCATGACAGTTCCCGCTCCGAACGATCCCGCCGTTCCCGGTGCACCGCCGGTTTCCCTGGAAGGGATCACCATACATAGCGAGACGGCGGATGTAAACCTTCCCGCCTGGGAGAATCCTCCCCTCCCCGAAAGAATAGACGATTTTAACGTGATTGCCCTGAATGACGGTACAGGCAGCTACAACGCCCCTCCCATTAAGGACAGCAACGGTTTTGAGACCATGACAGTGCGGTTAAGCGGATTTGTTGATAACCTCTCTTCTGTTATCTTAAAGAACAACAACACCTACAGAGAAATCACCATAAAAGATATTCAGGTGTATAATCCCGATATTGTTGCCGACTACGAACCGGTCAACGCCGCCGACACGGCCCGGGATGCCATAATAGAATTTAACGGTATAGAAGTAATCCGGGAGAACAATTCGGTGGATGATCTTATTCCCGGAATAAATCTGAACCTTAAGCGTGCCAGCGATGACGAGGTGGACCTGGAAATTACCCCCGATATAGAAACCGCAAAGGAAGCGCTGATTAAATTTGTTTACGAATACAATAACCTAATAACCAATATTCTCGTATTAACCAGCGACGATGAAGAGATCATCAACGAAAAAGACTACTTCACCGATGATGAACGGGAAGAAGCCCTGGAAGCCCTGGGTCAGTTAAGGGGTGATATGACCTTACGCCAAATGAAGGACCGCCTCCAGACTCTGGTAGCAGCACCCTATGAAACAAGCGAGGGAAATGCTCTGACCCTTTTGGCACAGATGGGTATCTCAACGAATGAGACTCCCGGCGGAAGTGTAACCGCCTCAAAACTCAGGGGCTATCTTGAGATTAATGAAGATGAGGTGGACCAGGTTCTCAATTCTAAAATTATTGCCGTGAAGGAACTCTTTGGCATGGATACGGATGGGGACCTGATTATTGACAGCGGCGTGGGGGTCCAGGTGGATACCTACCTCAAGGCCTATAATCAAACAGGGGGAATCATTTCTCTTAAAACGGATACCCTGGACAATGCTATAGAAAAAAAGGATGAGGAAATAACAGATTATCAGGCTTACTTGGAAGATTACGAGCAAGATTTGCGTGTAAAATACGGAAATATGGAAAGTGCCCTGAATCAGCTACAGTCCAGCTCCGGTTTTCTCGATAATCTAGGTAATAACAATAGTAACAAGTAGGGGGAGCTCCTTTGAATATCCTGATTAATAACGAAAAAATAGATTTTTCCCTGGACGGAGAACGAAATTGCCTTGATATCTATTCCGGACTGGCCGCATGGCTGGAAACACAGGAGTATTACATTTCCGAGATTTCCCTTGACGGCAAAGAGATTTTTCTTCAAAATAAAGAAATACTTAAAGACTATGAAATCGGGAGTATTACCAAGATGGAAATTACCGCCCTGGATAGAATTCAGACAATGGTAAAGGATCTTGGAACGGTACGGTCCTACTTTGACCTCTATAACCAGGCCCTCGATGGAATGAACCGGGACGTGATGATTGATTTAGGAAGCCAGTATGGCCATATCAGAAATAACTTGCCTCAACTCTTAATGATGAACGGATATGTATTTGATACAACTCTTAATAAGCTTATGGACGATTCGGGAATTCTCGAAGGAGATGTGAGCGGAGAAAACAAAGCTGCTTTGAAACAAGAGTGGGCCAATGTGGATGCCCTGATTCAGGGACGAATGGGAGAACTTACTCAGCCGGTACAGGAAGGTCTTAAAACAGCAGCAACCCTAAATCGTCTTATCCCGCGCATTGAAGAGGTGAGTGTTCTTTTTCAGTCCAATAAAGACAAGGAAGCTCTTGATATCATTATTGTACTCTCCGAACTACTTTCCAAATCTGTACGTATTCTTACCGGTCTCTCTGAAGCAGGGCAAGAACTTTCACTGCCGGAAGAATTTATTCCGGAACTCAACTCTATTCTGAGTGAACTTGCCGAAGCAATTGATACGGGAGACACCATTCTTACCGGGGACCTCACGGAATACGAAATTATTCCCAAGATTGAAATTCTTGAAGAAATTTTCACAGCCCTCTCAAGGGAGGAAAGCTGATGTTACCTCTTCTACAGACGTCCCGCTATGCGGGGGTATTTTTCCAGCAAACAAGCAACACCCGTTCTCTTCTTACACTAGGAGCTCTTATTGGCGGTACGATTATTGCTGTTACTCTCTTAAACGTAATCTCCAACCGTCTTGGCGGAGGGTTTGGTAAACAGAAAAAGGGTAAGGCTGCACAGTACAACAGACGCCTTTTTAGAAAAGAAGCTGCCGATATCGGTTTAACAAAAAAACAGATAAAGACTCTTGAATCCATGATAAAAACCTATTCGGTCCGTCGTCCCTACGACCTCTTAAAAAACTCCCGCACCCTCAATAATACCCTTGGAAAGGCGATTCGAGACGCTTCCCACATGGAAGCCCCGCCCAGTGTAATAGAAAGCCGCAAGTACGAACTCTTTCAAATCAAACAGCTCCTGGAGAGAATGGAACCGACCAATGTATTTCTCTCCAATACCAAGGAAATCCAACTGGGCCAGAGAATTACCATCGAACAGGTCGGAGGAAAACGTTTTAATTCTCTTGTTACGGCAAATCTAAAGGAATTTTACTGCGTTAAAGTTCCTACCAATGCCTATGGCGAAGCCATTCGCTGGAAAAAAGGAACTAAAATAAATATCTTTGTCTGGAACAAGGGGGGCGATGAGGTCCATTTTGTTTCCAAGATAATCGGTTACAACTCAGTCAAAAAAATTACCAGTATCATATTACAACATACCAAACGGGAAAGCCGGGCCAATATGAGGCGGTTCCGACGTAAAAAAATTCAAAAGCCCGTTTATATCTACCCCATCCGTATTGTGGAAAAATCCGACGGTCGCCGAACGAAAAAAGAAGCGGTTGTGGAAAAAAGCAACGGAAGAATGGGAAATCTGGTGGATCTTTCCGCAGGTGGTTGCTGCCTTAGTACAACCAAGCCTCTCAAGAAAGGCGACCTCTGTAAACTCAATTTTGAGCCAATTCCGGGAAATCCTGTATCAACTTTTGGAAAAACAGTTGATATTCAGCAGACTTCGCGCATAAGATATAATGTACACATTATGTTTACCCGTGCATCAAGCAAGAATTTGAACCGGATAAACGAATTCATCTACGACTTCACATAAAGAAGGTAAGTTATGCTAAAACTATTGAGTATCGACAACATTGAACTACAAAAATCCGACGTTCCCCTCTATTACATCAAAAAATACTACGCCAACGCCTGTTTTGAAGAAGAAGGAAATGAGCCCCAGTGTGTTCCTATCTCCTTCCTCGTCGAAATGGAACCCACGGGAAACAAAAAGATTAACGCCAAGCTAAAAGGTGATATAGACTATCCCCTCCTCCCTCTCCTTAAAATGCTTAAGGAAGAGATAAAAGTACTCGATGAAAAAGGGAAATTGCTCTGACCGTAATTCTTTCCCATTCTCCCGAAGAAACGGAAAACCTGGGTCGTACTCTGGGAGAAAAATGCCGCCCTTCCATGGTTATAGGCCTGAGTGGTTCTTTGGGAGCCGGCAAAACGGTCTTTACCCGGGGATTTGCCCGAGGGCTTGGAATAGAAGGCCCCATTGTCAGCCCCTCCTACACCCTCATTCAGGAATACTCCGGACGCCTCCCTCTCTATCATATGGATCTTTACCGCATAGCCGATGAAGAGGAATTCTACCTCCTGGGAGCAGAAGAAATGCTTTATGGGCAGGGAGTTTCCCTCATCGAGTGGTATGAACGGGTCGATTCCCTTTTACCTGAAAATCTAATTACCGTAGAAATTAAAATAAATGAAGACCAAACCCGGTCAATAACTCTCAAAGGATGGGATGAATGAATATCTTAGCCATCGATGCAGCTACAGCCGTACTCTCCCTCACCTTACAGAAAGGTGAATCCTACTACCAGTATAACGCGGATATAGGATTCCGCCATTCCGAACTGATAATGCCCGCCGTAGATAGGCTTTTTGCAGAGGCCGAACTCAAACCGACCGACCTGGATCTGGTCTGTACAGCCCTTGGCCCCGGTTCATTCACAGGACTCCGTGTAGGAATGGCCACAGCAAAGGGTATATGTGCCGCGACGGATACTCCTTTCGTTGCCGTTCCCACCCTGGATATTCTGGCCCGTCCCTTTGTACATTTTGACGGACTTGTCCTACCCCTTATCGACGCCAGAAAAAAACGCTACTTTGCCGCACTCTATCGTAAAGGTGTTAAGCTAAGCGACTATGGAGACCTGACTCCCGAAGAAATTTTTACACTGGTAGATAGGCTTGGCAAGGAAGGGGAAAAAGTTATTCTAACCGGCCCGGACTGCGCCCTTTTTAATAGCCACGTAGAAAGTCGGGATGATAGAGATTGCTTTCTCTTAGATGAAGAGTGCCGCCGGGGCAACGGGGGAGCTATGATTGCCCTGGGCCGCTGTCTTTTTGAGGAAAGAGGTCCCGATACAATGGATACGGGCCCTCTCTATATGAGAAAAAGCGAAGCCGAAATCAGCCTGGAAGCCAAAGAGGCCTCTACTTCTTCTTAAAGAAATCCCCCAGGGAAGACAGAGCATCCGCACTGGACCGGGCGGCCGCAGCATTTTCTTTTTCAATCTCCAGATATACCTCTTTGCGGTATACTTTTACCGTTCGGGGAGCATTTATCCCCAGTTTAACCTGGTCTCCTTTTATATCGACGATAGAGATTTCTATTTTGTCATCTATGATTATAGTCTCATCTTTGCGCCTGGATAGAATCAGCATATCATACTCCCTGGCGGATCTTCATCTCCGCCAGAATATCATGGCGTGTCTGCCATTTAGGATTTGTTGAGATACACTGCTTGGCCTTCATATTAGCCCCGTTTATGATAATAGGCCCCTGAAGATTGGCTGTCATCTGAGGATCCTCCTCGGGACGAACAGTAACAATGCCCAGGGCGTAGAGATCATCATTCTGACCTTCTTCTACGCCAATCTCCTTTAAGTCTTCCCCGCTCAAATCGGGACTATAATCGGGGCGAAAATAGAGAGGGTCTATGAGTATAAATGAAAGCCCTTCCTGCTCAAGAGAACTGAGGATGAGAAAGGGTTCCTGGGTAGCCCGGTTGAGAATAAATCGTGTTAATCCTTCAAAACCGAACAGACCGGAAGGTATCTCGATCTCTTTATCTACATTATCCATGAATCAACCTACCTTAAAAAGTCCATAAGTGATTTATCCCAAATTTGTGAGGAGGCACGATATGTGGCCTGCTGTACGAATTCCATCATTTTAAGCCGCGTAACGGCCTCTGTCATGTCCGTATCGGTAAGGGAGGAATCCCAGGCCTGTGTATCAACAACACCCTTGGAAAGGCGATTTTGTGTTACATCGAGCCTCTCTTCCATAGCACCCAAATCCGCAATCTTTCCCAGAAGGGTATCCATGGAAGAACTGAGCCCGGCCAAAACCGAACCGCCCACCTGTTCGGCGTCATTATTCAGGAGACTGTCACGCATGTTTATGATCGTATCAAAAAGAGAGCCCCCGGAAGATGCCACATCGGTTCCCAGGTTCATGGGAGGTTTTCCCACCGCCGTAATCAGCCCCAAGTCTTTGAGAACAGTGGCATTTTCCGGCTCGTCCAGCCATATCTGGTGAGCCACGGTGGTTTTCATATTCAAAGCACCCGAAACGGGATCAATTTCGGCTTTAACCGCAGCTGTACTGCCATTTATTCGATCAACAATGTTGTTAATATTGTCCCCGGCCTTGAGGTTAACCGTAACACCATCCACGGTAAAAGCGGTATCTTCCTGCACAACGTAATCCTGCACATCCCGGGGACCAAAAAGCTGATTATGCTCGGACCAAAAGATATCATTTCCTCTAAAATCAACAGGAACATAGGAGCCTTCGGCGATTTCCACCTGATTTTCCTGAATATTCCCCAAGTAGGTAACCTGAGTAATACCGGGCTGCTGCATCTTGGGAATACGGCTGGAAAAGGCTTCAAAGGGCTCCCCTTCCCGGTCGGTTCCGCCAAAGAGGGCACGACCGTCTACGCTGGTTGTATTGGCCACGGTAACGAGCTGATTGAGCAGTTCATTAGTTTCCACAGCCATCATCTCCCTGTCTTCTTCACCGTAGGTGCCGTTAGAGCCCTGTACGGCCAATTCACGGAGGCGATGGAGAATATTGAGGGTTTCATCCATATAACCTTCAACTTCATTATAGCGGCCCTTAGTGTAGTCAATATTGCGTTCAAACCGTTCCATACGAGTAATATTAGACTTGAGTCGTGTGGAATGGGCTGCCGCCACAGGATCGTCCCGGAGATTGGTTATGCGGTTACTTGAGGAAATTTTATTCTCCAGCTGGCTAATACCGTTATCCTGCCTTAACATTCTGTAACGAAAATCATCGTTAGACATATTTGAACTTACTCGGTACACTTACTACACCCCCATTCTGTTAATTATGGTATCCAGCATTTCATCCACTGTGGTGATATAACGGGATACGGCGTTAAAACCGTGCTGAAACTTAATCATATCGGAAAACTCTTCATCCAGATTGACTCCGCTGATCGATTCCTGGAGAGCCTTAAGTTCCTTCCAGGCCAGATTTTCCGTCTCACTGGTTATTTCCGCTTGTTCACCCTTAAGACCTATGTTGGCAACTGTCTCGGCAAAATAGTCGTCAAAACTGCGTTGCGGACCTACCATGACCATCTCTTGGCGAAGATCGGCGATGGCCAGAGCGGCCGAACCGTCACCGGCAGCCGCTTCACGGCCATTTTCTCCCAAACCTGCCGCAATGGCGTTGGGATCGGTAACCAGGGTTTCGTTTATCTGTAGCCAGCCCGAAGGATGGGTTAGAGGAGCAACGGAGTAATCGGTCCCCCCTCCGGCTTGAAGAGCCAATACAGCATCGGCCTGATTCCAGTCATAGGCTCCACCGGCTCCGTTGTTTTCAAGGATTCCCGCATAACCGGCTAAAAACTGTCCGGAATCCTCCAAGTGACGAATAACAAAATCGGGATTGCCAATTTGAGTGGCCGGAGAAGCTTTCATAATCAGCTTACCATTAAAGTCCAACATGGCTTTTACTTCGGAAGAGGAGTTATTAATTCGTTCCATAATATCCCCCACCGTATCGGAGGGATAATAGGGAATTTCCACATCTCCATCGGCTCCGTTAACAGTAATTGTTCCCTCCAGGCCCGCCTGTTGCTGAGGATCCAGAGTATGGGCGCCGGTAAAACGATAAATCATGGAGGAATCCAGTTCTCCATCACCGTTACGATCATAATTACCGGCTACATTATTAATGAGGGGATACTCCCTAAAGAAGTCAACTCCCGTTTCGTGGTTTCCGTTCCAGGCCTGTCTGTGAATACCGTTTACCATATCGGTAAAATTAATAGTCATCATATCAAGGTTCTGAATTTCTTCTCTGACATCTACATCGCGGAGTTCTACCAGAGCGGCCAGTTTTCCGCCGTAGAGGGTCACCCGCTCATCACTCCCTTTCCAGGTGATATCCAGAAAGCTTTCATTATCTGCATTGGGAACCGTGTCCAGATAGTTAACTTTTCGTCCCTGTATCAATTCTCGACCACCTGTGTGAATCTGGAACTCATCGGGATCCCGTTTATTTTCGATAGTGATTTTCATATAATCAGCTAAATCTTCCGTTAGAAGATCCCGCTTATCATAGAGGTCGTTAGGATTATCTCCCAAGGCTTCGGATTTGCTGATTTGTTCATTCAGAGCCGCAATGTTTGATAGAATGCTATTAACCTCACCCACCGAAACAGCCACATCGTCATCTAACATTGATCGCACTTCCTTAAGATCATTGTAGCGACTGTTGATGCTATCAATAAGAGTCTCTCCCCGACGGGCTACTTGCCGTCTGGCAGCTTGATCACTGGGATGAATGGAAAGCTCCTGCCACCCTTCCCAAAATTGGTCCATAAGTGTCCGTACAGATGTTTCGTTAGGCTCATTATAAATCTGTTCAACCATAAGAAGATAGTCGGACCGACTGTTCCAGTACCCCTTATTATCACCGGATGCGACAATGCGAGTCTGAAGAAGTTCATCCCTAACCCGCTCAACACTAACAACATCCACCCCCTGACCAATTTGTCCGGGAGTCTCGGCCCTATTGAGTTGTGGCATATACAGAGGATCGGTTGAACCGAGCTTAACTCTTTGCCGACTGTATCCCTCGGTATTGGCATTTGAGATATTGTGTCCCGCCGTGTCCAGCGCCTGGGAACTGGCCATAATGCCCCGTTTTCCCAGTTCGATTCCCATAAAGGTAGATTTCATAAGGATCTCCTCACCGCCTACAAGCTGCGGTTAACCAGAAGCGAACTTGTCCCGGTAGACCCTTTAAAAGTATGACCGGTAGGGCTGTAAAAGAGATTTTTCGTCTCCGGTATCAACTCTCCCAGCATGTCCTTAAGGGCTTGGCTCCGCGCTTCCACATAGGCCGATGTGATCCGACCTTCGATCTTTATTCTGTCGGTTAAAACTTTAAGCTCCCCGTGAAGGGAACGCAGTTCTGACCTATAACTTTTGGGCAGATGGGCTGTAAGATCAAAAAATGTAAAATCCGCCCCTATTTCAGCCTCGTTTTTTATTTTTTCGTAGACTTTATGACGGCGACGATCCATTTCCTGAATCTGACATGAGTAATCGTCAAGATCATGGAGTTGCACTTCCAGAGTAGGCCAATCCATATTCCTTACATGTAGTCTTACGTCTTTATTTTTTTCCATAAAAGAAGTTAAGAGAATCTTCTCCGTTTCCATATAGCATTTGAGTTTGTGCCAATTTGATCCGGTATTGTCCATTCGGGTACTCCTTCCCTTCTATTTTCGGTATTTGCGGAAGGAATATTAGGATTATTTATAAACAACAAAACCCTGTGTTCTTTAACACAGGGTTTCTGTTTATAAATAAAAAAGCCTGGCGACGACCTACTCTCCCACGGGAACCGCAGTACCATCGGCGCAACTGAGCTTGACTTCTGTGTTCGGTATGGGAACAGGTATTTCCTCAGCGCCATTATCACCAGGCAAAATTAACTA
>JAQQAP010000015.1 GCA_028533045.1 Spirochaetales bacterium | reverse complement strand
GGACTTTGATGATGGGAGCAATGGGGATTAGGGCAATAGATTTCTTCTTTCATAATGGAATCTCCTCTTATTGTCTTACGAATAAGAGGGAGAGCCATTTTTTTAAATAATCATCACTTTTTTAGAAAAAACTCAAGGATTGGGAACATTACCCTTTTTATAAGTATATCGTTCCGCTTCCTTCCTCACCGAATCAATACTATTCCGATTAAGAAGAGCCAGCTCAGTAACCGCCGTAACAGCCTGATTTATCTCATTCATACCATTATCTATTTCCCGTATGGCCTGGGAGACTTCGCTGGAAATTTGAGAAAGACGCTGGATAGATTCAAGAATCACCTTGTTCCCTTCGTTCATCTCGTTGGAACCGGCAGTAACCTCCTGGCCGGATAGTTGGAGTTCTTCAAGGGCCTGCAGGACTTGAGTACTGCCGGCAACCTGCTCTTCCATGGAAGATTTAATCTCCCCCGTAATGCGGCTCATTCGGTTCATATTTTCCAATATTTCCTCAAAGGAACGGTTGGACGTTTCCGATCCGCTTACCACATCCTGGATGCTGCCATTAATATCATTAATCGTATTCTTTACCTGTCCCGATTGGAGCGTTGACTGTTCGGCGAGCTTACGAATCTCATCGGCCACCACCGCAAAGCCCCGCCCTGCATCACCGGCATGGGCCGCTTCGATAGCCGCATTCATGGCAAGCAAGTTCGTTTGAGCCGCAATACCCGCAATCAGTCCGTTAGCCTGTTCCAGTTCATGGGATTTGTCGGCAATTTCTTTAACCATGTCAGACACGCTATTCAGGTTTTCCCGACCCCGGTTGGAAGAACTGTTTAACCCTTCCATAATTCGCTCCGCCTCATCGGTAGAAGCGGAAACCGCCTTAATTTGGGCAATCATCTGCTCAACAGCCGTAGAACCTTGGTGAATCCTTTCACCCTGCTGGGCAATATTGCTGTCCAGAGATTGAATATTTTGAGTCATCTCTTCTACCGCCGTCACCGTAGAGGAAACACTCTGTTCCTGTAAATCTATCTGGGAGAGGGAATTTTCTACATTGGTACGTATCTCATGGACCGCCGCAGCGGTTTCTTCCATATTGGAAGAAAGGTCGGTCCCCACATTCTCCAGTTCATCCATACTCTGACCAAGCTTCTGAAAAAACTGAACAAACGAATCAAGGAGGGAATTAAAATAGTGGGACATACTGGCAATTTCGTCATTGCCCCTCACATCGCTCCGCTCACGCAGCTCTCCTTCCGCCGCAAGCCCCATGAGCTTTTCCATCACATTTACCTTTCTTATCAGGTTCTTGCGCAAATAAACTACCAGGGCAAAACCCACAAAAAACAAAAGAGTGGTATATGAGGCCATAAGAACCCTTATCAGGGTTTTGTTCAGGCGAAAGGCCTCCGAATCATTAATAGCCAGACATACAGACCATCCCAGCTCGGGAATCTTAACGAAAGCTCCCTGTTTACGTTCCCCGTTAAAGGTGTAAGACATGGTTTGGGAAGTCTCCTTACTATCCACAATCGTCTGAAAAAAAGGATCCACATCCTGGGATTGGCTCCCCACAATATCATTGGACGGATGAACAATAAGAATACCCCCGTCATCCAAAATATAGGGATATCCGGTTTCTCCGATCTTTTTGTTGAGAATCATATCATTGGCAAAACGGGTTAAGTTCAGAGACGCTCCCAGCATACCTATAACGTTCTCTCCGCCCATAATGGGAACGGCATGAACAATAGTCAGTTCTCCCGTAGCCTTGGAAATAATGGCGTTTTTAGTCGTGTAGGATGTACGATTATTATGGACTACCGCCTGAAAATATTCCCGGTCTGTTATGTTCGCTCCTATGATATTCTCCGAGTTTGCCGCATAAATGATTCCTTCCGGGCTAGCCATGAAAATCGTATCAAGAAAAGAGTTTTGCACACCAATCTGAAGGATTATTTCATCGTATAAATCCTGGGATTTTTTGATCTCTTCAATTTGTCCGTCAGAACCGATTAATTCCGTAAGCGAGCTTGCTTGAGTTAAACGGTCAACCATACCCGCTGCAGCGGCAGCCTGAGCAAATCCTCCAAGAGTATGTTCATTACTAACCAGTTCCAGATCAACCAGGTCTGCAATCGACTGAGTAATACTTAGAAAGTTTCTACTCTGGATTTTACCAAGTTCACCCCTAACCCTAAAGGAAATATAAAAAGATTGAATAACAAATGAGATAATGAGAATTACCGCAAAAAGAATGAGCAGAGGAGTAGAAAAAGAGTTTTTCCGATTTTTTTTCATAGGACACGACCTCGATTAAATGATTGTTTAATTATAGGTGAGGAAGTCCATATTTAGCAAGGAAAAAAAAGTGGGGGATCCCGGAAAAGGGAGAACCCTTTTCCGGGCGGGCTTTGCGGGGGTGCGCTCTCGCTCCCGTCCCGGCCTCCGGCCGGGACCCTAAAGGGCCCCTCCAATCCCTATCCCATAGTAAAATTACATGGGAAGAAAGGTCTTTCCATATACCTCGTTGAGAATCTGGGCAATCGCACCGTAGAAAGCGGATGCGCCGCACACAATACCAACCCAACCGGCCACACGAATAATCGTATGGATACCGCTAATATCCCCAATCGCAAGAAGGAAGAAAAGAAGCGCCAGGGAACCAAAAATAAGCTTGTGCACATTGGTCATCTTCAGAGTGGCAATGAACATGCACAAAGTAAAAACACCCCAAATTGCCAGATAGAGACCCTTGGCGAGGGGATCGGTGGCTTCGGCACCACAGTTTTCCGGAAGGAGTACCATGGCCACAAAGGAGAGCCAGAAAAAACCGTACAGCGTAAAAGCCGCCGTACCAAAGGTATTACCCATTTTCCACTCGTAAACACCGGCGAATACCTGGGCAATACCGCCCACAAAAAGACCCATCCCCAGAATCATACTGTTAACGGGAAAAAATCCCGCATTATGAAAATTCAAAAGCAGAGTGGTCATACCAAAACCCAACAGCCCTAAGGGTGCCGGATTCCCTAATTTAACATTGTCAGACATTATACATATCTCCTCGTCTATTCTATGATATTATTAAATCTTTCAAACGTAAAAAAAGGATGACCCCAAAGGGGACATCCCAAAATTAACTTAACTGTTCAAATAGAAGCGTTTATCCCCCGAATACGGGAACCAGGGCCAACAAAACCCCCGCCGCAACGGCCGAACCGATAACTCCCGCCACATTGGGCCCCATGGCGTGCATGAGAAGGAAGTTTTCGTGGTCATACTCAAGACCAACTTTGTTGGACACACGGGCCGCCATAGGTACAGCGGAAACACCGGCAGAACCAATCAGCGGGTTGATCGGGTGCTTGGGTGACAACTTGTTCATCAACTTGGCCAAAAGAACACCCATGGTGGTACCAATGGCAAAGGCTACCAGCCCCAGGGCCAGAATACCCAGGGTGGTCAGATTAAGGAACTTGTCCGCCTGCATTTTGGATCCTACCGAAAGTCCCAGCATAATGGTTACAATGTTCATCAGAGCATTTTCCATTACACCGGCAATTCTATCTACTACGCCGCTCTGTTTACAGAGGTTTCCGAACATAAGCGCACCCAAAAGGGGAGTGGCACTGGGAAGCAGGAGGATACATAGAGTCAGTACGGCAAGGGGAAAGACAATCTTTTCCATTTTCGTAACATGACGGAGCTGCTGCATCTTGATCTTTCTTTCCTCTTCCGTGGTCAGAGCCTTCATAATGGGAGGCTGAATAATCGGTACAAGGGCCATGTAAGAGTAGGCCGCTACCGCAATGGCACCCAAGTAGTTGGGGGCCAGGCGGCTGGTAACGTAAATCGCCGTAGGACCGTCGGCCCCACCGATAATTCCGATAGAACCGGCCACATGGAGAATTGACTGGGCCATGCCCCCCTCCACAAAGCTGAATCCGGGAATCATTTCCAGGGCAACAGTACCCAAAAGGGCAATGAAAATACCAAACTGAGCCGCCGCACCCAAAAGCAGGGTCTTGGGGTTGGCCAGCAACGGTCCAAAGTCGGTCATAGCTCCTACACCCATAAAAATAATGAGAGGGAAAAGACCGGAGGATACGCCAAAGTCGTAGAACATACCAATGAACCCGCCGGAAATCTCATGAAGATGAAAGGCGTGGCCGGTCATTTCTCCGGTCATGGTGGTGTGAGCGGCAATTTCCGCAAAGGGAATATTACTCAGGATACAGCCAAAGCCGATGGGCACCAGAAGGAGGGGCTCAAATTCTTTGGCAATGGCCAAATAGAGGAGCAAAAGCCCCACTATAATCATTACCAGGTTGCCCCAGCCGCCGGGCTGCAAAAAACCGTAGAGCCCGGTGGAGTGCCACAATTCCATTAAAGATTCGTTTAACATTTATTCTCTCCTTAATCGGGCTTAACCGATCTCCGCCAGAATCTGACCGGCCTTAACCTGGTCACCCTGGTTCACGTTGATCGATTTGATAACACCGGAGCAGGAGGCCTTAACAGGCTGTTCCATCTTCATAGCCTCAAGAACGATGATTTCATCACCCTCTTCCACGGCATCTCCTTCTTCAAGGGGAAGACGGAGAACCAGACCGGGCATGGGAGCCTTTACGGGAGTTCCCTCGCCGGAAGCAGAGGCGGCACTCTCAATTATACCTTCGGCCACATCAATATCGTAGGACTTGCCGTTTACCACAGCTTTATTGCCCTCGATCTGTACGCCGTACTTTTTACCGTTAACAGAAACAGTGTAACCACCCTCAGCGGAATCGCCCGCTGCGGCAGCACTCTTAGCACCCTTTCTCACGCCGTTAACTTTAGCCTCGCCCTTAAGGAACATAATTCCCTTATCCAGACAGGCGGCGGCAATAAAGATGTTTTCGTCGGACAAATCGGTAATACCATTGTCGGAAAGCATCTTTTTCGCCGCTTCGATTCCCAGCTCGGGGTTTTTGTCGTTAATATCCACTACCAGTTCATCGGTGGGTTCGAGGCCCATCTTTTCCTGGCAGAGTTTTTTGATTTCTCCGTCGGGCTCAACGGGAGTTTTTCCAAAGTATCCCAGAACCATTTTACCGTAACCGTCGGCAATCTTTTCCCAGGGACCGAACATAACGTTGTTAAAGGCCTGCTGGAAGTAAAACTGGGAAACGGGCGTTACGGAGGTACCGAAACCGCCTTTTTTAACTACCTCACCCATAGCTTTGGTAATATCGTGGTATTTATCCATCAAGCCGTTGTCCCGGAGCATCTGGGTATTGGCTGTCAAAGCACCGCCGGGAAGGGGAGAGAAGGGGATAATCGGGTTAACCTGAGTGGCCTCGGGGGGCAGGAAGTAGTCTTCCATGCACTCTTTGAACACCTCTTCCGCTTCCATCACCTTGTCCGGATCAATTCCCAGATCGTAGTCGGTTCCCCGAAGGGCGTGCCACATGGTCATAACGTCGGGCTGGCAAGTACCGCCGGAAGCGGGGGAAAGGGAGAGGTCAACCTGGTTTGCACCGGCTTCAATGGCAGACATATACTGCTGAATGGAAACACCGGCCGTTTCGTGGCTGTGGAATACCAGGTTCATATCGGGACCAAGAAGCTTTCGGGCTCTCTTGATGGTTTCGTAGACAACGGCAGGAGTGGTTGTTCCGGAAGCATCCTTGAAACAAACCGAATCATAGGGAATACCCGCATCGAGGATCTTCTTAAGAACCGATTCGTAGAAGTCGGGGTCGTGAGCTCCTTCCGCTCCGGGAGGAAGACCCATCATCGTGACGGCCACTTCGTGCTTAAGACCGGCATCGTGGATACACTGGCCGGAATATATCAGGTTATTTACATCGTTCAGGGCATCGAAGTTTCGAATGGTAGTCATACCGTGCTTTTTGAACATTTTCGCATGGAGGTCAATTATGTCACGGCTTTGGGAGGAGAGACCTACCACGTTAACCCCTCGGGAAAGGGTCTGGAGGTTTGCCTCGGAACCGGCGGCTTTCCGGAACTGATCCATCATATCAAAGGCACTTTCGTTACAGTAGAAAATAGGAGCTTGGAAACGGGCTCCACCGCCTGCTTCAAAGTGGGTGATACCTGCGTTGGAAGCGGCTTCCACAGCGGGAATAAAATCTTCCGTCAAGACACGTGCTCCGTATACGGACTGGAAACCGTCTCGAAAGGCGGTACACATAAAATTAATCTTTTTTTTGCTCATATTTTCCTCTTTTTATGATTTGGTAAAGGCCTTAACCGCCGCGATGGCAACGGCAATATCCGCCTCAGGACTTCCCGCGCTTCTTTTAACCGGAGCCTGCGACTCTTCCGCTTCGGGAAAAAACTTAACAATAAGTGCAGACATTAGTCTAGAACAGACGACGAGAAGAGCCAGGAAACAAAAAACAACCAACATTCCCACAAGGGTAATGGTCAATCCAACTCCCATATATTGCTCCTAAATTATTTCAATAATTGGGATTTATGATAGGGAAAAACCGGCCCTGTTACAAGGGCCGGACTCATTTTTTTTACATTTGAGTATATTCTGTACGTTTAAGTAGAAAGTCCCGGGTAGATTATTCTTTTGGGTGTAAAATCACCGCCTGAGCCCGGTCTGTTTCCAGATATTTAAGGGCCATTTCCTTCATAGTCCCGGCTGAAATCATTTCGGTCAACTCTTTTCCCGTCAACATCAGAGCCGGATCAAGCCCCCGGGAAACAAGAAAACTCAGATTGTAGAGATACCAGCCGTTGTTCTCCCGGTTCTCTTCAAAACTGCGTAATCGGGCTTCCGCCGTATCCGCCGCATAGCTGCTTAAGTCCGTTTCTCCTCGGAATCCTTCCAGCTCTCTTTTTACCAGATGAATCAGTTCGTCCGACCGTTCCGGATCACAGGAAAACTGGACGGTAAAACTGTATTCTCCCACGGGAATGTCGTGGGTACGGGGAGAGACGCTCACCGTATAGGAACCGCCATACTCTTCTCTAAGAACTTCCAGGAGTCGGTTCTCTACACAGTCGGCCAGGGCGGACAGAAGATAGGCCTCTTCGTAAGTCCACTCCATAGGACCGGAAATTATTAAACTAACAAAACCCTGCTCTTCCGAAGCGGCTTCCACAATCCTTTCCATGGGGCTCACATTATAACGCAGCCCCCGGTCTTCCCAGGTCTCGGAGCTTTCTACGGAAATAAGAGAAGCACCGTAGAGGCTAAGAACTCTCTCCATTTCATCCCAATCGAAATTTCCCGTAAAAAACCAGGTAAAATCGTCTCCGTCAAAGAAACGCTGTCGAAAAATACCAAAAGCCTTGTCGTAATCCATCTCATTTAGGCTCTCATAGGTCAGCATACGTGATCGGGGATGGTCCATATAAACCGTTTCGTTCAGAACTCGGCTGTACTGCTCCATGGGATCCGCTTCCTGGTTTATCAAATAGTCGGAAAGGCGAGCCTCATAAGCATCCCATCCGGAAGGACGGTACTGGGGCTCAGTATAATAAAGGTGAATCAGCTGCATCAGGTATTCCAGGTCTTCTGGAGTGACAAACCCGCTCATGCTTTCCCAGTAATCCCCAATGGAAGGGGTGAGGGAGAGGTTCTTATCCCCCAGAAACTGCTCCAGTTCCACTGCGGAAAGACGCCCCAGGCCCGATTCGTTTACCGCCTGAGCTGCCAGAACCGCAGAAATCAGATCGCTATCGGGAATCAGAGAAGCCCCGCCGGGACTAAGGGCCTTAAAAAGAATCTCCTTCTCCTTAAAGTCCGTTTTTTTCAGGTAGACCTTAAGTCCGTTGGAAAGGGTCCAGATATGCAGGTCCAAGTCAGCTTCATACTCTTTATTAATAATAGAGCCCGCTTTAGGAAGCTTGTCCATAAGGGAAGAAAAAATCTTTCCATCCTCATAGGGGGCCAGTTCCGACTCTTTCACTTCAATCATGACAGCCTTCACTTGATCTTCCGTAGGAGCCTTGGGGCCCATGAAAGAGATAACCCTATTTCTGTCGGTAAACCATTTATCCCCTTCGAGGCGAACCTCTTCCGGGGTTATTTCACTCACCAGTTTGGTCAGCCAGTCCCGTTCCCACTCCAGAGTGGTCAAACCGTCTCCTGTGGCAAGGGAAGACACAATAATAGAAGCCCAGGTAGAGGAGGAGAGCCTTTCGTTAATCATATAATCGTAGCCGGCGAGCATTTGGCTGCCTGCCCGGTCCAACTCGGCCCGGGTAAAACCAAATCGCCTGACCCGTTCCACCTCGGTCCAGAAAGCCCTAAATCCAAGGCGCAGTTCTCCCGGATTGGTCATCACGCCCCATTGGAGTAGGTGCTTGTCCCGGGCCGCTCCGGAGCTTCCCATATAGCCGTTTATAAAAGGAGGCGTCCCCTGGCCAAGAAGTTCGGAAATCCGGTTATTAAACATAAGGAAGAAAAGTTGTTCCCGGAAGTAGCGGTCCCAGCCTTCGGGAGTATCGGTTACGGCGGGCTCATATTTATTAATGATCTCAAGAGAGGAGACCGTAGCCTCTTCGTCGCTTTGGAGGGAAAAAATAGGCCCTTCATGGCTGGGAACGGGGTATTCAATTCTTTCCTTGCTGTCCGCAGGATTCTCATAGGAGGCAAAATGCTTCCTAATCAGTTCCAGGGCTTTTTCCGTATCCACATCTCCCGTGATAATCACGCTCATCAGCTCCGGCCGGTACCAGTCTCGGTAAAATTCATTCAGCTTTTCCGCTGTGGCCCCTTGAATAACCTCTTCCAGGCCGATAGGAAGCCGCTCTCCATATTTTGAATTGTGAAAAATGATGGGGAAGTTCTTTTCCCGCATTCGTCCCGTGGCATCCCGGCCCATACGTCGTTCTTCCAGGATAACCGGTTTTTCCTTCTCCACTTCTTCATCGGTAATAACAATATGGAAGGCCCATTCACTCAAAACAATCAGGCCGTTTTCCAGTTCCCCCTCCCGGGAGCTGTCCACAGTCAAGTTATAGACCGTTTCGTCAAAGGAGGTGGAGGCATTAATATCGGGGCCAAAGGACATGCCCAGGGATTGGAGGTACTCTACCAGATCGTTCTCCGGATACAATTCGGTCCCGTTAAAGGCCATATGCTCCAGAAAGTGGGCCAGGCCTCGCTGGTCCTCCTCCTCCAGAATAGAACCGGCATTCACCACAAGGCGTAGTTCCGCCCTGTTCTCTGGCAAATCGTTAGGACGGATGTACCAATTCAGTCCGTTGTCCAGGGTTCCCCGCAACACAGACCTGTCTTCCGGAACCTTGGAGCCTGGGGAAGCCGTTTCCGGCATGGCCAAAGCATTGAGAGCCAGAGCGGCTCCAAATAATAGTATATATAAAGTCAGTCTTTTCATGATTTAGTTCCGATTATCAATATCCAGGGCGTCCCAGGGGTAGCAAATCCACTCATCTCCCAGCTCTTCCCCGCAAAAATAGTGCTCCACCAATTGGGGAAGTTCGACTTTTTTGGGTTTATTCTTTCTATGGAGAACGGCAAGGCCGATTTCCGAAGGGTTGTGTTGTGATAAATGTTCCTTGCAGAAGGCGACCGTAGCACCCGAGTCGTCCACTTCGTCCACAATAAGAACCCGTCGGTTTTCCAATAATTCGTCCGGCTTGTCGAGCCACTGGGTTATCTGCGGCCCCTTTTCACCGGTTTGTTTCCCCTCGTAAAGAACAATGTTTACCGTAAAGATAGGAATGTCCAGGTAAGTCCTAAGAATGCGGGCGGGAATGAATCCTCCCCCTCCAATGGCAATCATGAATTCTGGCTTAAGAGGGCTGGCCATAACTTTGTCAGCCAGAATTTTAACAGTTCTGTGAATATCATTATAAGAATAGAAGCGTTTTTCCATGACCGTATTATAGAGAGTTTTACCGAATTCGGCCATAGTTTGTTCGGTTCAAGTGCTTTGGAAGAGTTCTTTTTTTAAAAAAAAGATGTGCAGAATGGAATTATCTTCTTATAATAGTCTTTATAACAAAAAAGAATCACCTATTGGTGCCCGGGGGATAAATATATTGAAGAAAATCTGGATGAAACTAGCCCTATTCGGCATATCCCTTGGAATGCTCATTGTCATAGCCATGACTCTGTCCATGGTTCGTTCCAATAGGCTTTTGACAGAGAATGCCGTAGAAATAATCGATACCCTTCTGCGAGACTCCTTTGACAGGGAGATCGAGGATCAGGTAAAAACCACGGTTAGTATGATGGATTCCCTGGAAGAGCTTGTCGAAAAGGGGGCTCTCTCTCAAGAGCAAGCCCGGGATATTGCCTACCATATGGCCCGGAACGCCCGCTATGGAACATCGGGATACTTCTGGGGGGATGATCCGGACGGAACAAACCGAATCCTCTACGGTCGGACCGATGTGGAGAATAAAAACCGCCTCAACGCTCAGGATGACAAGGGCAACTACTTTATAAAGGATATTCTGGCCCGGGGAAAAGAAGGAGGAGGCTATACGGATTACTGGTTTCCCAAGGAGGGGAAGGAAGAGTCCCAGCCCAAGAGGGGCTATTCGCTCCAGTCCGACTACTTTGGCATTATAATGGGGACGGGAAATTACACCGACGACATTAGTGATGAAGTGGCTGCCTATTCCCGCGATTTTGACAATATTATAAAGGCTTCTTTTAAAAGAATGCTATTTACCACCAGTCTGGTTATGCTTGTTGTACTTTTTTTAGCCGGAATAGCCGGGTTCTTCCTAAGCCGCCCCATTCAGAAAACAGCCGAGTCCCTTGAGCTTATTGCCAGCGGAGAAGCGGATCTTACCCAAACCATGGATATTAATGGCAACGATGAAATAGGCCTTCTGGCCCGGTCTTTTAATAGCTTTGTGGAAAAACAGGCCCACCTTATAAAGTCTATAAAAGAGGCCCTCTTCTCCGCCCGGGGGAATTCGGAAGAACTGGTCTCCACCTCGGAAGAGACAAATAGCACTGTGCGGCAAATAGGAAAAAATTCCGACACCATCCGTGAGTTAACCCAAAACCTCAGCAGCCAGATAAGTACGGTCAACGGCAACTTTGAAAACCTCGGACAGGAAATCTTGGAGCTGGACAATCAAATCGAGAGTCAGGTCACCGCCGTAGAGGAGTCCACCGCAGCCATAGAGGAAATGGCCGCCAGCATTAATAGCGTATCCGATCGGGCCCGGGAGAAGCGCGCCTCCCTGACAAAACTGCTTGAGAACACCGCCCGGGGAATAGGAGAAATCGACGATGCCAAAAAATCGGTCGATCTCCTAACCGGTTCCATAAAGGAGATTCTCGATATCACCGGCCTTATAAATGATATCGCCGACCAAACCAACCTTCTTTCCATGAACGCCTCCATCGAAGCGGCACACGCAGGTGATGCGGGCCGGGGCTTTGGCGTCGTAGCCGGGGAAATCCGCAAACTCGCCGAATCGTCAGCCGCCAATGCCCTGTCCATCGAGACAACCCTCAAGACCAACGTGGAACTCATCAAGCGGCTCGAAACCACAACAGACAATAGCACCGTCATATTTCACAATGTAGATAATATCGCCCGTGAAACGGATCAGGTCTTTGCAGAAATCGCTTCGGCCATGGAAGAACTCAGCCTGGGCGCCCGGGAAATCAATAGTTCCGTAGCCGCCCTGAATGAAATTTCCGCAGGAGTCCGTCAAAACTCGCTCACCATGAACAACGGATTGTCCGAACTCAATACCGCCAGCCGCGCCATGGGCCAGGTCGCAGAAAACACCTTTCACGCCGTAGAGGAAATCCAGCAGGCCATCGCCCAGATAACACAGGCCATGGACAACCTTCACAGCGCCGTGTCCCACATAGTGGACGATGTCAAAGGCGTAGACGATCGTATGAAAGGTTTTATCGTTTAGGCCGCCCCCTCCGCGCTTCGCGCTCCGGTCCGGGCTGTCCGCTAAACTCCTCAAGAACGGCCTCCGGCTTCGTTCGTCTCACGGGCTCTGTCGCCGCCGCCCTCCGCCTCACCGTTCCCTGCGGGGTACCGCTTCCATCCCTTGCGGAAGTACGACAGCA
>JAQQAP010000014.1 GCA_028533045.1 Spirochaetales bacterium | reverse complement strand
CCTCACTTAACCGGGGTAACCCACTTTCCCTCGGTCCGAGTTATCGGGCCGGGGGATTTTTATCGGCGAAGAAAACTTTTTTTGTGGCCGACGGAACTTTTTTTGTCGCCCTAAGAATTTTGTTTTGTCGGCGAGGGAAGAGTATTTTGTCGCCGAGGGAAGAACATTCTGTCGACGAGGAAAATTATTTTGTCGCCCGGGGAATGTTATTGGCTCTGTAGTTTCCTTATACATAATTTGTTTTTTTGCCAAAACCATGATATAGTACTATCATAATTTAAAAACAATAACGTCCCGCTTGTCCCGTCGGGCCATGGAAATTAATGAATCACTTGTTTCAAAAGACTACCATTTTTTTTCTTCTCTTCATCGGTTTTCTGTCAACTACCGTCCTGCAGGGAGAAGAATCAAGCTTAAAACCTCTTCTCCTTAGGGATGAAAGTTCAAGTATTTCTCTCAAAGGAAAAATTGAAGTATTGAGGGATAAAGAGGGCGAATTCGGACTTGATCGGGTTATCGCCTCTCTCTTCAGCCCTTCCCCGGAGGATCTTGACTTTGGTTTGACCGGCGACACTCTCTGGCTCCGTTTTGAGGTGGATAATCAGTCTCAAAAGGATCTTTGGATTCTGGAATTCAACATCCACAAGTTCTATACGACCCAAGTCTATATGGGAAAACCCGGAGAGAGGCCGACTTTAACAAACTCCTGGTCCTATAAACAGCCCTTCCGAGAGAGGGAAATTCGGGAGCCGGAGCTGGCCTTTAATCTGACTATTCCCACAGGAGAACAAAGGGTTGTCTATCTTAAGGTACGCTCGGAAAACTCCCTGGACGTCCCCCTCGTCCTTTACTCCAGCGAGGCTTATTTTCTCAAGATAACCCGGATGAAGTCCCTCTATAGTACAATCTACGCCATTCTTATTGCCATGTTGGTCTATAATATCTTCATCTATTTCTTTCTTCGCGACAGGAACTACCTTTACTACGTCTTTTACGTGTTCGTTTACACGATTTACCTTTCTGCTCTGAACGGTTACGGGGCTCAGTTTCTCTGGCCCTTTGTGGAGGGGCGGTGGACTACCATTTTTTCTGCTGTTTTTGGGGGAATCTCCCTGGGGGTGGGTTGTTTCCTTGCCCGGGAATTTCTTAGAACCAAAGAGTTGCTTCCCCGTTGTGACAGGGCGCTTAAGATCCTTGCTGTTTTAGGCTTTTTTCTTTCGCTTATTGTTTTTCTATTTGAAAATTTTATGGTCTCCTTTATTTACGGCAATGCGGTGGGAACGGTGGTTTTATTGGGAATCTTTATCATTACCATCATTAGTTATGCCCGGGGATATAAACCGGCCCTCTATTTTTTTATCTCCTATTCCACGATTATTGTGGCCCAGATTCTTTACTCTATTCTCTCCCTCGGTCCCTTTGGGGAGCACTTTTTACTCAAGAACCTGAATCAGTATGCCGCTGTGATTCAGATGATGCTTCTGTCCCTCTCTCTCTCCTACCGCTTTGACCTGATGCGCCGGGAAAATGACAAGGCCCGGGAAATAGCCCTTAAGGCAGAGATGACCCTGGCCTCCCGACTGGAGCAGAAGGTAAACGAAAGAACCCGGGAGCTTAAGGAGACCAACGCCAAGCTCAAGTCCCTTTCCCAGGTGGATTCCCTGACCGGTCTTTACAATCGCCGCTATTTTGAGAAGACCCTTAAGGCCGAATGGAAGCGACTGGGCCGGGAAAAGCTGCCCCTCTCGGTCATTTTGTGCGACATAGACCATTTTAAGCTTTACAATGACAGCCTGGGCCACCTGGCCGGGGATGTATGCATACAGAAAATCGCCCTAATCCTAAAGGAAACGGCTCGCCGTGAGTCGGATATTCCCGCCCGTTTCGGAGGGGAGGAGTTTCTGTTGATTCTACCCCAGACCGACGGAGACGAGGTCCTTCATTTGGCTCGGCTGATTAAAGACCGGGTAGAGGTCCTGCAGATGGGCCATCCCGCTTTTCCCGGAAAATCGGTTACCCTTAGTATGGGGGTGGCCACGGTTATTCCTTCCCTGGAAAGTACTGCGGAAGAACTGTTGGAGCAGGCCGACAAGGCTCTTTACAGAAGTAAAGAAGAGGGACGGGACAGAATTACCTTTTTCTCCGTGAAAAGTAGCTGACCTTTGTGGTATATTAAGTAAAATATGAGAGACTTCCCCCTATTCAGACAACCGAGAGATACTACTATGTGCGGCGGCTACTGTCTTGTTGCTTCCCTTTATGCCTTTGAGCTTGTTCCTATTCGTAAGCCGATTAAGCTGAATAAAATTGACAAGGAGACCCTCTCTTTCACTGGACCCCCTGTTGTATTGGAAGAGGGGGACGATCTTTATCTCCTTATGAAAAAGCTCTATTCCCTCATAGGGATTATCTCTCTGGAGAAGCATAGCTGTTACATTTCCTCTATTCCCGGTTTAAGTTCTCCCGTAGCTGCGGCCTATATTTGTAGGGAATTGGGACTGGATGTGAAAATCCTTTTTCGTGATGAGGCTCGCATGGAAGCTTTGAGATTGCAGTTCCCCCAGGAATTTCGTCTTAATGAAAAGATTCAGGTTCCCATGGGATATGCATTAGCAGAAAACCGCATTGGGGCGAATGAGGTTATTATGACCCCCGTAAAGAACCGGGACAATAATTATCACTCAATTGTTTTAGGACCGGAGGGACAGATTTACGACCCCCTCCATTTTGACAGGAAAGAGCGGCTTGTAGGACGGGAACGGGCCTGGAATTCTTCTCTGGAAGTGAAAAGCGATATAGATTGGTTGGGAGTCGCCCTAAAAGTCACTCTTCCCTAAAGTAACGATAACCCGTTCCGTGTACGGTTATAATGGCCCTGGGATGGGCCGGATCTTCTTCGATTTTACGTCTGAGTTTGGCAATGTGCTGGTCCAGGGTCCGTGTGGTGCCCCCGTATTCCAGGCCCCAGAGGTCCTCCAGCAGTTTCTCCCGGCTCAAAACCTCCCCGGGGCGGCGAAAAAAGTAGGAAAGGAGGGCCACCTCCCGTTCGCTCAGCTCCTGTTCAATCCCGCTCCGTTCAAAACAGAAGCGCCGGGGATTCACAACGCCTCCGGCAAAGGGAAAGTCCTCTCTCTCCGGAACGGAGCTCTCCTGCTCCCGGGCCGCTCCGCTTCTCCGCCACACCGATTTTAACCGGGCCAGCAGCTCCCTTACCCCAAAGGGTTTAACAATGTAATCGTCCGCTCCCAGTTCCAGGCCTACCACCTTGTCTATTTCCTCCTCCCGGGCAGAGAGAAAAATGACCGGTATGCGGGCGTTTTCCCTACGAATCTCTCCGCAGAGTTCGTAACCGCTCATGCCGGGCATCATAATATCCAAAAGGGCCATATCCGCCCCCTGCTCCCGGTAAAGGTTCAAGGCCGAACGTCCGTCCGCTGCGGCCAGCACCTTGTAACCCTCTCCTTCGAGCAGGTCAATCAGGCCCTCCCTAATCGGCTCTTCGTCTTCCGCCACCAGTATGGTAATCACTTTTTACTCCTCATCTCTTTTAGGGGAAAGACCATGGTAAAGCGGCTTCCGCCCCCCTCCCTGTCCCGGGAGCTGTAGACGAGCCGTCCCCGGTGGTTCTTCATAATCTGCCGGGCGATGGCCAGGCCCAGGCCGGTGCCGCCGTAGCGGGTGGTAAGGGAGGTGTCCACCCTAAAGAACTGCCTGAATATCTTCTTACGGTATTTTCGGGGAATTCCAATGCCCCTGTCGCTTACGGAGAGGTAAATCTCCTTGCCCTTTTTCCCCGTTTCCAGTACCAGTTCCTTTTGCTCCCGGGAGTATTTTTTCCCGTTGGAAAGGAGATTCAGTATTACCTGGACAATGGCTTCCTTGTCGGCCCACAACTCAAGGGGGTCCGTAGAAAGAGTGAGCTTTAGAGTAAAACCGGCCTTTTCATACTCCTCCCGCAGCCCCTCAAGGACAGATTCAGCCAAATCATTCAGCTCAATTAACTCTTTTTTCTCCTTAAAGTTACCCCGGTCCCATCGGGCAAAGTCGAGCACGTTATTAATCAGTCTTGTCAGTCTTTGGCTTTCGGCGGCAATATAGTCGGCATATTTTCCAATTTTTTCCGGGTCGCTCCGGTCCCCCTGGGAGAGCATTTCTGAGTAGAGCCGAATGGAGGTGAGCGGCGTTTTGAGTTCGTGACTCACATTGGCCACAAAGCCCACTCGCTGGCGCACCTCCTTTATCTGTCGGGTGGAGAGGCGGAAGATGAGAATCATGGCGCCTATGAGGATGACCGTAAGGGTGGCGATCATGAAGGTGAGCAGGTAGCGGGAACTCTCCAGCTGCCGTTGGAACTCCTCCGGGTTTTTGAGGAGGATGGCCGTTTCCCAGTAGGGGAGGTATTCGCTAATCTCCTTGGCTACAAAGGGGCGGCGCCACTCTTCCCGGCCCTTGTCGCTTTGGGGGATGAGCGCTTCCCCCCGGTTGTCCAGTATGTTCATGAGCCGCACTTCGCCGGCGGGGAGGGCAATGGCAGCGGACAGGCGGTTTTTCACCTCCTCCATATCCAGCTCACAGCCAACAATCAGGTCCCCTTGCCTGGCCCAGAAAAGGAGGGTGAAGGTGCTGTCAAAAAGACGGGGGATGAGGCCGAATTCCCCCTGGAGAACTATTTCCTCAAAGTAGCGGGTGGACTCCATATAGACAGAGCGGACCACCGTTTGGGTCTCCTCTTCTGTTTCGGGGAGTGTTTCCAGCTGGGGAAGGACGTTTCGCTTGAGGTAAACCTGTCCTTCCTCTTCGGCCAGGCCGTATACCCTCTCCTGTACCTCTTCGTCCAGCTCAAAAAGGCTGGCCGCTTCCTGGGTGCGCAGGGTGCTCTTGGCTTGGGGAAGGGGCTCCGCTTCGGCCAGGGACATGGCGGCGGGGGCTTCGGCCATGGCCGGGGAAGGTGGGGCGGAGGAATCATTGGGGATATCCTCGGCCAGGACTTCCTCTGCCAGGATCTCCTCGCTGTACTCTTCGGCAATGCTCTGGTAAACGGGAATGGCCTCTTCCCCGGAAAAGAAGTTCATATAGCGCCAGTAAAAAAGATTGGCTTTCTCCGTGCTGTCCAGGGCGGGAAAGACAATCTCTCCCTCCCCATTAAGAAGGAAAACTGTGCCTGCCAGGTTCTGATTCTCTTCCCAGTCATCAATCCAGTTGTCATGATAAAGGGAAAGGTCCTTAGGAAGGGAACGGTAGAGATCCTCCACCATTTCGTCCAGGACAAGCTGAATCCGGCCGTTAGTCTGGTCCAGCTCCTGGAGCAGACTGTTTTCCAGCCGTCTTCTTTGAATATACTCATCCTGATTGACCGCCCCAAAGGCAAAGTAGGCTAAAATGAAGGCGGGGATAAGAATAAGGGGAAAAAGTATAATAAGAAATGTTTGTCCCTGTTTTCCTGTCATTACCTTCATTTTAGCCAATTTATCCTCTTATTCAAGATGGAAGCCCTTGGCTTCCGCCGATTTTCTGATTCCTTCTATGACCGCCTTGTCCAGGGCCGATACCTCTCCCTCCTCTGTTAGAGCCCGCTGTTCCGCAATATAGAGTTCCCGTTCTGCTCCTAATTGGGCTATCTCTTCCTGAATCAGTCTTCTCTCTTCCCGAAGCTCTTTTATATAGGCCTCCTGTTCTTCCTCATCCATACCCTGCAGGGCCGGGGGAAGCTCGGCAGGGGCCATGTCGGCCAGGATCTCTTCGTCTTCTGCATAAGCATCCACCAGGTCCCATTCGGAATTGCTGTAGCTGGAGGAGGACTTAACCTGGGCCCGTTCCATAAGGCTGCCGATCCCCAGGCTCTGGGCATTGGCATCCTGCGCTTCCTGGCGGGCCATTTTGGCTTCTCCCTCGTAGCCGTAGCCCAGGTAGGTGTGGTTGAGCTTACGGTTAAGTTCCTCTATGCGCCGGTCCTGGGGAGCGGGAATGTGGGAGTAGGCGAAGTCACTGTTGATATTGACGTAAATGCCTCCTCCCATATGGGCCCCCGCTTCCCAATGGGTGTAGCGCCCCTCATCATAGTCTCCGCAGAAGATGGTGTTTACGGTGATATCTTTTCTTACCGCACCCTCTATGGCTCTGTTATAGTTGGTCGGGCCCTGGTCAAAGGGCTCGTTCCCCGCAATAAACAGAAGGCGCAGCGTATCGTCCCGGCCGTCCCAGGCCAGGTCCTTTACGGCGGTAGAGATTACCTTGCCGCAAAATTCGCTCCCCCCGTTGGTGGTGAGTTCAAAAAGGGCCTGGGAAATGCGGTCCAGGTCGGTGGTAAAGGGAACCACTTCCCGGACGTAGCCGTTTAGTATGCTTAAGCTGTCATTCCCGTATTCGTAAAGGGCCACCTGAAGAATAGGCCGTTTGCCGTTCCGTCTTTCCCTGGCCGTTTGGGAAACAATCTTCCATAACTGGCTTTTAACCTGATTAATAAGACCGTCCATGCTGTTTGACGTATCTAAAAGAAGGGCCAGCTGAATGTAGGATTCTTCTCCGTAAGAACTGTCCTGGGCGCTAATCCCTGCGGTGGCTAAAAGAGCCATAATTAAAATTAAACCAATCCGTTTCATCCTTTCACCTCTCTGTGTGATCTGTTATCAGCTTACAGCGGAAGAAGAGAGTAGTTGTCATCCGATTGTCTCAACTTGTAAAAAGATTGTAAAAGTAGAAAAAATGAAGAAAAATATCTAATTTGTGATTTATATGAAGAAACTACTTGTCATCTTCATATAGAAATGGTAATATAGTTTAGATGTAAAAGAGAACATTGAAAAATGATATCATAAAGTGTTTAATATATTATCAAAAGTTTAGCTCCCTTAGGGGAGCTTTTTTTTTACCTTCATTAAAACATCGATAATGCTACATCCAATCTTGACAATTGTGGTTTTTGTGTGTTAATTTCCCCCTCATATCTATGTATAACTAGAAAGGATTATAACTTGATTTTCTTTAGCCTATTTCGTCTGGTGCCCTTTTTTCTGGTAACCCCGGAAGAGAGCCAGACTGTTCAGAACAGGGACAATAGGGTAGAGGAGAACTACATTGTTGAACTTGAATCGAATACTACTTCCGTAGCTCCCGTCGAAACTGCCGGCTCACAGAATATGCTGGTAGATGCGGCCCTTTTGGAAAATGTTCCCGACAATATTGAACTGCTTCTTATAAAATATTCCGTCCAGTACGGTCTTCCCCTGGATGTTGTTGTCCGCCTCTCCGAGGTCGAAAGCAACCACGGCGAATACATTCGCAGCGCCCAGGACAATTATGACGGCTCCTTTGATATTGGCGTGCTCGCCTTGAACTCCAACTTTATCGAGTACTTTGGGGAACGATATTTTGAGGGTGATTCTTCCCTCTTTGACCCTTACAACCCGGAGCATAACATCCAGACCGGCCTGGCTTACCTGGCCCACCTGAATGCTCTTACCGAAGGGGATCTCACATCCGCCGTGGCCGCCTATAACTGCGGTTATCGGTCTATGAAGAGGGGGGAGATTCCTTCCTCTACCCAGCGCTATGTCAAAGCGATTATCCACGGAGAGCGACTCTAGTTGTTCCCCGGGTAAATTCAGTTGACGGCCGTCTCTTTTCCGGGCTATAGTCTTAGCTCGGGAGGCGGCCATGCTCATTGCTGTTGACGGTATCGACGGTTCCGGTAAGGGAACACAAACCAAACTGATTTATGAATATCTCATATCCAAAGGGATTAAGGTCGACTTGATTTCCTTTCCTCAATATTCGAGTTTTTTCGGAAACATGGTGGGGGAGTACCTCAACGGAGCTTACGGAACTTTGGAGCAGGTCAATCCCAAGCTGGCGGCCCTTCTCTTTGCCATGGACCGGAAGGATTTCTTTGACCGGACAGAACTTACCGGCCATGTAATCCTCTGCGATCGTTACGTGCCTTCCAATGTGGGGCACCAGGCGGGGCGGGTCCCCCGGGAAGAGCGGGAAGCCTTTGTGGCCTGGCTGGAAGAGCTGGAATTCGGCATTAATCGCATTCCCGAACCGGACCTTTCCATTCTTTTCGATATCTCCGTGGAGAACTCCGCCCGGCAGGTGGCCAAAAAGCAGAAGCGGGACTATACGGATCTCACCCACGACATCCACGAACAGAATAAAGCCTATCTTTCCGATGTGCGGGACTACTTCCTGGCCCTGGGCGAACGGGACAAGTACGAACTGGTTAACATCGAAGACGAGGCGGGCCAAGTCCTTCCCATTCCGGTCATTTTTGAAAAGGTGAAGTCCCTGGTGGACGGCCTTCTTGATTCGGGGCTCAAGACTCAGTAAAATAGAGCTTCACAAGGAGCTCGCATGTCACATATTACACTCGTACTTACCGGCAAAGATTTTGAAGAAAACCAGTCCTACCTGGACAGCTACCGGGGACAGATCGACCTGGCCGAACTGCGTCTGGACTGCCTGGATACAGTTAAAGAGGGTAAGGCTCAGGATAGAGACGTCCTGGAAGCCTTTGTAAAGAATTCTCCCGTACCTCTTATCCTTACCGTTCGCCGGAGCTGTGACGGCGGTTTTTACGAAGGTGATGAAGCAAAACGACTCAAACTCTATAGCGATTTTATCCCCCTGGGTTTTGGCTATGTTGATTTAGAGGATGACCTGGAGCCCTCTCTGGTCGAAGAAGCGGAAAAGACCGCCCGGGAGGCGGGTGTGCGCATTATACGTTCTTTCCACGATTTTAAGGGGTTCCCGGACAATCTGGCTCAGCGAATGAAGAGCAATATCAAGGAAGATGATATTCCCAAGGCGGCGGTGACCCTGAATCACTCCCGGGAAATTGTCCCTTTTCTGGAAGCCGCTGCAGAGCTTAAAGGGCAGGATAAAATCATCCTCGCCATGGGCGAAAGGGGTTACTTCTCCCGTATCCTGGCCGAAAGATTGGGCTCCTTCCTCTCTTTTACTTCTCCCGCCCAGGGAGTGATGGGCGCCCCGGGCCATATGGACCCGACCCTTCTCATAGAACGATACCGTTTCCGCGATCTTAAGGCGGACTGGCCTCTTTACGGCGTCATTGGCAACCCCATCATTCAGTCCCGCTCCCCCGAACTGCATAATAACTGGCTTAAGCAGGCCGGTCTTCCCGGTGTGTATATCCCTTTTCTCCTGGATGATATTGAGGACCTCATTCCCATGGATAATATCCTGGATTTCGGCGGCCTTTCGGTGACTCTGCCCTTTAAGGAGAAGCTTATTACCGTCCTTGATGAGCCCTCCCTGGCGGTTAAGAAGATAGGGGCCTCCAACACCTACTATAAGAAGAACGGCAGGCGGCTGGGAGAAAATACCGACGCCCCCGGCTTCCTCTACCCCCTGTTGGACAGCATGGGAATTGACCGCCGCGCTTCACGCCCTCTGGAAGGGAAAAAATGTACCGTCATTGGAGCCGGCGGCGCTTCAAGGGCCATTCTTTTTGCCCTGACCAACGCCGGGGCAGAGGTTCTTATCCTTAACAGGACCGCGGAAAAGGCGGAAAAGCTGGCCGCCGAGTTCTCTGTACAGTCCGGGACACTTTCCTCCGAATCGATTCCCCTTATGGAGGAGTTCAGCGACATAATCGTTCAGACTACCAATGCGGGAATGCCGCCCCAGGAAGAGCAGGACCCCATCGATTTCTACGAGTTTAAGGGACGCGAGTTTGTCTACGATATTGTCTATAAACCGGCTGTTACCGTAATGATGGACCGGGCCGCAAAAGCGGGTTGTACCGTTTTGGGGGGCTGGGAAATGCTGCGAGAGCAGGGGATGGTTCAGTTTGAACTGTTTACGGGAGAGGCCGTTCCTAAAGGGAAAGCATAAGGGCCAGGAAAAGGGCTCCTCCGCCCAGAACGCCAAGGGCAAGACCAAGGGAGACAAGGGTAAGGAGTATTTCTTTGACGGTCAATTTCTTCATAGGGCGATTGTAGCTTAAAGGACGGGGGAGGTCAAGAAAGAAGGGAACCGTGAAAGCGGATCACTTCCAGAATCTTTCGCACCGCCACCGTTTCTTCTTCTCCGTTTGCTTCGTTGCGGAAGGTAAGGAGGCTCTCTTCCCGGCTGTTGCTTAGCTTTAGGGGAACGGCTTTTACCGTGCGAATCTCCCCTTTGCCGGGAAGCTTGAGTTCCAGCCGGGCGTATTCGTTATCCACCGCCACGGAAATCTGGCGGAGTTTGCTGTTAAAATCGAGCCCTCCCGCCTTGCACAGTTCCGAGCGAAGCACCGCCGGTGTGAGCTGTTCCTTCAAAAGAATAACCCCCCGTTCTATGCGGCGGGTAAATTCCTTCTCCTGCTCCTCCGGTAGTTCGAGAGTCTTAAGGTGGTCCAGCAGCTCTTCCCGCTTGTCATGAGAAAGGGGATGAGTCCAATTTTCCCGGTGATCCCCGTCGGGAAGGTTGACCCACTCTTCGTCGGGAAATTCCCCCGAGTCAGGTGAGAGTTCCAGCTTGTGTTCCTCAAAGGGATTCAGGCTGACTTGGGCTAAAATCAGCCTCCACTCTTCTTCGGTCTCCTCACGCATTAATATCCACTGATCGGCAATTTTTTCCAGGATATGTTCCTGCAGTTCGGGAATGCGGTCCATGATCTTTCGGGGGTAACCCCCTACCTGGAGGAGAATCCCCGGGACTTTTCTAATGGCATGGAGCTGTTTTTCCCACTCTTGGAAGTTCATAATCAGGTTGCCCGGGAGTTCGGAACCGGCCAGGTTCTCCAGGTCTCCAATCAGTTCTCTGCTGCTTTTTCCCCGCCGCAATCCCGCTTCAAAGGATTCCCGGGTCAGGTGAAAGTGGTAGAAGGTTTCTCCCTTGCCCAGGGTGGCGGACATAACCAGGGAAGACTTGAAGGCCGTTCCCGGGGGCAGGTCTATGTCCCCGTTGGGCTGTACATGAACCCTCAGGGATTCGTTTTTCTCTTCCCCTTTCTCTCCGGTAAAAAAGATGTTATCTCCGTTTAGGGTACAGATTCCCAGGAGGGAGAGGCGGGTGGGAAGATCTTCCCAAAGGGCAATATCTCGGTGGTTCGGTTGGGGAATAATGAAGTAAAGAAGCCGTTTCCAGCCGTTCCGTCCCAAACCGCTTCCAGGGGGAAGAAGGGTTTTGAGCCGATTTAAGAGGAAGCGGAGCCGTCCCCGGGAGGAGGCCGGTCCATTGAGTAGGGCCAGATAGAGGAGGCGCTCATGGGGACGGAAATTTTCAAACCGTTCCAGCTCCTCCTTGGGGCCCAGAATCAGGTTATTCTCTTTTTTCTTAAGGAGGCCCGCCTGGAGAAAGAGTTCCGCCAGTTCCCCAAAGAAGCTGTCCTCCCAATGGGCCGGATAGGGAAGTTTTTCCTGAAGCTCGTCGACGATTTTTCTTCTGGGGGTTCCGTCGCTTAGGTAAAAAGGTTTTTCCACGGAAAAATAGGAAAGGAAACCCATAAACAGCCGATCATCCGGAGTGAAGGATGCTGTTTCTTCCCCCTCCTCTTTAACAATTTCCAGGAGCAGGGAAAAATCTATAATACCCCGCTCCTTAAAGGGTTCGACTAAAACGGGGGTCAGATGAATACGGTCGTGGTTTTCATAGATAAGAAGCCGTTCCTTAAGGTTTTCCTTCTGTTTATCCGTCCAGGAGAGGGGAAGTTTATCGGAATGCACTCCTTCCAGGAAGTGGATGGCCGAAAGAATCATCCTCTCCTCTTCGCTTATGCAGAGGGCCAGTTTATCCAGGTGTTCCGCTTTCCCGAGCCAAAGGGCGAGCTTCTTTATCATTTCCTGTTTGTTAAAAGGAGTGGAAAGATCCACAATGTAGTTTTTCAAGAGATTCAGAAAACTGGTTTCTTTTAGGGTAAAGAGGCTCTCTTCCCATTCGGTCATAACGGTTCTCCCCGTACTTCTATCTGGTATTTATAGCCCTGTTCGGTAAGGAACTTTTGGCGGTTCATGGCAAATTCTTCTTCCGTGGTAAAGCGGGAGATGAGGCTGTAGAAGAAGGAGTTCTTCTGTTTGGGTCTAAGGATACGTCCCAGCCGCTGGGCCTCTTCCTGACGGGAGCCGAAGGCGCCGGAAAGCTGAATGGCCACGGAGGCGTCGGGAAGGTCAATGGCGAAGTTGGCCACCTTGGAGACGACTATGACCTGGATTTCGCCCTTTTTGAAGCGGTCGTAAATGACTTCCCGGTCCGCATTGGGGGTTTTACCGGTAATTAAGTCGGCCTTGAGCAGTTTGGCCATCTTTTCCAGCTGGTCTATGTACTGTCCGATAATCAGAACCTGGTCGTTTTTGTGACGCTCCACCAGCTCCGCCGCTTCCTGCAGCTTTAGGGGGTTCTCCGAGGCAATACGGTACTTTTTGCGTTTGTCCGCCGAGGCGTAGGGGAGTTGGAGGTTGTCCGGCAGGTCTATGCGGATTTCGTGGCAGTAGGCTTCGGCAATCCAGCCCTGCTGTTCCAGCTCTTTCCAGGGTATATCGAATCGTTTGGGGCCTACCAGGGAGAAGACGTGCCCCTCCGCTCCATCCTCGCGAATGAGGGTGGCCGTTAAACCCAGCCGTCTTCGGGCCTGCAGCTCGGCGGTAATTTTAAATACCGGAGCGGGAAGCAGGTGAACTTCGTCGTAAATAATAAGGCCCCAGTCGTTTTCCCTAAAGAGGGAGAAGTGGGTAAAGGGGCTCGTTTTGTCCTTGCGCCAGACCAGTACCTGGTAGGTGGCCAGGGTCACGGGCTTAATGATTTTCTGTTCCCCCGAATACTCGCCTATCTGGTCTTCGGTCAGGTTTGTCTTACTGAGGATTTCGTCCCGCCACTGGTGGAGGGAGGCTACGTTGGGAGTCAGGATAAGGGTCTGTTTCTTAAGGGCGGCCATGGCGGCGATGCCCAAAACGGTTTTTCCCGATCCGCAGGGCATAACAACCGTACCGAATCCGGTTCCCGGTTTGCCATTACCCAAAAAGGCTTCCACCCCGTGCTTTTGATACTCTCTAACGGTGAGATTGTTGAGTTCCACATCCAGGTCCGCCCCTTCAACCAGGGGGGCCAGGTCTTCCACGGGCCAGCCGATTTTAATCAGTTCCGCCTTAACCGTTCCCCGGTTCAGGAGTTCCAGAAAAAAGCCCTTTTCTCCTTTGGTCAGAATCTTCGCCAGCGACTTGGCCGTGGCGAGCTCTTTATGGAGGTAGGGATCTTCCACGCGGAGAAAGAGGATACCCTCGTCCCCGGTCCCTTCCAGGCGGATTTTGCCCCAGCGCTTGAGGGTTTCCCCAATATTGTAGCGTACGTTTTCCGGGGCGGGGAAGCGGCCGTACCGGTCAAGAATATCAAAGATCTCCTCCAGTTCTATTCCGCTTGAGGCGGCATTCCAGAGGGAGAGGGGGGAAATCTTGTAGGTATGCATGTGTTCGGGAGACTTTTCGAGCTCCGCGAACCGGCCCAGCTCATCCCGGGCTTCTTCAAAGAGAATCGTATGTACATCAACTAATATGGTATTATCGCCCTGAACAATGAGCGGTGGTACGTCGCTTTTCGTCATAAGGGGTTATCCTATCACAAAAAGCGACTAAACACAAGAAAAGTAGTTTTACCGGCGATCGGAGTCGAACCGATATGCACTAGGTGCGGCAGATTTTGAGTCTACTGTGTCTACCAATTTCACCACGCCGGCAAGTGAAAAACATAATAGCAGGAGTGGCGGCGCGGGTCAATAGGATAGGAGGAGTTTTTCTGCTACAATAATCCCATGTTTCGTCCCACGATCGTCTTACTGCTTTGTTTCGCCCCCATTGGCCTTGAGGCCTATACTCCCCCGGAAAAGCTTAATGGCTCGGTTAAGTCGGTCTATACCTATAAACAGCTCCTTCGGGAGATTCCTGCGGGCACCATGGAGGAGCCCTGGCTTCTCAATATCGAATATGACGAAGAGCAGCGTCCGACGGTCCAGCGTTACTACCGGATGGGCCAGGAGTACCGCCGTCATGAGTTCCGCTATGAGACAGACCGGGAGGGCCGTGAGAGAACCACCTGGCTTACCTACATTAGCACCCCCGACCTACGCCCTCCCGCCGAACGATTGGCCGGTTATGAGCACTGGTACAGTCTGGAGGCGGGTGAGGATGTGGTGGAGACCCGATTTGAGACTGTCCAGGACCATCCGGTTAAGTCGGTTTTTCGCTATTACGACGGGGAAAATCGGCTTGTCCGGGAGACCGACTCTTTCCAGGATCTGGACGTGGAGATCAACTACGATGAGGAGGGCCGATTATCATCCAAGCGGGGCTATAGGGAAGAGAGAACTTTCTGGAATGAATGGTATCTCTATGATGAGGAGGGCCGACTGGTCTCCCTGATTCAGTCTGACTTGAACCGGCAGCTTTACGAAAGGGGAGAATACAGTTACGGGCAGGAGCAGATCCTTTTCTCCAAGTATGTGCTGGACCGGCCGATTACCCCGGAGATGGTCTGGGACGCTCCTCTGGAAACGCCCGTTTTTCAAAGTGTGAAAGATTATGACCGGGAGGGGCGTCTGGTCCGTTTGCGGAACTATAATTGGAACGGCCCCTACGGGCTTATGTTAACAGAGGAAAATCACTATAGCTATGACGATGAGGGGCGCCTTGAGAAGGTGGTTGAACCCCACAGCCTTGAGACCTGGACCCTCTCCTGGGATGAACGGGGGAATTGGGTGTACCTCTCCTACCGGGATGAGTTGAACCGTCCCGGGGAGGAGATTAGCTGGCGGCGGGAGATTGTCTACCGGGACTAAAAGAGTCCGGTAATTTTCCCCGTAGCCAGATCCAGGTCCACATCCATAAAGGCGGGGCGGCTTCCCAGGCCGGGCATGGTGCGTATATCTCCTGCCAGGGGGTAAACAAAGCCCGCTCCGGCGCTTAGCCTTATGTCTTGAACGGGGAAGGTATAGCCCCGGGGCGGAACATTTTTATAAGCCGGATTGTGGGAGAGGGAGTACTGGGATTTGGCCATACAGATGGGGAGATTTCCGTAACCCCATTCGGCAAACTGGTCCATTTTTCTCAGAACCTGAGGGCTGTAGTCCACATCGGCCGCGCCGTACACTTCCCGTGCCAGAACATCTATTTTTTCCTTAAGGGACAGGTCCGATTCGTAAAGGAGTTTAAAGTTTTGCGGCTCATCGGCAGCGGCCACAACAGCCTTCGCTAGGTCCGCCGCTCCCTCGCCCCCTTCGGCCCAGTGTTCAGACACAACCGCATCAAGGGCACCCGCTTTCAGGGCCTCCTCCCGTACGACGGCCCACTCTTCCGGGCTGTCTGTGGGGAAGGCGTTAATGGCCACAACCGTGGACACCCCGAATTTTTGGGCCAGTTCTATGTGGGCCTTGAGGTTCCCGCAGCCTTTCCGAACCAGTTCGGTATTTTTCTCACTGTAGACGGGATCCAGCTTTTGGCCCGGTTTAACCGCCGGTCCGCCGCCGTGCATTTTTAACGCTCTCACCGTAGCCACAACCACCACCGCATCGGGAACGAGCCCGGAGGTGCGGCACTTGATGTTCATGAATTTTTCCATTCCCATGTCCGATCCGAAGCCGGACTCGGTAATCAGGTAGTCGGTCATGCCCATTCCCATCATATCTCCCATGATGGAGGAGTTGCCGTGGGCTATGTTTCCAAAGGGTCCCGTATGGACCAGGGCCGCCTGTTCTTCCATGGTTTGAAGCAGGTTGGGCATGAGGGCGTCTTTCATAAGTACGGTCATGGCCCCGGCTACCCGGAAGTCTTCCGCCGTAAGGGGATTGCCCTTTTTGTCCATGGCCAGGATCACTCTGCCGATGCGCTCGCGCATATCCTTGAGGCTCGTGGAGAGGGCCAGAATCGCCATAATTTCACTGGCCACGGTAATGTCAAAGCCGGCCTGGTTCATGGGGCCGTCGCCCCGTTCGCCCAAGCCGGTGATGATATTTCTGAGACTTCGGTCATTTATATCCAATACGCGGCGCCAGAGAATATTGTAGGGGTCCGCATTGAGTCTTTTTAGGCCCTGCTTTTCCAGGAAGCTGTCGCTCCAGCGGCTTTCGTGGTAGATGCGGCTGTCTATGGCGGCGGCTCCCAGGTTGTGGGCGGCGCCTACCGCATGGATATCGCCGGTCATGTGCAGGTTAATCTCCTCCATGGGAACCACCTGGCTGTAACCGCCCCCGGCGGCGCCCCCTTTTATCCCAAAGGTGGGGCCCATGGAGGGCTGCCGCAGGGTACAGAGGGACTTGTGACCCAGAGTGGCCAGACCATCTGTGAGGCCCACGGTGGTTGTGGTTTTTCCTTCTCCCAGGGGAGTAGGGGTCAGGGCAGTGACATCAATATATTTGGCGGGAGGCCGTTTTTGAAGCTTTTCCAGGGTTTCCAGCTTTATCTTAGCTTTTTGATCTCCGTAGAGAATCAGATCACTCTCTTCCAGTCCAAAGCGGGTGGCAATTTCCTTGATGTCGACAATTTTCGCAGACTGGGCGATATCAAGATCTGAAGGGACGGGTTTCACTTTTGTAACGGCCATATTCTCTCCTTATGCCCGTTCAGTATAAATGAAGGGGGCCGTTGGGGCAAGTTTTTCTGTTTGACAATTGGTGGGATTTTATTATTATTAAGGGTGTAAATGAAGGAGAAATAGAGACTCCGTGTTAGGTAAAAAGGGGCAGACCGACTTATTAAGTGATTATCTCAATCAATCCCGACAGATTTTTCTTTATGTGATTTTGGCAATTGGTTTTACTACCCTATTGGCTATTTCACTCTATCATCTGGAGCAGGGGATGGTCGTTGAGGTCCGCCATGACTTCGTCAAGCTTACGCCTTTTATCGTTCTCCTCTGCTATTATTTGATAAGCAGGAATCTTGATCGTACCGCCGATTTCATGCTCATTTTTTATTTCACGAGCTTATTGCCCGCTTATCTGGGATGGGGGGTAACCCTTTCCGGTGCCATCTTCTGGGTTATCTATCCGTCATTTGTCCTGTTTCTCGTTCCCTTTTGCAAAGGGCGCTTTTACCTTCTTTCCTATGTCCTTGCCCTCTTCTCTTTGTCCTTGCTGCAATTCTTAAATATAATTGATACCGGGCTTACGCCTAATATCCTCATGATACTTTCTTTTGCGGTTCTTTTGAGTTCCCTTTTTACCTATTTTGTGTCCCATCGACAGGATCGTGTTCTTTCCGAACTGAATCAACAGATATTTTATGATGAACTTACGGGATATTATAATCGTAAAAAGCTTATTACCGATTTGGAAAACGGGAGTTACAAAGCCTTAATCCTAATCAATACGGATAATTTTAAGGAGCTCAATGATTTTCTGGGGTATCGGACGGGGGACAAGATCATCCAGGCCATTGGGGAGGTACTCAATAAAAAGGTGAGTCCCAAGGGAATCTACCGTCTTTCCGGATCGGAGTTTGCCATCCTTCAGTTCCTTAATGAGGGTATTACCGAAGAGGAAGGACGGCTCATCAAACTGATGAAGTCCATTCTTGATGAGGTCTCACGAATCAACTTCAGGGAAGGGAAAAAGCGAATTCCCCTTTCTGTTTCCCTGGGGGCTGCTTTTGATAGGGACGGGGTGGGAAGCAATCTGCTCTCCCGTTGCAGTTTGGCCCTTCATGAAGGTAAAATGGCTAAAAGCAAATTCTGTTTTTACCATCCCCAGTTCAGCACCCAGTCGGAATTAAAGCTCTCCATGAGTTGGGATTATCAAATAGAACGGGCCTTTGAGGATAATAGGATTCTTCCCTATTATCAGCCTATATTCGATAATGTGACCGGAGATATTCTTAAGTACGAATGTCTTGTAAGGCTGATTGATCTGAACGGGGCTATTCAGCTCCCCGCAGACTTTCTTCCCATTGTTCATAAAAAGCACCTTTATCCCCGTCTGACACGTACCGTCTTCCGTCATGCGGTCAATGCGGTGAAAGAGAAGGGGATTGCCCTTTCTGTTAATATTTCCGAAGAGGATATTCACGATCCCTTTACCCGGGAGTATCTCATTCTCATGCTGGATGAGATGGAGGACGGCTCTTTTATACAGTTTGAGATTCTTGAGACCAAGGAGATCGAAAACTGGTCGGAAGTACATCAGTTTCTCAATGAGGTGCGCCAGTACGGCTGCCAGATTGCTATTGATGATTTTGGCTCAGGCTATAGTAATTTTGATTATTTGGTCGAGCTTAAGGCAGACTACGTTAAGCTCGACGGTAATTTGATTCGAGAGTTGGGCAGCTCACGGGAGAAGCGGATGCTTGTGGAGAATATCACATCCATTTCCCGGGAGCTGGGAATAAAGGTTGTGGCCGAACAGGTGGAGACCAAGGAGGTCCTTGAGGTGGTAATGGCCCTGGGAATCGAATACTCCCAAGGCTTTTATCTGGGGGCGCCGGTCCCTTTCAGTTCCGTCAGTTCTTCCCGGCGATCAGCCTCAGCCCCTCAAGAATGAGCCAGGGCTCCCGGTAGGTAAAACGGTCCGTTAGGGGAGCAATCACCCCGGAAAGGCCGCCGGTTCCTATCACCGCCTTAACACCGCCCAGTTCTTCGCTCATTTTATCTATGAGATGTTCCACCAGGCCCGTATAGCCAAAGATGACTCCCGACTGAATACTGGCGGTGGTGTTTGTGCCAATCGCTTTTTCCGGTGCTTCCAGCCAGACCTGGGGCAGTTGGGCCGTATTGTGCGAGAGAGCTCCTGCTGCTGATTGTAGTCCCGGAGCAATGGCGACGCCCCGAATTTCTCCGTTTGCCGCAATGGCCGTAAAGGTCAAGGCCGTCCCAAAGTCTACCACGATACAACTGTCCTGCACCTTTTCAAAGGCGGCGACACAGTTACAGACGATATCCGTTCCCAGTTCGGAAGGGTTTCCTATGCGAATCTTAAGACCCGTTTTTACACCGGGTCCTACGATGATGGGGGCTTTTCCAATCAGGTTGCTTACCATGTCCCGCATCTTTCCGGTGAGGCCGGGGACTACGCTGGAGACAATGGCCTTGTCCAGAACGTCTTTCCCAATTCCTCCGTCCCGGAGCATATCCCGGAAGAGTACCCCGTATTCATCGGGCATTTTGGAGTGGACCGTGGCAATGCGCCAGTTGCCCACCCAGGATTTTCCGTCGTGTACACCAAAGACAATGTTGGTGTTTCCCACATCTATGGCCAGGAGCATTATTCGGTCTCCTCATCGCTTATGTCTGCCAGGTTAGAGCTCTTTTTACCCCGGTCCAGTCTCTTCCAGGCAACGACGACTGCGGTGGTGATAAGGGCGGCTCCAATGGCTTCGGGTACGCCGTTGGCCACAAAAATGGTACCAAAGAGGGGCCAGTAACTAATGCCCAACATCTCTTCCCAGTTAATGTTGGCAAAAAGCCCCAGAGAACCGACTACGAGAATCGTGTTGGTGAGACTTCCCAGTACGGAAGCGATGATGACGGCGGGGAGTTCCCAGCGCTTGATACCCCGGTATATGGCCCAGGTAACTAAGCCAATAAGGATACGGGGCAAGACCGATACAAGAGGATTGGTAAAGTAGGGATCCAGGATTCCCAGGGGCTGAACGGCGGCTTTAATCAGGCTGGACACCCCAAAAATCAGTCCCACAATCATCCCGACAATAGGGCCTTCCAAAATGGCAGCAATGATAACCGGTACGTGCATAATGGTGATGGACGCCCCGGAAAACCAGGGAATGATACCAAAGGGGGTAATTCCCAGGACAACGGCTACGGCGGAGAGGACTCCGGCCACGGTGATCTTTCTGAGATCTAAACTGTTTTTCATAAAAAACTCCTTATGAACGGAATCAGCGCCTCTTCCCAAGCTTCCTGTTGGAGGAGGATGAGGACCGACGTTAATATTGCAATAATTATGAGACTTAGCCCGTCGCGCAGGGCGAAGGGGTAGTTTACATAGCGGCTTCGTTTTTCCCCTTTCTGGTAACAGCGGGCTTCCATGGCTTCCGCCAACTGTTCCGCCCTCTGAAGAGAAGAGATGAAAAGGGGAACCAGTAAGGGGAGGTAGGAGGCTATTTTTTTAAGGGGATTTTTCCCCATGCCTATGCGGGCGCCTCGGGAGGCCTGGGCCTTTATGAGATACTCAGCTTCTCCGGTTAGGATGGGGATGAAGCGGAATGTTATGGTGATAATAAGGGAGAAGGCGTGGGAGGGAAAGCCGATTTTTGCCAGGGGGGCCGTAAGGTTTTCCGTGCCGTGGCCAATCTCTCGGGAGGGGGTGACGGCGGTGAATAGGGTAAAAAGTCCCATGAGTGAGAAGAAACGGAAAAAGACGGCCAGTCCGTTGTAGAGGCCCCCTTCGCTTATGGTGAATCGGCCTAACTCCCAAAGAACAGGGCTCTCTCCGGTGTTGGTGAAGAAGAGTTGCATGAGGGCAATGAGTGAGAGAAAGGGGATTATCGGTTTTACGTTTCTTAGGAGAAAGCGGGTGGGAACCCGGGCTAGTTTTCCCAGAACCATGACCGCCAGCAAGCTAAAAAGGGTTCCCAGCAGGGGGGAGGTGTAGAGGGTTCCCCCAGTGAGGAGGATAATACCGGCCAGTTTGACCTGGGGAATTAGATGGTGGAGAAAGGAGTTGCCCGGGAGGTACTGTCCCAGAGACGCTTTTTGGGTAAAATCCAGTTCTTTCACGCTAGGGCCTCCTCAATTCTCTTGATAAAGGGCGGTTCCAGACCCCGGTGGCGCAACTCTTCTCCCCGGGAGAAAACCTGCGCCGGAGAGCCGTTCATGACCGCTTTTCCCCTCTCCATCAGCACAATTCGGTGCCCCAGAAGGGCGGCTTCGTCCATATCATGGGTGGCGATAACCAGTGTGGTTCCCTGTTCGCGGAGGTTAATGAGGATGCGGTGCAGCTCCCTACGGGAGAGGGGATCGAGGCCGGCGGAGGGTTCGTCCAGCAGAAGAACGCGGGGCTGGAGCGCCAAAACTCCCGCCAGGGCGGCCTTTCGTTTCTCCCCGCCGGAGAGGGCATAAATGGGGCGGTCCTTGAATTGGGTAAAGGGAAGACCGGCCAGGTCCATGGCCCATTTGACTCTCCGGGCCAGTTTCTTCCCGGTCAGTCCCGCCTGTTTGGGGGCAAAGGCGACGTCGTCCCCTACAAATCGTTCAAAAAGCTGTTTTTCCGGTCTCTGCATAACCAAGCCGATTTGTCTTCTGAGGGAGATAACCTCTTCGTCCCTTGTTTCCGGCCCCAGTATTGTATTTAAAAGGCTGACTTGGCCCTCGTCTGCCAAAAGGAGGCCGTTAAGGTGTTGGAGAAGGGTGGACTTCCCCGAGCCGGTGGTTCCTATGAGACAGAGACATTCTCCGCTTGCAGCCTTTAGACTTACCTCGGAGAGGGCCCGATGTTTGAGAAGGGTGCCTTTGAGGTAGTCGTGGCTTATGTTCTGTACATCAATAGGGAGCGAGTGGTCCTTCTCCTTAAGGGATCGGTTGCTTAGGAGAGGAAATTTTTCCCATAGCGTGGTTTGGGCTTCTTTTCCCAGGGATTTGAGAGAATCGGTCAGTGCCTCCTCTTCGGTGGTTTCCGGAAGAGAAAGGCCCCTGTTTTGAAGATGACGAACAGCTTCCAGTGAGGGAGGTGGCAGAAGGCCCCACTGTTCCAGGCTCTCTTCCTTCATTATATCCTTTGGTTTTCCATCCCGTACAATCTGTCCCTTGTCCATTACGATCAACCGGGAGGCGCTTAGTATTTCCCGTTCATGGTGGGATACCATAACCACTGTCAGGCCTTTTTCCCGGTTGAGCCGGTGAATCAGTTCCATGAAACTGTGCCGGGCTTGGGGGTTGAGCATACTGGTCGGTTCGTCAAGAAGAAGGCAGCGGGGTTTCATGGCCAGGACACCGGCCAGGGCCAGACGCTGGAGCTGGCCTGCGCTCAGGGCAGTGGTGGAGCGGCTTTTTTGTTCGGTCAGGCCCGTAAGATCCAGGGCTTCTTCCACAGCCTTTGTCATTTCTTCGCTGCTAAAGGCCAGGTTTTCCGGCCCAAAGGCCACATCCTCTTCCACTACGGTGGCGCTTAACTGGTTTTCCGGGTTCTGAAAGACCATGCCCGTTGTTTTTCTAATGGGAAGTATGAGATTGGGGTTGGAAGTACTCATCCCGGCTGTAATTACCTCGCCTTCCTGAGGGAGGAGCAAACCGTTCATGAGCCTAAGAAGGGTACTTTTACCGGAACCATTGCTGCCCGCAATGACGGCAAATTCCCCGTGGTTAATTGTTACTGACAGTTGCCTTACAACCGGATTTTCTTCCGTACCATAGGCGAAGCTTGCTTTTTTTATTTCTATATATTTCATTTTACCTCGTCCCGGTTCGTGTGAATCCAAGCGATGGTCTAATCATAGGGGATGGGCGTTTTTCTTGTCAAGTAAGGAGATAGTGGTCCTCTTGGGAAAATGCCAAGAATCTTTAAGTGTTGGGGGTAAACCCGGCGACTATTGCAGAAGCCGCCGGGTTATCTCAAAAAGACGTGGAAGGTTTATAAAGGATTTTTACAAATCGCCTCGAATAATTTTAATCATTCTTCTAAGCGGTTCCGCCGCTCCCCAAAGGAGTTGGTCTCCCACGGTAAAAGCGGTAAGGTATTCGGGGCCCATGTTCATTTTGTGGACCCGTCCTACCGGCACGGTAAGTGTTCCCGAGGCAAAGGCGGGAGAAAGCTCTTTAAGGGTGGCTTCCTTCTCATTGGGAACGAAGCGGGCCCAATCGGAGGAGCTTTTAATCATATCTTCCAGCTCATTCAGAGGGTAGTCTTTGGTTAGTTTGATGGTGAGGGCCTGGCTGTGGCAGCGCATGGCGCCCACACGTACACAGAGCCCGTCAATGGGGATGGGTTTTTCACTGCGGAGAATCTTGTTTGTTTCGGCAAAACCTTTCCACTCTTCCTTGGTCTGACCGTCCGCTACGGGCTTGTCTATCCAGGGAATCAGGCTTCCCGCCAGAGGGGCGCCAAACTGGGCTGTGGGGAAGGCTTCCGAACGAATCACATCGGAAACCTGGCGATCGATGTCCAGAATAGCGCTGGCCGGATCGTCCAACTGGGCCGGAGTGTTTCCGATAATCTGCATCTGCTTAACCAGCTCCCGCATATTACGAGCCCCCGCACCGGAGGCGGACTGGTAGGTCATGGAGGAGAGCCATTCAACAGCCCCTTCCCGGAAAAGACCGGCGATCCCCATCAGCATAAGACTTACGGTACAGTTTCCTCCTACGAAGGTTTTTGTACCGGCCGCCAGGGCGTCGTCAATAACATTTCTGTTAACCGGATCGAGAATGATGATAGAGTCGTCTGCCATGCGGAGGGTAGAGGCTGCATCGACCCAGTAGCCCTTCCAGCCTTCGCTTCGGAGTTTGGGGTACACTTCTTCCGTGTAGGAGCCGCCCTGACAGGTAACGATGATGTCCATCTCTTTAAGAAGGTTTATATCCTTAGCGTCCTTGAGGAGTTCCGGGCCGGTACCGTAACCGGGACCTTTCTGTCCTGTCTGACTGGTGGTAAAGAAGTGGGACTCCATTCCGTCGAAATCCTTCTCTTCCTTCATGCGTCCCATAAGTACGGAACCCACCATGCCGCGCCATCCGATAAAACCGGTCTTTAACATTTTTTTCACCTTTTGTGTCTGGTCTCCCGGGGGGGAGATTCAGAGATATCTTAGTGTTTTAGCATAATGGGGGAAAGAAATCTATAGTTTGGGGTGAATTAGGGGGAATAGGAGTAATGCCCCGCCGGAGCGGGGGGAGTATTCTACCAGAAAATGGCTCCGTCATTTAGATCAAGGTTGGTAAAGGCTGAATTTGAAGAGGTTATATCGATATCCTCGATGTCGGTGGTATCATCATCTTGAATTTTCCATCCCATTTCACCATAGAGGCTACTGTTATTGAACCAGATCTTACAGTCGTAATCATCTCTAAAGTCGGGGCAAGATGCATTGGCTTCTGCATAGGTACTCCAGGTATCGTCAAATTCATTATTATCGTCTTCATCATCCCAGCAAATCAGTTCCACCCTGTCGTTGAAATCTGGTGTTAGAGCGGAAACATCTATATTAAGGGTAAAGCTTATGTCATCAGTCCCGGGAGAAACGGCATTTCCAAGAGTAATGATTTCACTAACCTTTATAGGGGTAGAGTCCAAATCATCACTGTCATCGTAGAAAGCTGCGAATTTGACGTCGCTTGTTCCTGCTGTACCATAAAACCCCGTAAAATCAATCATCCCCGAAAGAGTCCAACTCGTCTGATAGCTGCTGCTATCGTTACTGCCGTTGTCATCGCTATCATTACTGCTGTTACTCGAACCGTCATCGCAGGAAAAAAACAGTAAGCTGAACCCGAAAAGAAATGTTAATATTTTTAAAGTATTTTTCATGTTCACAAATCTATCACATAAGGGGCAGAAGAGAAAGGCGTTTTTTGTTTATTTTCTATTAGTGTGACCGGCTTACTTGTTAGGACTTTTGGTTTCATCTAAAATACCTCCCATGAATTACGAATTGGACACCCATACCCATACCATCTCGTCGGGCCACGCCTACAGTTCTCTTCAGGAAAACGTGGCGGCCGCCAAGGCTAAGGGTCTTAAGCTCATTGCCATGACCGACCATGCCCCTGCTATGCCCGGGGGAGCCCATATATTTCATTTCTATAATTTGCGGATTATCCCGGAAGTAATTGACGGTGTCCGTGTTCTTAAAGGGGCGGAAGCCAATATTATTGACTTTGAGGGAAATATCGATATGGATGAGGAGGTCCTGCAAAACCTGGAAATGGTTATTGCCAGTCTCCATCCGCCCTGCCTCAAATTCGGTACCGAGGAGGAGCACACCCGCACTTTGATTAAGACAATGGAAAATCCCCGGGTCAATATTATCGGCCATCCCGGCGATGTGCGGTTCAACTTTGATATTAAGAAAGTGGTGGCTGCCTCAAAAGCTACGGGCACACTTTTGGAGCTGAATAACAGTTCCCTCAAGCCTACTTCGTTCAGGCCGGGGGGGGATATTTTTATTAAGCGGATTTTTGAAGAGTGCCGCCGGGTGGAGGTTCCCATTATTATAGGGAGCGATGCCCATTATTCCAGTGCGGTGGGGGACTTTGAATATGCCCACAGGATGTTGGAGAAGTTGGATTTTCCTAAGGAGCTGGTTTTGAACCGATCCACCGAGGGCTTTCTGAAGCATATTGGGCTAAAATAGTCTCATTTTTTTCTTACAATTTTTGAAAATCCCATTTTTATGTCTTATAAGTTAATCAGAGGCTACTTATAAATAGCCGTTAGAATTCCTGTTTCCGTGGAGATGCTAGGAAAAAACTTATGAAGATTTTCAGATTGCCCGATTTACCCGATTGCGTCGAAGAAGATGTTATTCTTAGTTGGAGAGAGCGAATCTTTACCATCATCTTTTCCTGCGTCTGCCTCATGGCCGTTTTTCCCTATGTTATGAGTATTCTTCGGGCTTTTCGTGATCAAATATGGGTAAACTTTATCATCTATACCTTTTCCTATAGCCTCTGCTTCATTATTCTGTTTGCTCGGAAAATCCCTTTTATCATTCGCAATATTATGGGGCTTCTGGTTTTTTATCTTCTGGGCATAACCGCATTGGTTATTGTCGGTCCTTTGGGAAGCGGTAAGATATGGCTTTTTTCCCTTTCCATTCACGCTTGTCTTCTTCTGGGGGTTTATGCGGGAGTGGCCACGTTGCTTATCAATTCGCTTATATTGATTGTTATTGGCTTCCTGGTATCCAGGGGGATTATCGTTTGGTTTACCGGTTCCCATTTGGGCGCCTGGGTTGTGACAACCGTAACGTTTATCTTTCTTAATGGAATCGCTACGATCTCTCTGGGGATCATGGTAAGAGCTCTTGAGAATAAGCTGCGGGAAGAACGGAGGGCGGCCCGGGAATTAAAAAACAGCAGGGCAAAAATGGTACAGATTCTGGATAGCAGTCCTATTGCGGCCTATGTTCTGGACGATAAGGGGGTTATTAAGCACTGGAATCGATTCTGCGAGGTGATTTCCGGTTTGACATCGGAAGATGTCGTAGGTACGAAGAAACAGTGGAGTCTTCTTTATGAACATGAGAAGAGTATGCTTGCCGATTATATTCTCGCAGGGATAACGCCGGAAAAGACAGATGAGGAAATTTATCCTTCACGGCTGAGCGAAGGGGCCCTTGAGGGAACTATTTTTTCCACCGGGAGTAATTCCCCCGCCCGTTGGTACTTCAGAACCGCCGTGCCTTTGCGGGATGCCGACGGAGTACTCAACGGCTCCATGGAAACCATTATGGATATTACCGACTTGAAAAGTGCGGAAGAGCGGTTGATTAAAGCGCAGAGAATGGAATCGGTGGGGCGACTGGCCGGCGGGGTCGCACATGATTACAATAACATCTCTTCCATTATTATAGGGTATGCCGATCTGATTCTTAACGATATGGATAAGGATGATCCTCTTTACGAGGGAATGACGGAAATCCTTAACGCGGCGGAACGGTCATCCAATATCACCGGCCAACTTCTTGCCTTTGCCCGGCAGCAGCCGGCGAAGCCGGAATCAATAATTGTGAACAATTTAATCGAAGATATTCTCAAAATGCTCCGAAGGCTTATCGGGGAAGATGTCAGTCTTGAATGGCTTCCGGGGGATGATATCTGGCCCATACTCATCGATCCGACTCAGGTTGATCAGATATTGGCCAATTTATGCGTAAATGCCCGGGATGCCATCTCCGATGTGGGGCGGATTCTTATAGAAACGAAGAATATGAGCTTTGAGGGAGAGGTTTTAAAGGATTCGGGAGAGGAAGTTTCCGGAGACTATGTGATGCTTGCCGTAAGCGATAACGGCAGGGGGATGGAAGCGGCTGTTTTGGAAAATATTTTTGAGCCCTTTTTTACGACTAAGGAAATAGGCGAAGGCACAGGGCTGGGGTTGGCTACCGTTTATGGGATAGTCAAGCAGAATGACGGTTTTGTGAATGTTTACAGTGAACCGGGCAGGGGAACGACGTTTAGAATCTATTTGAAACGGAGTGATTCATCGGTTGTTCTTAAAAAAGGGAAGAAAGGCTCCCTTCCTCCGAAAGGACAAGAAGAGACGGTTTATATTGTTGAAGACGATAAAGCCATTCTTAAGCTTTCGGAAAAAATACTGACCGGTCACGGCTACCGGGCCTTAACCTTCACCTCTCCCTTTGAAGCGCTTGCCGCCTGCAAGGAAGAGGGCCGTCCGATCGATATTCTTTTAACCGATGTGGTTATGCCCGAAATGAACGGAAAGGATTTGTCCCGGGAGGTATTAAAGATTTTTCCCCACACGAAGGTGGTTTTTATGTCCGGTTATACTTCGAGTGTTATCAACGAAAGGGGAATTCTGGACAGGGACGTCTCTTTTATAGGGAAACCTTTTTCCGGAAGAGAGTTAATTCAGAAAATCTGGGAAACCCTATCGGTTTAATTCTTTCGCAGAACCAAGGCCCGGTTTCCCTTGTATCGGTCATCTCCCAAAGGAGTAAAGCCTCGGTTCCCGCCTTTCATAAACTGATGTAGATCGCTGCTTTTTCCATAGAGAACCAGGAGACCGCCTTTTTTAAGGAGGGAGAGTCCCGTCTCTTTGAGAGGCGTCCACCAATCTTTCCGGGGAATGGAGTCGTTTTGATCCACCACAAGAAGGTCTAAAGAGTCTTCTTCCAGCGATTCCTGGAGGGAAGATATACCCGGTTGGGAAAGGGGAAGGAGTTCTCCTTCAAAACCGCTTTGCTTCAGATTGTGTTCGGTAATGCGGCATTGAAGAATGTCCCGGCCGCTTAAGATTATTCGATCCGCTCCGGGACGGCATTTGCTGCTGAACCAGAGGGGCAGATGGCCCTGTCCGGGGTTCCAGAAGCACCAGGTCCCGCTTTTGGAGTGAGGCTTGAGAAGCTTGGCCCCCAGCTGATGTTTCCAGCCTACCAGGTCAAAGTCGGGAACATTGTAGACCGTGTCCGCTTCGTATTCCCGTCCTTCCAGCTCAAAATCGCCTCTGTGGCGGATGTAGGGAGTCAATCCTTCATCCTTACCCCGGCTGTCGGTCCGTCGGAAGTGGTAAACCGAATGCATTTTGGTATGCTCCCGGTAGAGTATTTCTGCCTCGTGCTCTTCCATGAGCCGTTCCGCCTCTTCCCGCAGGGGAGAAACGATAACCAGGGCAATAAGTCCCTTTTCGGTCAGGTAGTTGGGGGCGCGGAGGAAGAAATCCTCAATTACCTCGTCCCCTGCCTTGGCGGGGATATTGGTGACCAGCAGGTCCAGACTATTCTCTTCCAGGCCGGTCATAAAGAGTTCCTGCTCCACCACATCCGGCTCAATTCCGTTCATCTCTCCGTTCCAGCGGGTGTAGGCGCAGGCCAGAGCATCCCGGTCCCGCATAATCACACGGGCTTCGGGATTATTGGCTTTTAGGGCCAGGCCGATGGTCCCCACGCCGCAGCCTATGTCGGCAATGGTACGGAAGGAGGCCAGATCGGTCTCCTTGGCTAGAGTTTTGAGGAGGAGCCGGGTTCCCGAGTCTACGTCATTGCTGGAAAAAAGACCCATGGTTAGGGCCAGTTTTAGCTTCTTGCCGCAGAACTGGAAGGGAACCGTTTTATTTGATATGTGGGAGAGTTCCTTCTTAGTTATTGATTCGCTCCTGATACTCCATGGTATCCACGTTAATTCGGATTTTTTCACCCTGCTTGATGAAGATGGGTACCTTAACATTAAGGCCCGTTTCTACGGTAACGATTTTGGTGGCACCGGTTACGGTGTCGCCCTTAACGCCTTCCGCCGCTTCGGTAACGATCAGGTCCATCTTGGGGGGCAGCTTGATGTCCAGAGTTTCCCCTTCCCACTGAACCACTTTGTAGGTATTCCCTTCGATGAGGAAGTACTTTTTGTCGCCCAAAACATTGGCGGGTACTTCGTACTGGTCAAAGGTATCGTTGTTCATGAAGTGGAACGATTCGCCGTCGGTATAAAGATACTGGGAGGCAATGTCTTCCACATCAATCTGCTCCATCGAATCCTGAGCTTTGTGAGTAACCTTAAGGGCTGCGCCTGTTTTGAGGTTCTTGAGCTTAAGTCTTACGAAGGAGGAACCCTTTCCGGGGTTTACGAATTCCCTTTCTACTACGGAATAGGGATCGCCCTTTTCCTGAATAAACATGCTGTTATCGATAGCACCGGCTTTAATTGTACCCATTCTTATATCCTTTTGCGGAGAATCTCACTTGCCATCCCCGGTGCGGGGTGAGGAAATTCTCTCAGTGTTCTTGTTTCGGAGCAACAGTATAGCAAAAAAAAGGTAGACCGGAAAGAGGCGATTAGGTGTTTTGAGGAAAGAGAAGGGTCTCTTTGAGGCTTTCCGCCCCGCTTAAGGCCATAATTAGCCTGTCCATCCCCATAGCGTTACCGGATACCTTGGGATAATTGTCGTGAAAGAAGTCGGCATAATTCCCGTCAATTCTGTGATTTACCCGGCAATGACTTTTTTCTGTCCCTTCCGCCGCATAGTAGGCAGCTATCTTGTTTTGGTTGGTCTCTTCCGAGTAACAGTTGGCCAGTTCTATTCCCTTTATGTACATCTCCCAACGCTCCGACCAGAGGGTTCCGGGCTTTTCCTTAGCCAGGGTGGGAATAAAGGAGGGATAGTCGGTCAGGACTACGGTTCGGTCTTCCGGGAGAGACGGTTCGACCAGGCTTAGAAAAACTCGGTTAAAGAGGGTTTCCCGGTCATCGTCCTCGTCAAAGGGGAGGTCAAGGCTGATTAATTCCCGGCGGAGCGATTCCCGGTCGGGGCTTTTTTCCAGGGAGAAGCCGGCGTACTTGAGAAAGGCTTCTTCCATGGTGAGTACCAGAAAGGGGGCGGAAAAGTAGTGGCGGTTTTTTTCACAGGCCAGGGGAGCGAGCGAGGCAAACAGTTCAGCCGTAAGGGCTATGTTGTCCTGGTAATCGCTTCCCACTGAATACCACTCGAGCATAGAGAATTCGTTGTTGTGGATTTTGCCGGACTGTTCGTTGTTGCGAAAGGATTTGCTTATTTGGAAAAGGCTTCCCGACCCCCGGGAGAGGAGTTTTTTCATCCACACTTCCGGGGAGGGAATGAGGTACATTTCATCCCTGTGGCCGGAAAAATTGAATTTTTCCGTTTTGAAAATTTCCAGGGAGCTCTCCGGTATAAGATCGGGGGATAGAAGGGGTGTTTCTACGGGAAGGTAGTGCCGGGCCAGGAAAAAATCTTCTATGGCCCGGTAGAGTTTGAAGCGGAAACGGGCCGCTTCAAAGGGGGTTGCGAAAGCGCTCACCTAAGACTGACTGATACAGTCGGCAGGACAGGCGTCTACACAGGCACCGCAGTCGGTACAGAGATCGGGATTAATAACTCTTGCTCCGTCTTTTTCGCTGATTGCTTCAACGGGACATTCCGGTTCGCAAGCTCCGCAGTTCACGCATTCTGAGGCGTCGATTACATGGGCCATAGGGTCCTCCCTTGTTTTTGTTACACCACTATTTTAGTGATTCCTATGTAAAAAAGCAAGTGAGGGAAAAGAGAAAATCACCTTATCAGAGAGTCTTTTCTCTTTCCTCACTCCGGTGATATTGACTGATATCATTGAATCATAATATGATGATCTGTATATTTTCCAGATGAGGCAAAAATGAAAGTTGCAGATATATTGAATTCCGTTAAACATACTTCGGTCAGTTTTGAGTTCTTCCCTCCCAAAACGGAGAAGGGGTTTCAAAACCTTTATAACACCATGGAGGAGCTGGAGGCTCTTAAGCCGTCCTATGTGAGTGTTACCTACGGCGCGGGCGGTTCGACCCGGGAGAATACCCACAAGTTGGTAACCCGTATAAAAAAAGAGTCGGTCCATGAAGTGGTGGCACACTTAACCTGTGTCGGTTCAACCCGGGACGAGGTGGCCCGCATACTTGACGACTATGATGAAGCGGGTGTTCAGAACATCCTGGCCCTCCGGGGAGATCTTCCTCAGGGAATGACTGAATGGAATCCTTCGGGCAAGGGTTTTGATTATGCGGCGGACCTGGTGGATTTCGTCAAAAAGCGAAAGCCCCATTTTGGGATAGGTGTAGCCGGTTTTCCCGAGGGCCATCCGGAGGCGCTGAACCGATTGAAGGAGATTGATTATCTTAAGGAGAAGGTCGACAAAGGGGCGGACTATATTGTAACCCAGCTCTTTTTTGACAACCGGGATTATTACGACTTTGTGGACCGCTGTTCGGTGGCATCCATCAATATTCCGGCTGTGGCGGGGATTATGGCCATTACTTCGAAGAAATCCATGGTGCGCATGGCCGAGCTTTCCGCCAATGCCCGTTTCCCTGCTCCCCTTTTAAGGTTGATTAATCGGGCCGAGGGGGATGAACTGGTCGCCAGAGCGGGAATCCATTGGGCCACGGAGCAGGTGAGGGACCTCATCGACAACGATGTGCCCGGTGTCCATCTCTACACTCTGAATAACGCCCATGTTTCCACGGAGATCTGTCGAAACCTGGGACTGGGAGACTTTTCGGCTCTTAATCGTTCTTAATTCTTTGACAGGGCCCGGAGGTATTTCTTCTGGGCCTTTTTCATGTAGCGAATCGCCAGAAAGGCGGGGGCGGTGATGTGCTGGTTCGGAAAGTCGGACAGGGCCTCTTCGTAATTGCTCTTGTTGATACCTTTCTTGAGAGGGTGGCAGAGGGGCAGTCGGCCCGGTTCGGAAAGAATGAGCAGGGGCGTTGAGTTTTCTCCGTTTGTCCGGAAGAAATGATCCGTCCCAAGAACGAAAAAGGGCTCTTCTCCTTCTAAATATTCAAAAACCTGTTCTATTCTATTTAAGAGATGTCCTTCATCTTCGTCATCCAGCAGGGAGAGGGCCGGTGGATTCTGTATCAGAAGGGCAGGACCATTTTGAGGGATCTCATAGGTGTAGACGAGCCCCCCGGCTTCTTCGCCAGTCAGTTTTGTCAGGATTAATCGGTCTTCCCCCTCTTCTAGGGTACTGTTAAAGTCATAAAGGTAACGGAGAAAGTCCAAGTGCTCTTCGTAGAGATAGAGGTAGCCCGCCCGCCCGCTTAAGTCCGCCGCCGAATCGGCATAGAAAAGGGTTCCGTTCAATAGGGCGTTGGCCTGAACCAAACCGTCTTCCGGGATAAACCACAAATCAAGCTGGACGATCCCTTCGCTGTGAAGAAGGGGTACCAGGTACTTTAATACCTCCAGGCCTCCGCTATAGCCCCGGGTATCCACCAGGGTTACCACTTCGTTCTCTTTAAACTGGTCAAGGACCCACTTGTCCGGCTTGATGCTGTTCAGACGGATCTCCCGGGCCAGCAGGGCCGCCTCGTCTACCGTATAGGGGCGGGGGTGTTTTTCCTTGCCGCAGGAAAGGGTGAGTAAAAGGGAGGCAAAAATAAGGGAAGCTGTTAAAATACGTGACAATCGCTGGACTCCTTCTGTGCCGAATAGATTAGCACCAATCGGCGAAAAAAAAAAGTATTATCCCCAAAATAGCTTGTTCCCCCTTTGGGGGGGATATATAATTAAGCCATGGTATCGGCAATTGGAAGGAAGGCCCGCCTTAAGGTGGCTACCTACTCGGAAGCGGTGGGTTTTTTCCTTTTTCTTATAAAAGAGACCTTTTTCTTTCTCCAGAAGAGGCGCATTGGTTTAAGGGTTCTTATTATGCAGATCTTTTTTACCGGTGTGGAAGCCCTTTCGGTCATAGCTCTCCTTTCTCTGGGGATGGGAGCGGTTCTGATTGTGCAGGGGAACTCTATTATGCCTCTCCTGGGAGATCCGACCCTTCTTTACGAGATTCTCATAGTAGTCATTATGCGGGAGATGGGCCCTCTGGTAACGGCCTTTATTATTACCGCCCGTTCGGGAAGCGCCATAACCACCGAGCTGGGAAACATGGTCATCTCCCATGAAATGGAAGCCTATATGTCGGTGGGAATCAACCCTATTTCCCAGTTGGGCGTGCCACGGCTCATCGGGGTAACCACGGCCATGATTCTTTTGAACATCTATTTTAACCTTTTTGGCTTGCTCGGTTCCTGGTTGGTGGCCAATCTTATCTCGCCCTTTCCCTTTCGGGAGTACATCACTGGTCTGGTTATGCAGATTGAACTGGTTGATGTGATCTCCTCTTTTCTCAAGAGCTTTGTCTTTGGACTGATTATCGCCGTAGTTTCCGTCTATCATGGATTCAAGGTGAATCTGGCCGTTACGGAAGTGCCGGTTAAGACCATTCAGTCTATTGGAACCTCCATCGTCGGCTGTATTCTGGCCGATGTCATTATTATTGTGGCGCTGCTTTAGGGGACACTGTGGAAGAGATGATTAAACTGGACAATGTTTCCTATCTTGTGGCGGGCGAGCCGATTATTGCGGACATTAACCTCTCCTTTCCCGAGGGGTCTACCACGATTATCATTGGTCCTTCGGGCTGCGGGAAGTCCACCATGCTCAAGATAGCCGCCGGGCTCTATCCCAACATAGAGGGGAAAGTCCTTTTTAAAGGGCAGGATGTGTCCCGGATGAATGAGAAGGAGTACCAGTTTATGCAGAGGCAGACGGGCTTTCTTTTCCAGGACGGGGCGCTCTGGGCCAATATGTCCCTCCGGGATAACCTGACTCTCCCTGTTCTGGTCACGGATCCAAAAATATCCCGGGACAAGCTGGAGGAGATAGTTAAATCCACAACGGCCATAATGAACTTTATCGAGCCCCTGGACCAGCGCCCGGCAGCCCTCTCCGCCGGGGAGAGAAAGATTTTCTCCTTCCTCCGCTCCATTGTGACCGACCCGGATATATTTTTTATGGACGAGCCCACCACTTTTATCGACAGAAACAAGGTGGGGCTGCTCAAAGAGAAGATTTTGGCCCTCAAGGAAGAGGGAAAGACCATCATCGGCATAACCCATGATACGGACTTCGCCATGGAATTGGCGGACTACTTTGTTCTCCTGAGCGGGGGGCGGGTCCTGTCCTACGGGCCGGTGGATGAGGTTCTGGCCAGCCGGGATCCGGTGGTTCAGGTATTTATTAATGATTTTTTCCAGAAATAGGGGAGTTTTTCATGACCTTTAAATTTCGTTATGCCGACCGAATAGTGGGCATCTTCATATTGGTAGCCCTCTTGTTTGTGCTCTTCATGCTGGTCGTGGCCGGGGTGAATCGCCAGTGGTTTGCCCATCAGTACCGCTATCACAGCCGCTTTACTTCCGCCTCGGGGCTCTCCGTGGGAATGGCCATAAGCTTTAAGGGTGTGGAAGTGGGATCGGTCAAGGACTTTAGACTGAATGAGGAGAATACCATAGATATGGACCTGGTGATTTACGAGGCCTATATCGATAAGCTTAAGCCGAATTCTGTCCTGGAGCTTACGTCCAATCCTTTGGGGCTGGGCGGGGGCCTGACGCTCTATCCCGGCAATAACGACAGTCCCTTTCCCGAAGAGGGCTCCTACATCCCCTCCACCCAGTTTGAAGAGGGGCAGCTTCTGGTGGCCCAAGGGCTAACACAGAAAGAGGAGGGAGGCGACATGATAAGCGAGCTTATGTCCACCGTCCCCGATCTTTTGACCCATGTGGACGAAACGGTTGTGTCCGTGAACAGCCTTATCATTACCCTGGACCGTTCCCTTCAGGGCGATCCCGGCGCCGGGCCGGTGGGGGAAATACTCTGGGACGCAGAAGGGGCCTTGGAAGAGGTGAATGTCCTTTTAGCCGGTTTGACCTCTCTGGTAAGCGAATTGGAAGAGGCGGAGAATCTGATTCCCCAGCTGGTGGGCACCGAAGGGGTGGTGGGCGGCCTTTTTTCCGACGAGGCCGATTTTTACGGTCATATCACCGGTCTGACAGACCAGGTTTTAGTCAGCCTTTATAATCTTTCCACCCTAACCGGGACCCTGAGCGGAAGCAGTCCCCAGATCGAATTGATCCTGACCCAGCTCTCCTCCACGCTGACCGAAGCGGAGGATGTTTTGGAAGGGCTTTCCAATAATCCCCTTCTCAAAGGGGGAATCGAAGAAAACGTCGAGGTCCCCTCTGGGGGCGGTGCTTCCCACAGGGACGAGGAGTTTTAGATGAAAGGGGTATTTTTATACGTATTTTTAGGTTTGGCCCTGTTATTCGCCGGATGTTCCTCTCTTCCCGGGGATGCCGAGGCGGTGACCGAGCGTTTTGAGGCGGCTACGGGGGTCTATAATCTGGGGGAGAGCCAGTTTAATCAGGGGCTGTATGAGGCGTCCCGGCTGAGTTTTGAATCGGCCCTGTTCCAATATGCCGTGCTTGATGAGCGGGAAGGGGTGGTAAAATCCTACCTGGCCATGGGGAAGAGTGCGGCGGCTCTGGGGAATCATGGGGAGGCTCTCAAGAGTTTTGAAGAGGCCCTTCCTTTGGCGGAAGATTTGGAGGACAACCTCCTGATTCGGGATACGGCGAACCACTTTGCCAACTGCTATTTGGCTATGGATGACCTGGAACGTGCCGGAATATGGAGTGAATACGGCCCTGTGAATGGGGATGATTCCCGGGAAATGGCCGAATACTACCGTTTAAAAGGGACCCTGGCCAAGCGGGAAGGGACGTATGAAGAGGCTTTGACCCTTTATGACAGGGCTTTAAAGATCGATAAGGGGTTAAAAGACTCACTTCAAATGGGAACCAATTATTATCTCAAAGGTTCGGCCTACTCTCTTATGGGCCAGTATGAAATGGCTGAATCGGCCCTGCTCACCGCTTTAAAAGAGGACCGTTTTTATGAAATCCTTCCGGGGATTGCGGCGGATTTGACCGCTCTGGGGCTTGTTCTGGAGAAGGATGGCCGGGAAGAAGAGGCTCTGGTCTACTTCCATAGGGCCTATTTGGCCTGGAAGGGACAGGGTAATGAGGAAAAAGCGGCCCAATTGGAATTAAAGGCCGCCCCTTTCCGGGAAGATTAAGCCGGGGAGAGGGGAAGGCTGATTCGGAATTCCGACCCCCGACCCGGTTCGCTTAGAACAGAAATTTCACCGTTGTGATCTTTGATTGTGCCGTAAGCGGCGGAGAGGCCCAGCCCGGTTCCGGAGTTCTCTTTTTTCGTGGTGAAAAAGGGGTTGAAAATCATACCCATTGTCTCACGGGACATTCCGCAGCCCGTATCTTTTACGATTAGGCAGACTTTACCGTCTTCTTCCTTCTGAGGGTAACAGGAGTAGAGGATTTCTCCTTTGCCGGAAATCGCGTCATAGGCATTAATCCCCACATTAAGAAGAACATTTTGAAGCTGGCTTTCGTCTCCCCGGACAAGGAGGGGACTTTCGGCTAAATCCATTTTCAAAAGGACTCTTTTGTTTATGCTTCTTTCCAGCATGAAAACGGTCTCTTTCACTATTTCCTGGAGGACGACAGGTTCCTTGCGGTTAATTCCTTTTCGGGCGAAGCAGAGCATTTTATCAATCAGTTTTGTGGATCGGGTCAGGGAGCTGCGGATCATTCTAAAATATTTTTTGTGCAACAGGTCGGTCGTTTCGTTATCAATGACTTCTACCAGACCGCTTATTACCATGAGCTGATTATTGAAGTCGTGGGCTATTCCCCCGGCCAGCTGTCCTACGGCTTTGAGTTTTTCCGATTGAACCAGTTCCTCTTCCAGTTCCACAAGGTTATTAATATTTCGGATGATCGATATGATTCTTTCTTCTTCATTAATAAGGGCTTTTTTGAGGGACATTTCCAGCCACAGGGGAGAGTTGTCGTATTTCCCGGTAAGCCATTTGAAAAGCTGGGGACCTTCCTCCTCTGTTTTTTTAAGTTTTTCATGGAAGCTTTCCCGGGAATATTCCTCCTCATTCGAATAGAGTCGGCTCATGTCAAAGGAGGGTGTCCCTAGGCCGTTGCAGTCGAAGATTTGAAGAACCGTCTCGTTGGCGTCGATTATTTCTCCATTGGACGGGTCAATAATAAGAATTCCGTCTGCGGCGGACTGGAAAATGGTCTCATAGTTCCGACCGTTTCTATGAGCCTTGCGGAGTGCTGTGTAAATTCCATTGGTAAAGTAACGGACAATAAATGTTAAAATAATGAGGAAAGCGGTGAGAATGGTAATATCGTAGTGCCAGATATAGGGTGAGACATGGTAGGTGAGAATTCCGGCTAGCTCCAGCATTCCCTGCAGAGTAACTGTAAAGACCAATAGGGAGGTGTAGAGCCAGTAGAGAGTGTTTTCCAGAAGAAGTCCTGCTATGATAATCGTAACGGGGATAAACATGGCCGTTACGTCATGAATCCCGTCTCCCAACAGCAGGAGGGCATTATCCATAAACAAGAGAGAAAGCATGAGAAGGCTTGAGGCAATGAGATAATGCTCTTTGCTAAAGCTGATTTTGATAATGCCAATTACTATGACCGCAACAATAGAGTCGTGTATGGCAAAATCGTCTCCAATATAAAAAAGGAAGAGAGAGATGACCAAGGATGAGTAGAACATTAAATCGACTATTTGGGAAAGGATTTGTTTCTTGTATTCCAGTGTTTCGGGGAAGTCTTTTGAATTGTTCATTCCCGTTGTTGCCTGCCTTATACTCTCAGCCATTTCCTATATTATTAGTCAAATGAGTAAAAAAGACAAGAAAAGGAAAGAATATCTTCTCATTTTACGGCATATTTATTATCTTACCCTCCATGAATAAGAGCTTAGTTACGAATTTGGTCGCCCTCCTCTTTATCGGGGCGGGATATTTTTCTCCCTGGGGCAGGGAACAGCTCCTCTCTGTGGGAATCTTTGCCCTCTCCGGCGCCGTTACCAACTGGTTGGCGGTTTATATGCTTTTTGAGCGAGTTCCTCTTCTGTATGGTTCCGGGGTTATTCCCCGCCACTTCGAAGAGATTAAGAAGGGCCTTAAAAATCTGGTTATGGAGGAATTTTTCTCCGATGACAAGATAGACCGCTTTTTCGCCGATAGTCGGGAAGCGTTGGTCGGCCAGATCGATATAGGCAAAATGGCGGATAAAATCGATTTCAATCCTATCTACGACAGTCTTGTTAATGAAGTTCTCTCTTCCGGAGTGGGGGGAATGTTGGGAATGTTCGGGGGAAAAGGGCTCCTGGAGCAGTACCGGGAACCGGCCATTGCCCGCATCCGCGAATATATGGCGCAGGAATTCACCCCGGAAAAAACCGCCGCTCTCCTGGAAAGTACCGATATGCCCCACATCCCCACCATGGTACAGAAGAAAGTGGAAAGCCTGGTGCAGGATCGTCTGGACGAGTTAACCCCGGAACAGGTTAAACGCATTATTCAGGATATGATTCGCAAGCATCTGGGCTGGCTTGTCGTTTGGGGCGGCGTGTTCGGCGGATTGATTGGACTGGTGGTGACTTTTCTCCCGGTTTAGACCGCTATTTATGATAGGGCGTTCCCTGGATAATGGTGAAGGCCCGGTAGATCTGCTCCGTTAGTATGAGCCTCATAAGCTGGTGGGGAAAGGTCATCTTGGAGAAGGATAGGGCCAGTTTGCTCCGTTTTCTCACCGATTCATCCAGGCCCAGCGACCCCCCGATGATAAAGGCTACGTGGCTTACGCCCTTGTGAGGCATGCCGTCCAGTTCCCGGGCCAACTCTTCGCTTGAGAGCATGCGCCCGCCGATTTCCAGAGTGACCGGCCAGGCCGAAGGGGGGAGTTTTGCCAGAATCCGTTCCGCCTCTTTTTGCCGGACGATCTCCTTTTCCCGGTCGCTTCCCCGGTCGGGGCATTTTTCATCGGCCACTTCTATCAGGCTGATTTTCCCGTAGGCTCCCAGTCGCTTGGTATACTCTTCCACTCCCGCTTTAAGATACTTTTCTTTTAGTTTTCCTACGCATAGAATTGTTATTTGCATAACTTGACCTTCCCCTTCCTAGACTATAGACTTACTGTATACATTACATCAAGGGCAGGAGAGTTTACTGTGGATTTGAAAACAGCCGCCGCCGATTTTTTAAGCCGACAAAATATGTTCGCCGGAGATTTGGATCTTAACGATTACATAAGGGATTTTCAAGGGGAAATGGATAAGGGACTAGCCGGTACCGATTCGTCCATCGCCATGATTCCCACCTATATCGATGCCCGTCCGGAGATCCCTTCGAATAAGAAAGTGACCGTACTCGATGCAGGGGGAACTAACCTCCGTGCCGCCCTTGTCCATTTTGACGACGAGGGAAAGGCCGTTATCGAAAAGTTTACCAAGGTTCCCATGCCCGGTATCGATCGGGAAGTCAGTCTTGACGAGTTTTATACAGTGTTCGCAGACAGGATCAAGGATTTTGCCGACGAGAGCGATGCCATAGGTTTCTGCTTCTCCTATCCGGCGGAAGTGACCCCCGAACGGGATGGAATCCCTCTTCTTTTTACCAAGGAAATCAAGGCTCCCGAAGTTTTGAATAAGCCTATTGGAGAGAACCTGTTGGCCTATCTTAAAAAGGCCGGCTGCCGGGGAAATCAGAAAGTTGTTATCCTCAACGATACAGTGGCCACACTGCTTACGGGTATGTCTGTCCATCCCGATAGGGGATATGACGGTTATATGGGATATATTCTGGGAACAGGGCTTAATAGCTGTTATCTGGAAAAGGAAGAGAATATCGGGAAGATCGAGAAAAGCGGTCTGGCCCATCAGATTATAAATACCGAATCGGGTGGTTTTAGTCTTATCCCCCGGGGTAAGGCGGATCTTTCCTTTGACGGAAAAACCACCTGTCCCGGTAAATACTACCAAGAGAAACTCTCCTCGGGAGGATATTTTGGAGGGCTTGTCCAGGAAACCTTGGAACTTGCCGTGACGGAGGGGTTCCTTGCCGCAGAAACGGGTAAGAAAATTGCCGCCCTGGGGACTTTGAATACCATCGATACGGGAAACTACCTTCACAATCCCCGGGACGGGAAAAACCGGCTCGTACAGGCCTTGTTATCTTCTTCGGAGGAAGAGAAAGAGAAGGTTTACTGGATTATCGATCTGCTTCTGGAGCGGGCGGCCAAAGCTACCGCAGCCAGTATGGCGGCGGTTATGCTTAAGACCGATTCGGGCCGGAATGTGCTTAATCCCTTCTGTCTGACCGTGGACGGCACCACCTTTTACGCCTATTTCCGCTTCCGCTTCCGGGTGGAAGCCTATTTAGATGAAGCCCTTGCCGGTGAAGATCCCCGTTATTATGAGATTGTTCGGGTAGAGGATGCCCCCCTTTTGGGAGCGGCCATTGCCGCATTGACGAACTAAGGAGAGAAAATTGGTAGACAGCGATTTACAGGGAAAGAGAGTCCTGATTGCCGATGACGAAGAGTATATTCGTATGCATATTGCCAAGGGCCTTCGCTCCCGGGGCCTGGAGGTTTTTGAAGCCGGGACCGGGGAGGAGGTGCTTGAACTGGTTCAGAATAATCCCCAGGTAATTATCATGGATGTTCAAATGCCCGGGCTGGACGGTTATTCGGTGGCACAGAAACTTAAGGAGAAGCCCGAGACAGCTTCCATCCCTCTTATTATGTTGAGCGCCCGGGCACAGGACCGGGATATAGAAAAGGGCTACGCCATGGGAGCCGACTATTATTTGACCAAACCGGTCACCTTTAACCAGATCCTCGGATCTCTCAAGGAAGCGGTAAATGGCTGAAGATTTCCTGGGGGAATCGGAACGACGTCTTATTCAGCAGGAAATGTTCCAGCTGGAGGACCAGAAACTGGCCCTGGAAGAGCAGTATCAATATCTTTTTGAGAATGCCCTGGCCGGTCTCTTTCGTATAGATGTCCGAACCAACCGGGTGCTTACGGCAAATAAGGAGCTTCTTAAAACATTTGCGGTGGAGGAGCTTGGCGAACTGGACTCTCTCTTTGAGCGCTTTGGTATTTTTGCAGAACTGGAAGAGTTAAAGGAGAGCGACTACCCTTCGGAGGAGTCTCTGACATTTTCCAGCCCTCTTCGTATTTCCGGAGAGGAGCGAATGGTCCGTATCTCCGCCCGGTATAAGGGAGATACTATAGAAGGGGCCGCCCGGGATATTACTAGCCTGGTAAATGCGGAAAAACGTATGCTCGAGGCCATTCGTGAAGCAGAACAGGCCAACCATGCCAAATCCCTTTTCCTGGCCAATATGTCCCACGAGATACGAACGCCCCTGAACGGGATTGTGGGCTACGCCGAATTAATCCAACGGGCCGGCGAGGGGAATATTGTCCGCTTTGCCGATAATATTCTAAATGAGTCGGAACGATTGATGACTCTGATAAATCAGCTTTTGGATATTTCCAAGATCGAGGCCAATCAGGTTCAGCTTGAGTACGACGGTTTTCGTCTAAAAAAGTTGGTAAAAGAACAGGCCAATCCTTTTAAGCCCAAATTGACCGAAAAAAATCTTTCCTTCGAACTCCATGTGGATGATGAGCTGGCCGATTCCTATGTGGGGGACTCCTTTCGTCTGGGGCAAATCCTTACCAACCTTCTCTCCAATGCGGTTAAGTTTACCGCCCGGGGAGAGGTGGAACTGAGCGTTAACCTCTTTGCCCGGACCGAAGAGAAAGACTGGATCCGTTTTGCCGTAAGAGATACGGGGATAGGAATTGCCCCGGAGAAGCAGGCCGCCGTATTTGAAAAATTCATTCAGGCGGACAACTCAATCCAACGACGTTACGGGGGAACCGGGCTGGGTGTGGCCATTTGTAAAGAACTGGTCGAGATAATGGAAGGTCATATTCAGCTCTATAGTGAGGTGGGAAAGGGGACCGAATTCAGTTTTGTTATTCCCATGAGGATGGGAGAAGCCCATGGCAGCACATCGCTTTCCGCCTTTTTGGAAGAGACCGATTTAAGCCGGCTTTCTTCCGGGAAAATTCTTCTGGCCGAGGACTATAAGGTGAACCAGGATATTGTTCTCCTCCATCTGGAGCCCTACGATATTACCGTGGACGTGGCTGAGAATGGGGAAGAGGCCATTCGAAAGTTCGCCCGCAATTCCTACGATATGATTATTATGGACGTTCACATGCCTCGCCTCAGCGGGTTGGAAGCCACCATGGAAATACGGAAAATGGAGGGAGGCGAGGATATTCCCATTGTAGGAATGTCGGCCAGCGCCTTCGCTTCCGACCGGGAGGCCTGCCGCCGGGCGGGCATGAGCGATTTCCTCGCCAAACCAATTCGTCGGGAAAGTTTTCTCGACCATATCTACTTTTGGTTGAGCCGTAGGGAGGGGAGCATTGAGGTGGACGAGCCGGAGCTGTCCTTTGATATAGAAGAAGTTGACGAATCGGAAAAGGAACTGCCCATACTCCGTTATGACGAATTTTGCGAAGATATGGGAGGGGCGGAAGACGCCGATATGGTTATTGAGGGTTATCTTGACTCAGCCATGGGGCTCATGGAAGAGATCGTTCTTGACCTGGATAATGAACGTTGGGTAGAGGCCCACAGGAACAGCCACTCCCTTAAGGGGGGGGCTCTGAGCATTATGGCCGATGAGATGGCCCGGTCCGCTTTGATCCTGGAGATGGCCTTGAAAGAGCCCGATGACCGTGATAAGATGCCGCTCTACTGGGATTTGGCCCAGTGCCTTTACCGTCTTTACGGAGAATTTAAAAAGAAGAGGACGACTTGAAAGAGAAATCGTTAGTTTTATATAAACAGAGCCCCGCCCTTATTAAAAACAGGGAAGGGGAAAAAATCGTTTTAACCCTGCAGAAAGGAGAAAAAAAGGTCCGTCAGAAGGATGTCATTCTACTCCACGAAGGTCCTTTGGCCTCTTTGGGAGCCCTTGAACAGCTTGAGGGTGATCCCTCCGATGCGTGGGAACTTTTCCAGGGTGAAAATCCTTCCCTGGAGGATCTGGCCGAGTTGATTTACGGCGATTATACTCCCTCCGCCGCCTGGTCGGTCTTTATGCTACTGAATCGTACGGCCTGGTTCAAGGGAACCGTAGACGCCATAGAAGTAACCACTCCGGAGGAGCGGGAAAAACGGGAAAATGCCGCCCGTGAGAAGGAAGAGGCGGCCCAGCGCTGGGCCGATTTTGTCAGCCGTCTCAAGAAGGAAGAGTTTCTGGAAGAGGACGAGTCCTGGCTGCGGGAAGTGGAACAGATGGCCCAGGGCTATATCAAGAAAAGCGCCGTCCTTTCGGAGCTGAAAAAAGAGCAGACCCCGGAAAACGCCCATAAACTGCTTATGAAGTGGAGCCGGGTTCCCGCCCGTTGGAATCCCTATCCGCCCCGCTTCGGATGTAAAGGAAGCAATCCCGATCTGGAGGTCCCCTCACTTCCCGAAGAAAACCGTACCGACCTGACCCATTTCACCTCCTACGCCATTGATGACGAAGGAAATACGGACCCGGACGATGCGGTAGGCTGGGACGGAGAGAAACTCTGGGTTCACATAGCCGACGCCGCCGCCCTGGTTACCCCCGAATCCCCCCTGGACCTGGAAGCCCGCGACCGGGGGGCCAATCTTTATATCCCGGAGAAAACCGTTACCATGCTTCCCCCCGCCGTAACGGAACAGCTTGGTATGGGACTGCAGGAGAACCGCTCCCCCGGTTTTTCCTTTGGAATTACCCTGAATGATGACGGCTCTGTGGCCGATGTGGATATTCAACTCTCCTGGGTAAAAGTGGAAAGACTGACCTATGCCCAGGCGGACGGAAAGATGGAAGAGGAGCCCTTCAAAACCATTGCCGCCCGACTGGCCCAATGCCGGGAACGGCGGAGGACCAACGGAGCCTGTTCCATAGAAATGCCGGAAGTAAAACTTCGCGTGGAAGAGGGCGGAGCAGGGGAGATTCACATAACTCCGCTGCCCCGATTGGAGAGCCGGGAAATGGTTGCGGAGAGCATGATGCTCGCCGGAAACGCCGCCGCATCCTACGCCATCTCCCATAACATTCCCGTACCCTTTGTCAGTCAGCCCACACCGGAGAATAATCCCCAGAAGCTGGAAGGATTGGCCGGGGAATTTGCCAAAAGAAAAATCATGCAGCGCAGCCGGGTCACCCTGTCCCCTTCCAAACACAGCGGACTGGGCCTGGACGTTTACACCCGTGTGACCAGCCCGCTCCGTCGTTATTCCGACTTGATGACCATGCAGCAGCTCCGGGCGTTTATAACCGGCGGTCATGTTCGTGAAGAGGAGGATATGCTCGAGGGAACCACCGCCTGCGAGTCCCTCTCTTCCCAGGTAACACAGGCCGAGCGGGCTTCCAATCAGCATTGGAAAATCAATTACCTCCTGGAGCGGCCCGATTGGCGGGGCGAGGCCATTATGGTGGACAAGACCGATAAACTGGGGGTCTTCCTTATTCCCGAATTGGCCATGGAACCCCGCATATCCCTTAAGGAACCGCGCGAGTATAACTGTAAAGTGACTTTAAAAGTTCAGTCCATCGACTTGGCCGAACGGAGAGTTGTCTTTGCCATTGATGAATGATAAAATGTTTTCTATGAAGCGATATGCCATAGCCGGATTTCTCCTCCTGTTCTCAAGCCTTGTTTGGACCCAGGAGAGGGTCATCTTCAGCAGGGAACAGAGCTATGACCCCTTCTATGATATGGAAGTGGAACTGGCCGACGGGGAAGTCATAAGCCTCACCGCCGCCGCCTTCCACACCATGGAGGACGAACAAAAATATTTTTTTTGGATACGGCGGGGAACGGAAACGGGGGTTGTTACCTACGCACTGGAACTGAATCGCATCAAGGAAATTCAATTTACCGACCTCTACGGCAAGCCGGAAAATGATTATACCCCCGCCCGAATCACCCTGACCAACGGGGAAAGCTACGACATCTTTATGGACACCCTGGGTTACCTGGGAGGCTTTGATGCCGCCTTTGGCTCCTATGGTCGGCTTTTCATGCATTATAATCTGGTAAAGCGAATCACCTTTCGTCAGGATGGTTCCTATTTTCTTTGTCCCCACTGCGGCACAGTATACTACACCACCGGTTTGGAAAAGTGTCCCTTTGACAATACAACTCTCATCCCGGCAGAGGGAAACCCGGAAGAGATCATCCAAATCCCCCTCACCGAGAATCCCACACCCTTAGATCCCGAACCCTAAAGCAAAATTCTCTTTCTAAAAAGTTCTCTCATCTTTTGGGTAAGTTCACCGGGCCTTCCCGTTCCAATCGTTCGCCCGTCAACGGATACAACCGGGATAACTTCCGCTCCGGAACCGGTGAGAAAACATTCGTCCGCTGTATAAAGGTCAAATCGGGTCATAACCTTTTCTTCAAAGGGAATCTCCCCTGTCCGGGCCAGTTCTATCATCGTGTTGCGTGTTATCCCCTCGAGCATACCTAAATGGGAGGGAGGCGTCAGAAGAACCCCTTTTTTCACCACAAAAATATTGTCCCCCGTACATTCGCAGACATAGCCCTCCCGGTTAAGCATAACCGCTTCCAGGCAGCCCGCCTGCTTCGCTTCCAGCTTGGCCAAAACATTGTTCAGATAGTTAAGCGATTTGATTCGGGGATCAAAAATATCACCGGTCAAACGGCGGGAAGCGGCGGTAACCACCTTAATTCCCTCTTCGTAAAATTCCCGGGGATAGAGCTGAATCTCATCGATAATCATAACCAGGGTAGCCTTTTCACAGCTGTCCGGTGAAATACCCAGGGAACCGGTGCCCCTTGTTACAACCAGCCGGATATATCCCTCGTCCTGCCCGTAACGGCGCACACCCTCTTCCAGGAGGGCCCCTATCTCCTCAAGGGATGAGGGCAAAGTCAGCATAATCGCCCGGGCCCCTTCGGAGAGCCGTTCCAGATGGGCCTCAAGTTTAAAAATCTTTCCCCCGTAGATTCGAATCCCCTCAAAAAGACCGTCTCCGTAGAGAAGTCCGTGATCGTAAACGGAGATCTTCGCCTCTTCCTTGTCGCACCACTCGCCGTTGATATTAATGATGGCCATCTTTTTCCTCCCTGTCCTGGAATACATCCCGCATATAATGGTAATTCTCTCCGAAACGATCAATGAGATCATCATCAAAGCGGCTGACTATTTTCATAATATAAATGTCATGCTTAATGTAATCTTCCGTTACCGTTACAAAGCCGCTGTTGCCGCTCCAGGCCCCTTCAATTCGTTCCTCATCGATAATTGTAGCCGCCATGGCCTGGGTCGAATCGGAGACCAGGGAAAAATGCCTTCCCCCTTTTTCCGCATGCAAGGTGTGGCCTATGGGGTGGTAGTAGAGGGGAGACAAGTCGTACTCCCTGTCCCCAAAAAGTACCGTAGCTAAAGAAATTCCCTGCTCCTGTTTTCGTTTGATGGCGGGGTAAAGGTAGTCCATCTCCTCTTCGCAAAGAGAAATAAGCAGGGACTTATCCGCTCGGCCAATCATGGTTTCCGCCTGCTGAAGGAACTCCTCCCGGTCGTTAATATTCCAAATGTAAGAAACATTGGTATCCCGTCGAGTCTTGGCCATTTCCCGTTTGAGAGCCGACAAATTCGTATTCATCCGTACCTTTTGCCGCCCAATAAATTCGTCGGGATCCATAGGCACATAACGCTTTTTCCCGCTCTCCACCAACTCCAGCACCACCCCCTTATCGAGCAGCTTAGCCAAAACCTGGTAAATTTTTGCCGTAGGAAGGCCGCCGTTTTTGGCCGCCTCGTAGGCCGTGGCGGGGTTTTCCTGCAAAAGGGACACATAGGTTCGGGACTCATATTCGGAAAAGCCCAGTTCAGACATTAAATTAACTATATTGACTACCATGGTAGATAATATAGGTCGAGCCTCTTTATTTGTCAAGTCTTCCTGCCGTCAGCCCTCCGCTCCCCCCGTCCCCTGCGGGGTACCGCTTCAATCCCTCTCCCGGCTCTCTACGCGCCAGACCCGGGTCCAGTCCACCTCTTTTTCGGCCAGCTTCCGTTCCAGGCTGCTCTTCACAAGGCGCCACTCCTCTTCGTTCAGCTCTTTACCGACCGTAGAACCCCAGTTTCGCTTGGAACTATCCCGGGCAATCCATGTCTCCAGTAAAGAGCCGGAGATAAAACGCCGTTCCCCCGTTTCCACCGATTCTTCTGATCGCAAAGTAAGCTCCCTATCCAAAAGAGCGTTCAATCGCTTTTCCGATGCGGAGTTGGTATAGAGGGTATTCTCGCTGCTACCTATCCGTTCAAGAAGCTCTTCCGGTATTTCTCCCTCCAGGAAGGAGGAGAGACGGGTTGTTCTCTTCCGGTCTATCTCGCTTAGCCGGAGGAATCCCCCCGGTAGGAGGCGGGAAATCATAACGCTTACCAGAACCTCTCCCATGTCGCGGCGGAGAGGTTCGGAGAGGAAGATCCCTTCCAGGTCGGGAAGGGTATCCACCGCTTTGCGATCCAGGAGGGTGGGGCGTTCCGCCGGGGGAAGGCTCTCCATGGAAAAGGCAATCAGCTCCCGGACGCGTAGCGAATCGGCCAGCCCCCAGAGGCCTCCTTCGGGGATTTTCCGGTAGGCTTCCCAAAAAATCTGCCCCGTTACGATGGGGGCAATGAGCAGCCGGTGGTGTCTTTGAACTTTAAGACCGGAAAAAAGCGCCTCAAAGAGGGGGGGAGGTAGAGCCGTACCGCTTCCCATGGTTCGTTTGAGCCAGCGATCCCGTTCCTTACCTCCCGGAGAATAGGTGAGAACTTCCGGTGTTTCATCCAGCATAACCGCCAGTTGGGCTTCCCGGCGGCGCAGAACATCTTCCTGAATCTTTCCTTCGAATCCCTGGGATGAGGGCTGGTAGAAGAGACGTCCCTTCAACGTGGAGGGAAGGTATTGCTGGGCTACCCAGTGATCCCGGTAGGCGTGGGGGTAGTTGTAACCCTCCCCATGGCCAAAGGCGTGCTTGTCCCGGCCGGGATCCTTTAGGTGATTAGGCACTTCCGCCTGTTCCTTATCCACCGCTCTCACCGCATCAAAATAGGCCAGGGAGGAGTTGGATTTGGGGGCTGTTGCCAGATAAAGGGCCGCCTGGGTCAGATGAAATTGTCCCTCCGGCAGTCCCACCCGGTCAAAGGCGGCGGCTGCGGCGCTTACCACCCCCAGAGCCTGGGGATCGGCCATACCAATGTCTTCGCTGGCGGAAATGAGCATGCGGCGGATGATAAAACGGGGATCTTCCCCTGCCCGGATCATACGGGCCATCCAGTAGAGGGCCGCATCCGGGTCGGAGCCGCGGATAGATTTGATAAAAGCGCTTATGGTGTCAAAGTGGTAGTCCCCTTCTTTGTCATAGAGGACGACTTTTTTCTGGATGCTCTCTTCGCAGGTGGCCAGGTCTACGGCAATCTCCGAACCGGGAGGGGGAGGAAATTGGGCGGGGGTCGTTTCCACCGCCAGTTGCAGGGCATTCAGGAGGGAGCGGGCGTCACCGGAGGCTACCGAAATGAGATGGTCCAGACCTTCCGGGGAGAGACTGACCTTCCACTGGCCATATCCTCGGGCTTTATCGTTGAGGGCCTGGGCGGCAATGGCCCGGAGGTCTTCGTCACCCAGTTCTTTTAACTGGAACACACGGCTCCGGCTTACCAAAGCGGAATTCACTTCAAAATAGGGATTTTCCGTGGTAGCCCCAATCAGGATGATTGTCCCGTTCTCCACCCAGGGGAGGAGGGCGTCCTGTTGGCTTTTGTTCCATCGGTGTACTTCGTCTACGAAAAGGATGGTGCGCCTCTCGTAAAGATCCCGCTTTTCCCGGGCGTCGTCTATGGAGGCACGAAGCTCTTTGACACCGCTTAAAACGGCATTAAGAGAGATAAAGTAGCTTTTTGTGCTGTTGGCGATCACCCGGGCCAAGGTTGTTTTTCCCGTACCGGGGGGGCCGTAAAAAATGAGAGAGGAGAGCTGGTCCGCCTGGATAGCCCGTCTGAGAAGCCGTCCCTCTCCCATTATGTGGTCCTGGCCTATATATTCGGTCAGATTGCGGGGACGCATGCGGGCCGCGAGGGGTTCTCCCGTGGATTCGCCCTGTTTTTGAAAAAGATCCATTCCTAATAGGTTATGATTACAGCTATCATGGTCAGATCGACAGTACCGGTATTGCTTATGCTATGGGTCTCTTTATGTCCGGTAACAACAAGCTCTCCGGCCTTTACGGGAACTTCTGTCCCATTATCAACCACCGTTCCTTCTCCGGCCGTAATAATGTAGTATTCCGTTTCGTCTATGTGCTCATGTTCACCCACTCCCGCTCCGGGGGGGATTGTCAGTTCACAGAGAAGCCGGCAGTTTTTCATGTTGTCCTTAGATTCAAGATGGGTTATTTTAACCGATCCGTCTCCGCCTCTCATGGCATGGCGGACTTCACTTTTCATATCTTCCCGTTTAATTACCATAGTCACCTCCCTTGCATTATACAGTTCACCCACAGGAGAGGGAAGGGGAAGGGTTTAACTGAATAATTATGTAAGACTGGGAATATTGTCAGAAAAGGGTTAATTTATAGGGCTCTTTCGCTTTACGGGAAAGTGAATATATGTATATAATATTCAATAAATATTTGTGGCAATCCCTTGCCGGAAATAAACGAAAAGTGCGAAAGCGTAGTAAATACTTACGATTTTCGCTCTCGAGGAGAGAAATGTGAAGAAATTAATACTCACCCTTTGTGCAGCACTCGTTGCTCTATCTTTAATGTCCTGTAATAAGAAAACAGAAGAAGCGGAAGCATCAAATCTGAATCTTATGAAAGACGGTGTTCTTACTATCGGTTGTGAAATCGGTTACCCCCCCTTCGAAGACTTCGCCAATGACGGCGTAACCCCCGTTGGTTATGACATTGACTTTGGTAAGGCTCTTGGGGAAAAACTCGGTTTGGAAATCGTTGTAATCAACACAGCCTGGGACGGTATTTTCCAGGGAATCGGTGTTAACTATGACGCGGTTATTTCTGCGGTTACCATCACCGACGAAAGAAAAGAAACCATGGATTTTTCCGATCCCTACATCGATAACTTCCAGGCCGTTGTACTTCCTGCCGATTCTGATCTGACTATCGAAAGCTTTAACGATCTTGACGGTATGGCACTGGCTGTACAGAAGGAAACCACTTCCGACATTCTCATGTCCGACTATATTTCCACCGGTACTATTAACTGTACCCTCGCCCAGAACGAAAAAATCGTAACCTGTTTTACTCAGCTCGATAATAAAGAGATTGACGCAGTTGTTGTTGACTCCACAGTAGCTTTGGGTCAGGTGGGAAAGGCTCCGGAAAAGTTTAAAATCGCTTACCTCGATGAGAGCGAAGCGGAACAGTTCGGCGTTGCCATGACCAAGGGTAATGTAGAACTCCAGACAGCTATCAATGAAGCTATTGCCGAACTGAAAGCCGAAGGATTTTTCCAGGAAAGCATTGAATACTGGTTTGGCGGCTAAAAAGAGTCTCCATGAATGATTTTCTCAAAAAACTAATTAATATTAGGGAATGGGGACGATCAACAAAAACAACTGCCATAGTTGCTGTGGCAGTTGTTATTTTGTTTATTGTGCTTTCGGTTATGAATGTTTCCGAAGCGGCTATGATGGATCAGGCATCTACGGAAGTGAAGCAGATGATCGAGGCCGAAAAGGACAGCACCCGAAAGCGCCTTACCATTACCTATAACGATTTTAAAGCTATCAGCTACCTTTCCTTTACCACATCCGGCGCCCAGTCGCACCATGAGTCCTATGTGGCCTTTGGCGGGAAGGTTTTTGATGCCAATGAAGGGTTCGGGAAATTCACCGGCCAAATGGTAAACTACACCTACCGCATGTTGGGTGTGGGACAGAACCTCCTGCACGGTGTAAAGCTCACTCTTTTATTGACAACCCTGTCCATAGCCATTGGATTTGTTTTTAGCGTTTTTCTGGCGCTTGGTAAGATTTCTTCCAAAAAAGTGATTAGTAAAATCTGCAGCGGCTATATCTTCTTCTTTCGCGGAACCCCTCTGCTTATCCAGCTTTTTGTTGTATATTTTTCCATTCCCGGAATCTTTGGATTCTCCTGGCGGGGACTCTTTGATATTGCCGACCCGGAAGCGGTGTACAAGGGAGCCTTTTTGGCGGCCCTCATCGCTTTTTCATTAAATGCCGCCGCCTATTGCGCGGAAATTGTCCGTGCCGCCATTCAGTCTATCGATAAAGGACAGAATGAAGCAGCCAAAGCATTGGGATTGGGATATGCCCAAACCATGACACATATTGTTATTCCCCAGGCTACCCGGAGAATGATTCCCCCCCTATGTAACGAATTTATTATGATGATTAAGGACGTCTCTCTCGTCTTTGCCATTTCACTGATGGACATCACCACCATATCCAAAACGATCATGACCAGTGAAGGAAGTTATCTTGTATTTCTTCCCGCCCTTGTCATCTATTTAATCGTAACAGCTATCTTTACCTGGTTGTTTAACAAGATGGAAGAGAGGTTATCCGTTTATGAATAGCAACAAATCAAAAGATTATGAATATCTTATCAGGACGGAAAAGCTCAGTAAGTCTTTTGGTCACCTGGAAGTTCTCAAGGAAGTAAACCTTGCGGTAAAGAAGGGCGAAGTGGTCTGTATTATCGGGCCTTCCGGGGCTGGTAAATCAACCTATCTCCGTTCTTTGAATCATCTGGAAGAGATTACAAGTGGTAAGATTTTTGTGGAGGATAATCTTTTTCTTCATAGAAAGCATAATCGTACGGTCCACAGGGTTCACGCCGATGCGCAAAAGGCCATGCTTTTGGAAATGGGTATGGTTTTCCAGCGATTTAATCTTTTTCCCCATAAAACCGTTCTGGAGAATTTGATTTTAGCTCCTATGCTTATTCGCAAGAAATCCCGTTCCGAAGCGATCGCTTCTGCGGAAAAGTTGATAGAAAGGGTTGGATTGTCCGAGAAGAGAGATACCTATCCCAGTAAGCTTTCCGGGGGGCAGCAGCAGAGAGTGGCCATTGCCCGTGCTCTTGCCATGGAACCGGAAATTATGCTTTTTGACGAACCCACCAGTGCCCTTGACCCGGAACTGGTAGGGGAAGTGTTAGCCGTAATGAAAGACCTAGCCAGTCAGGGGATGACCATGCTCTGTGTGACCCATGAAATGGGTTTTGCCCGTGAAGTGGCGGATAGAGTCGTTTTTATGGCCGATGGTATGATTCTCGAAGAGGGGGCTCCCCATGAATTATTTGAAAATCCCAAGCATGAGAAACTTAAAAACTTCTTAAAAAACGTTCTATAGTAAAAAGGCTAGTGCCTTTTAGGCATAGTTAGAAGTCCCAAGTCGAAAGATTTGGGACTTTTTTTTATGAATTCTATTGACCTTTTTGTATTCATTGTCTATTTATAAAGATATAAATATATCGATAAAGTATATCGATAATTAAATAACCTGTAAAAAAGGAGACTGAAATGGCAGTAATGAATTTTTCAATTCCCAGAAATGTTGCATACGGAAAAGGTGCTTTGGATAACCTGGCTCAATTGAGCGGTAAAAGAGCGGCAATCGTAACCGGTGGAAGTTCAATGAAGAAGTTTGGATTTCTTGACCAGTGTAAGGAACTTCTGAAAAAAGCCGGTATGGAAACTATCATTATCGATGGGGTTGAGCCTAACCCTTCTGTAGAAACTGTTATGCGGGGTGCTAAAGAGATGGGCGCCTTTGGACCGGACTGGATTGTGGCCATTGGCGGCGGTTCAGCTCTGGATGCGGCTAAAGTAATGTGGTGCTTTTACGAGCATCCCGAGCTCTCCTTTGAAGATATTATCGCAGTAGGTTCCATGCCCCCCCTAAGAAACAAGGCAAAGTTTATCGCTATTCCTTCTACCAGCGGAACCGCTTCGGAAATTACCGCCTTCTCCGTAATAACCGATACGGAAAATCATATTAAATATCCCATTGTAGCGGGAGACATGGTGCCCGACCTGGCCATTCTTGACCCGGACCTTCCCGCAAAAATGCCTCCCCACATTACAGCCAATACGGGGATGGACGTCATGGCCCACGCCGTAGAAGCTGTTGCTTCTACAGCGGCGACCTGCTTTACCGACCCCTATGCTATGGAAGCGATAAAACTGGTTTTGGCAAACTTGCCCACCGCCTATGAAAAAGGAGACGATGACGAAGCCCGATACAACATGCACAACGCGTCCTCTCTGGCCGGTATGGCTTTTACCAACGCCTCCTTGGGACTGGTACACTCCCTGGCCCATAAAATAGGCGGTGAGTTTGGTGTTACCCACGGTCTGGCCAACGCCATTCTTCTCCCCTATATCATTGACTACAATCGTAAGTTTTCCGACAAGTACGATATGGTCGAGAAAAGTCTGGAAATAGATGACCTTGCCGAGGAAATTCGCAAAATGAACGAAAAGCTGAATATCCCCGCCACCTTTAAAGAGTGTGACGAAGTGGACTTTGGGGAAGACAAGTTTAAGGAAGTACTGGAAAGGATGAGTGTTAATGCCCATGGAGACCCCTGTACCCTTACTAATCCGGGAGCCCCTACTCCGGCTGACGTAAAAGCCATTTATGAAGCGGCCTATTACGGAACAAGTATGAAATAATGGTAGAATAAAATAGGGCTGTATCCTTGGGGTACAGCCTTTTTTAGAGGATTTACTATGAATAAAATATTAAAAAAAGAGTCCCTGTCGGACGATGTTTTTCGTTTTACTCTGGAGGCACCGGCTATTGCCAAATCCCGAAAACCGGGACAATTCATTATTCTCATGATTGCCGATGAGTATGACGAACGAATTCCTTTAACCATAGCCGATGCCGATGAAAAGAAGGGAACTGTCAATATCATTTTCCAGGTTGTTGGCAGCACAACTCGTAAACTCAGTCATATGGAAGAGGGGGACGCTCTGGCCCATGTGCTGGGTCCCCTGGGAAAACCAACCCATATAGAGAAAAAAGAAGGGACTGTGATCTGTGTAGGAGGGGGAATCGGGGCGGCTCCGCTTTTTCCTATCGTACAGGCCAATAAAAAGATGGGTAACCGGGTTATTACCATTCTGGGGGCCCGGTCGGAAGAACTCATGATCCTTAAAAAGGAGATGGACGAGAACTCCGATGAACTTATTCTCTGTACCGACGACGGTTCTTTGGGAAGAAAAGCCTTGGTTACGGAGCCACTCAAAGAACTTGCCGAGAAGGGTGATGTTTCCGAAGTCGTAGCCATAGGGCCTCCGATTATGATGAAGTTTGCCTCTCTTACGACAAAACCTTTTCATATTCCCACTGTTGTCTCTCTTAATACAATCATGGTAGATGGAACCGGCATGTGCGGGGGCTGTCGTGTGAACGTGGGAGATGAGACAAAATTCGTCTGTGTGGACGGTCCGGAATTCGACGGTCACAAGGTGGACTTTGACGGAATGATACTTCGCCAGAGCTCCTACAAAGAGCAGGAAGAGCATTGCTGTAAAATGACTGCCACGGCGGAAAGACTGGTTGCTAACGAGAAGGAGGCGGGATGATGGAAATGACAACTAAAGAGCGCTTAGCCCTTCCCCAACAGGAAATGCCCTCCCAGGACAGGATAGAACGACGAAGTAATATGGAAGAAGTGGCCCTGGGATACAGCAGGGAACAGGCCGTTCTAGAAGCCCAGCGCTGTCTTGATTGTAAGAACGCCCCTTGTATTAAAGGTTGTCCCGTGGGAATCAATATTCCCGCTTTCCTCAAGGAAACCATGTGCGGACGTTTTGATGAGGCACTAGGGATTATTCGTGAGAGCAGTATGCTTCCCGCCATTTGCGGGCGGGTTTGTCCCCAGGAAAAACAGTGTATGGCCGCCTGTACGGTAGGTAAGGTACAAAAGGATCCTATGAAATCCGTGGCTATTGGACGGGTAGAACGATTTCTTGCCGACTGGGGGGCGGACAAGCCGATTAAAAACGAAGTGGTCCCAAAACTGAATAAGCGGGTCGCCATTGTGGGAGGCGGACCTTCCGGGTTGACCTGTGCGGCCGATCTAAACCGATTAGGTTACGATGTGACAATCTTTGAAGCCTTTCATAAGGCCGGTGGTGTTACTGTTTATGGAATCCCTGAATTCCGTTTGCCCAAAAGTATTGTGGAACGGGAAATTGCCCAGCTGGAAGAGAAGGGTGTCAAAATAGTCACCGACTTTCTCGTAGGGCGGACTGCAAGTATAAAGCAACTTATGGAGGAAGAGGGCTTCCATAGCGTTTACATTGCTTCCGGAGCCGGACTTCCCCGCTTTATGAATATTGAGGGGGAAAACCTGGTGGGAGTCTTTTCGGCCAATGAATTCCTCACCCGTGCCAATCTCATGAAAGCCTACGAAAAGGGTAAAGCCGCCACACCCCTCTATCCGTCACGACGAGTTGTTGTTCTGGGGGGCGGGAATGTTGCAATGGATGCCGCTCGGACAGCCCTGCGTTGTGGAGCGGAAGAGGTACGCATTCTTTACCGACGGACGGAGAAGGAACTGCCCGCCCGGGCGGAAGAGGTGGAACACGCCATGGAAGAAGGGATCATCTTTGATTTCCTGACAAATCCCGTTAGAATTATGGGTGATGAAAAGGGGCGTGTCACAGCGGTGGAATGCCTTAAATATGAGTTGGGAGAACCGGACGAGTCGGGGAGGGCCAGACCAATTGCCCTGGAAGGAAGTGAATTCCTCATTCAGGCCGATACGGTCATACCCGCCCTGGGGAACGGATCAAACCCACTTATCGGAGCGACCACCGAGGGCCTGGATTTTTCTCCCCGGGGGCAGATTCTGGTTGATGAACAGGGTATGACATCGCTGCCCGGTGTTTTTGCCGGAGGGGATATCGTTCAGGGAGCCGCCACAGTTATTCTGGCCATGGGTGACGGACGTCAGGGTGCTGCAGGAATTCATAATTATCTGAAGGATAAATCTTAACTAAAGGACGGCGCCATAAGAGGGGCCGTTTTTATCGGTTCGCCCCGTATTCAGCAAATTTCGTAGAAAGCTCTATGCGGGTGTGGCAGCCGGTTTTCTTGTAAATTTTCAGTACATGATTTTTGACAGTTCCGGCGGAAATAAAAAGAGATTCTCCAATCTGTTTCAAACTGTGTCCTTTGATAAGGAAAAAAAGTATCTCCTTTTCCCTTTCGGAAAGGCTGAAGGCATCGGCAAAGGAGAGGCGGGTTGCCTCAGAGCTTCTGGCCAGTGTCTGCTCTTCGTATTTTGTCTGGAAATCTTCCGTTCTTCCCAGGGTGAATTCGCTGTCGCCGATTTTTATAATATCACCCTGTCTGAGGAAGCCTTTCGATTCAATTTTCTTCCCGTTCAGGAGAACTCCGTTTTTACTCTCAAGGTCTTCTATCTGTAGTTCTCCTCCCTCATTGATGATGCGCGCATGGCGACGGGAGACAGAGTGGGAGGGGAGAATCAAATCGTTATTATCCTGTCTTCCAATGGAAAAGAGGGGCCTGTCTATGGGAATGATCCAGGGGGAACTGTCCTTTAATTCGCCCCGGAGACACCACTCCGTTACATCTGATATTTCGTTCACACTCTTATTTTATACCAAACGGCACATTAATTCATCCTAAAAAGCGGGTTATCTTTAGAACATAACAATTACCATTAGGAGTATAACGATGAGTACATTAACAAGCGTGATTCCCCCTGCCATAGAACGACATCTGGAGGATGTGATCAAGACCTTTGGACTTGATTCGGATATGGATACCATGGCACGGCTCAAATCGGGCTGGCTCGAGAAGGAAGAGGCCTTTAAAGAGCAGATGTTCAATATGGGAATGGAAGAGACCGACCACTTTGACAAGGACGATGAGCGGGGTGTACTGGCTCTGACCTATTCGGGCTCACTCATCAGCATCGGCCCTATCACGGAAGGGGACAGAAAGGTTGACTATACCAGCATTGGTTTCAGACATGATGTTCCCGATTCCCTGACGAAAGAGGGAAGCCTTCTGGCAGAAGACATGTCACTGGAAAGCGGTGTCGTTTTTGACGGCGGTCCTATTCAGAAAACATCTCCCGTCTATAAGATCGTTGTTTGTCCCGAATCTTTGGAGACCGAAGAGCAGGAAGACCTGATTGATCAGGCTACCACCATGATTATTGATACCTTTGCCGGTATCAACAGCGATACAATCGTACTGGAATAATCTCCCCAGGGGGATACAATACACACCGGTCCGGTCCACTGTCATCCCCGACAGTGGGTCGGGCTTTTTTTATGGTTCCCGGCAAATAATACTGCGGTTTTTTCCTTGTCTTTTGGCTTCGTACAGGCATTTGTCGGCCTTCAGAATTATAACATCCCCTTCTATCGTTTGGGAGAAGGATTGGATTTGGCATCCGGCGGAGACGGTTACTTTACCGAGAGGGCTTTGATTGTGGGGGATGTTTAGTTCTGCCACTTTTTGAATAATGTCTTGCGTTTTTTCAACAGCCTTTTCCGACGTGGTTCCATAGAGGAGCACGGCAAACTCCTCCCCGCCATAACGAAAAATATGGTCCGATTCCCGCCTTATAAGCCCTTTAAGCGTTCGGGCAATTTCAATCAGTACATCATCGCCTTTTTGGTGACCGTAGGTGTCGTTATATAGTTTAAAGTAGTCAATATCCAGCATAATGAAGGCAAGGCACTTGTCATTTTTTCCGGGCTGACGATTTAAAATGGCCCATATCTCATCCATATAACGACGGTTGTAAAGCCCTGTTAATCCGTCACGTATGGCTTTCTCCCGGAGTTCCTTATTGGTTATTACAAGCTTTCGGGAGGTGAGTTCACGGGAGTATTCGTAGATATACATAAGAATTATTAAGAGAAGATGACTGGAGAGAATCCTCATGACAAAACCGTCGGGATAGGTGGTGAAAAAGGGCAGGCGAGCCCGTAGGAGGTAGGTTAACAAAGACAGGCTCCAGAGAATTAGTGACATGGCAAGTCCTTTCTTCCGGCCCATAAGAAAATTGAAAACCACAGGGACACTGTAATACCAGAGGAAAGACTGATTTCGGGCACTGCCGCTCACATAAAGATAATAGAGGGAAGCGAGATAGAGCCAGCAGCTTATCCCGATGGCCCAGTTAAGGGGGAGAATTCGGTCCATAAGAATAAGGATAGATAGCAATAGGGCAATGGCAAAGAAATCGATTAGCCCCAGTATATTCTCTCCTTCAATATAGGCAAAAATACCCAGGCTTCCCAAAAAGAAGCAAGCACAGTAAATGAGAAGGCGAAACATGAATCTCCTGCGGGAATCGTCATGGGAAAAATCGTACCCTTTTGTGAGGTAGTTAAATATCAATCTAAGAGGATTGAGAAAGGAGTTCATGGTTTAAGTATGGTTTTTGTCGGGGGAGAAGTCAATTTTCTCCAGTGTCTTTTTCTAATAAGGCCTTGGTCCCGAAGGCGGCATAAACGGCAATCATTTTATCTATTAGATTTGTGAGGATACGGGACCAGAAATTGGCTGCAAAAAGAGTTTGTCCCAATTCGGTTAGGGTACTGATTATAAAATCCAGAGAAACCTCCGTATTGCCGGAAAAGAGAAGCATTGCGATTAAGGTTCCCAAGATAGAGTTGGCAACAGTTACAAGAAGGATGGTCATTGTACTATTCCAGCCAAATATAAAGGTTTCTCCCTTGCGGGCCATAATACCGACAATAAGACCTGTGGCGAGATTACAAAAGCCAAAAGGCCAATGTATTCCGGGAAATCCCATAATGAACTCATTCTCCACATTGGTTAGCAACCCGGTGATCATTCCCGGTACAGGTCCGTAAAGAGCAGCCACAATAGCCGTAAAAATAGAATCCATGAAGATGGGTGCGTGTAGTACGCGGTCACTGAAAAACCAGAAAAGCAGGTTTAGGCTGGCACCGCTGAAAATTATGAGAGGAGCGGTGACAATGTTGAAAGGTGGTTTATGCCATTTTGTACTGATTCCATTTTTCATGATTCCTTTATATAATATTAGCTGTGAGAAGGCAAGCAAATTCATTCATTGGAAACGGTTCTGCCAGAAGACACCACACTAAAGGTCTGCCTCGTGATTTGTCTCTTCCTTGAGAACCATGTCATAAAGGGTTCGGGAGCGGTTTATCTGAAATCCAATGATGGCAGCCAAACCGGAGGGCAGACTGTAGTAGAGCCCAAAAAGCTCAACCCCCAATATGGCCGAAGCAATGGGGGTGTTCATGGTACTGGAAAACATGCCGGCAAAACCTGCTACCAAGAGGGCATAGTACTCGGGAGAACCCCAGGGTATGTGAAAGATCTCTGCAAAAAGAGCACCTAAAAGCAAGCCGATAAAGACAGCCGGGCCCGCAAAGCCGGCACTCATCCCGGAGCCTACTGTAACTGTATTGGCCAGGGCCTTTACCAAAATTATCAGAACTATGACCAGAGAGAGGGAGGTCCCGGGAGGTAGAATTCCATAAAGAAATGATTTATCCCCCTCAAAAAGATAGGTGAGAATCTTCGTACTTGTTCCCATGAGGTGGGGATTAAAAACATAGACAAGGGAACCGGCAATGGCAGAACCTAAAATCGCTCTTATGGTCACTCCGCACGTGGTCAGTCCCTTTTCCCTATGAAATGCCTTGGCGACCAGGGCGTAAAGCATGATAAAGGCCCTGCCTGTGATTCCGCTAACAAGGGCTAGAAGCAGAATTATACCCATTATTGAGGGAGCGACGCTTTTGTGAAGGGTAGACATCACAATCAGCGGTTCAAATCCCAATATTTGGGCGAAAAAAACACTGGCCGTGCTGGCAAGAATGGCAGGAAAGAGGCGGCGATAGCTCATATCGGATTTCTGAATAATTTCAACGGCAAATACTCCGGCCCCAATGGAACTGTGAAAAAGAGCTCCAAAGACGGCAGCTAACCCGCATATGGGATAGATTATCTTATGATCACTATCCATTTTATGAGGATTTTTCTGTTGAATTAAGGACATAACGCCCGCAGAAACTCTGCCCACCGGTCCTAAAAGGCCCCCATTACCAAACGTCCCCAGAGTAACTGTGGCTGCGGCAAACTTACATATCGTTTCCCATCCGCTGAGCCTTCCCCCGTGCTTCCGTATGGCGATCAAATAGGAGGGAATACCTTCTCCCCTTGCCCCGGGCGCAATGGGGTAGATGAAAAAGCCCACCAGAACCGCCCCCACCACGGGCCATAAGAAAAGGGGAACTCTTTCAAAGGAGAGAAGAAAAGACTGAATGTGCCCTATAATAAAGGAAAAACCATTAATAACTATGGCCCCCATTAGACCTGCCACAATGGCAATAATCATCCATTGAATAAGATAGTTGTAAGATATTTTGCTTTCAGGGGAAATGAGAGGTTTCATCGGTATATTTTGCTAAGGCTCCAACCCATCCAGTTCGGCCAGCCACAGCTTCACGCTGGCATCGGAGGGCATGCGCCAGTCACCGCGGGGACTCAGGGCGATGGTACCCACCTTGGGCCCGTCAGGCAGGCAGGACCGTTTGAACTGCTGGGAGAAGAAGCGCCAGTAGAAGGTGCGGAGCCATTTATAAATGATCGCCGCCGGGTACTCTTCTGCAAAGGCCTGGCGGGCGAGAAATAGGACCTTGGCCGGGGTGGCGCCGCAGCGGACGACTTGATAGAGGAAGAAGTCGTGAAGCTCGTAGGGGCCCACGTGGTCTTCCGTTTTCTGGGCGATATTTCCCTCTTCGTCGGGGGGAAGCAGCTCCGGGGAGATGGGGGTGTCTATGATATCGTGGAGAACCGGAGCGGCGGCTGCCTCTTCCGGTCGCTGCTCTTCTATGGTGTGGGCCACGTATTCCACCAGGTATTTTACCAGGGTCTTGGGGACGCCTGAATTGACGGCGTACATGGACATGTGGTCAGCATTGTAGGTACACCATCCCAGGGCCAGTTCGCTTAAATCTCCCGTTCCGATGACAATACCCTTAAGCTGATTCGACTTGTTCATGAGGTACATGGTGCGCTGACGGGCCTGGACGTTCTCGTAGGTCACGTCCCGGGCGTCGAGGGAGTGGTTAAGCTGATTTAACTGGAGCTCGCAGATTTCGCGTATATCCACCACTTCGCAGGGTATCTTCATGGCTTCGCACAAAAGCTCTGCGTTGCCCTTGGTGCGGGAGGTGGTGCCAAAGCCGGGGATGGTGTAGCAGTGGATACCGCTCCGGTCCCAGCCCAGAATACGGTAGGCTTCCACAATGACCAGAAGGGCCAGGGTGGAGTCGAGCCCGCCGGAGAGGCCCAGCACCACATCTTTACATCCAATGTGTTTTAGACGGGTAACCAGTCCTTCCGCCTGGATGGAAAAAATTTCCCGGCAGCGTTTTTCCCTCTCCTCCGGACGGGAGGGGACGAAGGGGTGCTTCACCAGAGGGCGAAGCGCTTCATTCTGATCCCATACGGGGCGGGTTATTTCTATGGTTCGGAACGTTTTTTCCAGGCCCGCCCGAGCTTCCCGGAAGCTGGAGGAGTTGTGCCTTTCATGATTGAGAAACTCCAGGTCAAAGTCGGCATAAAGAAGATTTTCCTTCCTTGTGAAACGGTCATTTTCGGCCAGGGTAGAGCCGTATTCGCACATGAGACTGTGGCCGCCAAAGACAGTATCGGTGGTGGATTCTCCCGGGCCGGCCGATGTATAGGCGTAACCGCAAAGTAAACGGGCCGATTGCTGGCGCACCAGCCCACGTCGGTAATCAGCTTTACCCACCAGTTCGTTACTGGCGGAGGGATTGAGGATTATCTGTGCCCCGGCCAGGGCGGAATAGGTCCCGGGGGGGAGGGGAGACCAGAGGTCTTCGCAGATCTCCAGGGCGAAGCTAGCGCCTCCGCCGGAAAAGAGCAGGTCATTTCCAAAGGGGACTTCCTGGCCGTCGATTCTTACTGAATCAGCCGAAAGAGAACGGCCTGAAGAGAACCAGCGGTTTTCATAGTATTCATTGTTATTGGGTATGTGGATTTTGGGAGCGATTCCCAAGAGAGAGCCACCGGAGAGAACAGCCGCTACATTGTAAAGGCCTCCGCTCGCGGATAAAGGAAGCCCCACAATCACAGTAGAAGCCAAATCAGCAAGAGCTTCCTTAAGGCGAATCAACTCCTCAAGGGCTCCCTCAATCAGGGCTGTTTGAAAGAAAAGATCCCCGCAGCTATAGCCGGTGAGGCTCAGCTCGGGGAAAAGTACGATTTGCGCTCCCTCTTCCGCCGCATTTCGGGCAGCTTCTTCGATAGCCTGCCCGTTGGCGGAGACATCCCCCGGCTTAACCGGAGGAACGGCACAGCAGACCCGGAGGAAATCGTACCGCCCGGTCATTAACGGGGTCCTATGGTGTCAAAACCGCAGTAGGGAACCAGTTTTGCAGGAATCTTAATAGAGCCGTCTTCCTGCTGACCGTTTTCGATTACGGAAATCAGTCCCCGAGAGATGGCAATGGCCGTACCGTTGAGGGTATGGGCCATAACGTTCTTGCCTTCGTCGTTTTTGTAGCGGATCCCCAAACGGCGTGCCTGGAAGTCGGTACAGTTGGAAGTACTGGTGATTTCTCCCCAGCCCCCCTCTTCGCCGCGGCCGGGCATCCACGCTTCCAGGTCGAACTTACGGTAGGCAGGAGCCCCTAGGTCACCCGTACAGGTGTCTACGACACGGAAGGGGATTTCCAGGCCGTTGAAGATCTCCTCTTCAATTTCCCGGAGTTTCATATGCATATCGTCGGAGTCGTCCGCCTTGGTAAAGGCAAACATCTCTATTTTGGTAAACTGGTGTACCCGGTAAAGACCCTTGGAGTACTGTCCGGCAGCTCCCGCTTCTCTTCTAAAACAGTGGGAAACACCGGCCATGAGGATGGGACCCTTGGAAAAGTCCACAATCTGACCGGCATAGTAACCGCCCAGGGGAATTTCCGCCGTACCGATGAGACAGGTGCCCGTTCCTTCCAGGGCGTAAATGTTAGACTCGGCGCCACGGGGATTGAATCCGGTTCCTTCGAGAATTTCTTCCCGGGCGATATCGGGAGTGATGGTGAGGGTAAATCCGTGTTTCTGGAGGACATCCAGGGCATAACGGGTCAGGGCCATTTCCAGAAGAACCGCTTCGTTCTTCAGGTAGTAGAATTTGGAGCCCGATACGCGGGCGGCCGTTTCAAAGTCCACCAGATCCAAAGCTTCCATAAGCTCCACGTGATCTTTGGGCTTAAAGGAGAATTCAGTCGGTTTGCCAAATCGGGCTATTTCGGAGTTGTCCTTGTCTTCCTTGCCCACGGGGGCATCGGGATGGGCCATATTGGGGATTTTGGAACCTTCGATATCCAGTTCCTTGAGGGTCTCTTCCGCTTCCGATTCGAGACGGGCGATCTCCTCTTTTATCTTTTTGCCCTCTTCGATCAATGCCTGTCGGGCATCCTGATCCATGGGGCCTTTCATTTTCTTGGCATTTTCGTTGCGGAGACGACGCTGTTCTTCTATTTGTATGATGAACTCGTTCCGCTTGTCGTAAAGGTCGACTACCTTGTCCGCGTCGGCCTGCATGTAGCGGCTGGCAATATTAGCCTTTACCGCGTCCAGATTTTCTTTAATGAATTTGTAGTCTAACATAACCTCACTATCCTAACAGAAGGAAAGGGTTGTGACAACAGAAAGGTGTGAGGAAATTCACGAAAAAAGGCTGCCCCGGGGACAGCCTTTTATTACTAGTTAAATTGTTAACTATTCCATATCGGCCAGAAGCTTGAGCGATTCGATCGCTTCGTCCTTCTGGGCCACTTTAGACTGTTTAACAGCCTTTCTGATGACGTTGTCCCACTGCTTTTCGGGCAGCTCTTCGGTCATTTCCATTAAAAGAGTCTCGATTTCGTCGGAACTCTCAATGTTATAAATCTTCTGCGCGTCATAGAAGAAATAGCCGTGGAGTTCTTTAATAAAGTCTCCTACCGATCTCTCGCCCTTTTCTGTTTTACGGGCCAGTACTTCTTCTTTTTTTCTGGATCTTCTTAATTCTCTTTCTTTTCTTTCCAGTTCGGTACTTTTCATACTTAACACCTCACTCTCATATTCCGAAACGAAGGAATTATATTCTTTTTTACAGGGAAAGAAAAGTCCCCCCTAGCCATTTCTTTCAACCAAACCCTGATCGGTTCGCCGCCCTTTCTCAAAGAGGCCTTTGAATCGGTCTCCCCCGGGCCAGGTAAAAACACCAATTCCCTCCATCAGTCCTGATTTAAAGGGCCCCTCATAGCAACTGCCGTCGGCCCAGACCAGCCGTCCCTTGCCGTGCATCAGTCCTGCCTTGAAATCCCCCTGATAGCAGGAGCCGTCTGTCCTTTGCAGTTCTCCCCGTCCCTCGGGCTTGTCCCCTCTGAAATCTCCCTTGTAGATGCTGCCGTCGTTGTAGGTAAAAATGCCCCGGCCCTCCATACGTCCCTCAATAAGGTCTCCCCGGTAATAGCCGTTGGAAAAAGCTCGGGTCCCCTGTTCTTTCCTGGGGGGAGTGTCTTGAGGGAGGGAGGTTGATTTTTCGCTGCCCTCCTTTATCGCTTCTTTCGTCGGGGGGGAGCTTTTGGGAGAGGGGGGAGGCGGATCTTCCACCAAGCGGGGTTCATGGAAAAAGTTGAGCGAACGGTAGATTACGGAGAGTGGAATCCTGTTCCCCCTTCCGTTAAGGGCGTACTCCTCCCGTATCAGCCAGTTTCTGTCCTCACCGCCGGGATATTCAAATACACGATGGTAGAGGGAGGTTCCCTTTTGGTCCTGTTCTTCCGCTTCCTTGAGAAGCCCCCCGGTCCCATAGCGGTAGTGGGTTGTTTTAAAGGGAATACCTTCCCGGTCAGTTTCTTCTCTTTTTGCCAGCCGTCCCTGGGCATCGTAGGCATAGCGGACTATCATATCCGCCTCGCTGCCGTTATAGACATATTCCGAGCTAATCCGTCCTTCCCGGTCAACCTGCCTTCCCCGGATGTGGCTCTCTTCCTTTTCTATGAGAATTCCCTTTTCCCGGTCTTCCTCAATCTCTACAAGTCGCAGGGAATCATCTTCACTATGGATTTCTTTTCCCCGGAGAGTTCCGTTGTCTCTGTAATGCCAGATTTCCCGTTCCAGGAGGGAGCCTTCCCGCCCAAAACGATAGAGGGCCGCCCGGCGGAAGTCAGTCTTTCCCCCCTCTGCCAGGTAGGAGTAAAGCTCTTTGTAGTCATCGATCTCTTTGACTATAAGTCTGCCTTGGCTGTCGAATTCCCTTCTTTCCAGGAATTCCGATTTTTGCTCCTTCCAGAAAGGACCTAACCTTTTAAAGAGGGATTTCTCTATTGTCATTGACCGGAGGGGGCCGGAAAAATCGTACAGTTGGTCCATAACAGCTATATATTGCCTTAAAGTGTTTGAAAAATCCAGTGAAATGTAATATTAATAGAGCATATATTATAGTAAAAAGGTGATTCATGGCTAAAACGATACTGGTAATTGATGACTCATCCCTTGTAAGGGAATTTCTCGTGAAGCAGCTCTCTTTTTACGGGTTCAACGTAATTGCTGCCATAAACGGTCTGGACGGTTATGGAAAGCTTCGTTCCGAAGAGCCGGATTTGGTCATTATGGACTTTTTTCTCAGTCGCAAAAGCGCCATGGAAATTCTTGAAATAAAACAGACCCTCCCTCAGGTGAAGGATACCCCTGTGATTCTCAATTCCACCAAACTGGACAAGGAGGTGGTCATGAAGGTGGGGCGGCTGGGAATTAAAAAGATACTCTACAAGCCTATTAAGATTGACGCCCTTCTTGACGCTGTTTCGGAAGCTCTCGAAGTGCCTATTGAGATTGACCAGACTCCCTGTATCCTTGATGCTCACCTGAATGACAAAATCCTCTTTATCGAGATTGCCCAAGGGTTTAACCGGGAGAAATTTCGCCTTCTCCGCTATAAAACTGCCGAACTACTCCGACTGCATGGGGTTAGCATTCCCCGTATTCTTCTTCTCATGACTGATATTCAGGTAAAAAGTGATGACATTTGGAAACTAAAGGATCTTCTTATAGATGTACTGGAGTTCTGTTCTACTCCGGAACAGGTCAAGATTCTTACCATATCCCGGGAGATTACCGACTACCTTAAGGAAGATTCGGAACTTTCCGGTGTGGAGGCGGTACCCTCTCTTGAGAAAGCCATGGACGGTCTCTTGGGGATTAAAGGACTTGAGAAGCTGACTGCCGAACAGGATGCGGTTCAGGAGAGCTTCTTTAGCGGCAGTTCTACCATAGAAAAAGAGACATTTCAGCTCAATTTTGCCAAAGAGGCGGAAGAGGGGCGGAAGATGCAAATCTTTAACCGTGAGCTCAATATCGCCGTAGTGGATGACGATTTTATTGTCCATTCCATTATTGAATCGGCCCTAAAGGATACGAACTGGAAGGTTAAGTCCTTTGAAAGCGGCAATGACTTCCTGGCCCATATGAGTGAAGACCATGAGGAATTTGACCTGATTTTCCTGGATCTTATTATGCCCGGAATGAACGGTTTTGCCATTTTGCAGTTTTTGGCCACCTATTCCACTACTATTCCCGTAATTGTGCTCACCGCTCTTTCCGGTAAAGAGAGCGTTAGCAAGGCCATGAGTTTTAATATAGACAGTTATCTTATCAAACCAATTAAGCCCGATGGAATTATCAATAAGGCCCTTGAAGTCCTGAATTTGGACTTCTAGATGAAAGACCTTTTTCATTCATTCAGTCTGGCCGATCTTTTTTCCGATGCTCCGGAGGGAGTGGTTTTCCTCGACAGGAAAGGGCGCATCCTCAAGGTTAACGGGGCTTTTTCACGGATGGTTTTTAGTCCTCCCGAGAGGGGGATGAATATTTCCCACTACATTGCCTATCAGGATAAAAAAGCCTGGGATAAACATTTCACCCGTTTTATTGAGGGGCCCCGGGGCAGTGTGAATATTATTTCCCGCTTTAACAGTAATAAGCCCGGTAGCCTGTGTTGGTGGCAGATGAATATCAAAAAGATCGTGAAGGGAAAATTCCGGGGGCTGGTCATTTTTATCTCCGATTTTACCCATATTAAGGAGCTGGAAGCTCGGCAGAGAAGGGCCAGAGAAGAGGCCGAAGCGGCGACGCAGGGTAAAAGTGAGATTCTTGCCAACACGAGCCATGAAATCCGCACTCCAATTCACACCATAATCGGGATGTCCGACCTTATGGCCGAGACTTCTCTGGACGAGGAGCAGCGGGAGTACAGTTCCCAGATTCAGTTTGCCGCTTCTGTTCTCCTCTCTCTTGTGAATGATATTCTGGATATTTCCAAGATTGAGGCCGGTAAGATTGAGATTGAATATACCGAATTCGATCTGCCCCAGCTTCTTGAAGCCATGGTAAACCTGGAAACCCTGGAGGTACACAAAAAAGGTCTTGAACTGGCTTACCAGATAGATCCTTCCGTTCCCCAGTACGTGGTGGGCGACCCGTTCCGTATCCGGCAGGTTATAACCAATCTTATTAGCAATGCCCGGAAATTTACCAGTGAGGGGCAGATACTCCTCCGTGCCCACGGTGTTCCTGCGACGGACGGCAAGGTGCATTTGACATTTGAAGTGGAAGATTCCGGTATCGGTATCACAAGAGAGCAACAGGCCAAGCTCTTTGCGGCCTTCCAGCAGGCGGACAGTTCCACCACAAGAAAATACGGAGGTACCGGCCTGGGACTGTTTATCTCCCGGAATCTGGTAAACATGATGGGCGGAACCATGGGGGTGGTAAGTACCGAAGGGCAGGGGTCGCGCTTCTTTTTTGAACTGGCCCTGGAGAAGGGTGAAAGGGAGGCATCCCGCAGTGACGTGGGGGCTGACTTTTATGAAGGTGTTTCTGTCCTTCTTGTGGATGACAACGAAGATATCCGTACTATTACCCGGGGCTATTTGGAAGAGTGGGGCTGCAAAGTTACCGATGCTTCCAATGGAGAGGACGCCCTAGAACTGCTTCGTCAGGGGCAGGGAAGCAAATCCTACGATGTATGTATTGTCGATCAGGCTATGAGACAGATGGACGGTTGGCAGGTGGCCAGTGAAGTTCGGGCCGATGAGGTTCTAAAGAATTTTCCCATGATTCTTACTCCTCTTAAAGGCAAGGGAAGTGACGAGGCCAAGATGAAACTTCTGGGATGGTTTGACGACTACCTGACCAAGCCGATTGGGAAACGGGAGCTTCTGGAAAAACTCTACAGAGTACTTAATCGACATCAGGATGAAAGGGACGGTCCGGTTGAGCTGATTCCCGAATTGGAAACGGTGGACGATGAAGGGCTTATATATGATGAAGCCCAATCGGACTGGATTGGAAAGGATATTCTGGTTGTGGAGGACCATTTGGTAAATCAGCAGCTGTTTCGAACCATTCTGGAACGGCTTTCCTGTCTTGTCCGCTGTGTGGAAAATGGTAAGCTTGCCGTGGAATCGGTGCGGAAGTCTGTGCCCGACCTTATTTTTATGGATTGTCAGATGCCCGTTATGAATGGCTATGAAGCAACAGAAGAGATTCGCAAGTTGGGACATGATGTGCCTATTGTTGCAGTGACCGCCAGCGCTATTCGGGACGAGAAGGTTAAATGCGAGAAATGCGGTATGGACGGTCTCATAAGCAAACCCTTTAAGAAGGGCGATATTATGGGAGTTCTTTACGAGTATTTTTCTCCCCACCGGGAGCGGGATGACAGTCAAGACATTCTTAAGCAAGATAATACCGTTTCTCTTAAGGCCGAACCGGTGGAGTTAAGCGAAAAAAATGGTATTGATGAAAGGGAAATCTTTAATTATCCTGCCGCCCTGGAAACTTTTCTGGGGGATGAAACGACCCTTAGGGGCTTACTTGAGCCCTTTAGGAATAAGGTGGCCGGTCAGTTAAGAACTCTTTCCGATGACCGGGAAGGGAAAGATATGGAGAATATCCGGGAAATCGCCCACTCTATTAAGGGAAGCGCGCGAAACCTGGATATGTCCCGCCTGGGAAACGTGGCGGAGAAACTGGAATTCACCTCCCGTGACGGCATCGCAGAGCCCATTCCCGCTCTTCTTGACGAGATGCGGGTAGAGTTTGAGTATCTTAGTGAAATACTAGAGCGATATTAACTTATACATCAACACGCCCAAATAGTTCCCCATGGCATATCCCATGAGCCCAGCGGTAATTCCCGGGCCTATGAGGGAAGGTCTCTTGAGGGCTATTCCGGTGACTCCCACAAAAGGGGGCGAGCAGATAGCGGCTGTGCTGGAAATAAGCATGGTATCCACATCAATCCGGAAAATACGGCAGAGCAGAATATGAATTATCATGGAGACAAAAAGGGCAAAAGCCACAAAGAGGAATACCCCCGGAGCGGCGCCCAGGATGCGGGAAAAGTCCCCCATGGCTCCGGTGGAAGCGCTAAATACGATTATAAAATATTCCCCAAAGGCAAAGCTGTCGGGAATCTCCCGGACTTTTTTATTCAAAGAAGCTAAAAGGCTCAGGGTGGTAATGACGAGTATTACTACCAGGGTTTGACTTTCCTGCCCTACAAAGAGGGTACAGGAGGCTCCCAGGCCAAAAATAAGCAGGGCCAATCCCAACGCGGCGGCAAGAGGTTTGAGTTTTTTAGCTGTAAATATTTCCTTAAGGGGAGTGAGTTCTTCTTCCCCATGGGGGTGTTTTCCTGGCACATCCGGTTCTTCTTCTTTTCTGAGTACGCGAGAGAGGAGGGGTTGTCCCAGGGTTATGACAAACATGAGATAGAGGGAGCTTAGGAGAATATCCGAGGCATGTACCGCCAGGTAAAGATCGGCCGGGACGGAGAGGGCGGACCGTATGGCTGCCAGATTGGGAGTGCCCCCCGTATAGACTCCTACCAGCATTCCTGCCAGTCGGGGAAACTCTTCCAGTCTTTGGGCAAAGATGAATCGGCCTAGAATCAGCGCTATAGTAATGGCAAGGGCTGCCAGAATCATGGCGAATCCGGTTTTTTCCGACTCTTTGAACCAGGTTCGTATGTTTACAGAGAAAAGCATGAGGGGGATGGAAAGAGCTACTGTTACGGTGGCGATGGTGTCGAGAAGGGGAGTGGCCTCTTCTCCTATGATTCCGCTGTTAACAAGGATGAGACCAAAAAGGTACGCCCCAATGATGGGATTAATCCTTTTGAAGAGGGGAAAGGCGGTTCTTAAGTAGCGCACTCCCACGGGAAAAGCAAAAAGTGAGGCCGAAAGTATAAGGGTTTCTGTCATAAGGGGTTATTTTATAGATTGGAGAGGGCCCGGTCAAGATTTATCCGGGTGATAGAGGGTTATGCGGTTTTTACCGGCTTTTTTGGAGGCATACATAGCCTGATCGGCCCTATGAATAATTTCATTCTGGTCTTTAGCCCAATGGCGGCTGGAGAGAATCCCCATACTCAGGGTCAGCGGTAGTTCTATGCCCTTCTTGGCAAGTTTTTCCCTGCCCTTCTTTAGAAAACGGTCCCGGATGCTACGGGCCGCTTCTTCCGCTTTATCTGCCGGGCAGTCGTCCATAAGAAGAAGGAACTCATCTCCCCCCATTCGGGCGGGAATATCACAGTCCCTTGTCTCTTCCTGTAGTACCTGTCCCAGTACTTTAAGAATGTCGTCCCCCAAATCGTGGCCGTATAAATCATTCAGGCTTTTTAGATTGTCCATATCTATATAAATGAGAGCATAGAGACGGAAATTCCTTCGTAACTGGGAGATGCAGTGGGAGAGACTTTCCTTAAGGTAGTCCCCCGTATAGACTCCTGTGAGTTTGTCGTGGATAAGGTCTTTTAGGTAGCGGTTTTTTTCACTCTCCAGACGGGATCGTTCTTTCTGTTTTTCCCGCAACAGAAGCTGGGCGTACCAGGTAAGACTGATGGAGAGACAGACAAATCCCAGCCAGGCCTGGGTTCTCATGGTAGAAAGAATGGCGGAAAAGACACCGTAAAAGGAGATAATGAAAAAGCTGCCGGCAAATCCGTAAATGAGAGGGCGTAGGATTTTTTCTTCCTTTCTTTTGTAAACATAGAGGACTGTTCGAACAACGAGGTAGCCGTTAAGGAGAATGGAGAGTATTGTCATAGCCGGGAAAAGGGGACCCTTGATGAGGGAACTATGTGTTTTAATCGGATTGAGGCTTTTATGGAAATAGTGGTCTCCCGGAATCCAGAGGCTTAAAATCAGGAGAAGTACAAGAGATATTAGGATAGTTTTATTGAGGCGGGGAGCCTGATGGATAGAATCGGACAGACGGAGCCCGTAAATAGCTGTTAGGAGAGTTCCCGTATAGCAAACCCGGGTCCAGAAAAGAACGGTAGCCACATCTGATGAGGAAGAGTAAACCGTGTACCCAATCAGGTAGATGAGAAAAGCAGCCTCCAGTCCGATGATTTTTTCCAATAGTCGTTCGGTTTTGAATATTCGGGCCTGGAAAATAAGAAAAAGTGTTTGGCAGAAAAGGAGAAGAGTTCCAAAGAGACTACCCGCGCTATCCCTGTTTATGTAGATGTATTGTGACAGGTCATTCAGCATGAGCTATCTCTCCATAATGGGATATACAGTTTTTTCCTAACCTTTTACTATTGTACATGGCTTTGTCCGCCCGTTTGATGAGAATTTCCGGATCGGGGGACCAGTTTTTTCTTCCCACTATGCCAATGCTCAGGGAAACATTGTTCTTCAGGGGCCAGTCGGGAAAGTTATTTTCCATTATCTCCTTAAGATAATCCATGATATTGGTTGAAATGATTTCGGCCCTTTCCGGGGAGCTGTCAGGCAGGAGAAGAATAAATTCGTCCCCTCCCAGTCGGGCGGCAATGTCGTAATTCCGGGTACGCTCTTTTAAGCAGGCGCCCAGTTCTCTTAAAAGGGTATCTCCCGCTATATGGCCCAGTTCATCATTCAGAAGTTTGAAATTATCCAGGTCCAGGAACGTTAAGCTGCAGGGGGTGTCGTTTCTGTTTATCTTGCTGTTTAGTTGATGAAGGTTTTCCAGAAGGTAATCTCTCGTGTAGAGACCGGTGAGCTTGTCATGGATAAGGTTGTGATAGATCTGATCCTTTTCCCAGCGGATTTCTTCCAGTTCTTCCTGATGCCTTCGGGCCATCCCGGTCGAGTAAGCTGTAAAGCCCAGGGACAGTCCTACCGGGCCCAGCCAGGATTGGGGGGGGAGGGAGGAGTGGCGTAAGAATGATACGGAGTTATAGAGAGTTACGGCGAAGAGGACCAGGAACCCGTAGAAAATAGGCTGATTCATCTTCCATTTGTCCCTGTCTCTTATAATATACAGGTTTGTTCTTATCAGAACATAAGAGAAGGACACAATCAGAAGGAAAGCAAAAGAGCGGTAGTTTTGCCGTACTATTAATCCTATAAGGAGAAGAGTGACCCCTTCAAGTATCCCGCATTCCCATCCATGGGGTTTTTCCTTAAGCGATTCATAAAATCGGAAGATTGAACCTACAAGCAAAGCCATCCCGGAATAACTGACTTGGGCCCAGAATGGGGGAGAGGGTGGTTTGATGGCGGATAAATAAGCGGTATAGCCAAGAAGATAGGTTAAAAGGGCCGCTTGCACAAGAAGATAATCAAACAACATGAGGGGAGATTGTAAGGTTCTCATATAAGTAACACTGTATAAGGTAAAGATTAACACGAGAAAGGCGCCCACCACACTTCCCAGGGCCTCTTTATGAATCATAATGTACATGTCTGTCTCATCCCCTTCCATAACTATAACAGTAAATGGGGAATAGTTCACGGGAAAATCATTAAAACCTTGACAAATAGGGGGTTAAAAAGATATAAAAGGACTTGCTTCGCCTAGGGTGGGGCTTTTTTTTTGGAGGATCGACGATGAAAGCAATTGAGCTGGAGAAAAATTACAATCCGGAAGAATTTGAAGACCGGATTTATCAGGACTGGATGGACGAGGGTTGTTTCAAACCCGCCGGGGACGATAGCAAGGATCCCTTCGTCATCGTCATTCCTCCCCCCAACGTCACCGGAGTCCTTCACATGGGGCACGGACTCAACAACTCCCTTCAGGATGTTCTTATCCGTTATCACAGAATGCAGCAGCGTCCCACCCTTTGGGTACCCGGGACGGACCATGCGGGAATCGCCACTCAGAACGTTGTAGAACGGCGTCTTCTTAAAGAAGGAAAGAGTCGTCACGATCTGGGCCGGGAAAAATTCCTGGAAGAGACCTGGAAGGTTAAGGAAGAGCATCACGGTATCATTACCAAGCAGCTCATGAAAATCGGCGCTTCCTGCGACTGGAGTCGGGAGCGCTTTACCATGGACGAAGGCCTTTCCAAAGCGGTTCGCGAAGTGTTCGTAACACTCTTTGAACGGGACCTCATCTATAAGGGCGAATATCTGGTAAACTGGTGTCCCAGCTGCGGAACCGCCCTGGCCGACGACGAAGTGGACCACGAAGAGAAGAACGGTAAGCTTTACGATATAGCCTATCCCCTGTCCGACGGTTCCGGGGAGATTATTGTTTCCACCACCAGGCCGGAAACTATGTTTGGCGACACGGCCGTTGCGGTTCATCCCGATGATGAGCGTTACACCCATTTAGTGGGCAAGACCATTGATCTCCCTCTAACGGACAGAAAAATCAAGATAATCGCCGACTCCTACTGTAAGATGGAATTTGGTTCCGGGGCCGTAAAGATGACCCCCGCCCACGACCCTAACGACTGGGAAGTGGGAATGCGTCACGACCTGGAAAAAATAAACGTCCTCAACCCGGACGGTACCATGAACGGTAATACGCCGGAAAATATTCAGGGCTTGAATACCAAGGACGCCCGGAAGCAGACCCTGGCCGACCTGGAAGCGGCCGGTTTCCTTCGTGGCAGCAAGGATAATCCCCATCAGGTGGGACACTGTTACCGCTGTAAAACCGTGGTGGAGCCCTACATGTCCAAGCAGTGGTTTGTACGTATGGGCCCCATGGCCGAGAAAGCCACCAACGCCTGGAAGAAGGATGAAATCCGCTTCTATCCCAAAAAATGGGAAAATACCTACGCCCACTGGATGGAAGGTATCCGTGACTGGTGCATAAGCCGGCAGCTCTGGTGGGGCCACAGAATCCCCGCCTGGACCTGTCCCGACTGCGGCGAATTGGCCGTTTCACGGGACGATCTGACCGCCTGTCCCAAGTGCGGCAGCGCCAAGGTAAGCCAGGATCCGGACGTACTGGACACTTGGTTCTCCTCCTGGCTCTGGCCCTTCAGTACCCTGGGCTGGCCCGAGAAAACGCCGGACCTGGAGAAATTTTTCGCCACCACCGCCCTGGTAACAGGTTACGACATCATCTTCTTTTGGGTAGCCCGAATGATTATGGCCTCTTTGGAGTTTATGGGGGAAGTTCCCTTTAGAGATATCTATATGACCGGACTTGTCCGAGACGCTCAGGGCCGCAAAATGAGTAAGTCCCTGGGGAACGGACTGGACCCCCTGGAAATCGTGGACAAGTACGGCGCCGACGCCATGAAGTTCACCTTGGTATACCTTTCCGGTCAGGGAGAAGATATCCCCGTAGGAATGGACACCTTCCAGATCGGTTCCAAGTTCTGTAATAAGATCTGGAACGCCACCCGCTACATCCTCATGAATCTGGAAGGGCGGGAACTGGTTAAAAATCCCGAACTGCGCACCGTGGACAAGTGGATCTATCACCGGCTTAACGAAGCGGTTAAATCCATGGACAAAGCCTTTACCACCTATCGTTTTGACGAAATGGGTCACGGCGTTTACGAATATTTCTGGAACGACTTCTGCGACTGGTACGTGGAAGCCACCAAGCTCTATCTCTACTCCGATGACGAAGCGGAAAAGAACCGGGCCGTTTCTGTTATCCTGAATGTCCTGGAAGAATCTCTTAGACTGATGCACCCCGTGCTGAGCTTCCTGACAGAGGAAATCTACCAGAAGCTTCCCAACACGGAAGGCCGCATCATCACCGCCCAGTACCCCCAGATAGAGGAAAGCCGGGAAGACAAGGCTCTTAACGAAAACTTTGAACTCCTCCAGGATTTGGTACAGAAAGTACGAACCCTGCGAAGTGAGTTTACCATACCCCCTTCCAACAAAATCAAACTGGCCGTCCGCTGTGACGCTCAGCTTTTGAGCTTCTTTGAAGAAGCGGGAGACCTGGTGGCTTCTCTGGTTAAGGCGGAAGAAGTCAGCTTTACTGTGGAAGAGAAAGAGTTTGCCGGAGCTGTAACCGCCGTAGGTAAGGGCTTTGAGGCTCACGCCCTCATTAGGGATCTGATCGATATGGATAAGGAGATCGCCCGAATGAAGAAGACCGTGGAGAAGAACCTTAAGCTCAAAGCTGCAACGGAAAAGAAACTTTCCAACGAAAACTTCGTAAGCCGGGCTCCCGCCGATGTTATCGCCAAGGAAAAGGAAAAGCTCGAAGAGTTTGAACAGGCCATTGTGAAGATGGAAGCCTATTTGAAGGATTTGGGTTAAAGCCGAAAGCGGACGGATGAAAGCTGTCCGCTACTCCGTCTTAAATTTCTCAAGCTCGCCCTTCAAACTGGCAATGCGCTCCCGGTTGGTGTGGCTTATCTCGTTTACCTGATTGATGGCGTTGTTTATTTCGTCGGTCCCGGCGGCCATTTCGTCCATGCTGTGGCTCATCTCGCCGGTAATTCTGGAAAGGGTACCCATTTCGTCCATAACAAGACCGTTTTTTTCCCGCATGGCAACGGAGCTTTCCCGCACCTGTGTCGTTATGGAGGTCATTTCCTGAATGGCGCCCAGTACTTCAATCCCTCCGGCGTTTTGTTCTTCCATGGCGTTTCGGATGATGTGTTCCTGATCTTTAACTTTCTGACTAAGGTCAAGGACGGACTGAAACTGATTTTTGGCTGAGCCGGTGAGGCTTTCCGCTTTTCCGATAGACTCTTTGAGCTTGTTAAGCACTTCGATAATCGACTTACCCTGGCTTCCCGCCGTTTCGGAAAGTTTGCGAATCTCTTCGGCCACAACGGCAAATCCCCGGCCCGCTTCTCCCGCATGGGCGGCTTCAATGGCGGCGTTCATGGCAAGGAGGTTGGTCTGGCTGGCAATATTCTGAATTATATTCCCCGCTTCGATCAGCCCTTCCGATTCACCATTGATGGTGTTTATAAAGCTGGCTACTTCATTTATACCGGTCTGTCCCGATTCACTTGCCACAAGGAGTTCGTCCATGGAGAGGCTGTTTTTATCGAGTACTTCCGTTACCGATTTGACGTTGGCTACCATTTCTTCAACCGCTGCGGAGGATTGGGTGATGCTCGAAGCCTGATTCTGCAGAAGGTTGTCCAACTGGTCAATTCCCACGGTAATCTGATTGATCGTCTTGCCCACTTCATCCACGCTGGAAGCCTGTTGGCCGGACTGGTTTTTTATACTCATAATATTGGCGGCAATTTGGTTCATAGCCGAGGCTGTCTGGGTCATGTTGGCCGAGAGGTCTTCTCCCACCTGATTGAGGCTGTCCGAATCAGTTTTGATCTGAATCAGCAGGGAGCTCATCTTGCCAATGGTTTGGTTGAAGTAGAGGCCGATTTCACCAATTTCATCCCTTCTTCCTACTCTGATTTCTTTGGTAAGGTCTCCTTCTCCTTCGGATATCTCTTTAAGGGCTTCCGCCGTTTGCTTAAGAGGATTAATAAGAGAATTTGCTATGAGAAGGATAAGAACCATAATTATAGCAATCCCGGCCAGACAGATAAGGGCAATACGTTTAAGAATTTTCATTCCTTCTGTAAAGGTTTCCGTTGTGGGAACCACAGTACCGAAAATCCAGGGATGCTCACTTTCTCCGATTTTAAAGGGGACAAAGCTTTTGGAAACAACCGCACCGAGACTGCTTGAATAGTATTCTCCCGTTACGATTTCCATATTGTCCATTTTTTGTCGCAACTCATCGTTGGGACCGTTTTTTTCCTCTCCCCAGATCTTGTTTATTCTGTCAAGGTTTGGGTGATACACCACTTGTCCCAAATAGGTGACTAGGCGGCAGAAACCTGTATCATACAGGGTTACATTGTCAAGTTGCTCATCCAGGGACTTGAGGGAAATATCAATCCCGGCTACACCGATAACACGACCGTTTTTATCCCGGATAGGGGCGGCCAGGCTTGTAAGTAACTGATCAACCCCTGCCACGGGATAATAGTAGGGGTCGGTAATAACCTCATTGCCGCTGTTTCTTGCCAGTAGATAATAATCTCCTATACCCGGTTCATTGTATCCCTCAAGTGGAGCGTAAGATAGGGTTCCGTCGTCATCCCGGTAATAGTAGGGAATAAAGCGCCCCGTTTCATCGTATCCTTCAGTACCGGCGTATTCTTCATCCAGCCCGTCTAAAGCATTCGGTTCAAAAACGCACCAGACTCCCATTATCTCATCATTTTGTTCCAGGAGCCCCTGTAATATTCCCGAGAAAACCTTTCGGCGGGATTGGGGGAAATAGGCCTCGTATCCGTGGAAAATATAGGCGAGAAAACGGGCGGTGGCCATGGACGTATCAAGTACTCCTTCTATTTGATAGGCATACTCCATGGATACCGCTTCCATGTAGATACGGGAGTTATGCTTTTCATTGATATAGACAAGGCGGGCCGTTACGAAGCCGCTTACGGAAAAGACAAGGATAACCGACATTCCTATTATCAGGAACATTCGATTTCTAATACTATATTTCTTACTATTTCTGCGTGACATATTTTTTTCCCCGATGATGTTTATTTAACTGTAAAATATTATCAAGTCGAATGCAAAACAATTATAGGAGGATTGAAAAGATACGTTTTATTTTTTATGATAGGCCTAAATCCCCGGAGGAAATAATGGAATCATTTTTTACAAGACTCGAAAAGCAGGCAAAGGAGAAAAACAGTCTTCTTTGTGTGGGCCTTGATCCGCGTATCGACTGGCAGGAAGGAGAATCTCCCTACCGTCCCTTAGTGGAGTGGAACGAAAGAATTATCGAAGCCACCGCCGATTACGCCATATGTTACAAACCGAATATCGCCTTCTTCGAAGCCTATGGGCCGGAAGGACTGCGGGCCCTGGAAAGGGTTATGGAAACTATTCCCGAAGAGATCCCCGTTCTTATGGATGCCAAGCGGAACGATATTGGTTCTACTGCCCAGGCCTATGCCGATTCTATTTTCGGTTACTACAATGCCGACTGTGTGACTCTGTCTCCCTACATGGGCAAGGATGCGGCCGATCCCTTCCTGGACTACGAAGGACGGGGCATGTTCCTCCTGGCCAGAACGACCAATCCAAGCGCTCCCGCCATTCAGGATATTCCCGTAACTCTCCCCGGGGGAGAACAGGGAGAACTTTACGTAAAAACCGCCATTGAATGTACCTCCTGGTCCGACCGGGTGGGACTTGTTGTGGCCGGTAATGACCTGGACGCCCTGCGCAAGCTCCGCTACTACTGCCCCAATACCTGGTTTCTGACGCCCGGGATCGGCAGTCAGGGCGGTTCAATGGTTGACGCGGTCGCCGCAGGACAGCGCAAGGACGGACTGGGTATCCTTCCCAACGTCTCCCGTGCCATTGCCAATGCAGAAGATCCGGGCAAGGCGGCAAAAGAGTTCGTAGACAGCCTTAACAAGGCCCGGGAACAGGCCGCTGTAAAAGTACAGGGCGCCGATATTGAAGAGATCAAAAAGCGGGAAGTTATTGACGGCCTCATAGAGAACGAATGTTTTAGAGTAGGGGAGTTCACCCTTAAGTCGGGAAAGAAATCTCCCTTCTATATTGACCTTAGACGGGTTTCTTCGGACCCCTCTCTCCTGGCAAAAGTCGCCCGGGCCTATGCCAAGCTTCTCAAGGGTAAGAGTTACGATCGGCTGGCCGGGATTCCTCTGGCTGCCCTGCCTCTGGCAACCGCCGTTTCCCTGGAGGCTAACATCCCCCTTATCTACCCCCGGATGACCATGAAGGCCCACGGTACGGGTAACCGGATCGAAGGGGAGTGGAAGAAAGGCGAAAAAGTAGCCCTTCTGGACGATCTTATTACCACAGGTAAAAGCAAGATAGAAGCCATCGATATCCTTAGGGAAGAGGGGCTTATCGTGGAAGACCTTTACGTCCTTCTCGAACGGGGCGCCCAGGGACGTAAGGACATGACCGCCGTGGACATCAACCTCCACGCCTACGCCCATGTGGAAGAGTTCCTGGTTCCCTGTCATGAGAAAAATCTCATAGACGAAGACCAGCTTGCTTCCATGCTCACATACGCCAAAGAGGAGTAGACCATGATGGATTTTCTGACCACCCCCTTCGTTTTCGAGCTGGGTGAATTTATTATATCGGTGAGTATCTTCAACCTGATATTCAAGTTCATCCTGCCCGTTTTGGGAATGATACTGGGCTATGCCCTCCTCATGATGGCGGTCAGAAAAATCCTCTCCCTGGCCAAGGCCAAGGAAGAAATTGCCAACCGGGTATCCAAATGGGCCCGGCTGGCGCTTAAGTTGGCCCTTTTTTTAGGTATTGTCGGTTCCCTGGGCTCCGTACTGGGGATCAGCGCCTATCGTTATATAAACAACTTTCTCCACTTTCTGAATAAACCCTTTTTTGATACCGGTGATACATCTATCTCCGTGGTTACCATAATTTTAGTTATTCCCATATTTTATGGTGCTTCATGGTCGGGTAAGCTGGTTCAGAATCTCCTTGAGAAGAATATCTTCCCCGAGATAACCACTCTGGACGAAGCAAGGAAAGTTTCCATGGGGAATTTCGCCCGCTTCGCCACATTAAGTCTGGTGCTTCTCTTCATGCTCTCCATGATCGGGATAGACCTGACAGCCCTGGGAGTTGTCTTCGGTGCCCTGGGTATTGGTGTCGGATTCGGTTTGCAGGACATGGTGGCCAACTTCTTTGCGGGTATCATGATTCTCTTCATGCGCCAGATTAAGATAAACGACAGGATTCTGGTGAACGACGTGGAAGGAAATGTCACCGACATTAAGCTCATGTCCACCACCGTGACGACCTTAAGGAATGAGTACATCATCATTCCCAACTCCCAGATTATTAATCAGGTTATGCACAACTACTCCTACCATAACCGGCAGGTTGTTGTGGTGAATAAAGTGGGAGTCCACTACGAAACGGACCTGGAACAGGCTTTGGCCGTAATGAAGGGAATTGGAGAGGACAATGAGTGGCATGTGAAGGGGACTGTGGTAAAATCCTTTATCCGCTCCTTTGATGATTCGGGAATTACCCTGGAACTCTGGGTGACCGTGGACGATGTGGTTCACCGGGCCCCCGCCTATGCCTGGACCAACCTGGAACTCTGGAAGAGATTCAAGGCGGCCGGCATCGAGATGCCCTATCCCCAGATGGATGTGCATATTAAGGAGCGATAATTCTCTCCGCCTTCCTTATCACATCGTCCAGTTCCGCTTCATCGCTGGCTGAGAACGGCGATAGCACCCAGCGCTGCACGTCCCCGTAGGGGGGCCGTCCAATCCCGATGCGAAGTCGTCCGAAGTCGGCCGTTCCCAGCTGCTGCTTAATCGATTTAAGTCCGTTATGTCCGGCCAACCCACCGCCGAACCGCTCCTGTACTTCTCCGAAGGGAAGCTCCAGTTCATCGTGGACAACCAGAATCTCCTCGGGCTTCAGTTTAAAAAAGTCCATAGCCTTTCTTACCGAATCACCGGAGAGGTTCATAAAGGTTTGCGGTTTAAGGTAGATTTTCTGATTCGCCCCTATCCCTTCCTTACACCAGAGGCCGTTGAACTTCTTCTGCCAGCTCCGCTCCCGGTAGTCGGCCACGCGCCAGCCCGCATTATGGCGGGTCTTTTCATATTTTTTGCCCGGATTTCCCAGGAAAACGATTAGTTTATACTCTTTCAAGGCTGATTCTCTCCTCATGGCTAATGTTGAATATGTCGTAAATCATCCCGTTCCATCGCTCCCTATGGGCTTCAAAATTGGAGCAGAGCAGGGGATAGAGTTCTTTAAGGGACTGTTCTTCCTCTTCATTCAGTACAGGAATCGGAAGAGTGGCAAGTTGTCCCCGCAGGACTTTAAGGGTATGGAAGGTTTTTTCAAAATAGAGGCCGTAAAGCTCGGAATTCAGGAAGAGAAGGGCCAGTTTTGGATCGATTTCTTCTCCGGGGATGAGAATGTTGACTGAATTCAGTGTCAGGCGGCCTTTAAGATCCAGGGCCGCGCAAGGACGGCTGGCAATAAAGCGGTAGACGATCTTTTCCTTCTTGTACAGTTCCAGGGGGGCCTTTTGCTGGAGTCCCTTGTCGTGATAGTCAAGAAAGAGGCTTGCTTCGGCCAGGGAAAAGGGTAAAAGATCCTTTCCCCGCAGGATCTCCTCTCCTTTGCCCTCACTATTCAGTTTTCCTCGATTATCTCCCGTAACAATCCCCAGGCCCCACCGGCTTCGGTCACCCAAAAGGCGATGTTCCCTTTCAAAAAGTTTGGCGAAAATCCCTCGTTCTTCCTCGCTGGTGAACACATTCCATAGGTCCAGGGGGCTCCGGCGAAAAGAATCTTTGCTTCGTAGGTAGTTTCTCTCCTCCAGGTCAATCCGTATCTGACCTTCCCTGCAGGCCGTCCCGTTCAGGGTCAGGCAGAAACATTCTGATTGTACCCGGGAAAAACGTTTCCCGTACCAGGCAATTTCTGTGGTCCTGTCAAGAATCCGCTCCCTAATATCTCCGTGGCGCTGCCGATGAAGGAGACTCTCCGGTAATAAATAGGCCGCCCGTCCCTCGGAGTGAAGGAGTCTAAGGGAAGAGAGTATAATCAGTGAGGCCGATTCGCCCGACATCAGCTTATAGCGGCGGGACAGGTCATTTTTCTCCTTCGCCGTAAACCGGCTTCCCCAGGGGGGATTGGTGGCGATAAATCGGAAACGTTTTTTTGCGAGTTCCCTCGGAAACGATTTTAGGGAGTTTCCCCTGTAAATGGCAGGATTGAATTCCTTTTCCGGGAAGAGGCGCATCAGGTTTAAGCGGGCCAGTTTGACAGCCAGGGGGTCCGAATCCTGTCCGGCCACTCGGGTCGGATCATTCAGCCGACGGGCGGCGGGAAGAAGAAATCCCCCGCTCCCGCAGCAGGGATCAAAAAAGTCCCCCTCCTTCTCTTCTGCGAAAACCCGGTCCAGAATATCCTCCACCAGGCAAGGAGGGGTAAAGTAGGAACCCTTAACCGCCTTGTCTCCCTCTTGCTGCAAAGCCTGGTAGAGCCAGCCGGGAAAATCTTCCGCCTCTTCCATCACCGCAGGATAGTGAACTCCCCTGGGGCGGCGGGATCTCTTTGAGAAGAGTTTTTGAGCCCAGCTTTCCATCTCTTCACGGAAGTAGCGGTTCTCGGGAGTTGTACCGTAGGGGCCGGTTAAGTCTTCCTGGGCATAAAACAGGGCCTCTTCCAGGGTCCAGTTCTGTTCGTGGACAAAAGCCAGAGCTTTCTTGAGTTTCCCTCCGCCGTATTCGGAAGGGGAAAAGGAACGGGTGGAGTAACGTTTATTGGCCCGGCTCGTTAAGCGGCCGTGGACTTTGGGGTTATTAAGAAAATCCTTCACTGTGGATTCGGTCAGCTCCCCCAGGGTTCCTCCCCGCTGCCAGTTCTGAATCGTGGCAGGGGAAACTCCCAGGGCACAAGCCGCTTCCGGAAGGGTCAGTTTTTTATCCATCCCTCTTATAATAGAATGAAAAGGATTGTATAGTAAATATATGATGAAAAACGTTCCCGCTTATAAAATAAAAGCGGTTATGAGCGGCTCCCGGGGATTTACTCTCTCCGCCGAAGCCCTTCACGGGGGATTTCTTCCCGGTCGAGAGGCCCTTCACTGGCCGTCGCTCAAACAAATCAGGTTAAAAGAGAGTCAGCTCCTGTCCGGGGCGACCTATGAACTTCAGATTAAGGGCCTGCGGAGCAGTGACATTCGTGAAGGGGACCTTATTCTTCCCGCCGACTGGGATTCGGGTCGCTGTAGAAAAGCTCTTTTTTACTGTCCCCGGGGCCCGGAATACGCCAAAGATTCGGCCAAAAAGGTTAGCACCCTGGTGGCGGACCCCTTGAGCAAAAGAAAGATAAAGGTCAACTTCACCTATACGGGCTGCCTGGCCCGGGCGGAGTTTTCCGATCCGGTCTTGGGAATTAAAGGGGCTCCCTACGAGTTCTACCATCTGGATGAACCGCTTATTCTGGTGGCCCGGGGTGAAGTGAGTCGTTCCGATGCGGCCTTTACCGGTAAGGCTCTCTCCTCCTGGGAGGACCAAAGCAATCTCTACAGGGAGTATATGGCCCTGGAATTGGGATTGCGGGGGTACGCCTTCCAACCACTGGAATACGACGATATTACCCTGCCCCGTACGGAAAAAGGGGCTCGCATTCTTATTCGTTCCAACCGCTATAAAACCCTTTCGGCCAAGCTTAAAAAGAGAGCTTCCGCCATGGGGGGGATGTCGGAGGATATCCTAAAAGACCATCTGGAAAAACACGTTTTGGCTCTTATGCTCTCCCGGGGGGAGTTAATTCGATCGGGACGGTGGATTCTGGTACCCGGAAAAGATAGTGAGAGTTCCCTTTCTCCCATGGCACGCCGCCAATTGACCCTATTAAGGGAGGGGGAAGGCAGCCTGAATCCGGCTCTGTCCAAAGACAGGGGCGCCCGGGAAAACTGGGAAGCCATGGGGCGAATGGGGCTTGTCATGTACCACGAAGGTATTGTCATGACCCGGGAGCGCTACGAAAAAGAGGCGGAGGCCATTGTAAAGGGGCTCAAAGAGGCGGGACCCTCCGAGTTGGCCGAGATTCGGCCCTTTAGTAAGTTGAGCCGCCGGGAACTTCTCATTGTTCTGGATTGGATGGAGAAGGACCGGCTGATCATCAACCGGGAGGACATACGTGAAGCGGCACATTAGTCGGATTTCGGCCTTACTGCTCCTCTCTCTTACGGGACTTGTCTCATGCACGAACAATCCTCCCCAAATCTTGGATCTCTGGTGGCTGCCGGTTCTTGTTCAGGACAGTAGGAGCGGGGATACACATAGGGAGTTGATGCTTTATGTTCAGGTGGACGATGAGGAGGGCGATGAAGATTTAGCCCAAATCCGCCTGGAAAATCTGGATAAGGAGATTCTCTGGAAGACCGACAGTTCCTCCTGGTCCCGCTGGAAGGGCAAGGGGGTTTTGTGGATAGGAAGCAGTCGATTTGTTTCCTACGGTACCGCCCTGGAAGAGGGTGCCTATCGGGTTATTCTGGAAGACAAGGGGGGACGGGAAGACCAGACCCCTCTGGAACTGGAAGGGTGGTATGACCGGGAGGATTGGGAGAATCAGGTCATAAAATATGAAGAGGGAGAAGCTTTTATTGCCTCCCCTGTGGACGGTTGGTTCATCCTCCCCGGAGGAGAGAAGGCCGACCCCGTCCCGGTCCCTGTGGAGGAAACCTTTTACCCCTCCCGGCTGACTGAGCGGGAGGAGGGGGAGTTTTTCTTTTTCCTTTTTGACAGAAGCCGCATGACCGCCTATAAAAAGGGGCCCTATCCTTTCGAATCGGCCGAGTGAGGGTCTTCCTTGCGAAAAATACGGACGAGGATTTTCTTTAAACCGGAGAGAAACTGCTGTAAGCGGGACCTTCCGTAAAGGGAGGAGTATTCCGCCGCCGCTTCTTCCAGGGGGAAGTCCTGGCCGTATTTGCTTTTGAGTCCGTCCCAATGTTTGACAATCCACATATAGATGTCCGCATCGGTACGTCCGGGAAAGCGGGAGGACAACTTGTTTGCCACGATTATCTTGTGGATGGGCAGGAAGATGGAGTTAAACCAGGAAGAAAGGGCTGCCTCAAATTCCACCTCTTCTCCCGCCTCCTGGCTAATAAAGTACTTATGTCCCAGAATATGGCGGAGCATTTCGTCGTAACGGCCGGTGGCGGTAAATCGAATCAGTTCCATATCAATAATCTTGTCCATGCCTGTAGAGCTAATAACCCTTTCTCTCTCATAGGCAATGAGGGCACACTTTATATCACCCATGGTCATACCCTTGGTTACCTTAATATGGGCGGAAAGCTCAACCACCTCCGCATCAATCGCTCCGATTCCCTGAGTTTTCGCCACGGACACCCGGTGGTTTCCGTCCCGGACAAAGTACACTTCCCCCAGTTTGTATAATTTGATAGGGGGAAGGTTTACATCCTTGTAATAGGCCGAATCGATACTGGTCCAACGGTTTCGCAGGTGCTCCCTCTTGGGCAGGAAGGTTTTGTTAAAGTCGTTATACCGGCCTTCGCTTCCCACAATATCGCTAATGTTAACGGTTTTCATGCCCCGGTATGTTTCGGAGCGGGGCTTAACCAGTTCTTTAATGCTGTAGAAGGAGAGGAGTTCCCTCTTTTCCGGTCTCATAACATTAAAAATGCTCTCAAAAAGAGCCTTGCCCTTGGCCTTGTCAAAGTCCTGATCTATCTGATCTCTAATAAATGCATCTGACATACTATTTCCTCTCGTAATCTAGCACGATATGATCGTAAGCATTAAGTATAATCGTATCGAGATAGCGTGTTTTTTTAATGGTTGTTTGGTCGTAGATATGGATATGTCCATGAATCATGTAGTCGGGCTTAAACTTTTTAAGGAACCAGAGAAAGGCCCGGAAACCCCGGTGGCAGCGGTCTTTTTTATCGTGGATTCCCCGGGGAGAAGCGTGGGTGAGCAGAATATCCAGATAGCGCCCGTGGACCACTTTATTCCAGAGGAGTCGGGGAATCATGCGGAACATCATACGGTACATACCGAATTCGGTATACTGATTGGGACCCTTGTTGTACTTCATGCTCCCCCCGAGTCCGGCGATAATCAGATCGTGTTTTTTGAGGTAGGCCACCTTGCCCCCAATGTAAACCGAACCGTAATTGTTGGTCAAACCGTCGTCTACAATGGGAGTCGGTTCGGTGAAGGACTCCTTTCCCTTAAAGTGGGAATATCTTTTAAGATTATGGTTGCCAAAGACAAAAAAGAGCCGCTTGTTTAGACTGGATATGATAAATTCGTAATAGCTGATGGGAAGGTCTCCCGCGCCCAGAACAAGATCTACGTCCTTAAAGCGCTCCTTCACACTGCTTGAATATACCAGGGAGTCCACATGGTCGGCCACACAGAGTATCTTCAATTTTATTTTCCTTTGTTATTTACCTGATGGAGAAGATCGAGAAGCTTATCCTTATCGTATATTTCTATAGGCCGCGGTTCGGCAAACTCCATGGCAGTCCGGGTAAACTGGGTTCCCGCGAAAATCATGCCCCGGGTTACTTTACAGGCTGTGAGATCTTCATGGAACTCCCGGATTACGGGCAGGTCAACCTGGGATGTATTTCGCAAAAAGAGCATGAGCTTGGGGAATTTACGGGCATTTCGCCACTGTCCCGTATTCTTTTCCACCACAAATACCTTGCAGCCCTGCTTAACCATTTGCACGTCCGTTACACTATGGCTGGTAACATCGGCCACGGCCAGACAGATATCTTCGAAACGGGCGTTGGTGGCGGTCATATAGTCTTTCATAACGTCATCGGAACGGAGTTCCTGGAACTGGCTGAGCTTTTCCGCCACGTCCTTGAAATTTTTGTCCTTCGTATAGATCGCTTCCCACTGGGATATGGCCTGGTCCAGCTTACGGGATTTTTCGTAGCAAAGGGCCAGGAAATAGCGGGCAAAAAGAATCTCTCTTTCACCGGCTTTTTCCGTTTCTACCAACCGCAGAACCCGTTCCAGGTCGGTCATGGCCTGGTCGTAGCTTTTAATCATTATAAGACAGATACCCCGCTCTATGAGACATTTTATCTTAAACTCCGGATCTTTCTGACCCTTCTCAAACATCTCGATGGCGGCGGAGTAGTTTTTCTGTTCCTTGTGTATTTTTCCCAGGTAATAATAGGCCTGGTGGTTGGCGTGATTCAGCTTAAGCGCCTTATTCAGGGTAACCTTGGCGTCATTTTCCTTCTTGGCAGCATAGAGCAGCATCCCCAGATGCATATAGGCATCGCTGTGGTTGGGGTCCTGGGCAATGGTGCGCTTATAGTAGTTAAGGGCCTGTACGGGCTTCTTCCTTTTTTCAAAAATCAGTCCGGCCATAAAAAGATGGGACGGTTCATTCGGCTCTTTTTGAATCAGCAGAAGGTACTCTTTGAGAGCTTCTTCGTCCTGGTCGAATTTGGTGTAGAGATCGGCCATTTCCCTTCGGAAAGCCGATTCCTTAAGGCTCCCCTTGAAGTCGCTTATGGCATTAACCGTTTTATACTCCATAAGGGCCAGTTCGTCCTTCCCATCCTGCAAGAGGGCCTTTCCCAGAAGATAGTGGGTTTCGCAGTCCCGAGGGTCGTTTTGTAAAATCTGTTTGGCCGTTCTGATTGCCTGGGATGTCTTTCCCTGCTTCACAAGGTTCTCAAGATTATGCACCTGCTGGGGCTTAAGAATCATGCGGATAATGAAGAAAATAAAGACTCCCAATCCGCCAAAGAGAACAGAAGCTAAAATAATGATAACAATTGTATCCATAACCGTCCGATAAAGTAGATAAGATAACAGCTATTGCTCTATAATGTATTTAAGGTTAATCCCTTTCAACGATTTAGTCAAACAATCGGGAGGTTTAAAAGGCTATGAATAAAAAAAAGTGGACCTCTTTGATCCTTTTTACCCTTATCTTCTCTTTTCTCTACGGGGGAAGCTCCTTTGACGACGGGGTGGAGGCCTACCGCTATTCCCGCTTTTCCGAGGCCGAATCGTACCTGCTCGCTGCCAAGAGCGAAGAGCCCGCCCGGGATGAGATTTATGTCCTTTTGGGAACGGTTTACCGTAATCTTAATCGTAATGACGAGGCGGAGGCGGTCTTTAAGGAGGGCATGGCCCTGTACGGGGTGAATCGGGAAATTCTGGCTTACCATCTGGCTAACCTTTATTATACGCTTAACCGCAAGGAAGAGGCCCTTAGCTACTATACACAAATCGTTCAGGGCAGTTCGGAATATAAGGCGGGAGCGACTCTGAACCGGGCCAACTGTTATCTTTCCTTGGGGGATTATCCCCCCGCCGTAAGCGACTACAACTCCTATCTTGTCCTGGAACCTCTCACTCCCCAGCGGGGCGAAATAGAAAGGATGTTGGCCCTTCTTAATCAGAAAATTGCTTCCGAGGAAGAGCGGATTCGCATGGCCGAGCAGCAGGCGGCTTTGGAAGAGGCCAAAAGGCTTGAGTCCGAACGGATGGCGGCGGAAGAAGCGGCCCGGCAGCAGGCCCTGCTGGATGAAATTCTCGCTTCCCTGGAAGGGGTGGGCGAGGAGACTCAAGTTATCGGCGCCGGTACCGAGAATATTGTCATAGAAGAAGAAGAATCAGACATCGAGGAGTAAACTCTGTGGATAAAAGAAAAGTCATTATCATAGGAACCGCCCTGGCCCTGCTTGTGGGTACGGGGCTCTTTTTTATGCTTCGCGGCCGGGGGGGAAACACCGCCGTGGAAGAGGGAGAAAACGGCGGTCGCAGGGCCAATATGCTTTTGCTGGCCCGGGAGTATGCCGAACAGGGTGAGTATGAGATGGCTTTGAGCCTGATTAATGATCTGCTCCTTGATGACGCTCAGGACCAGGAGGCCCGTTCTCTAAGGGATGAGATTCTCCAGGCCCGTCGTGATGCGGAAGAAGCGGCCAAACAGGCCGAACTGGATGCTTTACGGTCCCAGAATGACGAACTCTCCAAGGGCTTACAGGAACTTTCCAGTACTCTTCAGAATCAGAACCAGGAAAGTGCGGCGGAAAAAGCCGCCCGTTTGGCTGCGGAAGAAGAGGCCCGACGGCAGAAGCTCCTTAAGGAACAGCGGGTATCCGATCTTGTCGATCAGGCCCGGGACGCCCTCAGAGACAAGAAATATGACGAAGCCATCTCTTTGGCCAAACAGGCCTTGAGCATAGATCCCGGTTCATACGAAGCCCAAAATGTCAAAAGGGAAGCGGAAGAGCAGAAAAGGGCTGCCGAAAGTGAAGCGGAACGTAAAGCCCGTGAGGAACAGGAGAAGAAAATCTCCTCCCTTCTGGATGATGCGGAAGAGGCCCTTAAACGGGGTGATTTTTCCGGCGCCCGCCGTATATTGGAAGAAGTTCTTGCCCTGGACCCGGATAACGGACGGGCCCATTCCCTTATGGGGCAGAGTTATTACGACGAAAATCCCGATAGCAGTGTGAACCGGAATCGGGCGAAGGATAGCCTGGAAGCGGCCCTGGAAGAGGATCCGGAGGATTGGGAAACCTATTATTACCTGGGACAGATTTCCGAGAAAGAGGGCAATGACCTGGAAGCTATGGAGAATTATCTTAAAGCCGCCGGTCTTAACGGTAACAGTCCCGAGCTCTATTATACATTGGGAATTCTTCAGTACAGAAATAAGCTTTATAGGGAAGCTCTTAACTCCTTCAAGCGGGTAGAGGTACTAAACAGTGCTTATGACGGTAACTACTACACCATGGGTATGACCCAGAACAAGTTGGGAGACAAGCAGAGTGCCCTGGCTTCTCTTTTGAAAAGCTGCCAGCTCAGGCCCGATCACGCGGCCAGTTTTTACGAAGCCGGTAAGGCATATAACGCTCTGGGGAATCCGGGGCAGGCTATCTCCTACCTGAATCAGGCTATCGATATTAAGAAGGATGCCCGGTATTATCGCTATCTGGGCGGGGTATATTTCATTACGGAAGATTACTTTAGTGCCGTATCCAGTTATGAGAAATCCCTGGAACTGGATCCCACTCGCGGCGATGCCATGAATCACATCGCTATTTGCTATCTTAATATGGGTGACTATGCTTCCGCCATGTCCTGGTCGGGCAAAGCCGTTCAGAGCGAACCTACCAATGCGACCTATCTCTATACCATGGGACAGGCGGCGGAAGGGGCCGGTCTGGAAGATCAGTCTATGGGATTCTACAAAAAATCGGCCGCTTTGGATCCTTCCTACGCCAGTCCCCGGCTCAATTTGGGGAATATTCTTGACGGGCGGGAAGAGTATGTGCTGGCCCTTCAGTATTTGCAGGAAGCCTATAAGGCGGATCCGGACAACGGAGCTGTCTGGAACAGTTTGGGTACCGTCTTCCTCCATATGGAACAGTACGAGAGCAGTATCAAATGGTTGGAGAAAGCCGTTGCCAAGGAGCCGAATGTTCCCTTTATGAGATATAATCTCGCCTTGGGCTATATAGAGATGGACGAGAGCGAAAAGGCTGTAGTTCAACTGGAAAAAATCCTTGAACTTAATCCCAACTATTGGGACGCCTACTTTAAACTGGCCAGTGTTTACTACACCATGGGAGATAAGGCCAAGGCCAGGGAAGTGGCGGAAAAGCTTCTGGAGAAAAATCCGACCTACGAGAAGAAGGATCAGCTGAATCCCATTTTCTCATAATAAACTTAGGTGTTGCTATTCATATAGAGCTATGTTAATATAGTCCCATGAAGAACAAAAAACTCACATCCAGTTTGGAAGATTATCTCGAAGCTATCTATATTCTTGAGAATAAGCATCGTGTGGCCCGAGTCAAGGATATCGCCGCCCATTTGGGTGTTCAGATGCCCTCCGTAACAGGAGCTTTGCGCAATCTGCGTGAAAGGGGACTGGTTGTTTATGAGAAAAACTCTTATATAAACCTGACCGCCGAGGGGCTGGAAAGGGCCGAGAAGATTACGGGGAAGCATATTCTTCTTAAGGGTTTTCTCCAGAATATCCTTATGGCCGATGAAAATGAGGCTGACGAAGAAGCCTGCCGCATCGAGCATGCCATCAGCCAGGAAACGGCTGAGAAGCTGGAGAACCTGATTACCTTTGTGCAGGATACCCGTGAGAGCCAGAGCATTTCCGATTCGGATTGGAAGAATATTCTTAACGGTTAATAATGGTACAGTTTCACTCAGAAGTTATCAGCTGTCGGGAGACTGCCCGAGATTATTATGAATTGACCTTTACCTGGAAGGGGCCTGTTCCCCAGCCCGGTCAATTTCTTACCTTGCGCTGCTGGGACGGGGATAATCCCCTCCTGCGGCGTCCTTTTGCCCTGTCCGCCTATGATGCTGCGGAGAAACGGGCCTCCCTGATTTTTCAGAAGAGAGGTCCGGCAACGACGCTTATGACCCGCCTCAAAACGGGTGATCATATTGATATTCTCGGACCCTTGGGGGGAGTTTTCCCTGCTCCGGCAGAGGGCCTCCGTCCTGTTATCGTAGGGGGAGGAATAGGTACAGGCCCGGTGCTTTTCCTGGCCGAAGCCCTTTCCCGGGCCGGGTTACGCCCCCTTCTCGTATTGGGGTTTAGAGACAAAGCCTATGTTCCTCGGGTACACCTGCCCACCGGCTGCGAAACGGTTATCTGTACCGATGACGGCTCTACCGGTTTTAAAGGGAATGTTATTGATTATTTGCGTACCCGGAAAGATGAGTTGGCAAAAGCCGCCTTTTACGGTTGCGGCCCCCATCCCATGCTCAAAGGTCTTCATGAGCTGGCCCTTGAAACGGACTCTCCCTGTTTCGTTTCCGTAGAAGAGGTTATGGCCTGCGGAATTGGAGCCTGTCAGGGCTGTGCCGTTCCGGTAGAGCTGCCTCAGAAGTTTTTGCGCGTCTGCCAGGACGGGCCTGTATTTGATTCAAGGATTATGAAATGGACTTAAGTGTTACCATTGGAAATAGTGTATTACCCAACCCGGTAGGAGTAGCTTCGGGAACCTTTGGTTTTGGAGAAGAGTACGGCCAGCTCATAGATCTGTCCCGTTTGGGAGCGGTTTATGCCAAAGCTGTCACTCTGGAACCCCGTCCCGGTAACGATACTCCCCGAATGGTGGAAACCCCTTCGGGCATGCTTAACTCCATAGGTCTTGCTAATCCCGGTTGGGAAGGTTTTAAGGAAAAGAAGGCCCCCTTTCTCAAAGATATGGCCTGTCCCGCCGTTCTGAATATCGGGGGAAAGAAGGAAGAGGACTACCTGGAACTTGTGGAGAAATGCGAGGATCTGGACTGCCACTGGGGATATGAAATCAATATCTCCTGCCCCAATGTAAAAGCGGGTGGACTGGCCTTTGGAACCGATCCTATCCAGGTGGAAAAGCTGACGAAAAAGCTGCGTCCCCTAACCAAAAAGCCTCTTATTATGAAACTGACCCCCAATGTGACCGACATAGGGGAGATTGCCAAAGCGGCCGAAGCGGGGGGAGCCGACGGGGTTTCCGCCATAAATACCCTCAAAGGTATGGTGATAGATACGAGGGCTAAAAAGCCGGTCATTCCTGCCGGTGTGGCCGGGCTTTCCGGTGCAGCCGTTCGTCCCGTTGGGGTTGCCTCGGTTTATCGTATTGCCCAGTCCGTTAAAATTCCCGTTATTGGTTTGGGGGGGATTTTTACCGCCGACCATGCTATTCAGTATCTGTTGGCCGGTGCTTCCGCTATTCAGGTGGGTACGGCTCTCTTTGTGGATCCACAGATTCCTCTGCAGGTTTTGGAGGGGATTCGGGAGTATATGGAGCAGAACGGGTTTAATTCCCTTAGTGATTTTCACGGGTATCTCTAGTTTATTCCGGAGCTTAAAAAATTGTTAATTCTCTTTTAATGTGATATCTTTATGACCATAAAGTAATGAATATATGTTTTAATGGAGTTAATAATGAATAAAATGATTCAAACCATTGTTTTATGCCTGCTTTCTACCTGGTTCGTCCTTTCCTGTTCCGAGCCAAGTAGTGAAAGTATTAGCTATAACGATGACGGTACCTGCTATGTTGACCCTATTGTGAGCCTGGTAGATTCATCGGATTACACCATAAGTGATTGTGGGCTTGTACGGGCTTCTAGTACCAGCGACTATATGTACGGTATTTTTGAGGTGGAATATACCGGTGATGAGAATATTCTCTTTCCCAGGGCAGATTTTGTTTTTAAGGATATCAATGGTAATATTCTCTATACGGACTTCACCTTTATATATAATGATGGAATGGCTATCATGAGTTCCGATGCCGATATTAATACGTACCTTACACCCGAAGATAATGTAGGTTACATGCGGATAATTGAAGATTTGGGTGATTATTCCATCTATTTAGGAAATATTTATTCCGTTGAAATTACTATTAGTGATAGCAATTCTTCTTTAACTAGCACATTATCAGAAGTATTGGATTGTCCTTTTACCATGGGAGATTTGGTTCACGAAGAGGATTCGTCGGTTTGGTATACCCCTGCAACCAATACAGATACTCAGGCTGTTTCACTAGAATTTAGTTTTACTTTGTTCAATGATACTGAGGGCAGGATAGGATATTGGTCTTCTAGTAATACTTATGAATCATCGGACGGTGAAACGTGGGCTCAAGATGATGATATCATTGACCCGGACCAAACTGCAAGGGTTTTTGTTTCCAAGACTACTCCGGACTATCTCGGCACCGATAATCTCATCTACTATAAGGATTGCCTGATGTGCAGTTATTCAGACGATGAAACGGCGAGCACTTCTTATTACACTATCTTATCCCGTTCTTCTACTTCTGGTATGACTGAGGATGAGGTAAATGAAGCTCTATTAAATGAGTTGGACGAGCAGATTGCTTTGCTTGAAGGATCAATGGTTTTATCTGATTAATCCCCTGGTGGGATATAGAGAAATAGTATAGACTATTATATTTATGGCTTTCTGCTTTTAGGCGGGAGGCCTTTTTTTGTTATAAAGTTTTTATAGTAATAAAAAAAATCGGTTTTATTAGTATCAAAAATTCGGTTTTAGTATAATAAAAACTTTCGTTTAATTAGTATCAAACGAATCGTTTTATACTAATAGTTTGAATTGTTTTATTATACTAAAACGTTTGGTTTAATACTAATAGTTCTGTTTGTTTGATTAGGTATAAACGGTTTGTTTGATTGTAATAGTTTCCAATAGGGGGATAAAATCCCAATCCCTTGTTTGTCGTAGCGGCTTCGACGGAAATGGTAGGGTGTTTTTTTACCACGGGGGCTTTGGAGTCTAGCTCTGGGGAGGACGGGATAGGGGGCCTAAGGCTCTGTGGGTGACGGCATATGGGGTGGAGCGCTGGAGCCACGGGGATTGTAGGGGAGGGGGTGTTCTTTTATGTTAAACCGGTAAACTCGTGTTATATTTATCACTGTGTTTACTATTAAAAATCTATTCTCTTTGTTGTATTTGTTTATTATTTCTGTTCTGGACAGTAACCGTTTGCTTCTTAGATGTGCTGTTATTCTGAAAGAGAATGAGTGTCTTAAAAGGGCTTTGGAGAACCACGAGATAAAACGCCCCTATGATACAAAGGATAAACGGTTTTTCCGTTTCTTGGCACTCATTGATAAAAATATAACACAGTACATAAGCTTTGTTACGCCTAAAACGGTTATCCACGGTTGGAAATCTCTTTGTAATAAGCGTTGGGTTGCTAAGAAACGAAAGCCCGGAAGGCCTCCCCTTGAAAAAAGGGTGAAGGATTTGATTTTGAATATGAAAATCCTTAACAGAATGTGGGGATATAAACGAATCAGCGATGAACTGGAGAAACTTGATATTTCCGTATGTAAGAAGACTATTGCCAATGTTATTCAGAATGGTAGGAAAGAAGGGCTTATTCTAACCGTTGGTTTATGGAAACAGTTTCTTCTTTCCCATATGAAGTTTCTCCATTCCTGTGATTTCTTTACGGTAGATCTTCTGGGTTTGAAGCGTTTCTATATTTTCTTTATTATCAAGATAGAAACGAGAGAAATCGTTCATTGGAATATTACGCAAAGTCCCACTATAGCTTTTCTGCGTCGTCAGATAAGTCATTTTGAAGAGAAATATCCCGGTGCAGTTCTTATTCATGATAATTCAGGGGAACTTAAATGGTTTCCCTATGAGGAGTATGAGATCAGGGATCAGGCTACTGTTCCTTATTCTCCCAACATGAATGCTTTTGCCGAGCGTTTTATTCGTTCCATTCGAACAGAGTGTTTGGACTGGTTTATCATTCTCAATGGAAAGCATCTCAGGGTTCTTCTTAAGAAATATATGCATTACTATAATAACTTTAGACCTCATCAAGGTATTGGTAGAATCCCCTGTGGTAAACCGCCAGACTGTAAAGGTAAGATTAAGAAGCAGTCCTTTTTATTTGGGCTGCATCATCATTACTATCGCTCCGCTTCCTAAGATTTTTGACAACTAAGTTATTCTCTTTCCTTCTCTATGGGACCGGTAGGTCCGCTATTTGTTACTTTTGCCAAAATCATGGAAAAATCGTTGATTATGGTTATTATTTATGTTTGAAAACTAGCTTTTTCCTTTAGTGGAAATGTACTAGTTTTCAATTTTTTGGTGTAAAATGGCTTTCTTATAATAAGTCGCCACTACGGGAGTTATCCCCCTTATTTTTAATAAAAATGGTTAATCCTTCTCTCGGGTTTTCAAAGAGCTAATTGTTTACTTACAGTTCTAATTTCTATTGGTAAACATTTTATCTTGTTTTATGTTGCATGCCAATGGAAATGTATTGTTTTGTTCATTTAATTGTTTGTTTTCTGAGTAAAATTATTTATGACATGAAATAATTCTATATTAGTTTAAATGTACTAATTGGTTTTACATTCTTGTTATAATAAGTGGCCACTACGAGATTTATTAGGAAATCTAATGAAAAAGCTCTGGAACTTTAGTCTATTTCTTCTTTACCAATTTAATAAGCAAATGACCAACTATACCAATTATTACCCCGCCGGCTAAAAATCGAGGGGCTAACTTCTGTATTACATGACTCATGGATAATTCCGTTTTTGGTTCAGACTCAGGCTGAACCATTCCAATCGGTTCCGCATCAAAAAGATCTATAGGAGGATAATTGTTAGAGTTTTCTAACTCTATCTCAGGTTCCGGTAGTTCGGGAGCGGGAATGGCACTGTAATCGGGGAAAGTAAGAACAAGCTCCAGTTCATCACTATTAACCCATCCTTCACGTCCGTCGGAAGCAAGAACTTTGATGCGCCCCCCACTACCTTTACCAATCCAGCGAAGGTCCGTGTTTGCGGGAAGAATCCGGCCTCCTCGTCGTTTCACTCCTGCGGGGTCCACCTTCGGTGCCCTCCGTATCACTATTTGTTCAGGAGTTTTAACACAGCCTATAGGGTAGAACGCTGGAAACACGGAGCTGAAAGAACAGCTCTGAAGCCTTCGTCTATTTTTTCCGTTTACGAATCAAAACTGCTCCCATCCCCAGAATCGCTACTCCTGCCAAAAAGACGATCCATAAAGGAAAAACTTTTGCCGTTTTTTTTTCCTCTTCCACGAGATTAAAAGGATTAGGTACCGCTTTGGCATAATCATTTTCAGGAACAAGGTTGTCCAGTGTATCCTCCACAACCCAGCCCTCTTGACCGTCCTTAGCCAAAACTTTGATTCTCCCCTCCGTACCGGAACCAATCCAGCGGAGTTCCGTGTCGGCTTCCAGAGTTGTACCGGAACTGGCCGTTGTATCAGAAGAGTAAAGCTGAACTTCGCCTATTGTTTTGTGGGTGGGGATAAAGTTCAGGAGTAATATGTCACTGGGGACCGGGTAGTCCATGGAGCCGTCGGCTCGGGTGGGCCAAATAACCTGGGAGAAATCAAGTGGTTTCTCCTCCGAAAGATTTATCAACTGGTTAAAAAAGTCATCTTCTACAAACATTACGGAAGCTAATAATTGATTATCTAAATAAAAGTCCAAATATTCGCCATCGGGGATTAATTCTATATCAAAATAATCCTGATCGGTGTAGTCCTGAAAGTCTAGGTCAATTTCATATTGCCCTTTTTTCCACCAATTGTCATCAAATCGTGCTGTTATTTGATACCCATTCTCTATTTCTGAAATATTCTTAATTGATAATCCAAAGCCAAAAAGATTTAAATATACATTTGTAATCCATGTTGTGTACCCATCTTGTGGATTAACTGTTAAATCAATTTGATAATTTTCCTTCCAGTTTATTTTATATAGCCCCATTTC
>JAQQAP010000013.1 GCA_028533045.1 Spirochaetales bacterium | reverse complement strand
AAGAAAGCAAGTCTCTATGAAATAGCCCGATTTGAACAAAAAGCAGCATCTAACCGATTCAAAGAACTCCTGGATTTTTTGGAGAATAAGGTTAACTCTTCATCCCTATCTTCCTTTATTCTTGATACCGATGAAAATCCTATCTATGCCTCACAGTTTCGCTATCATCCAAACCTTTCAGCTAAAGTCATTCACAGAAAAACAAACTCAAAGATAGAAAGAAACTATCAAAATAAATTGTTCTCTTGTAATTATATAGATCGTCAAATCAGAAAGGATCTGGCCGAATATACGAGGGAAACGGTTCAATTCGGGCGTAATATGAATAACTGTATGGATAGATTCTCCTGTTATATCTTCTGGCATAATTTCATGAAGCCATATCGAATTAATAAAGGGAAATCAGCTTACTCCTATCATGGGGAATGCGCCGGTTTTTCTTTAAAAAAAATCAAGGAAATTGTTGATGCAGTAATATCTGGTCCGGTGGTACGAGAATGTGAATCCAAACAATATCTGACAAACTTCCAGAGAAAACATTGGGATCGAGAATTACTTAACCCAATGAATGTTGCCATGGTTTAATCGGGAGAGGGGGATACAGCTCAAGGATTGGGAACATTAACTATTAGTTAAACTGAAGGGCCAGAACAAGGTAACTCCGTCCCTCCCCCATGTCGTTCACACGGGAGGAGAAGCGAATGCCGGCGGCTTCACACTCTTCCAGAAGATAGGTGAGATAATTGAGTCCCATGGCGGCAGTGGGGTTATCCGAATCCTGGTAAAACTGACTTAGAGAAGTATCGTCCGCAGAGGAGTGGAGCTTCTGGTTCACCTTGTCCCGGAGTTCTATTGTTTCGGCCCCTTTGTTGTAAACCACCACTTCCAGCTTTTTCTCCGTACCAATGGAGGAGTCGGTTCGGCTGCCGATTTTCCAGGCCGTGGAAATAACTTCCCCGCTCTCCTCCATGGAGGCGATCAGCTTTTCCCGTTTTTCCGGGTCGTACACCAGCGATTCATAGGAAACGGCTCCCCGGTACTTCTCGTCGACAAACTTTTTCATATTCCGGCTCTCCGCACTCAGGCAGAGTTCCATATGCATCAATGCCAGATATTCGGCAATGCGCGATTTATTAAGAAACTGTTCCAGGGTCGTCTGAATATCCACATAAACCGTATCCCATTCAAAGGAGGAGGCAAATTTTACCAGAAGAAACCAGATAAAAGGGGGCAGATTGTCCAGAAACTTCTCGGAAAGGAAGATAAAGATATTTTTCTCGTCCGCCTGGAGGGCGTTGTTTTGGGAAATCCGACGGGTTAATCCCTTTAGGATGGATTTCTTTGTATCGTTAATGACCGACTTACTGTTGTCCAGAATCTGCTTGGTGGCCCCATCGTTCACTTTGGTCTTGTGATCAATACTGCTTCCCGGGTTATTCCGGTTCCAGGTTTTTATGGTTTCCGATTCCATAACGATCTTCGTAACTTCTTCGTTGAAGCTTTTATAGAGGTAGCCGTAGGTAATCAGTTTGGAAAGGTCCATAAGGTCGGAACGGCAGGAGGTAAAGTCACTCCGGGTTACTTCGATACGGGCGATATAGCCTATCATCATCATCTGCTGGAGTGAGGCGGGGGAAAACTGTTTTAGCAGTATACCGTAGCGTTCCGTCCCGTCGGCCGTGGTAAAGCGATTCAGTTTCTTGTTGTTGTTGATAAAAAAGGAAACCCCCGATTCGTTAAAGATAACCTTCAGAGGCAGTCCCAATATTGCCTTACGCGATTTATTTGCCATTAACGGGAACACTCCACCATAAACATTACCCTTTTATAATCGTACAAAGGGGGCAATCCCTTTATTATTTATATAAAGGTTTATCATAGAATAACGTAAATAGGGAAATTGTACCATAGCTCTTATCAAAATGACTTACCAGTGGTTGTAAGCGATAATGCGCTTCCCGTCGAGCCGATTGTAGGGTTTGGGCTCATCTTCCGTTTTTCCCACCATAACAATGGCCACGACCCTCATGGAGTAGGGAACGGAAAGGAGAGTACGGATTTCCTGCTCCAGATAGGTGGTCATGATAGCGGCTCCCAACCCCTCATGGCGGGCCTGGAACATAAGATGGGAGGCGGCCATGGCAATATCCATGGGATAGGAGAGCTGGCCGTTAGGCATTTTGTAGTCGATGTTGGTGGTGCAACAGACCACGACTTCGCCCGCTTCGGTGATGCGTTCGTCCCCGTAGCAGTACTCTTGGAGTCTTTCCCGAAGAGATTCTTTCTTTATGACGATAAAGCGCCAGGGCTGACGGTTTTTGGCCGACGGAGCCAGACGGGCGGCCTCAAGAATCCTCTCAAGGGCCTCCTCCTCCACGGGACCGGGAATAAATTGTCGCACATTTGTACCCTGTAGAATCTCCTGCATAACTTCCATAGGGGCCATTCTAGCATAATAATTGGTTAAATAGTAACAAAAAAACTATTTTTTTATGTTTTAGTGATATAATATATATGTATGAAAGGTGTTTTTACCGCTCTCACAGCCTTTTTGGCAGCCATTTTTCTCACGTCCTGCATTATGGGGGATATTGAAGAGGCGACTTTTACGTTTGATAATAATATGAGTTTAGCTATCTATATCACACCTAATACCGGCCAGGACTGGTCCTATTTTGAAGTTGAATCCGGTTCAGAAACTACAGTTAGTAGTGAGAGCAATCAACTTTCTTTCACTGCTAAAACATCAGGAGGACAAGTACTTGTACTTAACGGCAATTATACTTACACCTCCAGTACACGTACATACCTTTTCGAAGATACTGAATAATTTAACATCTACAAATAATAATTCTCTAAGATATCTCACAGGGATTAATGGGAGAAGAGGGATTTGGGGAGAGGTGTTTTCCACGGATTCTGGCTCTGGGTGTCCAAATAAGCGATAAATGGGATTATAGATTCTGTTTATTTTGGATTTAATCCCGGAGAAACGACTAGAGAGGGGCGTTTTTTATTTTGGACTTTTCAGATTTAATTTACAGGACAGCCGACTCGGAGGACTTTGAGGACTTGGCGGCGTTGAGGATTCGGGCGATGAGGCCCAGTCTGGAGGCTTTGGGGCGTTTTGATCCGGAGAGGGCCAGGATTCGGCTTTTGAAGAGTTTTGTGCCAAAGGAGACGACTCTTGTTTTTGACGGGCACGAGACTCTTTTGGGCTTTTTTATGATGAGCGAGAGAAAAGGCGGGCTGTTTTTAAATCATTTTTATGTGGACCCGGACTTTCAGGGGCAGGGACTTGGCGCCCGGCTTATGGAGAGAGTCAAGGAGGAGGCCGCCCGGAAGGGAGTCAGCCTTGATCTTGAGGCTCTTAAGGAGAGTCGGGCTAATGCGTTTTACCTATCCCAAGGGTTTGTGAAGACGGGAGAGTCGGACTTTGATAATGAATATCGTTGGAGTCCTGCTACATGATGGACTGGGGGTCCACGTCTATCTCCATGTAGACCGATGAGGGGAGGTCGATGGTGTCCCGGCACCAGGCGATTCTGTCGTGGGTTTGATTGAACTGGTCCGAACGGATAATAAGGTGCCAACGATGATTGTTGGCTACCACCGCCAGGGGGCATTCGGAGGGGCCCAGCAGGTCCTTTTCTCCGGCGTGTTCCATCATGGCCGCCGCCTTTTCGCAGGCCCTTTGGGCGTCCGCTTCTTTGCGGGAACGAAATACGAGGCGGTAGATTCTGTTGGCCGGGGGGAAGGCGAACATGAGGCGGCTCTCCCGTTCCCGGCGGTAGAAGGTTTCCTGATCGTAGGAGGCGGCCAGGGCCAGGGCGTCCGCTTCGGGACGGTAGGTTTGGATGAGCACTTCTCCCCCGGCGGAGTAACGGCCCGCCCGGCCTGAGACTTGGGTTATGAGGGCGAAGGTGCGTTCGGGGGCGCGAAAGTCGGGCATATTCAAGGTGGTGTCGGCCAGGACAATACCTACCAGTTTTACCTTGGGGAAGTTGAGCCCCTTGGCCACCATCTGGGTTCCCAACAGTACGTGAAACTCCCCTTTCCTAAACTGCTCAATGACCTTTTTCCCGGCTCCCTTCTTACCGGTGCTGTCCCGGTCGAGGCGTACCGTTTTTAGCTGGGGGAAAAGACGTATCATCTCCTCTTCCACCTGTTCGGTCCCGAATCCGGACCAGCCCGCATCGAGGGAGCCGCAGTCGGGGCAGGCCCCGGGGGGCGGCGCTTTGTAACCGCAGTAGTGGCAGACCATGCCGCCCTTGTTCTTGTGGTAGGTCATGGGAATGGAACAGTTGCGGCAGACCATTTCGTATCCGCAGCTGTGGCAGGCGTAGTTGTAGCTGAATCCCCGGCGGTTCAAAAAGAGGATAACCTGATTTCCCTCGCCGGTCACCCGGGTGATTTCACGTATCAGTTCTTCCGAAAAAAGGGATTTCTCCTTTCGCATATCCACAAGACGAATCCTGGGGAACTCCCCTCCCCCGACCCGTTCAGTCAGCTTTACAGGAACAATGGCCCCCTCTTCCATGCCATGCCAGGCTTCAAGAGAGGGAGTGGCGCTTCCCATAATCAGTCTGGCCCCGGCTTTGCGGCAGCGGTACATGGCTACCTGTCGGGCGTGATAGCGGGGTGTGGAGCCGGCCTTGTAGGAGCCTTCGTGTTCTTCGTCCAGAATGATGAGGCCCAACTTTTCCAGAGGGGCGAAAACGGCGCTCCGTGCTCCCAGAACAAAACGGGCTTCCCCTTTGCGGATGCGATTCCACTCTTTGAGCCGCTGGGAGGGGGTGAGGTGGGAGTGAAGGAGGGCCATGGAGCCTTTGAATCGCTGGCGCAGGGAGTCGACCATCTGGTGGGTCAGGGCGATTTCCGGGACAAGGTAAATAACCCCTTCCCCCCGGTCGATCACCCGCTCGGCACACTGGAGGAAGACTTCCGTTTTCCCCGATCCCGTGGGGCCTTGAAGGTAGAAATAGGGGCCCTTTTCCCGGGTAATGGTTCCCACCGCCCGGTCCTGATCGGCTGTCAGGGTAACGGCGGCGTGGATGCCCGGGTCGTCTTCGATTCCCATGGCGGGGAGTTCTTTCTCCCGACGCCCGCCGGGAAGCATGGCGGAGAGGGCTTCCCCGGGGGAACAGAGGTAAAAGTGGGCCAGCCAGCGGGCGAAGTCCCCATAATCATGATCAAAAAGAGGCTGGGAGTCGACCAGACGGGTCAAAGCTTTTACCTTGGAGCTATCCAGGCCTTCGGGGAGACTGTCCCGTTCGGCCATGATCCATCCGGTGAGTTTTTTTCGCCCAAAAGAGGCCTCCGCCCGACAGCCGATAAGTCCGGCCTCGGGGACTTCCGTCTCTTCCGGCAGGAGGTAGGTAAAGGTCTGATTAAGGGGGATGTTAAAGGCGAGTTCTACGTATCTAGCCATGGTTCAGGAAATCCCGCAGGACCTTTAAATCCTCCCAGGCGGGGCGTTTTAAGTCGGCTTTGACCAAAACCTGGGCCGGGTCGTAGGTGGCCAGGTAAAATCGGCTGTTGATAAAGAAAGGCTGGCCCCGTTTTTGTGAAAGAACCCCACTCCTCTCCACGGAATGAAGAGCCCCTTCCCCCAAAAGCAGGACGGCCTGAGGTTTAAGGGCTTCGATCTGCTCCGTTAAAAAGGCGGAACAGGCTTCCAGCTCCACCGGAAAGGGGGGGCGGGTACCGGGGGTGCGGCATTTAACGGCATTTGTGAGGTACACCTCTTCCGGGGTCACACCTACGGCGCCGAGCCATTTATTAAGAAAATCCTCCGCTTCTCCTGTGAGGGGGAGATTTTGATCGTCTTCGTCGTAGCCGGGAGGAGGGAGTACAACCACAAGTTTGGGTTGGGTGGCGCCCCGGCCGGGGATGGGCTGCTTCCGGGCCAGATGAAGGTCGCAGCGGCGACAGCCCAGGATTCGTTCGTCCAGACTGCCCGACTGAACCGGAATGGTCGCGGATGAAGGAGAAGCGGAAGCGGTGTTCTCTTCGGCAGGGGCGTGGTCCTGTCCGAAAGCGTCGGAGGGGCTCTCCTGAACGGCGCTTTTTACATCAAAGTGAAAGGCCGGAGTGGGCTGGTGGTCCGTACGGTACCCTCCCTTAAGATAGTCTTCACAAAGATTTAAAAGTTCCCAGTAATCAGAAAAAACCGTATTCAGATCCATATTCTACCTTTTCTAAAAATAGTCCCCTCGACGGGGCTGTGGGTCCCGCTTCATTGCGGTCCATGGCGGCCAGACGGCGGGCCATCTCTTCCGGGCCTCCTCCCTGATCCGCCACATGGAGGAGAGTCCCCGTAAGGGAGCGCACCATGCGCCAAAGAAAGGCGTTACCGGCGATGCGGAAAACCAGCAAGTCCCCTTCCCTGTGAAAGGAGGAGGAGAAGATTTCCCTTGTGCGGCTCTTGCTCTGATCTCCGGCGGCGGCAAAAGTGCTGAAGTCATGGACACCTCTCAAAACCGAAGCGATTTCGTTCAGTTCCCTTAGATTATACCGACGCCTTGTGTAGTGGCAATAGTTCCGCCGGTGAGCGGGAGGAATAATCCCCGGCGAGATGTAATAACCGTATTCCCGGCGAACAGCGCCAAAACGGCTGTGAAAGTCATCGGGAACAACCCGGCTTTTTAGAATACGAATGGTGCCGGGGAGACGGCTGTTCAGGGCCTCCCGAACCTTGGGACCGGGAATGTTCACGGGAATATCCGCATGGGCGACCTGACCGGTGGCGTGAACCCCCGAATCGGTCCGACCCGAACCGGTTACCCCGATTTTTTCGCCGCATATTTCCGAAAGGGCCCGTTCCATACTGCCCTGCACGCTTATTGAGTCCTGTCCGTTCTGTACCTGCCATCCGCAGAAGTCGGTCCCGTCATAGGAGACCAGTAGTGCTACCCGCTGTTTAGTCATTCAACCCCATCTCATCCAATTCCTGTTTTATTCGTTTATGGAGATCACGGGAAGATTCCAAAAGAGGCCCCGGTTTAGCCTTGGAAGACTTACCCATTCCCACAATCCGAGCTACAGTGGACCGGGCCTTTTTGAGTTTCTCTCCCCTCTTATAGACGTTGGTTCTCTGACCGTATTTAAACTCCAGGAGCCCTGCGAGGTAAAGAACACCGTCAAAACCGTAGTTGTTATCTACATCGGGTCCCAAATTCCCCAAAGATGAAACCTGTTCCTTGCCGTTTTCTTCGTTTTCTATGACAAGAGAGTAGAAAAAAGCCGCCTTGCGAAAGAAAACCTGTGCCAGATAATCCCAGTTTTCATCGGGGATCTTCTTGTGAAAGTCCATGGAAAGCCATCCTCCCCGCAGGGCGGAAACGGCCTGGCGGAAGGTGGGAGCGCACTCGGGGCTATGCTCTTCATAGCAGGACATGGCCAGAAGGTAGGAGGCGATTCCCTCCTTTAGAGTACGGTTATTGTGAAAATCGATCTGGGGATCGATGTTTTTGACCAAGTTTTTCCGGTCCCCCGTCTCCATTTTTAGCTTGGCAGCCGCTTCAGTTCCCACCAGGATAGAATCAAAATCGGGGACATAGGCGGCATAAAAACAGTTAGGACAAACAGTTACGGGATAGATCAGAGGATAGACATCGCCAAACCTCCCCGTTGGAAGGTACTGACGGTGCAGTTCGTCGGTCAGATCCCCCGCATTCATTCGTCCTCCGCCGGTAAGAAGCTCTTCCCGTTTAAATTCGGTCTCGCAAACGGGGCAAATAGTAGAGTTTTTGGCAATATAACTGACTTTTCCTTCCGACACGGCTACTCTCCTGTTACGGTTAAGGTGATTTCCTTGGGCAGCCAGTTCAAAAGGGCCGCTTCTCCCGGAACCCGGGGCTGCAGATTTAAACTATAGGTACCGGGACCATAAATCCCGCTGCAATCGGCAAAAAGGAAGATTTCCTCCCGGGAAAGCTCTTCTATCTGAGCCTGATTCCCCTGAAGCGTAACGCTCCCCCTGGGAATAGCTCCTTCCACCGTAAGATGGGAGGGAAGGTTCAAAAAGGAAACATCCAGGTTGGCAATGGTCTTAACCAGGAGCGATTCCTCGATAACCCCGCGGAATTCCACCACATCCCCTCCGGGAAAATAGACTAGAGTAGAGGGATAGACCAGGCGGGAGGTGGCCGTAAAATCCTCATACTTGCCGGAAAGGTCAATCACCTCGGTGGACAGACTCTCCAGGTTTTCCATCTCGCTCCGGGGTCCTACAACGGTGAGTGAAGAGGGGGAAACGAAATACTGACTCAGCTCATAGCCCAAACTGGGAAATCCCGTAAGAGAGGGATCTACGGGCAGGGTTTTGGAGACCTTCTCCTCCTGGCGGATAATCAAATCCCCCGGCTCAATACGGATCTCCACATCTCCCCCGGCCAGGGCCGACCCGGTGCGCTTAACCTGAATGGGCGCTCTAAAGCTCCCCTCCCCTTCGTGATCGGAAAAGTCGGCATAAACCCGGATATCCTCTTCCAAAACAGAGAAAATCTCCTCCGAAGCTCCCCGGAGGGTCACTGTCACATGGCCCGGATAGTCCCCGGCGGGAATGTAGGCCGAATTCATATCCAACTCCAGAGGAACGGAGAAGTACCTCTCGTCCAGGGTGGAAATCCGGTAGAACCAGAAAAGAACCAGTGCCAGAAGGAAGGAAAATATCTTAATGTGCCATCGATGCATAAATCGGTCGAGCAGCTTCACTTAATTTCCTCCCCACCCAGTTCGGAATCAATATTCAAAAGACGTTTAAGTTCCCTCTCCGCTTCGGGAACGGAAAGATCGTAGTAGAGACTGGAGTCGTAAACAAGGGAGATGGCTCCGGTCTCTTCGGAGGCCACCAGAACCACCGCGTCGGTCTCTTCGGTGAGTCCCAAAGCGGCCCGATGACGGGTACCGAAGCTCTTTCGCAGGTTGGTCTGTCGAGAGAGGGGCAAAAAGCAGCCCGCCGCCTGGATTTTACCATCGGCCACAACAATAGCTCCGTCGTGAAGGGGCGTATCGTGGCCAAAAATGGTGATAACCAGGCTCGAGGAGAGATCGGCATTCAGCCTGGTCCCCGTATCGATGATACTTTTAAGATCACTGGTACGGGAAAATACGACCAAAGCCCCCCGCCGTCGACTGGCCAAAACTTCCAGAGCGCTCAGGGTGTAGTCAATATGGTAGGAGCGGGAGCGGCCCTTAAGGGAAAAGGCGTCCCGCCGCCCGGCCCGGTTGATAATGGTCCGCAGTTCCGGCTGAAATACGATGGCCAGGCCTATCATGATTCCCGGAGCCAGAATATTCAGAATCCAGAGGAGCGTATCGAGTTTAAGGAAGAGGGCCGCCACATAGATGATAACCACCATAAGAGCGCCCTTGAGAAGCTGAATCGCCCGGGACTCCTCCAAAATGGTATAGGCCCGGTAGATGATAAAGGAGAGAATCCCCACATCCAGAAGGGGAATGAGAAACTGATTGACAAACCAGCTGTTTTCTATCCAGTCCATTCAAGGTCTCCCCATACATCAAGCATGTCCCGGTGGGCTTTCACATCGTGAACCCTGAGGATGTCGGCCCCTTTCTGGGCGGCATACATGTCCGCCGCCAGGGTACCGAACAGACGCTCCTCCGGGGGAGCGTCCAGTATATTTCCAATATAGGATTTACGGGAAAGACCGATTAAGAGGGGGCATCCCGACTCCTTAAGACGGGGAATATCCCTAAGAAGCTGCCGGTTGTCCTCATGCCTCTTTCCAAAGCCGATGCCCGGATCAACTATGATATGTTCCCTCTTGATACCCGCTTCGAGGGCCCGATTAATCGCCCCGTCCAAATAGCCTAAGACTTCCCCGGTCACATCCTCATAACAGGGATCGTTCTGCATGTCCCTGGGCAGCCCTTTCTTATGCATCAAAACAACCTGGGCTCCGTAGGACGCGATGAGCCTTCCCATCTCCGAATCGTCCTCCAGGGCGGATATGTCATTTATGATCTGAACGCCCAGATCCAGAGCCTCCCGGGCCACAGAACTTTTTCGGGTATCCACGGAAAGGGGAATCTGACTATGCTCTCGAATCGCCTTAATCAGGGGAATAACCCTAGCCTTCTCGTCCTCTTCGGACACGTACTCCGCCCCGGGCCGGCTCGACTCGCCCCCGATATCAATGATATCCGCCCCCTGGTCAATCATTTCCAGGACCTGATCCACCGCTTTTGTGCGGCTTGAGGCGTAAAAAGAGTCGGGTGTTACATTGGCGATTGCCATTATTTGAACCGGAACAGAGGGCATGCCGGAATTATAGCAGATTTGCCCGTCAGGGTGTAGTATTTTTCTTCATTTGTGTGAGGAAGGGAGAATTGTTCATTATGGGAGTATCCCCGGACCTACTACCACTGGAATCGCGCTCCCCTTATGTGCTACTATTAAAAAATGGTACAGGGAAGCTTCCACAAGAGCCCGGCGGCGAAATTTCTCAATTTCCTTTTTATCCTTCCCCTTTTTTTGGGTTTGAGGCCTCTTTTTATCAACTACCGCCTTCTGGATACTCTGGTTTTTCTGGGAGGAATGGCCCTTATTCTGGGGCTGATTATCTATAACAACTCCATTGCCTACATTACTTATGACGAGGTGGCCCTTCGTGTTCTTCTGCCCTACCGTGAAAATCGGGAGGAGCACCGTTTTGAGAATATGCTTGGTTATCGAAAAAAAGGGAGCCGCCAACTGACTCTTTTCTCTCTTGACCATAAGCCTCTGAGAATTATTCTCAAGCCTTCCGACATGGAACGTTTTATTGACTTGCTGATTCAGGAAGGGATTAGCGAGACCTCTCTGGCGGGTGGCCGTGGCAAATAATACTCTGGTTCTGAACACGGCCGATTACAAACCGGCCCCCTTTTCTCCCCTTCTTCCCTGGTGCCGCCATGAACTGGAGAAGAGAAGTGAAAAGGAAATTGTCCGGATTCTGGGGGAGCGAAAGATGTCCCCGGACCTGGAAAAGCTTTTTCTAAATTATATGAAAAAGTCGCCCTGCGGGAGGGAAGAAATCCTTCTCCCCATGGAGGAAGACTATGAGAGGGATAAACTTTTTCGTCTTGCTTCGGAGCTGTTTTTCTCTCTTCTGGATGACAAGACGGAGACGATTCATATAAGGATTTCCGGTCCCTACTCCCACTACGGGGACCGCTTCTACAGCTATTTGGAGGATTATGCCTCCCGGAAAACGTCCTGCTCTCTTATTCTGATTAATACGGGAGAAATAATTCCCTGGGACGGGATTTCCCGCCTTTCTCCACCGCAGAAACCGGATATTCAGATTGAGGATCGCCTTTACCGCCGGGCTCTGGAATTCCTTATGTTTGGCGACAATATTCGGGCTTGCCAGTATTTTGATCTTCTTTACAGTAAAAGCCGCTCGGGGAATCTGGAGATGAATGCCGAACAGCGGGCGTCTCTTTTTCATTACTATGGTCAGGCAGCCATGAATCTTGAGCAAGACGACCTGGCTCTGACCATTTTTTCAAGTCTTCGCAATCTGGGACAGGCTTTGGACCGTATCCTCTACCTCTCCCGGGCAGACCTTTTAACGGGCGAAGTATACCGGCGGCAAAAAGACAGGGACAGAGCCAATTACTTCTATAGGCGGGCTCTGGGAAAGTCCAGCGAAGACCCTCTGCTCCGCCTGAAAATTCTCATGGCCCTCTGCCTTAATAGAAAAGGGGCTCAATCCCCCCTGTCGCAAAAGGAACAGACCGAACTCCTTCTGCTTATTGGAAAACAGAAAAAATGCCGGGCTCTGGCCCTTTACTACGGCCCGAATCCGGACTTTACGGAAGCCCTGAAACTCCTGAAAGAAGAGGATTATCCTTCCCTTACCGGTGAAGCCTGCTATTTCCGTGCTCTCCATGACTGGGAAAGAAGGGGTAATCCTCCCAAAATTCGCGGATATCTTGAAAGAGCTCTTACCTTGAGTCTTGAAGGTAAAAGCGACACCTTGGAAATAAGGGTTCTCAAAGCTCTGGGAAGACTGGAGCTGAATGTCTACAACCTCGATGCCTCCTACGCCCACTACAGCTGGGCCATTCAGTTAGCCATCCGGGAAGAACGTTTTACCGATGTGGCCTTGATCTATATACGTTTTGGGGAAATTGCCCTTCATATTAATGATTTCAAACAATCCCGCTCCTTTCTCCGCAGCGCCCAGTACATACTTAATCGTCTCCCCCGGTCGGAATCGGTCCTCAAAGAAAGGGTTAACATATTCCTGGCCCTGGCCCTTTACGCCGAAGGAGACAAGGCTAAAGCGGAGGAATTATTTCACGCCCTTCCCCCGCAAGTCAGCCCAAAAAATAGATCCTCCCACAGAGTCCTCAGCTGCGCTCTTGCAGAATCCTCCCCGGAGGAGTGGGAGACTTTGGGAAATATTCTTTCCGGCCAGCGAGGGAACCCGGCTCTGGGGCTCTACGCCCTCCGCCAGGCGGGAAAAGAGATTCCCCCTCCCTGTGCCGACGAGCTCCACGATCCCCTGGATCACAACCTCATGGATAACGGACTCAAGCAATTTATCCGCTTCGAACAGCTTAAAAAAGGTTTGAATGAGATGAATCTTCTCTCCGATGTGCAAGCCCTGCTCGCTTCTTCGGAAGAAAAGGAGCTGATTATTCTCCGAACCATGGAAAGACTTCTCTCCTTCTCCCTCATCAATGGGATTAGCTACTATGAAAGGCTGGGAGACTCCTACCGGCTGGCCTACCACTCCTCTTTGAAAGAAGAAGAGCCGGACCGCCAGGCTCTGGAGAACTTCCTTAATATTCGGGAAAAGACGGGAGAAAACATTTTCACTCTAAGCAAGGGGTACCTGGGACTCTCCCTCCTTAAAGAGAAAATACTCTCGGGGGTCATTATTATTCGCCCCGAGTCATCCCATATGCTAAAAGAAGAGGAGGACAGGCGTTTTTTCTCCATTCTGGCCAGCCAGTTCGCCTTTGCCCTGGAAAGATTGGCTCAGCGGGAACTGATTCTCTCCAAAAACCGGCAGCTTGAAGAGATCAACCGGGAGCTGACTATCTCCAATATGACCGATCAGCTTACGGGAATCGGCAATCGAGCCCAAATGAACGAACAGCTAGCCCAATTTGCCCACCAATACAACGGGGCCCGGGAAAAGGACAACTTCGCCCTCCTCTTTTTGGATCTGGACAACTTCAAATTCTACAACGATACCTTTGGCCATGCCCTGGGCGACCGGCTCCTCTCCGCCTTCTCCCAACTTCTCAAACAGGCCTGCCGGGAGAGCGATACTATTTTTCGATATGGCGGGGATGAATTCGTTGTTCTCCTGGCCGAGACTGATTCGGAAAACTCCGTAATTATAGCACAGCGTATCCTTTACGATCTGGAAGACCAGGAAGGATTCGCCACCATGGTCAAGGAATTTGGCCAGGATAATACAAAAATTAAAAAGGAAAAATGGCTCGCCTGTTCTATTGGTATATCCGATTACCGACGGGCCAAACAAGACACAAGCACGCTGCTCAAGCAGGCGGACGGGGCTCTTTACGAGGCCAAAGAAGCGGGCAAGGGGCAGTGGAAAATCTTTGATAAGGATGAAAAAGATGAGTAAATACACAGAAGCGGCCGATTTTATTAAAAGCCGCATCAAGGACCTTCCCAAAACCGGCCTGATTCTGGGTTCAGGACTGAACGACTTGGCCGACGCAGTGGAAAACCCGGTCATTCTGCCCTATGGAGAAATTCCCCACTTCCCCAGCTCCACCGCTCCGGGACACAAGGGACGTCTGGTCCTGGGAAAACTGGAAGGGAAGGACGTCATTGTTATGCAGGGCCGCTTTCACTACTACGAAGGCTACCCCATGGATACCCTGGTCCTCCCGGTCCGTGTTATGAAACTTCTGGGCGTGGAAAGACTGATTGTCACCAACGCAGCGGGGGGAGTTAATACCGACTTTACTCCGGGGGACCTGATGATTATCGAAGATCATATAAAGATGGGGGGCGGACATCCTCTCATTGGTCCCAACGACAGTGACTTTGGTCCCCGCTTCAACGATATGTCCCAGGCATACACCCGGAAGCTGGTAAAAACGGCCGAAGAAGAGGGAAAGGCCCTGGGGCTGAACCTTCGGAAGGGTGTGTACACCTTTATGACCGGTCCCAGCTATGAAACGCCGGCGGAGATCCGCATGCTCCGCACTCTGGGCGCCGACGCGGTGGGTATGTCCACTGTGCCCGAAGTAATCGCCGCCGCCCACGCGGGACTGGAAGTACTGGGGATTTCCTGCATTAGCAATATGGCGGCAGGGATTCTGGACCAGCCCATTACGGAGGAAGAGGTAATCGAAGCGGGTCAGATGGTTAAGGAAAAGTTTACCGCCCTGCTTAAGGCTATTCTGACTAAAATCGGTTAAGAATGGAACGACTCTCGGCCAAAGACATCATAGAAAAGCTCAAACTGGAACCGCTTATCCCCGAGGGGGGCTGGTTCAGTCAAATTTGGTACAAGAAGGGAGAGGTTTCGGCCATTTACTACCTGCTCCGGGAGGGGGAATTTTCCGAATTCCACGTTCTTCCCGGGCCGGAGCAGTACTTCTTTCTCATGGGCGACCCGGTGGAGCATTACCGGGGACGGTCGGGAAGCTTTACCAGAACTGTCCTGGGACAGGATTTGACGGCGGGGCAGGAACTATCCCTCCGGGTCGAAGGAGATGAAATCCAGGGCTCCCGCCTTGTCCCCGGGGGAAAATGGGCCCTTCTCTCTACAGTAATGTCTCCTGCCTTTGAAATGGGAGAATATCGCCAGTGCTCCGGGGAAGAGCTCCAAAGGGCCTTCCCGAACCAGGAAGATTTGATTAGAACACTGACAAATTGACCGGGCCTCTGTAAATAACATTTGACCTTTCCCGACTTTCGGAGTACATTCTTAGCCATGGGATTTGTCAATAATATAGTAACCGCACTCGTCGGAACAAAGCACGAAAGGGACCTAAAACTTCTGGTTCCCATTCTTCACAAGATAAATGAGAAAGAGTCTTGGGCCATGTCCATCAAGGATGAGGATTTTCCCGCCCAGACGGAAGCCTTCAAGATTCGCCTTTCCAAGGGTGAAACCCTGGACGACCTTTTGCCCGAAGCCTTTGCCCTGGTCCGGGAAGCGGCCCGGAGAAGTCTGGGTGAGCGTCCTTACGACGTACAGCTCCTGGGGGGTATTGTCCTTCATCAGGGAAAGATTATGGAGTTAAAGACCGGGGAAGGTAAAACCCTCGGTTCGGTGGCACCCGCCTATCTTAACTCCCTCACCGGCAAGGGCGTTCACATGGTTACCGTGAATGACTACCTGGCCGAGCGTGACGCCAACTGGATGCGTCCGGTCTTTAGTTTCCTAGGTGTTTCTGTGGGTACGATTCTGGCCAACATGGATCCGGAAACCCGGAAGAAAGAGTACCGCCAGGACATCACCTACGGTACGAACAACGAATTCGGCTTTGACTACCTCCGGGACAATATGCGTTGGGATATGAAACTCAAATCCCAGCAGAATCACCACTACGCCATCATCGATGAGATCGACTCCATCCTTATTGACGAGGCCCGAACGCCTCTTATCATCTCCGGGCCGGTGGAAGAGGATACGAGCAAGTTCGTTCAGGTTAACAAGATTGTTAAGGGCCTGAAAGAGTGTGAAAAAGACCCCGAGCTGGACGACTATCCGCCGGACAATCCCCTCACGGGAGAACAGCCCAAGGGTGACTACAAGCTGGATGAAAAGAGCAAACGCGTTCTCTTTACCGACGAAGGTATGAACCACATGGAAGAGTTGCTTCAGAAGAATAGCCTGATTTCCGGCTCTCTTTTTGACGAGGAAAACTTTGAATATACCCACTATGTAACCCAGGCCATGAAAGCCCATCACCTCTTCCATCTGGATGTGGATTACGTGGTTCAGGACGGGGGCGTTCAGATCGTTGACGAATTCACCGGTCGTGTCCTGGCAGGCCGCCGCTACTCCGACGGTCTCCATCAGGCCATTGAAGCGAAGGAAAATATCAAGGTAGCCCGGAAGAATCAGACCCTGGCCACCATCACCTTCCAGAACTTTTTCCGTATGTACGACAAGATCTCCGGGATGACCGGTACGGCCGATACGGAAGCTAAGGAATTTGTAAAGATCTACAACATCGACGTAGTGGTTATTCCTACGAACAGGCCCGTTCACCGGGTTGATGCGGACGATGTTATTTACCTGAATGACAAATTCAAGATAGAAGCGATCTGTGACAAGATTCAGGAAGTGAATGGCAAGGGCCAGCCCATCCTGGTCGGTACGGTCTCAGTAGAGAAGTCTGAACAGATTTCCCAGGTTCTCAAAAAACGGGGAGTCCGACACGAAGTACTCAACGCCAAGAACCATGGACGGGAAGCCCATATTATCTCCGAAGCGGGAGCCAAAGGGTCGGTAACCATCGCCACCAACATGGCCGGTCGTGGTACGGATATCAAGCTGGGGGGAAACGCGGAAATGCGCGCCTGGAAACGGGCCGGAACCGATGCATCGGAAGAAGAATTCCAGAAAGCCCTGGCCATTGAAATGGTACAGTGGAAGAAGGACCATCAGGAAGTACTGGACCTGGGCGGCCTTTACGTTATCGGTTCGGAGCGGCACGAGTCCCGCCGTATCGATAACCAGCTGCGAGGGCGTTCCGGACGTCAGGGTGACCCGGGTTTTTCCCAGTTCTACATCTCTCTGGACGACTCTCTTATGCGGCTTTTCGGGGGCGACCGTTTCCGAAATGCCATGAAACGATTCGGCTTTGAAGGGGATGAGCCTCTCCACCACCCCATGATCAATAATTCCCTCGAACGGGCCCAGAGAAAGGTGGAAGAGAGAAACTACGACATCCGAAAGCACCTCCTGGACTACGACGATGTTCTGAACAAGCAGAGAACCTTCATCTACGAACAGCGGGACGAAGCCCTTACCAGCCCCGATCTGACACAGAAGATTCTAAGCACCGGTCTTGAGATTTTGGGAATCCTTTTGGATGACTTTAAGAAGGACAGAAAAAGCGAAGGGGACGATGGGGCTCTCACCCGTCTCTATCACCGGCTCAAGGAGAACTTTAACTTTGACCGGGAAAAGGAAGGGGCTCTTAATATTGAGGATCACGCCAAGCTGGAAGCCCACCTGGAAGATTACCTTAAGAAAGACCTGGAGGAGAAGAAAACTCTCGCCGGACAGGAGCAGATAAACTGGTTCATCCGAGCCGAATATCTACGCCAGCTTGATAAAAAGTGGCAGGAACACCTGGAGAATCTGGAAGCCCTGCGAGAGGCGGTATCCCTCCGTTCTTACGCCCAGAAGAACCCCCTTGTGGAGTATAAGAACGAAGGTTTTGCCATTTTCGAAGAGATGATAGACGATATGCGAATCTCCATCTCCCGTAAGGTCTTCCGAGTTATTATCAAGAAAGATACGGACCGTACCCGTCAAAGCGGCCCCAGCCGTGTTACGGCTACCCATAACTCTCTGGCCGGACTGGGAGCTCCCCAGAAAAGCGGAGAAAGAGCCGAAGCGGGCCCCGCCAAGGTTCAGGTTAAACGAGCCGAACCCAAGGTAGGCCGGAACGATCCCTGCCCTTGCGGCAGTGGCAAGAAATATAAAAAATGCTGCGGCTCTTAAGCTAAAGGCCAATAGAATTGTCCCCGATCCTTTCCGGTCGGGGATTTTTTATGCCCAATAAAACCGATATTTCGTTACTCCACGATATATCGTGCTTTTCTTGCAACGATATTACGTTTCCCAAAATCCCTCAGCTAGAACAAAAATAGTTATTTTATTATAGGACAAAAACTTAATCATTTTCACAAAAACTGGCACGCCCCTTGCATTATAGAGATTAAAAGCAATTACATAGGAGCAAATTATGAATAAGATTGAATTAATGAACAAATACGTGGCTAACCTTGCCGTCTTGAATGTGAAACTTCACAACCTTCACTGGAATGTGGTGGGTATAAGATTTATGTCGGTACATCAGTTTACCGAATCCCTTTACGACGACTTTTTTGCCAAGTTCGACGATGTGGCAGAACAGATTAAAATCCTGGGACAGACTCCGGTCTCCACCCTCAAGGGTTATCTTGCCATCGCCGACGTGGAAGAGATTGAAGAAAAGGATTTTGCCACGACAGAAGTTCTTAAAATTGTTAAGGCCGATCTGGAACTGATGAACAAGACCGCCAAAGAAATCAGAGCGGTGGCTGACGAAGAGGGTGATTTTAACACGGTGGCCATGTTTGAAGAGCATAGCGCCGGGTACGAAAAGAACCTCTGGTTCCTTTCTGCCATGCTTAAAAAATAAAAGATTAGCCTAAGAAAGAGGCTGTTCCTGTCATTCGCGGGGAGCAGCCTTTTTTAGTAGAGATACCCCGTGGGATCTATCGCGTCTCCCCCGTCAAAAAGAGAGAAAAAGAGTATATTTCCCGGTGTGTGACCGCTATTCCCTGCCCGGGCAATAGTTTCGCCCCGTTTTACGGTGGCCCCTTCTTCCGCTTCAAAGGAATCCAGGTGGGCATAAAGTGCCTGGTAACCCTCCCGGTAATTGACAATCATGTACCAGCCGTAGGTTCCGTGGAATCCTCTTTTGGAAACAATCCCCTTACCGATACTAAATATTTCCTGCCCCGGGTAGGTCCTGAAATCCCACCCCTGCTTTGTCACATCCAAGCCGGTAAGAACATCTTTTCTTGTACCGTATTCACCATTCAGAGTCCCGTTAACAGGATAGGAGAAATTCTCCCCCCAAAATCGGTTCACCATAGCCTCATTCGCCTCAACACCGGGAAGAAAATACTCCTCATCTCCCAGAGGCACAAGATAATCGGAAGGGAGGGAATAATAGTCAGCCAAATCTTCCACTGTCATATCATCGCCCAATCTTCTTCGGGCTCCGTCTTCCGGAGGAATGTAAAGAATACGTCCCCCACGGATCTCTTTAGGATCGACCAGCTGATTCAGGCTAATGAGAGTATCTGTTTTGAGGGAATAGCGGGAAGCAATGAGGGAAATAGTCTCCCCCTTCTCCACTTCATACTGAATAAAAGGTAAAATAGGCGCCCGGTCCTCCTCAGAAAGGACTTCTCTCGAGGAAAAAGGTGAGGGCGCCGCTGCTTTTCGTACCTCCCCCCGGACGGGACTAACCTGACTATTCATAAAAGCCTCACCGGGAAAACCCATTCCCAACAGGATAAAAAAGAGAATTGCTCCTAAAAATGAGGCGGAGGGACAACGGTTCAGTTTAAAGGAGAGTGATGTTCCCCTTTTCCCCACGTCCTGCCTTTCACGCGTTACTACCATTAAGGAATATATCGACAAAAAACATCAGCTGTATTAAGATTAGTTTTTATGGGTTTCCTGTTGCTTCTTTTTATACCCCTCTTCTCCTTCCTCCAGGTTGCGGATAACTCCATGGAACCCCTTCTTTTTGAAGGGGATGTCATCTCCGTGGTAAGAACCAATCGCATAAAGAAAGGGGACCTGGTCATATTTAGCGATCCCCGGGGACAGTTGGCTGTAAAAAGCTGCTACCTTTGCGAGGGAGAACTGATTGAGATGAAGGGAAACTATCTTTTGGCAGAGGGAAAGACCTGGTTTCTCCAGCCGGACCAAAAGGAATACTTCATGAACTACCCTACCGTACCGGAGGGGCAATTTCTTCTTTTAGGGGAAAATTCTTTCCATTCTCTTGACTCTCGGGAGTGGGGTTTTATAGCAAAAGATGTTATACTGGGAAAAGTACTGGGTAAAAAAGGGAATTTCATTGAGTAACGCCGAAATTAGAAACAAACGATTCCGCATCTATTTTATTATTATTGCCCTTTTCACCTCTCTCATTCTCCTGAGGTTCTCCCTGATTATGCTCTCTTCCTCGTCTCCTTCAACCCGTTCCAGCCTGACTCTGCCCGAAGCGGCCCGGGGGCCTATCCTGGACAGCAAGGGCAAGCTGATGGCTGTGCAGACCCAGCTCTACTCGGTCTCCCTCTGGCGTCCGGAACTGGAGAATCCTTTAGAATCGGCCCGTCTCCTGGCGAAGATTCTCGATCTGGACAGGGACTCTTTGGAAGAGCTGCTGAGCAACGAAAAGGGAAGTAACTTTTCCTGGATTAAAAGGCAGATAAGCCCGGCCGAATCAAAGGATCTGACAGCCCTCATAGAGGGAGGAAAACTCAAAGGGATTCGTCTGGAACCGGAACCGGGGCGCCACTATCCCCAAAAAAGTCTGGCCTCCCATGTGGTGGGCTATGTGGGAACAGACAATGTGGGGCTCGACGGAATTGAATATACCCTGAATGACGTACTCTCCCCCACCCTTATAGGAGAAGATTCCCCTACCTACGGGAATCGGGTTTACCTGACCATTGACGTAAATGTGCAACACCGGGTGGAAAAAATATTAAAAAGGGCCTACGAAGAGTACCAGCCGGACGACCTCATGGCCGTTGTAATGGAAGCAAAAACCGGCGATATTGCGGCCTACGTCTCTCTGCCCCACTTCGATCCTAACAACTTCCAGGATTATTCGGCGGAAGAGAGAAAAAATCAGCTTACCCAAATGGCCTATGAGCCCGGTTCGGTATTCAAGATTTTCTCCCTCTCCTCTTTTATGGAACTGGGCGGAATTACCCCCGCCGTCTCCTATGATACAAGCGGCGGCTTTAACCCGGACTACTTTAAAAAATATGACATAGCCCCCATTACAGACCTGGGAAATTACGGTGTACTGGACCTTCAGGGGATTCTGAACCATTCGAGTAATGTAGGAACCGCCTACGCCTCGGAAAGTGTGAATATCGACGACTACTACGGTATGCTCCGAAACTTCGGATTTGGGAAATCCACAGGCCTTCCCCTGCCGGGAGAGTCAAACGGGCTTCTCAAAGAACCGGAGGAGTGGTCCCTCCGTTCCAAACCGACCATATCCATTGGTCAGGAAGTAGGAGTTTCCGCCCTGCAGATGGTCACGGCGGCGACAGTCTTTGCCAACGGGGGAATGCTTCTCAAGCCCCATATCATTAAGAAAATCGAATCTCCCGAGGGGGAGTTAATCAAGGAATATACCCGGGAACCGATTAGGGAAGTTCTCTCACCGGAAACGGCGGAAACCATGCTCCGGATGATGCGGGGGATCGTGGACTCCCCGGAAGGAACCACCCGAAGGGCCCGTATTGACGACTTTCCCATATCGGCCAAGTCCGGTACAGCCCAGATAACCAACCTGGATACGGGAGAGTACTATCCGGACCGCTTCACAGCCTCCGTGATGGCCCTCTTTCCCACGGACGATCCCCAGTTAATCATCTACATCGTCCTAAAAAATCCCCGGGGAGATATTTACTATGGCGGAACTATCGGTTCTCCTCTTGTTAAGGAGATCGCTCTGGATCTGGCCCCCTACTACCACATCCCCCTTATTGGCAACGAAGTATATGAAACAAGCGGTCGGGTCTCCCTTAGCCAGCCCGACTCTCCGGAACCATCCCGGGTTATCCCCGATTTCACAGGGATGTCCAAACGGGAGGCCCTGCGCTTCTTTGCCGACGGGAAAACAGGGGTGAATATGAAAGGGGAAGGCCGGGTAATCTTCCAATTCCCCCAGCCGGGGATGACCTTAACGGACGATCAGGTTATTTTTCTGGAGTTTCAATGATAAATAGCTCGGAAGACTTCTCCTTTTTTCCTTCCCGTACGGGACAGATGGCCGGACAATTCGACGGCCTGTCCCTCTGTTCCCGCCACGACCCTGTGCGTGAGGCGGAAAGAATTGCCTCAAAGCGGGACAAACAAGCCCGGGCGGTAATTTTCCTGGGCCTGGGAATGGGGTACCAGGTAGAAGCCTATCTCAAAGCGACAAAAGATATTCCTCTGATTGTAGTAGAAAGGGAAGAGCGCCTCTTTGAAGCCGTTTCACAAGTCAGAGACTTCAGCTCCCTGGCCGAATCGGGACGGGTCTTCTTTTTTCTGGGAGGCGATCCGGAAGAATTAACACCTTTTTTTAGGGAACATCAGATTTCACGATTTGACCTTGTCCCCCACGGGACCCTTTTTAACCGGGACCGGGACTACTATGAACAGGTACAGAAAATTGTAAACCGCTGGCTCGACCGCCGGGAAATCAATATGAACACCCTCACCCGCTTTGGAGAACTTTGGGTGCGTAACCTGGCGGCCAATCTTCCTCTTTTGGCCCGGGGTGAAGCCCTTTCACACCTTAAAGGACAATTCTCCGGCCTCCCCGTTCTCCTTGTCGCCGCCGGCCCCACTCTGGAGCAAACTTTGCCGGTAATAAAGGAATTGGCCCAAAGAATGGTCGTCATAGGGGTGGATACTTCCTACGGCAATCTTCAAAAGCACGGTGTCACCGCCGATTTTCTCGTAGTAACGGACCCTCAATACTGGAACACCCGCCATCTGGACTTTTGTGACCTGGAGGGAACCATTGTCATTTCCGATACCTCCGTGCATCCCCGTACCCTCCGCGGTTACGAAGGCCCTCTTTATCTCTCCCGCTCCCCCTTCCCGTTGGCATCCATCCTGGAAAAGGACCATTTGGACATCTCCCTCAAGTCGGGCGGATCCGTCGCGACTGCAGCCTGGGACCTGGCCCTGATTCTGGGGGGCCAGGAGATTTTCTGCTCCGGCCTTGACCTGGGATTCCCGGGAAAGCAAACCCACTGCAGGGGCAGTTTTTTCGAAGAACGGGTCAACTTTCTCTCCACCAGAACGGCCGGGCCGGAACACTGGACCTGGAAAGCCCTTCATTCGGCCCCCCTTTACCTTAAAGAAAACTATAGGGGCCAGGCCATACTCTCCGACCAAAGAATGCAGGTCTATATAAGCTGGTTTTCAGAACAGGTCAAAAAAAGCGAAAGCCTCACCTTCAACCTGTCCCAAAGGGGCTCTTTTATTGAGGGGATGCCCTTCAAAGATATATCCGAATTACTGGCCCTTCCCCAAAGAAGAGAAGAAATCGAGACAATTAAGGCTGAATTGATTCAGGCCATAGAACCTCATCATGGAGATGTCAAAAAGCGGGTAGAAGAACTGGTAGCTTCTATAAATCAGGCTATTGAGCCCGTGGAAGAGGCAGAAAAAACTGCCTGTGAGTTGGAAGAAGCCTTCTTTTCTCAAAAACCTCTGGATGACTTACTAAAAAAACTGGACAGGCTCGACGAAATCATCGCCAGAGAAGGGGCCCGGGAGATAGGGGGCTTTCTTATTCAGCCCCACCTCCAGGCCATAGAAGAGAGCCAGGCAGCAGGAGGAATCGGCATAATCCAGAACAGTATCTCCCTTTACAGGGAACTGGGCCAATCCCTCCGTTACCACCGGGATATTATCGCTTCCGAGCTACTCCGTCTCTGAAACAATCAAATATGAACCGTTTGCCGCCTCATCGTAGGGACGCAGCTCAAGGTAATAGGTACCGCGGTTAAGGTCTATCTGGAGACGGGCATTGGAATCCTTGCCTCCGTCATCATCACTGGCAATATAATTACCGTATTCATCGTAAAGATCCATATAGGTATCCATCTGACTCTCCGTAAAGAAAACCACCTCACCAAAGCTTTCCTGGGTATAAACAAAAATATCCAGATTGTCTCCCCGGCCGAATACATGCTCCTGACTGTCATCTTGTCCCAAAATAGTGGCACTGTCCCGCGTGTTATTCGGTTCAAATTCATCGGCATAGGCCATGGATTCCCTACGGGAGTCCAGCTGGTAATAACCGTTTGTCGTTTCCGAATAACCGGAGACGGCAACCCAGTAGGTACCGGGCTCTCCCGCAGGAACAATCATTCCCGCATTACCATCCAAATAGTCATCCGCCTCACCGTAGTAGAGATCGGGGTCGTCCGGTCCATAAACGGTCATATAGGTGTCCGTATCGCCGGTGGTAAAAATTTCCACCATGACCACATCATCCCTAAAGTCTTCGGAAGTCACGGTAAAATAGAACCAGTCCACATCCCCTTGAAGCAGAGCCAGCTCATAGGCTTCTCCCGGAATATACTCTACCGCACTGTAGGGATCGTCATTGGGTTCCATAAAAAAATCCTCTTCCACAAGGACTTCCTCATAATAATAATCATCGTATTCGTTGGTAACCAGAAGTTCGGCAAGGGGAGAATAGTCCATAGTCTTTTCGACGATGGCCATGGGAACTCCCTCGGAAAGAACCCGGATTTGCATATAGATCTGGGCTTCAATTTTGTGAATAGTCCCTTCAACAACCAACCAGGTCTTGCCTTCCTCCCGGAGAGCTGTGGGGTTTCCCACTATCTGAACCTGACTGCTTTTGGTTATTTCCGCAGCCATCAGGTCAAAGATCAACACTCCCAGAGGCGTTTCATATCCATCGTAATGGAAATTTCCCATAACAAGGGAATCGGTACCTTCCTTACGGCTCTCCTGCTCTGCCTTAAGCAGAGCGCTGCGGGTGAAAAGTCTCAAATCTTCCAGACTGCTTGTCTCCTGAGCAAAAAGGCTCATAGAAAGAACCAATAGGGTCAGGGTAAATACTACTTTTTTCAAGGGATAGCTCCTTTCGGGTATTTATTTCTGTTTACTCTACCATAAATGGTATGATAATGTGTGGCAATAGAGAGGTTTATTACATGATTATTTTCCCCAAAAAAACACTTTTTATAGGGGCGATTCTTTTAGTCGCCTCCACCCTGAGCGCCCTTCCTTCCCTAACAGACTTTCTGAGCGATGAACAGCGGGCCCAGCTTAACGGAACGGGAGAAATCACCCAATTCCATTTTGAAGATACCACCCCGGCACTCATGCCTCAGGTTTCCCAGACGGCAACACTGGAAAAGCAGTTGGCCGAACTGGAAGGAAACTTCTCCATTGAGGGGATTTTCTTTGTTCCCGACCGTTCGGAAGCTTCAAATGAAGATAAAATCCTTGAAATACTGAATATCCTAAGCCGGGTAAGCCGACTGGAAGGCCTCCAGTACTATTCGGCCAGCCGGGAAGAGATGCGTCTCCTTTTTGAAGAGTGCTGGCGCATAGAAGATGAGGACAGCGATGCTCCCCTGGAAGATTTGCAGTTCACCAGCCTTCCGGATAAAACCACCTTCCATATTCATCAAAAAGATTTGACTTTTGGGGCCAATAAAATGTCCGTGGATATTACGACCGCCGAAGACTGTCTCTTTATGGCCATGCAAAACACCACCCGAATGAAGTACAACGGCCTCATACGAGTCATAAACAAGGAAAAATTCCATACCGATGTTCTTGTTATTCCCGTGGAAGAGGGGATTCTTTATTACGGTTCCATGACAGCCAAGACTATGAATATTGGTGTTCTTAAAAACAAGGCCTCCAAATCTTTTTACAACAGAATGAAAGCTCTTTTCTACTGGTTTTCCGACGAGTATGAAAATCGCTAGTTCTAGCGACAATAGAGAGGAACGGTATTCCCGCCTTTAAACAGGTAATTCACCGTCTTCCCTTTTTGGGCGGGATAACTGTAGTCCCGTCCTATTTTTTCTTTCTGAAGCGGCTCCACTCCCATTTTCCACTCCCCGGGCGGCTCTCTTTCAAAGAGGTACAATTGCTCCTCCCTGGCCTTCTTCCCGGAAAACTCAATAAAGGACGAAGCCCGGGAGACAACGCAGCCGCTTGTCTTCAAGTCTTCCAGACTACGAAAGGGATTCTCCCTTCGCCATTCCACAATCCGGAAAGCAGAAAGAGGCCCGATTCCCGGAACCCTCATCAACTCCTCTTCGGTCGCCCGATTAATATCTACCGGGAACATCTCCCGATGCATGAGGGCCCAGGCCGTTTTGGGGTCGGTCTGAAGGGGAATACGACTCTCTTCGTCAAAAACTAAATCGGGAAGGCGAAAGCCATAGGCTCTTAGAAGAAAATCGCATTGATAGAGACGGTGTTCCCGCAGAAGGACATCTCCCTCACCTCCTCCCTGCCTCAAAGGGCTCTCCCCCTTCTGGTAGGCCGAAAAATAGGAACGAAAAATAAACCTCTCCCGGTAGATCCAATCCACCGTTCGCAGGATGTCGAGGTCGCTCTCTTCGGAAGGTCCCACCACAAACTGTGTGGTCTGACTGGCTGTTCTCCCCTCACCCCGGCGAATCAATCGCCCCAGTTTATCCATGGGGCCTAAAAGATCCTTACGAAAATCCTTTTCCGGGGCAATCTTTCCCAAATGCTCAACAGAGGGAGCTTCAAGATTCAGGGAAATACGGTCCGCCAGTCGCACCGCTTCTTCCAGTAACCCCTCGGAAACACCGGGAAGTACCTTTAAATGAACATAACCGGGGAAATGGTAGCGGTAGCGTAAAAGCCAAACCGTTTTAACCATCTCCTCCATGGTCTCCTCCGAACCGCCCATCACTCCGGAGGAGAGAAATATCCCATTCACCTCTCCGGACCGATAAAACTTCATAAACAGAGCCGCCAGCTCCTCGGGCCGGAAGAACGTCCGTCTGCCGCAGTTCTTTGAAGCACCAAAAAAACAGTAACCGCAGTTGTTAACACAAATATTGCTCATAAGAACTTTAAGCATGTGAACCATTCCGCCACCGGGAACAGCGGCGGGATAAATCCAACGATTCAAGGGTTGGGAAGGATCACGCACTCGCCCCCGCCCTCCTCCCGCACTGGCATTACAGGAGGCCAAACACACATCATAGCGGGCCGATTCGGTGAGAATATCCAGTTTTTCTTCTAATGGAATGGGAAGAATAACATGTGCCATGGGAGTATCATAGCACATATACCTTACATTTGTATAGTATATTCTAACTAATAACCATATTGATGGTCATAATGAACAGAGTCGTTCCCCGGTTACTGTTCATCGCCTGAATATCACCCTGATGATGTTGAGCAATAGATTTGGCAATGGTCAGCCCCAGACCGGACCCGCTGGTAGTTCGGCTGCTTTCGCCCCGATAGAGACGCTGGAAAAGAAGGGGTAACTCCTCTTCCGGGATGGTACCGGGATTTTCCACGGTCAGCTGAATCATATTGTCGTACAGTCGGAAAGAGAGGTGCACCTCCGAACCGGAGGATGAATAGCTCAAGGCATTTTGGACCAGATTGGAAGCGGCCCGGAGAAAGAGGGATGAGTCAGCCTTAAAATAGAATTTGTCCCAACGGGAAATGAGGTTGATTCCATCCTTGTCCGCCTGAGGCCTGAAGCGGCCCGTAAGACTGTTGATAATCTCCTCACTGGAAAGCCACTCCTTTTGAAGCACCAGGTCGGGCGTCTCGATTCTATTAAGAAGAGAAAAATCGCTCAACATGATTTCCAGCTCATTAATCTCCTTAAAAAGAATATCATAACGCTCTTTGGAGTGGCTGAGAACGCCGTCCCGCATCCCCTCCAACTGGATTTTCATGGCCGTAACCGGAGTCCTTAAGTCATGGGTAATGTCCTGACTCCAGCGCACCCGCTCCTTTTCGTTCTTATCCAACTCATACTGCAGCAGTTCCGCCGCCTGGGCAATCTCGTTGAACTCGGAGGGATTCTTGGTATAAAAACTGACTTCTCTCTCTCCATTGGCCAGAGCGGTCAATTTCATGGAAAGAGAGCGGGTGGCCAGGGAAAGAGAGTCGGTCCTCTTTTTATGATTCAAATAGATCATAATAACGAAGGAGGAGACTCCCAGTGAAAAAAGAATCACAGCCCCCGAATAGAGAGGGGCCGGAATAAGAGAAGAAAAGAATGAAAGAATTGAAATAACCGCCAGAGCGGTCAAAGAAAGAACAAGAAGGATCAGGGTGTTAACCTTGGGGGTTCTCATTTAAGTTCCCCGGCGAATCGGTACCCGTACCCCCTTACAGTTTCCACCCAGTCAGGTCTTCCCAGTTTGGCACGGAGATTTTTAATATGCGTATCCACAGTACGGTCGTAACCGTCAAAGGAGTACTCCAGACACTGGTCGAGGATTTGCTCACGGGAGACAACAGCATTACCCGTGGAAGAGATAAACACAAGGATCTTCCATTCCGCAGCGGTGAGTTTAACCTCTTTGCCATTGAGAACAGCCCGGTGAGAACCTTCATCAAAATCCAGCTCATCGTTACCCAGCTTCCAGATAGTTCCCCCTTCCGCAGCCTCTTCATTTTGGGTGGCCCGCCTCAGAACAGCAGCCACACGAAGAACAAGCTCCTTAGAGCTGAAAGGTTTAATAATATAATCATCCGCTCCGATTTCGAAACCGGTTATTCGGTCCGACTCGGACTCGCGGGCAGAGAGAAAAATCAACGGCACCCGACTATACTGCCTGAGTTCCTTGGCAAAAATGAAACCGTCCCCATCGGGGAGCATGACATCCAAAATCAGAAGATCCGGTTTCCTTTCTATAATGGCTTCCTTAACCCCGCTCACGCCTTCGAACTGAGTTACATCGTAGTCGGCCAATTTCAAATATCCCGCTACGGCTTCACGAATTGAATCGTTATCTTCTACAATAAATATGCTTTCCATAGTTATCATTATTATATAACCTTATAAAATAATATCAAGTTTACCGATATTCTTTTCATAGAAAGGACGTTTTTTTTGTGTTTTAAGGGGGTTTTATGAGTTCAATCATCATTGCAGAGCTGGGAACGGCCCATGGAGGCTCATTAAGCAAGGCAGAGGAGATGATAGGCCGAGCCGCAGAAAGCGGGGCGGATTATGCCAAATTCCAGGTAGTTTTTGCCCGGGACATCATCCATCCCAACACGGGAAATGTTCCCCTCCCCGGGGGAGATACCCCCCTGTACGAAGTCTTTGAAAAGCTGGAAAGGGACAGGGAATTCTACGAAAAACTACGCTCCCTCTGCGACCGGGAAGGAATCGGTTATCTCACAACCCCCTTTGGTCCGCAGAGCTGGGATCTGGTAACGGAGATGGGAGCAGAGCTGATTAAGATAGCCTCCCCCGAACTGAATTACCTCCCTCTCCTGGAAAAAGCCTCAAATTGGCAAAAAAAAGAGGCTGGACGGGCTTTGATTCTCTCCACGGGAGTTTCCCTCCTGGCCGACATAGAAAGGGCTCTGGCCCTCTTTGCTTCACCAAAAGATATAACACTCCTCCACTGCATCACCTCCTACCCGGCTCCCCCGGAAGAGTACAATCTAAAACTGATCCCCCACTACGCTGCCCTCTTCGGCTGCCCCGCAGGAGTATCGGACCACTCCACCGATCCCTTCATCGTCCCCCTCACCGCCACAGCCCTGGGAGGAACCATGATAGAGAAACACTTCTGTCTTAGCCACGACGGAGGCGGACTGGACGACCCCATAGCCCTGGAAGCGGATGACTTTGCCCGAATGGTTTCGGAAGTCCGGGAAGCCTCGGAATTGAGCCGGGAAGAACAAATGAAAAAAGTAGAGAAAAGATTAGGAACGGACCTGCTAAACAAAGTACTGGGTAACGGCTGCAAACGGCTTGCCCCGGCGGAAGCGGCCAACTACGGACGGACCAACCGCTCCCTTCACGCCTTGAAGGACCTTCCCGCCGGCACCATCCTCACCGGTGAAAACACAGCCCTTCTGCGAACAGAAAAAATTCTCACCCCCGGCCTGGAACCCAAAGACGCCCCCCTGGCCCTGGGCAAGAAACTCACCCGCCCCGTCGCCTCCGGCCAGGGAATCACCTGGAACGACCTTCTAACGCAGTAATCCCACATGAGGATTTTAGGTACCGCCGAAAACGAAACCCCGCCTCAAATAGAAACATCCCCGACAGCCCGGAAAAACGGGTTACCTTTGCTCCGACCAAAACGAATAGATTGTGGCGCGGGTTAGGCATCGACGGGTTCTGAAACCGGAGTGTGCAAAAGCACATGAGGATTTCAGGTTCCGTCGATAACGAAGCCCC
>JAQQAP010000012.1 GCA_028533045.1 Spirochaetales bacterium | reverse complement strand
TTCCGCTTTCCGCTTTCCGCTTTCCGCTTTCCGCTTTCCGCTTTCCGCTTTCCGCTTTCCGCTTTCCGCTTTCCGCTTTCCGCTTTCCGCTTTCCGCTTTCCGCTTTCCGCTTTCCGCTTTCCGCTTTCCGCTTTCAGCTTTCAGCTTTCCAAAAACCGCCCTTCCCCATCGGCTTGCAGCTTCTCCCACTCCTCGGGGCTAAACAGCACAAACCGTTCTGGATTTTTTACGGTTCTGTATAAAAATTCCCTTTTGGTAATTGTAACACCGTCTCCGCCCCGCTCTTCATCAAGAAAGTAGGCTTCCATCGCTTCATTCACCCGAACTTCATCATTATGACTCACCGCCCGGGCCACGGCCATGACAAGACCGACGAGGGTCATAAAGAGCAGAAATAGGGCCAGGAGATGGACAATCGGTTTTTCCCCGCCCCATATGAGTCCCCCTAAAGAAACAAGAAGAAAGACCGGGTAGGTCCAGCTAAACCAGCTGTCATCTCGCTTTTTCTTCTCCATACAGTCTGGGCAGAGGCCGCCTTTCAACTCTTCAAGTTTCTCAAAATAGTGCCGTTTTTCCTTATTTTCCCCCGAATAGGTTTTGATATAGCGCGCCTTAATACGGGTATATTCCTGTTCCGTCTCTTTGCCGCAGAGGGTACATTCAGTCATAGATTCTCCTTGGGGCCATTCTACTGCTTTTTTCTTTTTAATCAAAGAGACAATAGATAAACGTGTAAATTCTTTTTGTGTACAGAAACCGGGGAATTATTAACAATTTGTTTACCCTCTCTTTGGTATTTTTTTATAGTTTTAGATTAGAATTGGAACTATATTAAGTGCACAAGAAGGAAGTTCCGCCGGCAATGGACCGGTTTTTCTTAAGAGGAGAAATAGATGAAGAAATTAAGTACCCTGCTATTCCTGATGCTCACTGCCGCTTTTGTAAGCGCCGAAGCAAGGGATTTAACAATTGAAGAAGCAGTGGCTTTGGGTAGGGAAAACAACCTGAGCCTTAAGATGCAGGATGTTGCCGTGGCCCAGGCGGAACGGGAAAATGAAGACCGGTGGAATGTGTTTATTCCCGATGTAAGTTTAACGACAACTCTGGCCAGGACGAATCAGGCTTCAACAGGTTACGGAGCCATGCCCCTTGAAGATTATTCAACGACAATTACCGAATATAATGATTATATTACCACCTATGATGTGGGTGCATTCTACGAATACGACTACGGTAACTGGGCCTTCGTGGCCGACCTTTCCGCCCAGCTTGTCCTTAACCCGGCCATTGGTAACGGCATTAACGCCCTGGGACTGAATCTCCGGTCTGAACAGCTTAACCGGGAAATCGACGAAAAACAGCTGGAACAGAATATCAAAAAGTACTACTACCAGCTGGTACAGCTCCAGGCTAACATCGCCCTATTGGAAAAAAATATCGCCACCACCGAACAGCGCTACCGGGACATGGAAGCCATGTACCGCAACGGCCTTATTACCGAACTGGACCTGCTTCAGACTGAATCGGGCCTGGCCTCTCTCACTCCTGTTCTCACCAGCCTCAAAAACGGCTATGAACAGTTAAGAATGGCCTTCTGCATGGATCTTGGCCTTCCTTTGAACCAGGAATTGAATCTTCTGGACGAAATTACCGCCGAAAATGCCCGTACTTTTGATGCGGACAAATTGGTGGGAAGTTACCTGGCGGATAACCTGGATATTCAGTCCCTCACACTGGGAAAGGATATGACCGAAAACGGACGGGACGCCCAGAACAACCTGAGTATGCCCTCCCTTATTCTGGGATGGAATTACAATCCTACAGTTCTCGATCCTTTCAATGGGGATAACTGGAGTGATGATTATCTAGTAGATGGCGACGGCGGAGCCTTTTCCGTCACCGTAAGCATCCCCCTCGATGATTGGATGCCCCATTCTACGGCCAGAAACGATGTTAAGGCTCTGGAAGACAGCCTCAAAACCCTGGACTACCAGAAAGAGCTCCTCTACCAGGCAACGGAGATGCAGATTCGCCAGCACGTAATGACACTCGATGCGGCGGTACAGAATCTGGCCGTTATGGAAGAGAACGTTGTTCTGGCCCAGAAGACCTACGATATGAGTTGGGCTCGGTACCGGAACGGTCAAATGACAGCCACCGACCTCTCCCAGGCCGAAAACGACCTCCTCCAGGCCGAAAGCGACCTGCTGGGAGAAAAGTATACCTATATTTCGGCCCTCCTGGACCTGGAGTACACGGTCAACAGAACCTTGGATAAAGAGTAGTAAATGACGCAAAGGAGCGCGATGATGAATAAGAAAAAAGCAGGCCTCATAGCCAGTGCCTTAATTATGGGAATGATGATGAGTTCCTGTGATAAACTTCCTTCCCAAGGGGGAGATGAAGAGGAAGCGGTAGTGGAAAAGCGGTTCAACGTTAAAACCACCCCCGTTATCAAACAGGAACTTTCCAGCTATATAAACCTTTCCGGAGATGTGGAAGCGGCCGGTTCGGTTGACGTTTACCCCGATGTGGTAGGAAAAATTGTCAGCCTGCCCGTAAGCCTGGGCGATTATGTCCAAAAGGGCTCCGTTCTGACCACGGTTGACCCCTCCATGCCCGGCCTCAACTACTCCGCCAGTCCCGTTAAGGCGACTATCAGCGGTACGGTAACCGCCATCAACGTGGAAGTGGGACAGACTGTGTCCCAGCAAGTTCCCGTTGTGACTATCGGAGACTTGAGCGACCTGGAAATCACGACCCAGGTGCCGGAAAGATTTATCTACCAGGTGGAACTGGGACAGAAGGCCATTGTCTCCTCTTCGGCTGCGGGAAACTTTAACTTTGAATCCACCGTGTCCGAAATCGCCCCCGTAGTAAATCAGTCCAGCCGAACCATGGAAACCAAACTGGCCCTGGATAGCAATACCACCATCAAGGCGGGTATGTTTGTCACAATCAAGCTGATTACCTCTACTTCCGAAGACGCTCTGACCGTACCGGAAGACGCGGTCATCATAAGAAACAACGATACCTTTGTGTATCTTGTAGACGGCGATACAGTTAAGAAAACCAGCGTAGAGATTGGTAAGAATTCCAACGGTTTGATGGAAATCCTTTACGGTCTCAAAGAGGGTGACGAAGTTGTTACGGAAGGTAAAACCCTTCTCTCCGACGGAGCCAAAATCCGCGTAGTAAACAGCCTCTCCTTTAAGTCTATCCTTGCCGAAACGGAGGAAGATAACTCATGACTTTAGCCCGACGAATACTTTCCCGGCCTATGACGGTGTTGATTACCTTCATCATCGTTTCCATCGCCGGGTTTACCCTAACATTGCGGCTCCCCCTGGAGCTGACCCCGGAAATGGAGATGCCCGTACTGGCCATTTGGACCACCTACCCCATGGCCTCTCCTGCGGAAATTGAAGAAAATGTCACGGAAACCATAGAAGAGCAGCTTATTAATGTAAGCGGGACCGATGAAATCATGTCCTATTCTGCGGATAACATCTCCCTTATCGTCATGGTCTTTGACTACGATATAGATATCGCCGACGCCAAGGACGATGTAAGGGATATGCTTTCCGTGGCGGAGATGTTTCTTCCCGAGGATTGCGAGAATCCCATGATTTTTGAGTTCGACCCCAACTCGGAGCCTTTTATGACCATCGCCCTTACCGGCGACCAGAGTCTGGGAGAGCTTCTGACATTGGCGGAAGATGTTATTCAACCCCGTCTGGAAAGAATAAACGGGGTAGCTCAGGTAGACCTTTCCGGCGGTTTAACAGAGATCGTCCGGGTAGACATCTATCAGGAACAGCTCGACGCCTACGGCCTGACCATCAGCGGTGTGGCCCAGATGCTGGAAATCCAGAATATGGAGCTCGCCGCCGGTGACATTGACGACGGCAAAACCTCCTACGCCCTTTCCACGGAAGGAAGCTTTGAAACAATCGAAGAACTCCAGACCACCGTTATCGGTATGGTTCCCCTGGGACAGGGTAAAATGCACCAGATCCGTCTGCAGGATATTGCCGACGTTACTCTGGGAACAGAAGACGATAACTCCCTCATTCTGATTAACGGCCAGCCCGGAATTCAGATCGAAGTAAACAAGTCGGATCAGTCCAACATGGTTGACGTGGCCGACCAGATTAGAGAAGCCCTTCCCGAGCTTCAGGCTAACATGCCCCACGGCACGGAACTGAATATTCTGGGAGATGACTCGACCCAGGTAAGGTCCACCTTAAGCCAGGTGGTATCCTCCGCTATTTACGGGGTGATCTTCGCCGTACTGGTACTGCTGGTCTTCCTTCGTCAGTTTAAGCCGACTCTTATTGTAGCCATATCTATTCCCGTATCCCTGCTGATTACCATTGGGGCCATGTCCTTCGCGGGCAAGTCCTTTAACATGATAACCATGACCGGGCTTGTACTGGCCTTGGGTATGATCGTGGACGGCTCTATCGTAATTATTGAAAATATTTTCCGCTACCGCGAGAAGGGCGTACTCATGAAGTCCGCCGCCGAGCTGGGGACCCAGGAGATGATCGGATCCATTACCGGTTCCATCCTCACCTCTATTTGTGTATTCCTTCCTATTCTTATGTTCAAATCGGAACTGGAATTCGTAGGTGTCATGTTTGCCGACATGGCCTTTACCATCATTGTGGCCCTTGTTTCCTCCCTGCTTATCGCTCTGGTACTTGTACCGGTTCTGGCCTATCAGGTGTTCCCTATTAGTACCAGAAAGGAGAATCCCCTTAAGAATCCTCTGGCGATTGCCATAGACAGGGGGATTCAAAACGCTTTGGATAGTATCAAAAACGGGTACCGACGGGCTGTAAGCTGGTCTCTCAAACACAGAATCCTCGTTATTCTTTTTACCATATTCCTTCTCATAGCCTCCGTTCTAGCCTTGCCCAGCATTGGTATGGAGCTGATTCCCGGCTCCGGTGAAACCTCTATTCTTCTGGAAGTGAAGCTTCCCGCCGGTACGGCCGTAGAAGTAACGGAAGAGGTAATGCTCCAGTGGCAGTCCATTGTGGAAATGGCCGTCCCCGAGTATGAAAACCTGATTATTTCCGCCGGGGCCATGTCCATGTTCGGAACCCAAGAGAGTTACATAGGTACCATAGAGATCGTTCTGGCCCCTGCGGCGGAACGGGAAATGGAGGACGAAGAGATTAAAGACATCCTTCGCCAATACTACGATATGTTCCCCGATGCATCCTTCGAGTTCACCACCACCGATATGGGGGCGCAGATGTCCGGGGCGGATGTTACCTTTGAGCTAAAGGGCGAAGACATGGACCAGTTGACTGAAACGGCCGATGCCATCGTTACTTTCATTGATAAAAACTTCCCCGACATTCAGGAAGTCTACAACGACCAGGCCGACGCCCTCCCCCAGATAGAACTGGTTCTGGACAGACAGAAACTTTACAACCTGGGACTAAACACGGCCACCATCGCCGCGGAAGTGCGATACCAGATTGCCGGTAACGAAGCGACTACCTTTGAAGTGAACGGTAACGAACTGGACGTTGTTCTCCAACTCAGAGAAGAGGACAGAAACAGCACCCTGGATCTGGACAAGATTTTTGTGACCAGCGCCCTTACGGGACAGAAGATCCCCTTCTCCAGCTTTGGAGAAATCAAGAAAACCACCAGCCCCATCCATATTGTAAGAATGGACCGGGCCCGTACCATTACCATCGAGGCCAACGCCAAACCGGGAGCGAAAGTTAACATTCTCCAGGACGAAGTGGAAGCGGCTGTGCGGGAAAACATCTTCCTCCCCGAAGGGGTTTCCCTTAACAGAGCGGGCCAGGCGGAAATGATGGCCGACGTGGTGGACGGATTCAAAATCGTTCTTTTCTTTGCGGGACTGCTCGTATTCGGAGTTATGGTGGGACAATTCGAGTCCTTCAAGAGCCCCTTTATCATCTTTATGATGATTCCCATGCTCCTCATTGGGGTAGTCTTTATCTACCTTATTAGCGGAGACCCCATTAGTATGCCTTCCCTCCTGGGAATCGTAATGCTCCTGGGGCTGGTTGTTAACAACGGTATTATCCTGGTAGACGCGATTAACCTCAGACGAAAACGGGGTGAAACCATTGTGGATGCCTGTCAGAATGCGGCGGCCGGACGTCTCCAGCCCGTACTTATGACAACGCTCACCACAATTCTGGCCATGGTGCCCATGTCCTTCTTCCCCGGGGAAGGAACAGAAATGGTACAGCCCATGGGACTTACCGTTATTGGCGGTCTTACCTCCAATACGATTGTAACCCTTTTCCTTGTTCCGGTCCTCTATGTTTCCTTTAACAGAAGACTGCATAAGAAGGAAGTGGCCGAAGCCGGTAAAGAAGCCGCTCCCCCCATTGGGCCTGATTGCCTGGAAGAGAGCGAAAGCAAGGAGAATAACTGATGACAAGAGTCGAAATTATTGCCAACCAGGCACTTGAAGAGCAGTTGATAGAGATAATGCCCGTAAGAGAGGGGGGACACCCTTGCTACACCATGATTCATCAGGTGGACGGGTCCGGTTATTCCGGCTGGTGCATGGGAAACGATGTCTGGCCGGAAGAAAATATTCTTTTCATTTTATACCTGAACGATATAAAATTAGAGAAACTGAAAGCCGACATAAACGAGCTTCGAGAACGCTTTCCCATATTGGGTTTAGCTTGCTTTGAGCTCCCAGGCGTTGTAGTATTTTAATAAACCTCCCCGGTCCGAACCGGACCGGGGAATTGTGAGGGAAACCATGCAAGGCACCGTATTAATAATTGAAGATGAACAGGAAATCGCCGATTTAATCAGCCTTTACCTAAATAAGGAAGGTATTAAAACCCTTCATGCCCTCACGGGGGAGGAAGGGATGGAGCTTTTGGAAAGTTCCGACTTTGACCTCCTTTTACTGGACATAAACCTACCCGGTATCGACGGTTTTGAAGTATTGCAGAAAGTCCGGGGCAAAGGCGCAGACATTCCCGTAATGATTGTATCCGCCCGTCAGGAAGACGTGGATATGATCATGGGATTCGGGATTGGAGCGGACGATTACGTATCCAAACCGTTCAGTCCCAAGGTACTAAGCGCCCGGGTAAGAGCCCACTTGCGACGTATTCAGACCCAAACGACCGAAGAGTCCAATCTCTTTAGCTTCGGGCCCTATCTTCTGGACCGGGACAACCTCTGGTTAAAGAAAAACGGTGAACGCCTGGATCTTCCCCCCAAAGAACTCGCTCTCCTTCTGGTACTTTCGGAACACCCTGAACGGGCTTACAAACAGGAAGAACTTTATAAACAGGTGTGGCAGAACAGCTTTGGCGACCTGACAACCGTATCGGTACACATCCAGAGGCTCAGAAAGAAGCTGGAAGAGAATCCGGCCAAGCCCGAGTTTATTAAAACCGCCTACGGTTCGGGTTATTACATTACTGCGGGAGACGGAAATTGAAGCTAGACTTAAAAAAACGCTTTAAAGTAATATTCGCTCTCATTACAGCCATCCCCTTAACGGCTATGGTTTTTTCTGCGGCCATGGCCTGGGTAAGCTTGGGAGCGCAAATTATGAACAGGGACGGCCTTGAAGCCCCCCGTTACCTTCACGCCACCCTTCTGGAAATACTCAGCGGCGATTACGATGAAGATAAAATTGCCGAAAAGGGTATTATCTCCATTACCAACAACAAGGGAGAAGAGGTCTATTTCCATCCCTGGATCATGGAAACCTACCCGGATATTCTTGAAAATAAATCCCCATTAAAACAGCAGGAACTCTTTGAAACGATTCTTGATGACGTTGTACTGGATGTCCCCTTTACCATGAGTTTTTTTCGCTATAACGGAAAGGGGGGAGTTGTTGTGTTTATGGAAGATATGGTCTCCCATCACGGAACCGCGGTTAAAATATCCATAGTCCTCATATGGATATTTTATCTGGGCTTCATCCTTCTCCCTGTTCTGGTCATGGGATTTTTCATGCGGCCCGTATCCCATGCCATTCTAAAACTTGAGAATGCTGCAACAGAAATTGGCCGGGGGAATTGGAACGTGGACCTTAAGGTTGAAAACTTTTGCGGCACAAAAAAACACCACCCCCTGGAAGATCTGATACAGGCCTTTGATAATATGAGAACAGAACTCAAAGAAAACCACGAAAGACAACAACGGATTATGATGTCCATCTCCCATGACCTTAAGACACCTTTGACATCCATTAAGGGGTACCTTGAAGTCCTTCAGGACGGGATGGCCGACGATCCGGAAAAAATCCTTAAATACACGACTATTATCAAAGATAAAGCGGACCTTTTGGAAGAGAGAATCAACGACCTGATTCACTTCTCCCGGGTGCAGACTATAGAGTGGCAAAGCCGATTCTCCGACTTTAACCTTTGTGAGTTATTGAATGAAGTGGGCGGCGTTTTTAAAAATGATGCCCTTATCAGACAAAGAGAAATAGACGTCAAAATTGATTTACCCGAGCAACTTTCCATTAAGGGAGACCGAAAAATGTTTTTCCAGGTTATGGAAAACCTCTTTGACAATGCCTGCCGCTATACGGCGAAGGAAGACAAACTCCGCTTTTGCGCCCGCGTGGAAAATAACAACATCCATATAGCCATGGAGGACTCGGGGGCGGGAATCGCCGCGGAGCATGTACCCTACATTTTTGATAACTTCTACCGGGCCGACTCGGGCCGCAATACCCGGGGGATAGGCGTGGGACTTGCCTCGTGCAAAACAATTATCCAAAGCCACAACGGTACCATTCAGTACGAAAGTTCCGACTTGGGCGGCGCCCGGTTTCATATAGCAATACCCTATTCCCAAGGCTGAATATGATAGACACTGTCCTCTTTGACTTCGACGGCACCCTGGTAGACAGCGAACCGAACTATGCGGTAAGCGACTGCCGTATGGTGGCCCGCTTCGGAGGGGATCTTTCCATCGAAGAACATGATGCCTATGTGGGATACGGCTCGAAACGCTTTTTAAAAGCGATGAAGGAGCGTTACCATATAGACGCCACTCTTCAAGAGATGAGGGCCGTTCAGGATGAATGCTATCTGGCACTGGCGCGGGAAGACACCCCGGTATTTCCCGTGATGAAGGAGCTTTTGGAAAACCTTCGTAATCGGGGTATCACCATGGCCGTTGCTTCCGGTACGCCCCAGTCCCTTTTGGAAGAATTATTATACCAAACCGGACTAAACCCCTATTTTAAGCTGATTTTATCCTCCGAGACGACGGGAAAGGCCAAGCCGGAGCCCCAGGTCTTTCTTAAGGCAGCGGAGATTCTTGGGAAAAAAAAAGAGAACTGCCTGGTACTGGAAGACTCTCTTTCCGGAGCCCAAGCAGGCGTCCGGGCGGGAATGGAAACCCTGGTCCTGGTCAGCCCCTACCTAAAGAATCGGATTCATGAATTCCCCAAAGAGGCCCGCCTCATAGCGGGGGGCATGGAGGAATTCCATAAAGACCATGTGCTTAGCCGGGTATGTGGGCCAAACAGCTAATCTCCCCGTCCTCATCACAGTCCAGTTCTATCTCCCCTTCCGGAGCCACTCCGTGCTGTGTGAAAATCCACAGGGCCGCCGCATCCTTGAGCTCTTGCTCGTTTAGATGTATCTCCTTAACGGCCAGCATCTGATTCTGATTACCGCTCCTGTCCATAAAAACGGAAAAAAGGGCCAAGGGAAGAAAGCAAACTCCCGAAATAAGTGTCACCGTAAGGATACGTCCCAAGGGCAAGGCCTCTTCCATTGAGCGATTATTCACGAGCTGCACCGCAAAGATTATTACCATGGCGGTAATGAGTATTATTAATATGCGAAGATATTTTCTTCTGAGCATAATTGAAGCCTCCTGATGTACTTTGAATTTTACATCAAATTCCCGCTTTTTAACAGTTATCCAGGAAAAAATCGGGGGAACAGATTTTTTTTACTACGTTTATCCCTATTGTGTCAACAATGAGCAGAAGCTATAATAATCTTATTGAAGGAGATGATTATGATCCATGCAGGAGAATTCAGAGAGGGAAAACACCACTTTCCCGTTCGCGTCTATTACAGTGACACCGATGCGGGAGGTATTATTTACCACGGCCGCTACCTGGACATGGCCGAACACGCCCGAACCGAACTGTTCCGCCACATTGGGGGAGACCAAAAGGAACTGATAGATAAGAGTAATCTGGCTTTTGTGGTCCGGTCTCTTACGGTGGACTACCTTAAACCGGGCCACCTGGACGATGAACTAGAGGTAGTGACAACTATTACAAAAAGGGAGGTTTTCTCTCTGGTCTTTCAGCAGGATATTTACCTGGGAGATGAGATTATCTGCGCCCTTACGGTTAAAGCCGCTTCGGTAAACCTGGAGACAGGCCGCCCCGTCCCTATGGATAAGGAGTGGGGCGACGTGCTCGTTCAAAAAATCGGTCGTTCTATTTAATGACCATAACCTTTCGCATCTCATCCACATCGGGACCAACGAGGCGGATGAAGTAGATACCCCGGGCTACCGTATTGTTGGCCCGGTTGGTACCGTTCCAGCTAAGGGAATAGTCCCCCGCTTCCTGCCGTCCCCGGTGGAGGATTTCCACCAGCCCGCCGGCCAGGTCAAATACCTGAACCGATATCATTCCGCCCTTGGAGAGGCTGTAATACAGGGTAGCCTCTTCGCCCAGATTGGGGTTAATAATGTTATTCAGAATAGAGACTCCCCCACCCTGATTCACAATATCGTGAACCCCAAAGCTCCAGGGATATACCCGTCTGTACCAGTCCGAGGCGGTTTCGTCGTCAATTCGGGCTGAATATCGGCCTATACCGGGCAGGTAGAAGAGGAATTCCAGGTCCTCGTTATTGCTTATGTCATCCTCCAGGAGGGAGAAGTTCCACACGTGGTCGTTGGAAGATTCCGCCGTACCGTCGTAGGAGGTGATTCCCGTGCTGCTTAAGGCATAGGGGACCAGACCGGAGAAGGTGGTCTCGGCAAAATATTCCGAATCGAGCCAGAGGCCGTAGTCGTTCACATAGGTGGAACCGGGCTCCTGAACGAAGCGCAGTTCGATATTGCTGCCCCCCAAGTCGGCATAGTCTATGTCCGAATGGAGGTGGGCCTGGAGGGTGATATCCTCATCCTTTAAGTGGGCCGTTCCGTCAAAATCGTTAATCACACCGGAACCTGATCCGGAGGTGGACGATGTGGTTTCATCCCGGGCCCAAAGAGGTTCGACCGGACCGTTATCGGCGGGGCCAAAGAGCACATCGGAGAGCACATGGCTTATATTCCGGCTTAGACTGGTGTCCATTGTATTGACAGTCGAGGCCAGATCCTGAAGGGGTGTAGCCGTCTGAGTAGCAATTGTTCCATCCAGGATATCGTCGTGAGTCAGGTCACCGTCAAAGCTTATAAGGGCTTCCTTCACCCCGCCCGAATCACCGGCGGTTACCGTGGTAAAGCCGTTGGCCGATACGGAAAGCCCCGTATAATCAAAATCATCCTGGGTGGGATCGTTCCCTCCATTGTCTTCTACCGGCTCAGAGAAGTGGACAAACATTTCGCTGTTACCGGGGACGGCCAAAGTGTACCCTATAACTGGGGCCGCTTCATCGTCCGGTGTGTCCGTAGGACTGCTAAGACCATAGTAGGGCTCGGAAGGTGTTCCGGATGTGGGTGGAATCAGTACAAGTTTATCCCCCGCAGCATCATCTACAAGCGATGTATTTTCCTGTATCTGCCATTCCGGGGTGGCGTCCGTATCCAGGTAGGAAAGTTCTTCCAGTTCTATTCTAAAGTAAAAGTAATCCGTAGAATCATCAATACTTCCGTCCAGATAACCGGTCACATTGTAACCTGTAACGGTAACGGTGAAGTCAGCGAAAGGATATTCATCTACATCTGCTTCTTGAATGATTCCTACTTCAACTTCTACTTCGATCTGGTCAATCTTACCATTATCATCGGTATCCAGGGTTCGGGAAGAGAGAACCCGCACATAATCCATCCAACCGGGACATTGGTACACATAAACGTTGTCCTGTGTAACCAAGGGATAGGTGGAGGCGTCGCTGTACCAGACGCAGAGGTTTTCCATGAAGACGTCGGCGCCGGGAGTGAGTTCGAGAATCCAGTATTCGTCGGAATCGGGAGAACTCGTATCGGCGGGGTCATCGGTCGGTCTCAAACAAAGATAGGTGGTACTTGTTTCATAGGAGTCGGTAAGGGGGATGTTAGTAGGCGCCGTTGTGGGGTCCCCGGAAAGAGCCAGGAAACCGCTCGCGTCAATAGTTATAGTCTCGTTGGGAAGAAAATAGATATCCTTACCGCTCACGGAGGTATCAGCGGAAACGGTAGGATCGGAGGCATTGGCCACATAGTTACAGGAGAGTTGGTAGAAAGTGTTGGTTCCCCCTATGTAACCATCGTTGCTACCGGTAAGAATGATATGGGACGTATCACAATTAAAGGTCCCACCCGTATCGGAAAAGGCCTCACTGATGGTAATGGTATTGCTGCCGGCGTTAAAGGTTCCCCCGCTCAGGAAGAAGCCTTCGTCATTATAGTCATTCAAATCGCTATCATGGTCATTGCCGGTTCCCAGAATCGTTAAATCCTGCCCCAAAGTATAGGTCCCGGAGGATATTTCCAGGTTCCAGAGAGTGTCAAAGTCAGCATTATCCAGGGTTTCCGTACCGTCATAGTATTCAGTCCAGCCCGAGTCGGAATCGTTTGTACCTATGGTTTGTGTCGTCTGACTTCCTTCAAGTCGGAATCGACCGCCGTTGGAGAGGGTGGTTATATTAAAGTCCGCTGTGGTCGCATCGAAAACGGCTGTATCGTTGTCGCTACCGGTGTCGCCGGTTTGGAGAGTGGCGGCAATGAAGGTGTCAGTACTGGAAGCATCGAGGTTGACCGTATGGTCTGTGCTCACAACGACCGTATCAAAACTGACTGTACCGTTGATGGTAAGGGTATGGGTATAGGTAACATCGGAATCGAACCAGACTGAATCGCCATTGGTATCAATTGAGTAGATAGTAGCATCTTCCCGGAAGGTCCAGGTAAGATCATCCGCCGCATTGCTGTTCCCATTTAGAACAGCCGTAGTAGCGGAGCCGTCGTAATTGCCGTAGAAGGTGACGTTTCCCGTACCGGTTGAGGTAAGGGTACCGCTGTTGGTGAAGGTGTCCGTTGTGTCATTGCCGAAGGTGGCGGCCCCGTCTCCAAGGGAGAGGGTGGAGCCGGAATCTATGGTTGATGTACCGTCTACGGTTAGGGTTCCGGTGCCGGTGATGGCCAGAGTAGATGCTGCTGAGCTGGTGAGACTAAGATTACCGTCTACATCCATGGCATAATTTGCCGAAGTGAGGCTTCCCGTGTTCGGAACGGAGAGGTCGTTACTCACTTCAAGTGCAGAAGCGAGAGTAATAGTACCGTTTGCAGTGAAGTTGTAGAAGCCTTCACCTGTAACATGGTTCACACTTCCACTATTCATCCAAATTGTGGATGAACCTGGGGTAAAAGTAAAATTAACCGCTGTAGAATCCCATCCACCATCGATGTCATGGGTATATACGGCTGCTCCTGCTGTCCAATCTCCACTAATCATTGTCAGGAGATTAGTAACGGTAAGACTACCAATAGATGTTATGACTTCTGCGCCCGTTGACTTATTAAAAATAAGATTATTGTAGCTCAAACCAGCCAAACTAGCTGCATTACCACTGTCTAACTCAATTGTACTATCTCCGGAAAGCAAACTACTGGGGTTAAACGTCTGAGCGGCCTGCACGGTGGGATTACCGCTGGAGAAGTCCATATCAATTCCGCTTATGTCCCCGCCTATGTCTATCGTCTCCGCCGTCGCTGTACTCGTATCGGTCAGGGTTCCCGAACCACTTACGGCACCGCCCACGGT
>JAQQAP010000011.1 GCA_028533045.1 Spirochaetales bacterium | reverse complement strand
TGGATTTGAAAAAATCATCAATAATCGTGTATAATCCTACTATATTCATACTTCCTCCCATCGTATGTTTTTGTCCATAAACAAATTATACAATGAGAGGAAGTTTTATAATAGTCCATTAAAACTCGAATTTCGGCCTAAGAGAAAATTATTTGAGTACTTCCGACGAAAACAAGTACATGGCAAACGTGGTCAAGAAAAAGACCATCGAACAGGAAGAGCTGGTGGACATCATGCTGGGCAAGAACACCACCGTCACCCGCCAGGATACCCTTGTGGTAATGGACCTCCTCCGCGAAACAGTAATGGAGCAGATCCTCTCCGGCTTCCCCGTGAAAACGGACCTCTTTAAGGCGAATGTGAGCATTCGGGGCGGCTTCGTCTCCTCCGACGACGGATTCGATGAGAGCCGTCACAGGGTGTGCGTAAACATCAAGCCCGTGGACGACTTTAAGGCGGACCTGATAAAGAACGCCCGGGTGGAACATGTGGACCCGAGTCAGTCTAAACCCTTTATCCGTCAAGTCTTCGATTATGAAAGCCAGGAGCTGCGCGATGATTTGGCGGCAGGGGCGCTCATAGGACTAAAGGGAGCCAACTTTACCGAGGAAAACCGGGAGACCCAGGTCTACCTGACCCGGGAAGGGGAAACGGAGAAAATCGAAGTAGGCAAGATCTTTCAGGTTAAGGGCCGGTCGGTTCTCTGTTTTCTTCCCGACGATCTGGAGGCAGGAAATTACTCCGTCTCCGTTGTCATTGGGGAAGGGGCCAGGGCGAATCAGGGTACCTACGAGAATCTTTTGACAATCGCTTAGAGTGACGAGTTCAGATTGATCCCTTCGGGCTTGCCCGGAGGGATTTTTTAGGCCCGATTTTTACGTTAAAAGAGTGGCTCTTTAAGGCTTAAAGAGTACTGAACCAAGGCTTAAAGAGTGACTCTTTAAGTTTGAAAGAGTAGCTCTTTTAGGCTTGGGGAGCAGCTCTTTAAAAATGATCCTTGCCTTAAGTTGATTTATTGCACTTATACTGTATATTATATAAATAATCATGGAGAACGGAGAATCCTCTTGCAATGGTATCCATGATGGTCGAGGTCGTAGAAGATTCCGGTGCTGCCCCGTCAACAGTATCGACCTAGTTAAGCTCGTTCGCAGAGCCGTTCCCGGATGCCATTTTGAACTGCCTGACGGCACCCGAATTGATCCAGGCTCCCAAAATTTCAGCGGCAGAGATGCCTCAAGCTATATGTTCAGGGATTTTGAATTTGAAATTAAGGAATAATCTATGAAAAAAAGTATTTGCCTTATTCTGCTGACCGTTCTTATTGCATCATCCTGCTCGAAGGAACCGAAGATTGTAGCCGCAGAGGCGGGATACGAATATTCGATGCTGCTGACCGACGCAGGCAGCCTTTGGTTGGTGGGTGATAATAGTTCAAACAAAAAGCAGAGACTTGAGCCGCTGCTCGTCGAAGCCGAAGGGGTAAGTTCCGTATCAGCCGGCTCGAGGCACTGCCTCTTCATCAAGAACGACGGCAGCCTTTGGGGATTCGGGGACAATCGCTCCCATCAACTGGGGGTCGAGGGAGAGTGGTTCAAGGAGCCAGTGAAGATTATCGATGGCGGTGTTCTTCAGGTTTCCGCCGGAGATCTTCACAGCGTTTTCATCAAGGATGACGGCAGCCTGTGGGGCATGGGATACAATCTGGGGGGGGGCCTCGGACCGAGTGAAAGCACCGAGGTAAACACTCCCATGCAAATTGTTGAAAGCGGTGTCAGCTACGTCTGTGCGGGATGGGCCAACACCATGTACGTCATGGAAGACGGCAGCCTTTGGGGTATGGGTTGGAGTTTAAATGGAGAGTTGGGTTTCCAACAAAGCGATTTTAAGTCCCATGTCGTGAAAATATACGAGTACGGCGTTGCATCGGTCTCCATAGGTTACAGGCATACTCTGATAGTGGGCAAAGACACCAGCCTCTGGGCCATGGGCGCGAACGTTTTCGGAACCCTCGGGGACGGGACAAGGGTAAATAAGTTTACTCCGGTCAAAATAATGGACAGCGGCGTAGCATCCGCCTCGGCCGGCTATGGGCACAGCTTAATTTTGAAAAAGGACGGCACAGTCTGGGGAATGGGCTACAACAAGGGCGGGCAGATAGGTGCCGGTGATTCAAATATGAATATGGAACTCGAGCCTGTCCATGTCTCATCCCATGCTGCCGCCGTCAGCACCTGGTACTGGCACACCCTTATTCTTGACAAATACGGCAATCTATGGGGAAGCGGATCAAACGATTACGGAGAATTGGGCGACGGAACAACCGAGGGAAAAATGATTTTCACACTGATACCCATTGCATTTGATGGGGAAAACTTATGAACCGAAAAGATTACATTGCTTTACGCCAAGACGGCCGCCCCACCGGAAATAGCTCCCTTGTACATAGGGACTTATGACATTAACATCGTCGTCAACCATTGGCCCGACAACATAGAACAGAATGGGGGCGTCATTGAAATCTGGAATGGGGATTTTAGTATAAAACTCAGTGACATCATCGTTTATAGAACTGAATATAAAGAGGAGTTAGAAAAGGATGTGCAGGATGTTTTTATTTGCTCTATTGAATATGACTCATCAACCAATATATTGAGAGTTGAGAATGAACTCGGCCGTGTGTATTTTATAGATTTGGCCACTATTGCTTCAGCATAGCATCGGGCAGCAGTCCCTCGCCTAACTCGTCAAGCCCTCCTTCATCAAAGGGCTTCCACTCTACCAGGTCGGTTCTGTCCAGAAGAATGTAGTTATACGGGGCATCCTGGCCTTTGACGGAATTGTCAGTGATGTCCTTTGGATATTCCACCCAGGAATCAACGGTTCCGTCGGAAGAAAAGCGCAGAAGCAAATTATTCTTTTCCGATTCGCTATTTCTCTCCAGCAGGAGATATCTCGTACCTTGGGAGTTTAAAATAGAAGATGCCCAAAATTGACTCTCATACAAACCAGCCTCCCCTATTTCAACCCTGTAATTCTCCAGATCTATAAGAGCCAGACGGTTGAGAATTGTGTATTCCAAAACTTCATGGCTCTCGTAGAGGAGAACGGGAAGAACTGCCCCCTCGCTAAACCCGGTGTTACCCTTTCCATAAGCCTGTACCGGGGGTTTACTCATATAATAACCGAGCGCGTATCCGGAATAGAAATCTCTCCGAAACCCGAACTTGTATTGTTGGGGAAGTTCAATGCTTCTGCCTTCCCGTCCCTCATTCAGCAGCTCATAGGCACGAAGAACAGAGATTCCGTCCCTCTCCTTCTGGATAAATATTTTATCGTCATAAATTAAAAAGGGGATAAAAGATCTGGTCACATGGCGCTTGAAGTCCTCACTCCGGCTCAAAGAAAAGATAGAGAAATCTTCACCAGCTCTGCCGCCTAAAGGATAACGGCTACTTCGATCATCAGAGATAATATTCAGGAATACCGAATCAGCTTCATAGTCAAGATAAACCAAAGAGTCCCTCCAGATAACCGGATAGGAGGACGAGGACTTCTGGTCTGTAAGACGGCCGGCTGAATCATAAATATATAAACGAGCCAGGTTTCCTGCTGGAAGAACGAGCTTTTCACCCCAGAATAGAGGATAGGCGGCTTCGGGGGGACCTTCTGACTCCCAGATAGTCTTTCCGCTTTTCAAATCTACACAAAGCAGCTGAGCTCCCTTGTATTCATGAAGGTTGTGGATATACAGCCGCCCCTCGTGGTAAAAAGAATACAAATTATTCTGGGCGACACCTAGAGAGGTCTCTTTTTCCCAAAGAAGCGCCCCGGTTTCGCCATCCAAAGCGACCTGAAAACGTTTTAATCTGCCGCTCTCCTGTAAGAGAGTTAGAGGAAAGGTGAGAACCCCGTCATACAGGGCATAGGCTGTCAAAGGGACTTCATGTCTGTCGTCATAGAAAGTCTCATCAAGGTGACTGTAGCGCCAATGCACCCTGCCGTTTTTATAGCAAATGAGATCCAACATCGTCTCATCTTCTCCGTAATAGGCCTGCCAATGGTAAGAAAGCTCTCCATTGGGAATCATCCTAAAGCTATCCTCAGCCGCTGTCATGAACAGGACGAAGCAAATAAACAGCAGTAAAAAAATTAATTTCTTAGAATCCATAGGCCGTTCCCATCTCCTCTCTTAAATCTTCAATATAATACTTCCTTGATTCCCGTCCTATCCAGCTGCCGTCGGCCATATAGTGAGCCCCGGGGGAAAGACTGAACAGGCGCCCGTCTCCCTGGTACCGGCCGCCATAGGCGAACTGGGATTCCCATATGGGATCATCATCCTTTTTTTCCACAATCCGCATGCAGCTGCGCAGTTCTCCGCTTACACCATCTATCAGGAGGAGAGCATTGTGTTCATCATCATCCCTCTCGGGAATGGGAAAGAAAAAACCGTAGATCCCGTCGTCATAAAAATCATCCTGATCCTGACTGTCCTCGAGATAAAAATCCCTCTGGTAAACAGGCTTGGTCTGCCAGGCTATTTCGCCCCTCTCCAAATCCAGCACAGCTAGTTTCGCCTTGACCCATGTGTCCGAGAAACTTTCAGGCCCGGTGTAGCCGAGGATTATAGGAAGAAAGGGAGTTTTGACATAGGGATAGGAGTTGAATTCCGGAGCCCCCCGGATAAAAAGAGAGTTGTTTCCGGCAAAAAGACGATAATCCTCCGGCATGGGAAGGGAGGATTCAGGCGAACCGTCGGACAGCCTGACCTTATTCAGAACGATACGGGAATCCTCGTCGGAAAAATACAGAAGGGAATCCTCGTAAAGCCAGAGTGAGCTGCCGACCTTAGATTCGAACTGCAGGCCCGGCAGAGAATAAAGTCGCATCCGCTCCGCCGAGTCCGTATCAATGCACTCCAGATACCATTGTCCCTCAAATAAAGACGGAGCGTAGTAGAAGCCCTGCCTGTATATGCCCCAATCATCCACGGTAAATTCAGAAATATCACCCGTTTCTTTTCGGATAAGGATGATTTCCTCGGGCTCATCCCTATATTTCTCCCGGTGGAGGACGATATTCCGGTCATCCTGAACAGGAAAAACCCACTCTTTGCCGTTTGTTCTTTCGGGCAACTCGCATGTCCATTTAAAATCGAAGGTGTCGTAATCCAGAGCGGATAAGCTGAAAATATCATCAACTTCGTTCAGAAAATACAGGGTATTCCCATCCTGCAGCGAGGCCCAGCGATTATACTCCACCCCGTTTGAGTATGACAAAGGTTCCTGGTCCAGAATCTCCCCGGTAGCGGAGTCAAGCTTATAGATAAGCTGATCCTGCGGAGAATAGTAGCTCACCGTCCCGTCTTTCTCCATAACGTCCCGGTGGTAGCGTTGCTCGTAGAGATAGCCCTCATAGGGACCGTCAATAGGAGTCTTCCAGAGAACCCCCTTCTCACAGTGACTCATAATCACATAATCCTGGCGGTCTCCTTTTTCCGAATCGTATTCGGCAAACAGAAGCGACCTCTCCCTGTCGAGGGCCACTATGGGTTCGTAGTACTTATCCGTTTTCAGATAGTTGAAATAGATATGGAGAAATACCCCGGTTGCCAACAAAACCAATAGAATAATCAAAGTTATTGTCTTCTTTTTCATAGGACACCCTTATCCCCCTCTGAATATAAAAAGTATACATTTATTCAAAAAAAGACGTCAACATCGACATGGGAGAAATCAAAGAACCTAGAAATAAGCACCGGCTTATTCCTTGCTATCCCGGGTAGATCATCTCATGGACGGCCTCTCCCTTTGGAACAATCCCCTCTTTTTGATATAATCCTTACATCAACATAAAAGAGGTACAAAATGAAAAGCTTAGTCTTCTACGAGTCCACAGGGGGTAATACGGAAAAAGTCGCCCAAAGGATTTCCCGGACTCTCGACAGCATTCCGGGCAATGAGACGGATTTGATAAAATTATCCCCGGAGATCGAAATCGATTTTTTCCAATACGATCTGGTATTCCTGGGTTCCCCCGTTGTGGCCGCCCTGCCGACGCAATCTATGATGGATTGTATCAAAAGACATCACAAGCTGTATGTAAAACAGGATAAGATTGTCCCCTCGTCTCCCCTGCTTCCGGGAAAATACGGCATCTGCTTCTGTACCTATGCCGGCCCCCACATCGGCATGGGAGAGGCCCTTCCCGCCACCATGCTAATGCGCTCTTTTCTGGAACACATAGGCTATTCCGTTCTGGACCAGTGGCACACTCTGGGAGAATTTCACAATAGACACGACCTCAGCACCCAAGGGCGCATGGGAAATATTCTGGGACGCCCCAATGAAAATGATCTTCTTGATATAGAAAATCGAGTAAAGGGAGTCCTAAACTCTTTGGGAGAGACGATTAATAAAGTCTAGTATTCAGAGGTCATTGGAAAAAGCTAATAGGCCATATAGGAAATAACCATTAGGGCAGCTACCATCTCCTCCTTTTGGTTTTGGTATCTGTGGCTTTGGTTGGCGTTAAAAGTTATGTACTCGTTGGCTTTTATGGAATGTTCCTCGTCGGAAACGGCAATAGTCAGTTCCCCTTCGAGGATAAACACGCTCTCCTCCGCATTGCCCCCATGGGATTCGGCATTTAGTTGGGTATTTTTATCGATTTCCACATAATAGATTTCAAAGGCTTTTTCCGGACTAAAGGGAATGATGGGGAACAGCCGGTACCCTTCGGTCTCGCCTTTCAAAGGTAGTTCTTCCTTAAAATTCCCTATTTTTACCTCATTCCTATCCCCTTCTAACAGGGAGGTGAAGGGGATTTTTAGTCCGTTGGCGATTTTCCAAATAGTGGAGATAGTCGGGTTGGATTTCTTGATCTCTATTTGGCGCAGCATACTTTTACTTACGCCGGTAATTTCGGAAAGTTTGTCCAGAGTGAGGCTGTTTCTCTCTCTGAGTTTCTTTAGATTGGTTGAAATATTATCTTCCGTTTGTTTCATATTGCGCACCTGTTGACGTTATAGCGCAATTAATCATACGTTATAACAGAATTATGATTGCTATAGCGTATATTCGATTTTAGACAAAATCAAGGGAGAGACATCATGGAAATAGACATTTTCTCATTACTATCATTTGTTTTGATTACCACTTTCACCCCGGGCCCCAACAATATATCCAGCGCTTCCATGGGAATCAACTTTGGATATGGCAAAACAATTAAATACTTATTGGGAATAAGCACCGGCTTTTTCCTGAATATGCTTATCTGCAGCCTTGTCTCGTCAGTGTTAATTCAAAGCTTTCCCAAAATTGAGTTCTTTTTGAGAATTGCCGGGGCAAGCTATATTCTCTGGCTGGCTTACTTAACCTTTAAAGCCTCCTACAGCATTCACCAAAACCGGCAAAAATGCTTTGCCTTTGCCAAGGGGTTCATACTTCAATTGATAAACCCCAAGGTATTCTTTTACGGTCTGACCCTTTACTCCACTTTTCTGAGCAGTATTAGCTCCCATCCGGTTCAGCTGATTATCTCGGCCATGGCCTTTGCCCTGGTGGCCTTCTGCGCCACCTCCACCTGGACCTTATTGGGAACCACCATCGGAAAAGTCCTTCATAAGCCTAAAGTGATACTGCTGATTAACTTGATTCTTTCCGCCTTCCTGGTCTATACGGCGCTGACAATTCTCCTTTGAAGCCATATGGGTATATAATATCCTCCCGGAGGGCAAACGATGAAACCTTTCTCCCTACTGATTAAACCGGCCTCGGCCGACTGCAATCTCCGCTGTAAGTACTGCTTTTACCTGGACCACCTCTCGGAAAACCCCACAAGGATGGACGATGAAACTCTGGAAAGAGTGGTGGCCTCCTACTTTAGTACCGGCCAGTCCCACTACTCCCTAATCTTCCAGGGAGGGGAGCCGCTCCTTATGGGCCTTCCCTTTTATAAAAAACTGATTGGCCTGGAAAAAAACTATGCCCCTCCCGGCGCCCTGGTCACCAATATCGTTCAGACCAACGGCACTCTGATCACTGAAGAAATGGCCGCCTTCCTGGGGGAGTATAATTTTCTGGTGGGGGTAAGTATGGACGGGCCTCCGGAGATTCACGATGCCTACAGAAAATCCGTGGGAGGTCAGCCCTCCCATCACCTGGTAGAAAGAGGTATAAACCTGCTAAGAAAGCACCGGGTGGAGTATAACGTCCTGGTGCTGGTGAACGATTTGGTCGCCGCCCGTCCCCGGAAGGTTTTTAACTATCTGACCGAGAGGGGGGAGCGCTTCCTCCAGTTTATCCCCTGTGTGGAGTTTGAGGCCGATGGAGTGACGCCCCTCTCCTACAGCGTAGACCCTCTGGCTTGGGGAGATTTTCTTATTCAGATTTTCGACCTCTGGTACCCCCGCCGCTACGAAGTCTCCCTCCGACTCATCGACTCCCTTCTGAGTATCCTCATGGGCCGCCCCCCTACCCTGTGCCAGATGGATCAGAACTGCTGCCAATACTTCGTGGTGGAGTACAACGGAGACGTTTACCCCTGCGACTTTTATGTGCGGGAGGATTTAAAGCTGGGGAATGTGGCCCATCACTCTTGGGGGGACTTTCTCAGCTCCCCGGTCTACCGGGAATTCGGGACGAAAAAACAGAACTATTCCCGGGACTGCCTAGCATGCCCCTGGCTGAACTTCTGCTACGGGGATTGTCAAAAAAACCGTCCCGGCCTGAACAATGAGGGAAAAAGTTACCTCTGCCCGGGGCTCAAGCGGTTCTATGAATATGCTATTCCCAAGCTGCGCCCCCTGGCCCACGAGCTAAAGATGAGCTGAAAGGTCTGACTAATCACTCAGCTCCACCAGGAAATTGCTTAGCTCCAGGCTATAAGAACTTAGCCCATCCACTTCACTTGGAGATATACAATACTCCTTTGCAGCTATGGGAATAGGATAGGAATCATCATATTCCACGCTTAAGAAAGTAGATGAGTCGTCTTCGTTATTATCTTCATAGGCATTGGATATACTCTGAAAGACTTCTTCTATCGACTTTAAGGCATCCTCTTCATCGGGGTAGGTATATTCCGTTGTCGATAAGATCTCTTCTTCATCCATCCCCTCCAATCCCTCGGGGAGAGAAAAGGTCACCCTACTTACCCCGTCGACGACGCTTATATTACCAATTTCATCGCAATCGGGGTTCTGGCCACGGGCTCTTGTGTAGGTGAAGGAGTAGTTATTAATATCAAGCTCTAGCCATTGTGCGTATTTTGTATCGTGGATTTCCTGGTCAAAGAAATTCTCAGAGTCTAAGCCACTTATCGATGTCTGTACGCACCCTGTTACGAAAAGCAGTACGATTGAAACCAGTAATAGATTTTTTTTCATTATCCCGTCTCTCCCTTACCCCGGTTCATTATTAGTTATGATTTTAACAGTAATAATAATTATAGTCACCCCGCCCCCTTCACAGGGCCATCACATTAACCGGTGATAATGACTTAACGGGAGAAACCGATGACCTTAAAGCAATCCATTCTTATCTATCTGACTCTGACCCTTCTGCCCCTGGCGGCCCAATCGGCCTCCTCTTTGAATGACGGGGAGATCATTCCACCGGGAGAAAGCATCCAGGTAAAGGTAGAACTGACCCGGGAGGAGGAGAAACTCCTTATCAACGTAGCGTCCAAGGCCTTTACCTGGATGACCGGCACCGTGGAACAGGCCCGTTACGAGCCCATCGGGGAGCTGGCCAACTACTTCGGCTTTGCCAAGCTGCGCAACGAAATCCGCGACGCCTCGGACAATCCCCTGGCCGACGAAAACTTCCGCGGCTCCTCCTGGCTGGTGGTATTGGAAAGCCTAAACGCCGATCAGAGACAGGTTCTCTACGACCTGGCCAATAAACAGGAGCCCCCTTTCTTAGGATTCCTGGAAGCCCGAGAAGATTTTATCAACGGCCTCTACCGCCTTAAAGAAGGAAATCCCCTGGAAAGGGAAAATCTCACCCAATACATCCGTACCATGGGACGCTGCGAGGCTCAAATCTCCCTTCTCTCCGCCGCAAGCTACGGGAAACTCTCCCTTATGCTGACGGAGGACCAAAAATCTTTCTTTGCCGACATCCGGGCGGGCCGAATAACCGTGAGCGAACGGAAAGGCCGGGGCCCATACGCCAAGGAAGTGGAAAGGGAACTAAAAAGCCTCAGTCCCGAAAAGACGGACCTTATGACGGAAATCGCCAGCAAGTTTCTCTCCTACGAAACGGGAACTCTGGAAGACGCCCTCTTCCTGCCTTCCGGGAAAATCGGCAATTACTTTGGCTTTGCCTCCTACCGCTACGAAGACCGGGCCAAGGTCAGCCGATCGGGAGCGGCACAACTGATGCTGGATGTACTGGATGAGGATCAGAAAGAGATCTTACGCAGCCTGACGCAGCAGATTTATCCCCTTCAGCAGTGCTATATCGATTCACGGGCTTATCTTATTGGAGAGGCCTATCCCCTAAAGGAGGGAGTCTCTGTGGATGAGAAGAATCTGATGGAAAACTATTTAGTCGGCGCCATGGCCGAAGGCCGAATGGGAATGGCCCAGGCGATCTATTTCGATTACCTGGAGCAGAACTTATCAGAAAATCAGCTCCAGGAACTCAAATCACGGAGGGAATCCTCCTCTAAAACCCCTAAAGGACGTAATTAAAATGGCCCGATTCATCAAAAGAAAACTCTCCAAACAACTGGGCCTTCTGGCCTTCCTTTTTATCCTGATTAATAGACCGGTCTTTTCCCGGGACACTTCGGACAGGCCCAACATCATAGTGGTGCTCATCGACGATATGGGCTGGAACGATACGGGCTTTATGGGAAACGACTTTATCGACACCCCCAACATGGATCGCATGGCCGCCGGGGGCGTCACCTTCACCACCGCCTACGCCGCCGCTCCCAACTGCGCCCCCTCCCGGGCCTGCCTCCTTACGGGCATGACCCCTCCCCGCCACGACGTTTACACCGTGGTGGACGAACGGCACAGCCCGGGCAAACCCTGGCATAAGATTCTCTCCGCCGAGAGCCTCGCCGCCATGCCCGGGGAGCAGATTACCATAGGGGAAGTCCTCTCCGACGAAGGCTATGACACGGCCCTGGTGGGTATGTGGAACCTGGGCAAGGGAAAAAGAGGCCCCACCGTCCCCACCAGCCAGGGATTCGACCTATTCGTGGAACCGTCGGACCTGGATTTTGACAAGGACCAGTATCACAACGACAAGGGAGAGTACCTGACCGACCGCCTCACCGATTCAAGCATTGAGTTTATGGAGGACCATAGGAATTCACCCTTCTTTCTCTACGCCGCCTATCACGGTATCCACGCCCCCTTCGATCCGCCTGAAGATCTCCTTAGAAAATATAAAAAACTCAGCCCCGGCAGAAACGCCCCCAAGGACTTTGCCGAATACGCCGCTTCGGTGGAGTCGATTGATGCCAACATGGGCCGATTGTGGGAGAGCCTCGTCCGCCTGGGGATCGAGGACAACACCTACATATTCTTTACCTCCGACAACGGGGGAATCCGGCAGCACACCCCTCCCCTTCGCAACGGGAAAGGCACCCTTTACGAAGGGGGAGTGCGGGTTCCTCTCTTTATCAGCGGACCGGGGATAGAAGGGGGCCGAGAGACCGATACTCCGGCCACATCGCTCGACTTTTTCCCCACTATCATTGCCCTGACCGGCGCCCCGGAACACCCCAACGACGGGATGAATCTGGAAGCTTTACTAAAAGAGAATCAGCCCCTTGACGAGAGGCCTCTGTTCTGGCATTTTCCCTGTTACATCGGAGGGGGGGCGCCGGTCAGCTCGGTCCGCCTGGGCGATTACAAGCTCATGGAATTCTTTGAAACAGGAACGACGAAGCTCTACAACCTGGCTGAAGATCCCTACGAGGAGAAGGATCTGTCCCAGGCAGAACCGGAAAAGGCCCGGGAACTCTATGATACTCTACTGGCCTGGCAGGAGGAAACGGGAGCCCCCCGGCCTTCCGAGCCCAATCCCGCCTACGACTCCTCCTGGGAGGGGAAGAAAATTCCCGAATTGCCTGACTCGAAGAAGAAAAAGCGTTAAGATTAAGAGGGAGAATAAAAGTGCCCTATAAAATCCTCTATGCCGACGACGAAGTCCGCTTCCACAAGCTCCTCAAGATTTTCCTAGCCGACGAGGACTACGAGATTCACTGTTTCTCCCGGGGGGACGACCTTCTGGACTACCTCTACGACAACAAGGCCGATTTGGTCCTCCTGGACATTATGATGCCCGGCCTGGACGGCTACGAAACCTGTCGGGCCATCCGACAGGAGTACCGGCTCCCCATCATTATGCTGACCGCCCTGGACGACGAGGCCCATGAGATCCGGGGAATAGACTCCGGGGCGGACGACTACTTAAGTAAACCCTTTACCGCCGACCTTCTCAAAGCCCGCATTCGGGGCGTCCTCCGCCGGGTAAAGCGAGAGGAAATCAGCAAAACCCGCCTGAGCGGCATACTCTTTGACGATGTGGAAAGCTCTTTTGACGCGGGAGAGGGCCCGGTTTCCCTGTCCCCCAAGGAGTTCGAGCTGCTCAAGTATCTGGTCATGAACGAATCCCAAATCCTCACCCGGGAGCAGTTACTCAATCACGTTTGGGGATTCGACTACTACGGCGACCCGCGCACCCTGGATACCCATATTAAGACCCTCCGGGCTCGACTGGGGGCCAAATCGGACCGAATAAAGACGATTCGTGGCAAAGGATACAGCTACCGGGGAGATAATTTATGAAGTCGGTGGCACGAAAACTCATGGCGGGAGTCAGTCTTCTTTTTCTCTCCCTCATTCTGCTTATCTATTGGGGGAATCTTTTCTTTCTCGACGACTACTACCAATTCCGAACAAAGGGGCAGTTCGAGGAGGAGAGCCGCTACCTGACGGAGGTGTTCAAGGACAATGAGGGGAATTTCCAGGGTCTTCTGCAAAACCGCTCCCCCGAAACGGGGATGAAATATATTGTTTCCGACAGGGGGGGCCTGATTCACTACAACTCTATTCCCGAGTTCCGCACGGGAGGCAAACTGCGCCTGCCCCGGGATCTGAGCGACCGGGTGGATTCGGTAAAAGAGGACGAATTCTACGGCATCATCGAAAGAGAGAACAGCGGAAAAAAAGAGATCCTTCTCATCAGCCCCCTTTCCCACAACCGCATTCTCCTCATCACCACGCCCCTGGAGCACCTGAAAACCAACGCCCGCATCGCCAATCAGTTTCTCCTTATCATCGGCAGCATGGTCTTCCTGATCTCCCTGATTATTACCTGGTACTTCACCCGGACCGTGGTGCGCCCCGTTAAAGAGCTCACCCGATTCAGTGAGCGGATAGAGCATCTCGATTTTTCCCAGCCCTACGAAAACGAAAGGGATGATGAGATAGGCCGATTGGGAACGAGCCTGAACCGGACGGCGGACACCTTGGAGAAAACGATTGGAGACCTGAAGGAGAAGATGGTGCTGCAAAAGCGATTTCTCGCCAGTATTTCTCATGAACTGAAGTCGCCGGTGGCCCTGATCCGGGGCTATTCGGAAGCTCTGGAACTACGGGGAGCCGAAAAGGAGGAGCGGGAAGAGTACATTGGAATTATCACAGCCGAATCGGACCGGCTGAACCTTCTCATTAACGACCTGCTCCAGCTGGAACGGATGGAGCAGGTGGATTTTTCCCTTGTGAAAGAGGAATTCGATCTGGCCGAAACGATTCAGGGAATCGTAAAGAAACACGAACTTCTCCTGGAAAAACACCGCCTCTCCCTGGAATGGAACCCTCCGGAAAAGATCTTTGTCCAGGGAGATGTGAAACGTCTGACCCAGGCGGTGGATAACCTCTTGAATAATGCCATAAAGCACTGCCCCGACCAGGGCTCTATTAAAATCGACTTGGCCCGTGAGGAAGACAGGGTCAGCTTAAACCTTTTTAACGAAGGGGAGCCCATCCCGGAACCCCACCTGGATCATCTTTTCGAACCGTTCTATTCGGCCCACGAAGACCGGGAACGGGGAAAAACCGGCTCCGGCCTGGGGCTCTCCATCGTGCAGAGAATCGTGGAGAAACACGGGGGCAGCTGCCTCATAGAAAATGCGACCGGCGGCGTCCGTGTCTCCCTCGTCCTCCCCTACTGACAGAGATACTCACCGGGAGTGAGATCCTTCCCGGCCAAACCGGGATAGTCCGGAGCATAACGGTGAATCTTAAAGACCGCGTTATTCGGATGCCCCCGTCCGTCAATGGTGGGCACTTCTCCCTTTTTCAGAACCTCGTTGACCACAATGGGATTGCCGTAGCTCCACACCGTTTCCCCCTCGGGGGTCACCTCAAAGAAGTGCCCCGGGATTCCCTCGCAGATGAGCGTATTGCCGTTGGGAAGGCGCTGGGCTCCGGAGATCTCCGGGGAGTAGAACTCCTGCCGGTCTTCGGCGGCGTAGGTCCAGACCGCATCCCGGGGCGCATAGGCTTCCCCCTGGGCTAAATCGGGATAGGAACCGTCTTCGCCCACCGGCACAACCACTTCCTCAATGGTGGAGTGCTTAATGCCCGGCCGGTCGATGCCGTTGTTGAAAATCAGGATATTCCCCGCACCGGGATTCCCCTCTTTGATCCACTGGGCGTCGTGCTGCTGGTAGAGACGTCGGTCCTCCCGGTCGCCCCGTCCGTAGGCGGCGGGATTGCCCCAGCGGTAGAGAATGCCGCCCCGGTCGGTCTTCGCCTCCTCGGTGGTGGTGGAGTGGTCGATGATCCAGAACTCGCTGGTCCCCCGGATGCTCAGGATAATCTGGTCCAGCTCCTCGTTGTAATCGATGGAGTTCCCGTGATTCCAGAAGGCCGGAATCCGCTGGCCCGTGCCATTCACGTCCACCAGTTCCGGATGGTCTTCGGGCTTCCCGTAGTTGGCCTTGCTCTTATCGAAGTCCTGAATCATATGGTCCCAGACATGCCACTCCCACACAATGCGGTAGTCATCCCGGCCGATCTTCTCCACTTCTATGATGTATTCGGGGTTCACCGTCGCATCTCTCAGGAGAGCCGGGTTAAAACCCGCCGCAATCGCTTCGGCCCGGGATTTGGTCTCCACGCAGAGAGCCAGGAAATTCCCGTTGGCCAGGGGAACAAAGTCGTGATGGCTCATGTAACTGTCCGAAGCGTAATCCATGGACCAGACCATCTCCCCCTCCCAGGTGAATTCCTCGAATCGGCCCCCTTCGCCGCCGCCGATGTTGTACTTTCCCTTCACCAGAGCGGCCCGCATCATGTTGCCGTTTTCCAAAAGGTAGGCCGACTGGCCCGGTTCGTAATCGCTCATCCAGCTGTTTATGATCCGCCCCTCGTTATCCATGAGGACGGTCAAGCCGTGGTGTTTGCCCGGAAAGAGGGTGTAACCCTGGAAGCTCTTCTCCTCATCGTGAATCAACAGGCCGATTTCATGGGGTTCCAACACCGTTTCCACCGGTCGGTTTCCCCCTTTGTCGCCTTTTTTCTTGTCCCGATTCTGCGCCGTTAGTAGTCCCGGCATGAGAATCGCCCCCAATATCAGAGCTGTTAAGATTCTGAATCCCACTCGCTTTATCACTGTTTTCCTCCCGACTTTTTCTTGTTCTGACCGCCCTTGGCGGCCCCTCCCGTCCCCTCTCCTGCGGGAGGCTTCTTGTTGTCCATAAAGACAATCATCCCCTGGTCGGCTAGTTCCGTAATGGTACCCAGCGCTTCCAACGTCCGTCCCGCCACCGCCGGGTGGTCCAGACCGATGCGGTAGGCCCTAAAAACGGAGTTGGTCATGGGAAGCATGTCCCCCAGAATCTTGACCGCCCCGTCCTTTGTAATGGGATTGATGTACTCCCAGGCCAGTTTCCCTTCGCCGGTCACTTCGAAAAAATGCCCCTCCGTATCGGAGCAGAGAAAGAGGTTTCCGTTGGGCAGACGCTGGGCACTGGAACCGATGTGACTGAACATGCCGTGATTGTTTACCGGCTGGTAGCTGTCCACTACCTGGACGGAAACGAAGCGGGGCCGGTTGTGGGTATCCTTGTGGTAGGTTTCCCGACGGTAGCCCGCGTCGGGGGGATTCACATAGTCCGACTGCTCCACGCCTTTCTTGTCCAGGAAGGGATTGATCTCAATCATCGAAGAGGAGGGGGTGCGTTGGAAAAGGTATTGTCCGTTGTTAAAAACCATGATGTTACCCGCTCCGGGCAGTCCTTCGTCCACCCAGTGTACGTCGTGGGAGCCGCCCATCTGCTTGTGACCGGAAGTGGCGTTATCCCAGTTCTCCAGCACCCGGGGAGGATCTCCCTGGCCGTAGCGGGCAGGATCACCAAAACGGTAAAGAAAATCTCCCCCCTCCCCGGCGGCCAAGGCTATGCTCGCCTCCGGATCGTCCTTCACAAAGGTGCCGTCATGGTCAATGACATAGAGTTCCCCCTGTACCGAATTGATGACAATGTGCCCGGAGACGGGATTGTAATCGAGGGAGTTGCAGTGGAGCCAGTCGGCCCGGAGAGTTTTCCCGGGGAGATTGAGGTCAATCTTTTCCGGGTAGTCGGAGGCATCCTTTCCTTCCCCGGCATAATTCGGCTTGGTTGGGTCGAGATTCTGTATGACATGGTCGAAGAAACGCCACTCCCAAATCACCTTGCCTTCCCGGTCTACCTCCACCACCGCATCCATCTGAACCCCTTCGTAGGGTGCCTTCGAGGGATCGGCCCCGGCAGCCAGAACTTCTTCATTGGTCAAATCCACATTGGCGATGTAGAGAGTGGTCTCCTCGCCCAGGGCCTTGTTGTAGATGCGGTTCCAGTCATGGTGGGGGTGATAGTCGGGGCGAGTTTCCGTGTACTCCCAGACCGTATTCCCCTCCCAGTCGACCTCTTTAAAACTTTTGGTGCCGCTCGGGTCGTCATTGGCCGCATCAAGAATGTGACCGTTGTCCAGTAAATGGGGATTGGTCCCGATGGGCCAGGTATGTACCACTTCCCCGTTCATATCCAAAAGATAGGTCCGGGAACCCACACCGAACAGGGTGTAGCCCTCGTAGGCCCGTTCCTCATTGTGATAGAGGAGCTCCGTGGGCCCCAGCAGCGTCTCATAGGCGAAGAGCGAGGCCAGTCCGGCCATCAGCATAATCGATATTAACTTTTTCATTCCTTACTCCCTTTTTTACCTTTTTGGCCGCCCTTTTTTCCTCCTCTGGAAAGGGCCGAATCGGGACGGCTATAGGTGACGGCCAGGACCGCCTTATCCAGTACCAATCCTTCCATGCCTTCCAGCAGGACCTCTCGTGTCACCTTCTCCGGCCGGCCCACGTCAAGGAAATCGGACAGAGCATAGAGGGTGAGAAAATAGGTCTTGGGACCGGGGCCCTGGGAATGGGGCGGAGCGTATTCGGCCCGGCGGTTTTCCGTGTTGATACCCAAGATCCCGGTGTCCGTATTTCTAGACAGGGAACGGAGATCGGCGGGGATGTTGTAGAGGTTCCAGTACTCCTTCACCAGCCCCTGGGGATCAAAATGGTGCATGATAAGGGCAAAACTCTTGGTCCCCTCCGGCACGTCGGACCAGGCCAGGGGCGGCGTGCTCCCCGAACCGTCCCCCGTATAGTCCCCATCCAGAGTGCCTTTCCGGTCCACGGCGGTACTGGTGAGGGTAAAGGCTGACGGGGCAGCGCGCTCAGAGGCGTGTGTGGCCAGGACGACACGAAATCCCAGGTGATAGTAGGGGTGGTCCGGATCTTCCGGGCCCCGGTAGTAGGAGGGATTCCGATTGGACACCCGCCCGTGGCCGTTCTCCCCGTTGTACCAGTTTCCCCCGCGCATCCCGCGGTAGGCTTTGTGGTCTGGCATAATCACCCCCTGCTCCGGCCCTTCCGGGTTATCCGAGGGGCTTTGGCCGTAGTACTCCCGGGCGTACCAGTCGTTAATGAACTCCCACACATTGCCGGTCATGTCGTAGAGGCCGAAGCCGTTCCGACTGTCGCCGGTTTTATATTGGGAGACCGAAGCGGGCCAGGAGAAATCCCGACGGGAATGGGTTTCTCCGTTAAAAAAGCCCACCGGCGTGGTCCAGGGATAGGGGCCGGTGCGGAAGGGGTTGTCCGATTCGGGCCAGTTCGCCCGTGAGGCGTCCGGCTCGTCCCCCCAGGGAAAGTTGCGGTAGGGGTCGTCCAAACCGCCCCGGGCGGCGTACTCCCACTCCGCTTCGGTGGGTAAACGGTAGCCTACCCGGGAGAAGTCGCAGGACCAGTCGGACGGATCATAACAGGGAGTCTTCCCTTCCCGTCGACTTAACCAGTTGCAGTAGGCGGCGGCCCCTTCCCAGCGGATACAGACCACCGGATGGTCCTCCCGCTCATCGAGAACGGAAAAGATCTTGCCGTCCCAGGCGATGCGGCTGTATTGGGACAGGGCCCTCGTTTCGACAAAGAGCTCCTCCCCGCCGTCGGCATAAACCCCGCCGGAGCGGACTTCCAGTTCCCCCGCTTCGTAGGACTCATTCAGAAAAAGACAGTACTGTTCGTTGGTGACCGTGTAGATTCCCATCTCGAAGGAACGGACCGAAACTTCGTGCAGGGGAACTTCATCGCCCCCGTGTTTGGGGTCGACAAAGTCGTGGTGGTCCCCCATGATAAAGCTTCCCGCCGGAATCGTAACCAGTTCGGGCAGATCTTGAGCAGTTAAGAAAGGGATTCCGGTTAGTATGAGCCATAAGAGACAGATGCCGAATCGGGAGAAAGATTTAGAACTTCCCATAATACCTCCGCAGGGATAGGTGATAGTCCTATTATCCCGCAGGCAGGTGAGGGCTATGTGAAGAAAATCCCCAGAAACTTTAACCGAGGATATTGAAGCGTTTATAAAGAACTATGGAACAATAGCCGGATAGGTGTATACTCTTATTATGCTACAGCCAAAACTCATACTTAACTACTACTTTTCCGGAACGGGCAATACAAAGGCCATGGCGGAGCATTTTTCCCGCCAGCTGGAAGCGCTCGGTTATGAATCGCTTTTGAAGCGTATGGACAGGGATCCCTTTGAAAAACCCGACCGGGAGTTCATTCTGGGCCTCATGTTCCCCGTGGCCATCCAATCGACCTATCCCAACGTTTGGGATTTCGTGGAGAAGCTCCCCCCTGGAGAGGGACGCCAGGTCTTCATGTTCGATACGATGGAAGCCTACTCCGGCGGCGTTGTGGGCCCCATGAAGAAACTCCTCTCCTCCAAGGGCTATCGCTGCATCGGGGCCCGGGAGTTCAAGATGTCCTCCAGCATGAACACCAAAGCGGACAAAGTCGAAGGGGGCAAGGCAAAAAACCGGGCAGCCCTGAAGCGGGTGGAACAATACGCCCGGGACTTGGTGAACGGGAAGACCCGCTGGGGCAGGATTCCCCTCTTTTCCGACGGGATGCGTTCTATCTCCCGCCCCCCGAAAATCTGGGCCTCCTTTAGCGAGAAGCTCTCCGTCACCGATGACTGCATCAATTGCCTAATCTGCGAAAAGAACTGCCCCGTCTCGGCGATCAGTCACGACGAAAGGAAAGTCTCCCTCGATCACGGACGCTGCATTTGTTGTATGAGGTGTGCGGCGAACTGTCCCAAGGGAGCGATTCTTTTTTCTGGCAAGAAACTGCAATTATCCTGAGTTATACAAACAACCTGTGTGCTATTGAACATTTGCCATCTCCGGTGGGGACGTCCAGCACCTTATGTGCTGGATGAGGTAAAATCGCTTTATTGAAAGTCCCGCAAACATTCTTCCGACTATGGTCAACTGGAATATTTATGAGTATAATGAGATCAAGGAGATATAAGATGAATTCCGTCATAGAACAAGTGCTATCAAATATGACAACCGAGGAAAAAATCATTCTGGTAGAAGACATATGGGATACAATTGCTATCTCAAAAGAAAGCCCAAAACTAACTGATGCACAGGTTAGGAAAATTAAGCAAAGAGAAGATAACTACCTTCAACGTCCCGAAACGGCAAAAACATGGGAATCTTTTAGATCTGAACTTGAAACGATTTCCCTACCAAATAATCTATACCCTTAAAGAATCTACAATTCTTGTGTTAGCTGTTTTTCATGCTAAAAGAGATCCGGAGAATTGGAAAAGCCGTTCTACTTAAGATGAATAAAACTCATCCCAGGGCAGCCACGAGGTTCCTTCCCGAACTCCCAGGCGCATCCTTTCCAGGGCATTCTTCCGATAACTGTAGACTCTGATCCCGTTCATATGGAGCATGACGCTCGTTGCCCGGATGGCTCCCAACTCTTCTCCATACTCTTTTATTAAATAGCCCGATAGAATTTCTTCCACCCTTTCCAACCCCTCAACGGCCTGGTCGTGAAGGGGACCCTCTTTTTCTGTTATTTCAAACTGGGTTTTAATCAGAAAGCAGGCGCTATAGTCCTCTTTTTCCGATTGAAGGATAAGATTTTCCAACACAGCGCATATCCCTTCGCCGATACTGGGAGCCGACTCAATCCTCTGGCGCATCTGCTCCATGTTTGTACAGGTATAATTTTCCAGCGCCTCGCTGTAAAGGGCTTCCTTGTTACCAAAACTGTTATAGATAGAACCGGGTTTGAGACCGGTTGTTTTAATAACATCCTGCATAGAGCTGGAGGAGTATCCCTTATTCCAGAAGAGTTCCTTTGATTTTTCGATGATCTCTTCCCTTTCAAACTTCTGTTTTGCCATAACAATAAAATAGCATAGAAAAAATATTTTGAATAGTCATTCAAATTCTATTGACAGAAATGCACCCATAACTTATTTTGAACATACATTCAAAATGATAAGGAGTTTCAAAATTGGATAATACACTAACGATACTTTGGACAAATGCGGACCCCGTCACAGCAAAGCTCATGGTTTTCATGTACTCCAAAGGCGCCCTAAGCCGAAGCTGGTGGAAAAAGGTGAGAATTATAATCTGGGGCGCCACAGCAAAACTTGTAGCGGAAAATGAAGAGATTCAAGAAAGTCTTCTGGAGCTCAAAGAGATGGGTGTTGAAGTGGATGGCTGCATCTCCTGCGCCAATGAATTGGGAGTGACGGACAAGCTCGCCTCATTGGGCCTCTCTCTTAAAAAAATGGGAGAACCTTTAACTGATGTCATCAAATCGGGCGGAAAACTTATCACCGTCTAAGAAGGAAATATAATGAATAAGAGAAATAAAACACTTTGGATTCTGGGGCTGATGGCTTTTCTGGCTAACGGTGATAACTACGCCACCATCTCTCTTCTGGGAGATATAGCCGTCGACCTGGGAATAAATATCAGCTCCGCAGGTCTTTCGGTAACGGCCTACATGATGGCCTACGGGATTTTTACCCTGCTCTTCGGCCCTCTTTCCGATCGCTTTGGGAAGGCTAATGTGATTAATGTGGCTGCCATGGGAACGGCTCTGTTCAGCATGATATGCGCTCTGGCCTTTAACTTAAGTTCCCTGGTATTTCTTCGCGCCATGAACGGCCTCTTCGGCGCGGGGATCTTACCGGTGACGATCGCTCTGACGGGAGAGCTTTATCCCAAGGAGGAAAGACAAAAAGCTCTGGGTACGATAATGGGCATGGCCTTTTTGGGAGCCGCTACGGCATCGGCCTTTGGGGGTGCTCTCGCTTTCTTCGGTTCATGGCGTTTCGTCTACTTCATCTATGGGGCGGGAGAAATGGTTTTGGCCCTGCTTATGCTAAAAGTCCTTACGAGAGATAAGGCTGTCACAGATAAGATCGACTTCTTCACGTCCTACAAATCGGCCTTGGCCAATCATCGATTCATGAGACTGGTCTCCCTTCTTTTTCTTGTGGGATTTTCCATACTGGGGAGCTTCACCTACGGGGGAGTCCTCATTACAAGCACAGCCGATTTAAACATAATGCAAGTCGGCCTGATTCTCTCCCTCTTTGGAGCGGGAACCGTCATAGGCGGCAGAACCGCTCCCCGAATCAGGATAAAGCTTAAGAATGGCTTTCTGATCATGGCCGGTCTGCTGGGGGCCTTGTCTCTTGCCTCTCTGGCGACATTTGACAGTCTGATAATTCGCTCCTTCGCCTTTCTGGGATTCGGGATGGCCTTTATGTTTCTCCAATCTACCCTGATAACGACGGCCCAGGAAAAGATGCCCGCCATGAAAGGGACCGCCATGTCCCTGGCCAGCTTCTTTATGTTTTTGGGAGGCGCCCTGGGTACTTTCGTTAATGGGAGCCTTATCGCAAGCGTTGGGATCGAGCAGATTTATTACAACTCGGCGATTCTGTTACCCCTGATCGCCTTTGTGGCGGCCTATTTTATCGCGGGATTCGAAAAGCGGAAGAAGCAAGCCCTGGAAACAGAAACCAAAGCTGCCGTCTAAACAGGAGTAGGAAGATGGATGAAAAGGAACGGTCAAAAGCCATAGGACGGGCTTCGCAGCTGGGAATAATCGGTAATGCGGTTCTGGCGGTACTCAAAATCGCTGCCGGAATGATCGCCGGTTCGGCCGCGGTAATAGCCGACGGGATTGACTCGGCCTCTGATATTATCGGTTCCCTCGTCACCTTCTATACCTCACAGGTTTCGGAAACTCCCCCTGACAAGGAACATCCCTGGGGGCACCGGCGCATAGAAGCCATAGCGACCAAGGTGATCGCCCTTTTCATCCTCTTCGCGGGTATTCAACTCCTTATCTCTACGGCGGGGAATCTGCTTCAAGGCAGCGGAAAGGAGCCGCCGGGGCAGTTGGCCGTAACGGTTACTTTCATCTCGATCGTGGGTAAAAGCCTTATGGCCCTCTATAAATTCCGGGTCGGTCGGCGTTATAGAAGCTCCATGGTCATTGCCGATGCGGTCAATATGAGAAACGATATTGTCATATCCCTGGCAGTGCTTGCCGGATTGGGGCTGACTTACCTGACCGGTCTTCACCTCATAGACAGCATCGTCGGACTGCTTCTGGGAATCCTCATCATTGTAAACGGGGCAAAGCTCTCCCTGGAAATCAACGGGGAGTTGATGGACAGCTTTGAGGAGAGAGAGACAGTTTACAGGGATGTTTTTTCCCTTGTGGCCGAAGTCCCCGGAGCCCTGAATCCCCATAGAGCCCGAATAAGAAAGCTGAATAATCAGTATGACATCAGTCTGGATATAGAGGTTGATCCGAGCCTCTCTATTGGAGAAGCCCATGAAATTGCCGGGAAAGTAGAAGAAAAAATCAGAGAGAAATACCCGGAAACCTTTGATGTGATGATTCATGTCGAGCCCCAGGGTAACAGAGAAAAGGAACAGTTCGGCCTGAGGCCGGAGGATTTTTAAACGATTTAAGAGGAGATGAGAATGATCTGTACCCGGGCGGCGCCGATGTGGGAAAAGAATTAAATGCACCGTCCCTCCTGTGCCCTCCCGGAGAAACCTCTTATATTAACAGCTCATCCATCCACAGGCGGATGCTGTCCGTATGGGATCCTTCCCAATACACCTTTCCGCAATCGGCGCAGCGGGAAAAGCGGCGGCAGTTCTTCCGGACCTTCGGAGGCACAGACGCCCGGGTCCGTTCGTAATCCTCCGTATCGGGCTCAATGGGACGGAGAAGGCCGTTGCAGAGGGTACAGCGGCTGAAGGGGGCAAGCCGGGACTTCAAATCGAGTCTCTCCACCACTTCCCGAATCTGCCGGGCCGGATCGGTTTCGTAGATGTAAAGACCGTGGGTGACGATTTTCCGCATGAGCAGCCCCTTGTCCCGGGTCAGGAGTATGCGCCCCGTTTCGGAGCTGATCTGGGCCAGTTCCGGATCGTCCCGGCGGGGCTGATAATCCACATCTAGCCCCAGCAGGCGCATCTTTACGGCCAGTTTGTGAAGGTGGACGTCCAGAACGAAGCGGGGCTGTCGGAGGGGCCGGTTCTGCAGCCTTGTCACTCCCGAGATATCCAGCCGCTCGAAAACGGGATAGACGCTTATCCGGTCCCCCGGGAGAAGTCGGTAATCAAAGCCGACCGATTCCCCGTTAACCAGGATCAGATCCACCTCGACATGGGGAACCCCTTCGGACTCGATCATGTCTTTTACAGTCTGCCCCGGGGAGAGGCGGCGGGAATAGGCGGTTTTCCGTTTTTCCGGGGGCAGGAAGAAGTTGAGTTCCTCGTAGAATCTGAGGCAGACGAATTCCTTCTTCGAATCACCCTTACCCATAGAAATTAATCATACCACTCTTTGGCCGTTGTGAGTGAGTTTTTTTGCTTTCTCACTGAGGCTGGCTTTCAGGGTCACCGCTGCAGCTAATATAATGAGCCCGGAAGCCGATGAGACCTGCTTAAACACGGACTAATTTATAGACAAGAATCGAAATTAGACTGACCCATACCAGAATAACTATTATTCCCGCTTTCCAGTTTTTCTTGAGGGAAATTGGGTTCTGCCTGGCTTCTTCTTTTGCTTTCACCATCAAGTCGTTCGGGATACTCCTTATTGTCAAAGAAATTAAAACTGGGAGAAGTATCAAATCATCAAGATACCCAAGGATGGGTATAAAGTCCGGGATTAAATCCACAGGACTCAATGCATAGGCAACAGTAATGACGATCAGGCTCCTGGTTATCAGGGGCAATTTTTCATTCATGCCGACATAATAAAGAGCCGTAATCTGACTCTTTATGCTTTTTGCTTTTTCTTTTAATTCAGTAAGTAACTTCACTAAACCACCCCTACTAAAGCAGATTTCTACATTGGCTCTCCCGCTGATGGGACTCTATTTATGAATAAGAGATCCAACAGTACTGTATTGTAATCCCTATTTCATTATGGAATTTCATTCCATTGAGCCTCAAGAGGTTTCGACAAAAAGCACCTCGAGAAGAGATGCTTGAATAAAACCTCCGGGACTTGAATCTATTTATATATTATATATAAAAAACTTCAAAACAGATGCTGGAAGTGCTAATCGGCAATATATTTATCGTAAAACTCGGCATAGCTGGTAAAGGTAAAATCCAGTGCATCATTTCCGATGTCCGTCTCCGCAAAGTCTTCAAAAGAATGAACGCAGCCCTCATATTCTTTGAAAGCCACATCAACATTAGCCTTTTTCAGTCCCTCAACGTAACGAACCGTCTCATGGTAGAAAGGTTCCAAAGTCCCCACAAAGGTGATGGTCGGAGGAAACCCTGAATAATCCGTATTTCTCGCCGGGGAAGCATAGGCAGGTATTTCTTTCCCCTCCTTGTGAAGATTTGCCAAATAGGAGTTCCATCCTAATCGGTTCAGCCTTGTATCCCAACCGGGGCCCAGAATCTCACGGGCCGGATCATTAGGCTGTCTGTCATCTATCATGGGATAAAATGGCATTTGGAAGGCGACTTTGACATCCTGTGTATCCCGTGCTTTTAATGTCACAGCGGCGGCAAGTCCCCCTCCGGCGCTATGTCCGGCGATAATAACTTTATCCGGGTCTATTCCCAATTCTTCAGCATTCTCTTTTATCCAGAGTAAAGTGTCGTAACAGTCGTTAAATCCGGCAGGGTACGGCTCGGTAAAAGCCTTCCGGTAATCGGGGGCAACAACGACACAGGGTCTGGTTTCTATAAATTTCTTAATGGGCTTTTCACACATTTCCGGATTGCCGAAAATTAAACCTCCTCCATGGGTATAAAGCATTACGGGAAGCTTGCCTTCCTGTTCCAAAGGCCTGTAAACTCTTGCGCGAATCTTATGGTCTTCCTTGCTACGGGGAATGAAAACCTCATCGCAATTGAGTCCCTCTATATCCTTTCCTTTGTACATGACATTAAACAGTTTGCCCGTGAGTTTGGCTGACCATTTGTATTTAAACATGATCGAAAGAAAAAAGAGGGAATTGTAATGGGGCTGTAAGTCCTTATGAAGCATGTCTTTTGTTACTTTCATTGTGTTCTCCTTATGTTTTTTTCTTTGGGAAATATAAACGGATACAGCCATTGGACGAAGGGCAATTTTTCTGAGAAGTGTGGTTTAATTAACAGTTAAAGCTTAAAATGTTCAGTATGTGGGGAGTTTTTTTGTGGATAAAATAAAAAATGACAAAGATATACGATGCATAAAGACCAAAAGGGCCATAATGGAGGCTCTCAAACAGCTGATGAAAGAGAAAGCCGTTGAGCAAGTCTCGGTTAGTGAAATTACCCGGTTGGCACTCATCAGCCGAAGTACGTTCTATGCCCATTATGAGAGTGTCTTTTCCGTTTTAGATGAGCTGGAAGAAGATCTGATGAACCAAATGGTGGAGCTCATGGAGAAAACAGAAATATCGACTTTATCGGATGACCCCTTCCCTTTCAGCAAGCAAATGTCCAAGCTGATCTATGAGAATATTGATATCTATCAATACATTATAAACTCTCCCCGTCCCAATAACCTGGAAAATAAGATAAGAGAGATGAGCAAAGCAAATTTTCTCGATTCTGTGGCAGAAAAGATGAATGTCTCCCATGAGGAGGCGACATTGATGGGAGAATTCACGGCTGCAGGCACTGAAGCAGTGTACAAATACTGGTTCAATTCGGACAGAACCATGTCACTGGATGAGGTATCCCGCCTGGTTGCCCGGATGAACACCATAATCGTCAAAGGGCTTATGAGGGATTCTTCTTAACTCTTCTCACTCCCTTAATCACCATCCGAATTAACCCAACAAGGATTATAAGGAGTGATGAAAACAACGTCACTCCCTTCGCTGTGGCAAAGATTCTGGCAAAAAGAAGATAATCAAAGTTCAAACTACTTGTGGAATAGAGCACGATAATGTTCTCAATCGTATCAAAAGCCCCCGTGACAAAAGGAATGTATCTTAAGTATTTAGTGTTCGTCAGTGCCTGAATCAGGAATGAGAAAAACAGTACGCTAATGATGATATAAAGTGAATCGGCCATAAAAAAGTTCACCATGAAGGCTCTGCCCGTTTCACCATAGGCGATTATCAGATTTTCCATATCGGCTATGCTCTTACTATAGTCTGCCAAGTAAGCATCGATCATCTCGTTCCCTCCGGTAGCTTCATAAAACACCGGTAAGAATTGAGCGGTAAAATAGATCATAAAGACGACATAGGCTATGGCGGATATGATAATTTTAGTTCTTGATTTCATATTGAATCTCCTTTGAAAGGCATAACATCCAACAACACATGTTGCATATCTTACAGAAGGTGATTATAGTAAGAAGAAGGATACAAATTCAACCAACAGCTATATTTATAAGTGTAAGATATTCAACACTGCGGCCGTCGGTTGTCGCCTATCTTGAATGATTTTTGATAAAGGGAGCGACTATGGCTACAGACAGACGCGTACGATATACCAAAAAGGTCATCAAAGACTCTTTTCTCACATTACTCCATGACCATCCCATTAATCAAATGACCGTAAAGGCCCTCTGCCTGGAGGCCGACATCAACCGGGCGACCTTCTACAGGCATTACAATGACATTTATGACCTGTTTGAAGAGATAGAGAATGAGCTGTGCCAGGAAGCCTCCCTTGATACGGTGGGAGATTTAATCGACATAAAAGAGCTGACCATCATATATAAGAATCAGGGCTTCTATAAGGAATTTTTCCGTACCAGCCTGCTGAGCAGTCTCATAAAAAATTCCCATAAATATCTCTACGAGAAGGAAAGGGAAAAGGCCCGACACAGTGAAGGCTTTGATGAGAAAAAAACCAAATACGCCTTTGATTACTTCATATACGGAGTGGAAGGTCTTCTAAAGGATTGGGTAGAAAAGGGCTGCAGCGAATCGCCCGAGGAATTTGCCCAAATATTGAAGGAGGTCACAGCACATTAATATGAAAGAGAAAATCATTAAACAGCTGAACGTGACATACAGGATTTTTTTGATCCACAGCATCGCCTTACTGGTCACAGCTCTCTTTGAAATACATTCGAATTACTCCGCTCTGGATAAGACAATTACACTAAAATCCCTGGTTCTCCTCTTGTCCGCGGGGATCTTCATGGGATTACGATTCCTTGTTTTATCTTTTAAAAAAAAGGAGTATAAAGTTCTGCCCCTCGTCAGGCTTTCCGCCCTGCTGACACTCCTCATTTTCCTGGCAAGTATTTACACGGGCAGGAAGTCTCCGGTCTTTGTGCAGGGGCTTTTGCTCACAAGCTTTGTTTGCTTTGAAATCAGGTACTTTAAATACAAGCAATCCCTCTAAAATTCCCAAAAGGGCTGTGGCAAAAGTCATTATTACTTTTGCCACAGCCCTGAATTCTGCTGCGAATAACGATGGGTTTTAATAATCCCGATACTTGCTTCCCGGGAAGATCATCTCATAGATGGCATCTCCTTCCTGCCGGGAGGTAAGGCCGTCAAGATCGAGTTCCAGCGTTCCATGACCCACCCAACGGGTGTAAGAGGGCTTGATTCCCGCCTGATCAAAAAGGGCCCGCACCTCCGGAGGAGCCATGGAGTAGTTGTCCTGCGCCGAGAGTTCCCTTTGGGACTCCATGGAATAGACGACGGTACTCTTTCCGTCGCGGAAGGTGTAGGTAAAAGCTCCCGGGACAAGTTTGCCCGTCGCCTCCTGCACATACTCCTTATCCACCGTGAAATCGGTTTCCTCGATATCCCCCTTACCCTCGAAAACGATGTTTCCCTCTGCGTCCTGGACGAAGACCAGGGGATAACGGGCGAAGCCGCAGTCGGCGTTGGCCACAAAGTCGAAGATGAGGATAGAGTAATCCTCGAAGGCCTGGCGAATCCAGAACCAGTGATTCCAAATCATAAGAGGGGGAACGGTGCCCCACTGATGATCGTGGTAGCCGAAACCGGAGATGTCACGGGTCTCGCCCTTGACCGTCAGCTGTCCGTGGACACGTCCGCGGGGAACACTGCACAACCAGGTAAAGTAGTCTTCCTCTTCCTCGCCAAAACCGATGTAGCCCGAACCGGGGCGCCAGGGGGAGCTCATGCTCTCAAGAACCAGCTCAATGCCAAGGCCGTTCACAGGGTTGATTGCAATTTCGTAGGTCTTGAGATCTCCGGTGAGCGAGGCCAGTTCTCCCAGTCGTATCTCGCAGCTCTCTGTGTTGAAGAAAGCCTCATCTACGCCAACGGCAAAGTCCTCGTGAAAATGCTCTCCCGTGGGGAGGGTCACTTCGAACTGAACGTAGGGGCTCATGGGGCCGTCGGGATTACCGGCATATTTATCCTTAAAGATAATAACGACCGCCGTACCGTCATCAAGAATCATGTCGAAGTACCACCACTCGTACGCACCGGGTCGGCCGTCATCCCGCCGTCCGTCCTCCCAGGGTTCAATAAGATCGGGATTGACTCCGAGCTTCTCGTAGTCGGCGGGGGTATTCATCAGCCGGGTCGGAATAAGGGGTGCTTCTGAGTTCTGGACTATCCCGGTTTGCTTGGTAGTACAGCCTGTGGCAACGACCAAAAACAGAACGGCCAGTAAACTCAGGAATCTCAGTGAGATCTCTTTTCCCTGTTTTATCATAGTATTCTCCTTTGCTAGTATTTTTCAATAAAAGCAACACGCGTTGCATATCTAGCATAGATAGAGAATAGGAGTAAGAATTAACAAGGTCAACAAACAGGGAAATTGAAAATAGTTAGATATAAAACATAACCTTAAGCACCTGTCGCTTAACATAGAAAAGGGGCAGACCAAAGTCATAAGAACTTCGGTCAGCCCCTTAAAAAATCAGCTAAACGAAACGGGAAAACCTAATAATTCTGATACTCGGTCCCAATGTAAATCATCTCGTAGATCGCGTCTCCCTCCTGTTTTGAGGTGACGCCGTCGAGATCCAGTTCAAGCTCTCCCTGCCCCACCCAACGGGTGTAGGAAGGATGGATACCGGCCTGATCAAAGAGGGCCCGCACTTCCGGGGGAACCATGGAATAGTTATCCTGAGCGGAAATCTCTTTGGTCGCCTCCATGGAGTAGACGGCGGTCTTGTCCCCGTCGCGGAAGGTGTAGGTAAAGGCTCCCGGAACCCGTTTGCCCGTGGCTTCCTGGTCGTATTCGCTAAGCACTTCAAAGCCCGTTTCATCAATGTCCCCGGTACTTTCGAAAACGATATTACCTTCTGCATCCTGAATGAAGACAAAGGGATAGCGGACGAAGTCGTGGCTGGAGTTGGACACCAGGTCAAAGACGAGAATGGTGTAATCCTCGAAGGACTGGCGCAGCCAGAACCAGTGATTCCAGACCATGAGGGGAGGAACGGTACCCCACTGATGATCGTGGTAACCGAAACCGGAAACTTCCCGGGTTTCACCCTTAACGGTCAAGTCACCGGATACTCGTCCCCGGGGGACAGCGCAGAGCCAGGTAAAGTAGTCCACGTCGTCCTCGCCGAATCCCATGTAGCCCGAACCGGGCCGCCAGGAAGAGCTCATGCTCTCAAGAACCAAGTGGGCGCCGATCCCGTTCACCGTATCAATCTCAATCTCATAGGTCTTGAGATCACCGGTGAGCGAGGCCACCTCACCCAGGCGTATTTCACAGGTTTCTGTGCTAAAAAAAGCGTCCTCTACGCCGACTTTAACATCCTCGTGGAAGTGTTCTCCCGAAGGAAGGGTCACTTCGAACTGTACGTAGGGGCTCATGGCTACATCGGGGGTCGCCGCGTCCTTGTCGTGGAAAATAACAACGACGGCCGTGCCGTCATCGAGAATCATGTCAAAGTACCACCACTCGTAGGCGCCGGGGCGGCTGTCATCCCGTCTTCCATCTTCCCACTCTTCAATCACATCGGGATTGACGCCGAGCTTCTCGTAGTCGGCGGGGGTGTTCATCAGTCGGGTCGGTATCGCGGAGGCCTGATCGGCGCTCTCCGGGGCCTTGGTTGCACAGCTAACGGTGCCGATCATAAACAGAACGGACAGGAAGCTTAACAATCTCATGGTAATTTTCTTTTGGACTTTTGCCATAGTAATCTCCTTGATATATCTATCTGGAAATAACTATAAAACTCTCAAAAAGAGATTTTAAGAAGAAATTGTCTCCCTTTTATGCCTATTTGTCTCATCACAAAGCCTGACCCACTCGGCAAAGGGCTCCCTGCCCTCCTGTCAGTTTGTGCCGTTCAAGGCCTGTTTTCCCGCCGTTCTCCCGAATACCACGCAGCTGGTCACGGCACAACTTCCGAGCCGGCTCGCCCCATGGACGCCCCCGGTGATTTCTCCGGCGGCAAAAAGCCCCGGGATAACTTGCCCGTTCAGGTCCAGAACCCGAGCTTCCTTATCAATGTGTAGGCCGCCCATGGTAAAATGGACTTTGGGCCAGAGGCGCATGGCATAATAGGGAGCTGTTCCCAGGTTCATGGCGTCCCGGGGAAGGATCCGACCGTAGCCGTCCTTTTTCTTCCCCTGAACAAGCTGATTAAAATCGTCAATGCTTGCCTGAAGAGGATCTTGGGGGACGCCGTACTCTGCGCACAAGGCCTCAAGGGTATGGAAGGTTTTGACGACCCCTTTTCTCAGAGCCTTCCCAATGTCCCAGCCCGTATAATTTACGGCGGCCGAATCGCTGATGCACAAGCAGGGTTTCCCCTTGCCTAAAATCGCATCGGAGACCACTTTTCGGTCCGCCTGTTCGTTTATGAAGCGCTCACCCGATTCGGGATCGACAATTATACCGTAAATGAAGCCGGTATAGTCGGCAAAGAGGGGGCCGTCCCCGAATCCGGACTCGTCGGGAGAGGCCCAGGGCCCCAGTTGGATATGGGATAACTGCACCGGAGCGGCCCCGATACGCAGGGCTTCCTTAATCAAGTCGGCCTTGGCAAATGGTTTGTTGGTGGTGCCAATGCTTTCGTCCAGGCGGGGATCCTGGGCAGAGCGAAAGGGCACATCGGCGCCGTAACCTCCCCCTGCGAGAATCACCCCTTGGGAAGCCTGAAGCTCGTACTCCGAACTCCCCTCTCCTGTTTTATAGGAGTAGTCCTGGGAAACGACCGCCCCTGTCACACGGCCGTCCTTGAGAATCAAACGCTTAAGGTTATGGCCGTAGCGAATGGACACGCCCAGGCTCTCAAGCTTCTTTTTCATGGGATTAATAATGGAAGCGCCGGTGACCTTAACCGCCCCGTGGCTTCTTGGGACCGAATGGCCCCCAAAAAGATCGACCCGGTCCATAAAATCAACCTTTATATCCTCAACGAGCCATCGGTAGGCCTCGGCGGACTGATCGGTCAATTTCTTTACCAAGGCGGGATGATTCAGTCCTAGACCGGCGGTCATCATATCCTGGTAAAAAAGCTCGGGCGAGTCTTCCACGCCGTGCTTCTTCTGAAGCTCGCTGCCCGCCACGGCCATACCGCCGTCGCTAATAACGGAATTTCCGCCGGCGGCTTTCATCTTTTCCAGGACCACCACAGAGGCACCCCCTTCGGCAGCCTCTATGGCTGCGGAAAGACCGGCAAAGCCGCTTCCCGCTATAATAATGTCACAATTATTAGAATTCATGGAATTAGTCTATCAGACTATGTTCCTTAAGAAAAGCTTCCGCCACAACGTCGCTCTCCTTTCCTTCCGCATCAACCTGATAGTTAAGGTTGGTGATAGTCTCCTGATCCAGGAGGGGAGAAATCCGTCCCACAAGATCGGCCACATCGGAGTTTTCCGCCAGGAATTCCCCGTTGGTTACAACGCAGAGGTTGTAAAAGGGGAAGAACGCTTCCGTATCATCAAGAACAACAAGGTCGTGCTTAATAAGGTTACCGTCGGTGGAGTAAACCATGCTTACGTCCACGTCGCCGTTGTTAAGGGCTTCGTAGGTAAGGCCTACATCCATGGTTTTTACCATGTCCTTTTCTACGGAAAAATCATAGATGTCCGCCATGGCAAAGAAACCGTCGGGCCGCTCAAAGAATTCATACTCAATGGCGTAGGTCAGGTCCATGTCCTCTTCCAGAGCCGCCAGATCATGAAGGGTGGCAAGACCGTGCTCTTCGGCGAATGCCCGGGAAACGGCCAAAGCGTAGGTGTTGTTGAATCCCATGCGGTGGGACCAGTTCACACCGTTTTCCTTATCCATGGCTGCCACTTTGTTAAAAAGTTCTTCCGGATCTTTAATATTGGTTTCCTGCTTAAGGTAGGCGGTCCAACCGGTTCCGGTATAGTCTACGCAGATATCAACCTGGCCGGTTGTCAAAGCCTGACGGAGGGCAAAAGAGCTCATGCCGAACTTTCTGTCCACTTCATAACCGGCGTCTTCCAGCTGAAGGGCCAGCATTTCCGCTACAATGTACTGCTCGGAAAAAGCCTTGGAACCTACGGTTACCTTTTTGTCGCTTCCGCAGCTCATCAAAAAAGCGGATACCAATAGTACTCCTAAAAGTAATAATTTATTTCTCATATTCTCTCCTTGGAAAATTATATTTTATTCAGTTCAAGGCGGATGCCTTTGGAAGTGACGCCCTTTTCCACCATAGCCAGCAGAAAGTCTACGGCCAAGGCCATAAGTGCCGCCGGAAAGGCGCCGGCAAAGATACGGTCGGTCTGGATCATACGAAGCCCCACGAATATGAGCTCTCCCAATCCGCCGGCCCCAATGGCGGAAGCCACCGTGGCGGTACCGATATTAATCGTAGCGGCCGTTCTGATGCCGGAAAAGAAAGCGGGCATAACCTGGGGGATCTCGACCTTCAAAAGGATTTGCAGAGGGGTCATTCCCATTCCCGTGGCCGATTCTATCAGGCGGGGAGAAATGGTTCTGAACCCGCTGGTGGTATTAAAAATGATGGGGGCCAGACTGTACAAAAACAGAGCGATGATCGCCGGTTTCATACCGATTCCGGTGACCAGAAAAATCAGGGCGATAATAGCCATGCTGGGGACCGCCTGGGTAGCTCCTGTAATGCTGACCGCAACGGAGGCTACTTTGGGGCTGACCCATGTCCTGGTCACGATGATGGAAAAGCCAAAGGAGATGACAACGGCCAAAAGCCAGGAGATCAAAAAGAGGATAAAGTGCTCAATGAATTTATCCAGTACTTGGTCGGGATTTTCCAGTAAAAAGGTAAAAAGACTCATGCCTCATCGTCCTCGCTCGTATCGTCTCCGGCGATCTCTTCAATCTTCCCCAAAACGGTTTTCATGCGGATTTTCCCTTTAAGCCGGTTTTTCGAATCCACCACGGGAAGGGTATTCAAGGCGGCGGCAAAGATATGATTCATCGCCTCAAGGAGGGTGCTGTTGGGTTGAATGGTCTCAATATCCTGGATTATCTCTTTTACCGCAATTTCCGGAGAGGAGGCTTCCGCTTTTTTAAGGGACACATAGCCCAGGAGCTGATCCTTCTCATTAAGAACGAACTTATAGCTAAGATTTTTTTCGGCCATAATTTTTGCCGCTTCCCCCGCAGTCTGGTCACCCTTCAGGGTGGGTGGCACGGAACTCATGGAGTCTTTAACTCTTAATAGTTCCAGTCCCTTAAAAGCTCTGTCCGAGCCCAATAGGTCTTCGACCAGGGGAGTGGCCGGTGTATTAACAACGGAAAAGGCCGTGTCAAACTGAACCAGCTTTCCCTCGTCCAGAATAGCAATATAGTCGCCCAGCTTGATCGCTTCGTGGATGTCGTGGGTTACAAAGACTATGGTTTTCTGAATCTCTTTCTGAATCTCCAGGAAGCTATCCTGAATCTGCTCCCTGTTAATCGGGTCAATGGCGCCGAAGGGCTCGTCCATAAGGAGGATATCCGGATCGGCCGCCAGCCCGCGGGCCACACCGACTCTCTGCTGCTGTCCTCCGGAGAGCTGGGCCGGGTACTTGTCCACACATTCGGCGGGGTCCAGATTCACCAGTTCCAACAACTCATAAACCCGTTCCTTGATTTTTCCTTCATCCCATTTAAGCAGACGGGGAACGGTGGCCACATTGTCATAAATCGTATAGTGGGGAAACAGGCCGATACTCTGAATGACGTAACCGATCTGCCTTCTAAGCTGAATGGGATCCCACTCGTCTATGTGACTCCCGTTGATGATAATATCCCCGTCGGTCCGCTTAATCAGCCCGTTAATCATCTTCATGGTGGTCGTTTTACCGCAGCCCGAAGGACCGATAAAAACGGTGATTTTGTTATCGGGGATAAGGATGGAAAAATCATCCACCGCCAGGGTTTCCCCATACTTTTTTGTTATATTTTTAAGTTCAATAGCCATTATTTTTTAACTCCTTGCTGCAGTTTGACTCCCTTGGGAGTGAGAAGGTTTTCCAGACGAAATAAAAGGTAATTTGCCCCTATACCAAGCAACGCCACCAGTAGGGAACCAATAACAACCATGTCCCCCCGGGTTCGGGAAAGACCGGCGAAAAGGAAATATCCCAAGCCCTGGGCTCCCACTAAATAGGCGATTGTGGTGACGCTCACCCCCATAACCACGGCATTACGAACACCGGCCATAAGAAGGGGCAAGGCCAGGGGAAGCTGGATTTTAAAGAGAATCTGAGGGGAGGACATGCCCATTCCCTTGGCCGCTTCCACAACGCCGGAAGAAACGGAATGAAGCGCCAGAATGGTATTGCGAATAATCGGAAGCAGGGAGTAGATAATTAGGGCAAAAATAGCCGGCGGTACACCAATCCCCGCATTAATCGGTGCCAGAAGAATGATGGCAAAACCAAAGAGCGCCAGGGAGGGAATCGTCATAAGAACATTGGCCACTCCTATGACGACCTTCCTTAACCGGGGGCGGCGGGCCGCAAAAATTCCCGTCACAACCCCCAATATTATTGAAAAAGGAAGGGACAGAAGGATGATATAAATATGGGTGCCCACTTCCTTTAAAATTCTTGAGTAATTTGTTAATAGATATTCCATATGATTAGTACACTAACCAAAATATTCCATACAGTCAACAGACACCAAGGAAGAGAAGTGACCTCAAAGCTATTTATTTATTTAATTAAAACAATTTATTAGTTCTTCAAAGGTCTTTAACAAAGAGGATATAACATTAGACCTCTAACCTTTACATCATTTTACGGTAAACTCAAACCCCGTCCTTGATGAGAGGTTCAACAACAAAGGCAATATAGGCGACCCAAAGAATAAGGGTTACATGGAGCACATCATTTTCTGTAAACCATCGCTTCCGGGACCAGAGTTTTTCCGAATATCCCTTTTTGTAATACCACCAATATAATCGGTCTATAAAAATCAATCCGAACCATACTCCTAACAGAGCCCCGTCCAGAGAGTTGTAGGATTTAATCAATAGCACAAGATTTAATAATATACATACAAACACAAAAGGCGTGCAGAACTTTACCATCAACTCATAGGTAATAAGTTTTTTTATCGGTTTGAAGGCCCCATTAAGAACCATGGTGATGTAAAAAACAGAAACAAGAAGAGCCAGAAACACGGCCACTGAAAAGTACCGGGATAAACGGGAATATACCACGCCCACAAACATGACATTAATACTCAACTGCTGGAGAATCAGGTAGATAATTTCCCACCAGCTTGTCCAGACAACTCTTTCCCGGCCGGCGCATTTTATTTGATAGCCAAAGGCCTGGTAGCTCGTTCCGGCGATAAGGGCGCCTACCCCCCACAGAATAAGCGACCAGCCCCACAGGGTCCGGGACATTTCCGCCCCCGCCGAAGCCAGGAACTTCACCCCCTGAAGGGTCGTTAATATCCCCAGTAAGTAAACCCAAAAACTGGAACTAGGCTGGGTAATGACTAGGGATTTGCCAAAAATACGATAGATTTTGCAGGGCTGCACGTCAAACCAGGTTTCCGAATTAAGCCGGCTGTCCTCATGGAGGATGGTATTCAGGCGATGAAAAAGCCCCTCTTTTGATTTCATAAGTTCTTGATTCCTCCCTTTATCAGTTTATGCCTCTCAATCCCCCTATTCAACAAATAATACACCACGGGAACCACGAAAAGGGTCATGAAGGTACTGGAGATGAGCCCGCCCACCATGGTCTGCCCGATGGGCTGAATCTGCTCCGCCCCTTCTCCGGGGAAGAAGGCCATGGGCACCATTCCCAGGATGGTGGTGAGGCTGGTCATGAGTATAGGCCGCATGCGGTGGGCGCCCGCTTCCAGGCAGGCTTCGCGCAAGGCCATTCCCCGTCCCCGCAGGGTATTGGTGTAGTCTACCAGTACGATGGCGTTGTTTACCACGATCCCCACCAGGGCCACAATTCCCACCGCTGCATAGGTGCTAAAGGGCTGGCCGCTTATCTTGTAGATGGCGGAAACGCCGATGAGCAGGAGGGGGATGGAAAAGAGGATGATAAACGGGTCCAATAGGGACTCGAACTGGGCGGCCATTACACCGAAGACGAGGAAAATGGCCACAAGCACAATGATGAGCAGGGCCGCGTTAAACTCCTGCATCTGGGTATACTCCCCTCCCAGGGCCAGTTCCACTCCGTCGGGGAGAACGAGCTGTTCCTCAAGGATGGATCTGACCAGGGGAGTCAATTCCGACACGGCGGCGGTGGCCGAAGCGTCGGCAGTCACATGGATAATACGGGTCCGGTTCTCCCGGGCAATGGAGCTGGGGGAGCGGCTCTCGGTCAGTTCGGCCACGTTGGAGAGGGGGATTCGGCCGTTCTGGGAGCTGATGTAGAAGGAGGAGAGATCGGTCAAGCTGGCCCGGTCCTCCTCATCGAGTACCAGGTTAATGTCCAGCTCCTCGCCGTCCATTCGGAAGGTGGTGGCGGTCACCCCGTCCAGAAGGGCCTCTATTTCGCTCCCCAGGGTGCTAATGGAAACACCCAGAGCGGCGGCCCGGTCCCGGTCCACGGCTATCTGCAGTTCCGGCCCGCCCGATTCAAGGCTGGAAACCGGGTCCAGCACATCCGGGACGGTGCGAAGAATCTCCACAATCTCCTCGGCAATCCTGTCGGAGAGGTCCACATCGTCGGTGAGGATGGAAATATCCACGGCGGACTTGCTCCCAAAGCGCTTACCGGCGGTAAAGAGAAAGGTGGCCGAAGGGAACTCGGTCAGGTAGCTTCGCAGCAGGGTCATAATCTCCCCGGTGGACTGGATTTGCTCGTCCGGATCGGGCAGATTTATCTCGATGCTCCCCGTATGGTCGTCGTCCGCCTCAATGATGATATTTTCGTAGCCCTTCACCTCTTTTTCTATAATGGCGGCCATGGCAAAGAGGTTCTCCTTTGTCACGTCCCCGGTGGTTCCTTCGGGCATGGTTAAGTTAATGCTCACCTTGTCGTCGGTGGTGACCCGCATATTCATATTCATCCCCAGGCTGCCAAATTGCTGCACCGCCAGAAGAAAGAGGGTACTCACCAGCACCAGGGTAATCAGTTTGTTGTTCAGAACCAGGTCCAGAGCCTTCCGATAGCCCTGTTCCAGCCCCACAAGCCCCCTTTCCGCCCCGTCGTCCATCAGCTTGAGAAATCGGTTTTTCAAAGGTTTCTGCACCCGCGTATTAAGGGTAAGGAAGCCCCCGCAGAGGGAGGGAACCAGGGTCACCGCCACAAAAAGGGAACAGATAAGGGAGATAACCACCGTAATAACCAGCTCCTCGAACATCTCCCCCATCATCTCCAAATCGCTCTTAAAAAGAAGCACCGGAATAAAGACGCACAGGGTAGTCAAGGTAGAGGCGATAATGGCGGACAACATCTCCCGGCTCCCCAGAACGGCGGCGACCTTCGCCTTGGCCCCCCGCTCCCGGTAGCGGTGGATGTTCTCCAGGATAACGATGGAGCAGTCCACAATCATCCCCACCCCCAAAATCAGCCCGGACATGGTCATCATATTCAAGGTCAGGTCCATAAAATACATGCAGGCCAGAGTGATGAGTATGGAAATGGGCAGGGAAAAGGCGATAACCAGGGTGCTCTTGAAGCTGCGCAGAAAAAGGAAAATGATGATGACCGCCAGAAGAACCCCTTGATAGGCGGCCGAATATACCTGATTCATGCTGGAAGCGGTAATGGAGGTGTCGTCCTGGGTGATGACTAGACTGACTCCTTGGGGGAGCTCTTCGTTAATAGACTGAAGGGCGTCGTGGATTCCCCGGGAAACCTGAATACTGTTGGCGTCGGACTCGTCGGAGATGCGGAGCATAACACTGGGAATGCCGTTAACGTAGGCCGTGTCACCCCCCTTTTCGTAACTCTCGTACACCTCGGCGATATCCTCCAGGCGCACCACATTGGACCGGTTCACCGAACCGGACAGGGCGGGGACGGAGACGGTCTTAACCACGCACTGGCGAATCTCTTCCAGGCTGTCAAACTCCTCGTCGGTCCTTACGAGATAGTCCATCTGTCCCGAAGTCAGGCTGCCCGAAGACATCTGGATATTCTGGGATTTGAGAGAAGAGGCCACCTGGGTCATGGTCAGCCCGTAAGCTTCCAGCCGGTTGGCGGAGACGGAGACCTCCACAATGGGATCCCGGCCCCCTCTCACTTCCGCCTCGGCCACACCGGGCACCCGCTCCAGCATGGGCTGGGCCACTTCCTCGGCCAGTTCCTTGAGTTCTTCGATGGGAACGTTACCGGTGACGACCAGCCTCATAATAGGCCGGGAGGAGAGGTCGTACTGGCGCAAAGTCGGTTCGTCCGCGTCGTCGGGGAGGCGGTTTCCCATGCCGTCCAGTACGGACTGAACCTGATCGGCCGCCTCATCCATATCCTTGTCGTAACCGTAGGCCAGCCGAATGCGGCTCCTCCCCTCATAGCTGGTGGAAGTAATCTCCTCCAGATCCTCCAGACTGGCCAGAGCGTCCTCAAGAGGTTCGGTAATATTCAGCTCCACCTCCTCCGGCCCAGCCCCGTCGTAGGAACAGGAAACGGAGAGCCGGGGGAACTCGGTGGAGGGAAACATATCCACCGCCAGCTGGGGCACAAAGATGGCCGCAATGGTACAGATGAGAACATAGAACATAAGGATGGCCACAGGGCGCTTAACGGATAATTCGGCGATATTCATGACCTACTCCACCGCATGGACCGGGGAACCCTCTTTCAGAAGGGACTGGCCCGCGGTCACCACCGTCTCCCCCGCTTCTACGCCGGAAAGGATTTCCACAAAATCGGGAGAACTCAGGCCAAGGACGACCTCCCGCCGCTCCGCCTTCCCCTCGGCTGTAATAACAAAGACCGAATCCTTCCCGTAGTAGGTAAAAAGGGCCTCCGAGGGAAGGGCCACCGCCTCGGGGGCTTGTTCGGTGACCAGCTTAATCGCGGCGAACATACCCGGCTTAACCTGAGGATTCTCCCCGGTCAGCTTAAGGGTGACCTCAAGGGTGCGGGAGGCCGGGTTAATCACCGTTCCCACCTCGTCAATCAGAGCGGTATAAGTGCGGTCCTTAAAAGCAGCGAAGGTCACTTCCGCCGGGAGGCCGGTCTTAACGTAACCGGCGAACTTCTCCGGCACATAGGTAATCAGTTCCAGATCGGAGAGGTCCCCCACGGTCATAAGAGCCGTACTGGGACTCACCTTATCTCCCACATGGGAGTTGATGGCCAACACCGTCCCGCCCACGGGAACATAAACACTATTGGGAGCGAATTTCTGCCCCGGCAGGGAGGGATCCACCACAGCCACAGTCTGACCGGAACGGACCGAATCCCCTTCGGAAACGTTCAAGCCGATGATTCTGCCCGACGTATCGGGGTAGATGCTGATTTCCGCCCGGGCCGTCATATCCCCGTTTACCTTGATGTAGTTGGACACGGTGCGGATAGTAGCGGTAGAGGCTTCCACGGCCTGGCTCGGAGTCTCCCGGGGAGCGGAAGATTTACCGGAGGGACGGGAGCGGGAGTCGCTCTCCTTGGGTTTACCTCCCCCCACCATGATAATCAGACTTATGAGAATGGCCCCTGTAACAATCGCTTTAAAGATAAAATCGGCTCTGTTTTTCATGTTCTCTCCTGTGAACGAAACATGAAACAGGATAACACATTTTTACAAAATGCTGTGTAAAATGATTGTAAAACCTTATTCTGGCAGCTCCCGAAGGATTTTTTAAAACTTTTTTTACTTTTTTTTCCCAATTTGGGGACAATATCCCCTTTTCGCTCGTAGGTAGTATATGTAAGCACGGCCGAACTTACAAAAAAACAAACCGGGGCGATGCCCCAAGGAGTAAAGAAAATGAAAGCGATTGATTATTATCTGAGAGAAAATTATTTGAGTACTTCCGAAGAAAACAGGTACATGGCAAACGTGGTCAAAAAAAAGACCGTCGAACAGGAGGAGCTGATAAACATCATGCTGGGGAAGAATACCACCGTCACCCGCCAGGACACCCTGGTAGTAATGGACCTTCTTAAAGAGACCGTTATGGAACAGATTCTTTCGGGCTTCCCCGTCAAAACAGACCTCTTTAAGGCAAATGTAAGCATTAGGGGTAGCTTTGTCTCCTCCGACGATAGCTTCGATTCCACCCGACATAAGGTGTGTGTGAACATCAAGCCGGCGGACGACTTCAAGGCCGATCTGATTAAAAACGCCCAAGTGGAACATGTGGACCCCAATCAGTCCCAACCTTTCATCCGTCAGGTTTTTGATTATGAAAGCCAGGAACTTCGTGACGATTTGGCATCGGGTGCTCTCATTGGACTAAAGGGAGGTAACTTTACCGAGGAGAACCGGGAAACCCGCGTCTACCTGACCCGGGAAGGAGAAACGGACAAAATCGCCGTAGGCAAGATCTACCAGGTTAAGGGCCGGTCGATTCTCTGTTTTCTTCCGGACAACCTGGAAGCGGGGGAATACTCGATTTCCGTGGTCATCGGGGAAGGAGCCAAAGCCAATCAGGGTACCTACGATAATAGTTTAACCATAAGTTAAAGTGCCAGGTACGAACCCCCACCCTTCGGGCTTGTCCCGGAGGGATTTTTTAGGCCCTGATTTACGCTTAAAAGAGCGGCTCTTTAAGGTTAAAAGAGTACTGGCCTAAGACTTAAAGAGTATTGAACTAAGCCTTAAAGAGTACTGACCCAAGCGTAAAAGAGTAGCTCTTTGAGGGTAAAGGAGCCGCTCTTTTAATTTCATTGACAGCTACCGGTGATTACTCTATCCTTTTTCCATGATAACCGGCGAAACGAAAAACAAAGTTGATAAAATCTGGGAAATATTCTGGACCGGGGGCATTACCAATCCCCTCTCCGTCATAGAACAGCTCACCTACCTCATATACATTAAAAGCCTCGACGACAAGCAGAGCGATTCCGAAGCCAACGCGACTCTTCTGGGAACGGCAGTCCATCCGATTTTCCCGGAAGACAAGCCCGAACTGCGCTGGAAGAACTTTAAGCAGATGGATGCCGCTGCCATGTTCGATACGGTGCAGAACAAGGTCTTTCCCTTCATTAAGACCATGGACAGCAACAAGGAATCGGCCTATTCCACCTACATGAAGGACGCCATTTTCATGATCCCCACCGCTCAGATGCTGGAGAAGATCATCACCAATGTGGAATCGCTCCCCCTCAAGGACAAGGATACCAAGGGTGATCTTTACGAACACCTCCTTTCCAAAATATCACAGGCCGGAACCAACGGCCAGTTCCGCACCCCCCGGCATATCATTAAAATGATGGTGGACCTGATGGCTCCCACCACGTCGGACATCATCATCGATCCCGCCGCCGGTTCCGCCGGATTCCTGGTGGCCGCCGGGGAGTATCTGGTGGAACATAACGACAACCTCCACACTATACAGGAGGTGAAGGAGCACTACAGCAACGGCATGTTCCACGGATACGACATGGACAGCACCATGCTGCGGATCGGGGCGATGAACATGATGCTCCACGGGGTGGAAAGTCCCAATATCGAATACCGGGACTCCCTCTCGGAGGTAAATAAGGACCGGGACAAGTTCACCCTGATTCTGGCCAATCCCCCCTTCAAGGGCTCCCTGGACTACGAAGCGGTCTCCGCCGATCTGCTCAAAGTCACTAAGACCAAGAAGACGGAGCTGCTCTTTCTTTCCCTCTTCCTGCGCATCCTCAAGACAGGGGGACGGGCAGCCTCCATTGTGCCCGACGGAGTGCTCTTTGGCAGTTCCGGCGCCCACAAGGCCATCCGCAAAGAGATCGTAGAAAACCATCAACTCCACGCCATTATCTCCATGCCCAGCGGCGTGTTCAAACCCTACGCGGGTGTCTCCACGGCTATTATGATCTTCACCAAAACCGGAGCGGGCGGGACCGACAAGGTCTGGTTCTACGATATGAAGGCGGACGGTTTCTCCCTGGATGATAAGCGCCAGCCCGTGGAGGAGAATGATATTGGGGATATTGTGGCCCGGTATCATAATCTTGACGGGGAGGAAGACCGGAAGAGGACGGAGGCGTCATTCTTTGTTCCCAAGAGTGAGATTGTTGAGAATGATTATGACTTGTCGATCAATCGGTATAAGGAGATTGAGTATGATGAGGTGGAGTATGATGAGCCCGGGGGGATTTTGGGGCGGATTGAGGAGTTTGAAGATAATATATCTGAAGGCTTGAAGGAGCTAAAAGAACTCATTGGGGAGAAAATTGGAAAGTAAAAAGATATCTGAGATTTCCATAATAAAAACAGGAAAATATGATGCAAATCATGCTGTCGAGGATGGCCAATATAAGTTTTTCACTTGCGGAATTAATCAGCTTCAATCAAATACATATAGCTTTGATGGTGAACTTATCCTTTTACCTGGTAATGGTGCTAATCTAGGAGAAGTCTTCTACCATAAAGGGAAAGCAGAAGCTTACCAAAGAACTTATGTACTATCTGAAATTAAATGCAATGTGCGATTTATGTACTACTTTTTAAAACATAAATGGTATAGACACGTAAAGAGAAGAGAGGTTGGTTCTGCAACTAACTACATGAAATATAACGATATTGCTGATCTCAAAATCCCTCTCCCCCCCCTCCCCATGCAGAAGAAGATTGTTCGGGTTCTGGATAAGGCTCGGGAGCTTATTGATTTACGTGGGGAGCAGATTCGGCTTTTAGATGAGCTGGTTCAGAGTGTTTTTTATGATATGTTTGGGGATCCGGTTGGGAATCCGATGGGGTGGGAGGTTAGGAAATTAGAAGAGATTACTACGAAAATAACTGATGGAGTACATAGCAAACCAGACTATACAGGAGAAGGTGTCCCATTTATTTCAGTTAAGGACATTGGAACGGGTTCTTTAATATTCGATGATTGTAAATTTATTTCTCCTGATTCTCATGAAAAATATATTAAAAGATGCAAACCTGAAAAAGGAGATATCCTTTATACAAAAGTTGGAGCAAGATACGGGATTCCTGCAATTGTAGATTCAGATAAAGAATTTAGTTTATATGTTAGTGTTGCATTAATTAAACCTAGATTAGAAATCATTAAAAGTGTTTACCTTAGAGAAGTGATGAAGATTCCCTTTGTTTATAGACAAGCAGTACGATCAATAAAAGGGATTGGTGTTCCTGATTTACATTTAAAAGAAATCAAAAAATTTTTAATACCTGTACCGACAATAGAAGAGCAAAATAATTTTATCAGAAAAATTCAAAAAATCGAAGCCCAGAAATCCCTCATGCAGCAATCCCTGGATGAGATGAAAAACAACTACAATAGTTTAATGCAGAGAGCATTCAAAGGGGAGCTGTTCTCATGACAAAATGGAGGATTAAATGGAAGAAGCAATTTCTATATTAGATATTTTAGCATTCCTCTCCCCTTTTCTTCTTGCCGGATTGGCAGGATTAGGGTGGTTATATAAGCATGAAAGAGAAAAACGCACGAATATTGAGAAAACCCTTTCTGAAAAGAAGTATGCCGTTTATATGAAAATAATGGATCTGTTTTTTGCCTTAATATCAAATGCTCAGAATGGGAATAAAGATAAGCCTTATGACAATACAACCATCGTTGAGATTAATAAGGATATTCTCATTTATGGCTCAGATGAAGTTATTCAGATTTTTTACGAGTGGACTCAAGCCGCAAGAATAAAGCAAAATAGTTTAACTTATCTGGCAAAGATAATGATTGCAATCCGAAAAGATATGGGTTTTCCTAAGACTAAAATTACAGAGAAAGATTTTCTAAAACATATGATAATTGATTATAAGCAGGCAGAGAACGATGGAATTGTATAAAAAACCGGGCATGGAAACCACACCCGGCAAATCCTACGACGGATTCTTCCTCTTATGAGGACGGACTGGTACAGTCTTCGGACCGGGCTTTCTTCCGGGTCCGGGATGGGCAGGAGATGACGGGGTCGTTCTCTTGTGCCTTTTCACAGGTACAGTTTTAGTAGCCATCGAGGTTACCTCTATTTTAATGCTTCGTATACATACCACTAAGCAACGCACTAGTGACTGTCCAGAATTGACAGAAGAATTCGTAACTGCTATTGTTATGGTGCAAATAAACATAGAGCTTCATTCTGTATATTATACGGGTGGAGCTTTTTTTGTGCTCTCACATACTTAATATACAAAATCTTTGACATATCGTCAATAATTATTTACCTAAAAGGTAATATCTATTGACAACATCGTAATGCTGTCCGATAATTAATTATGCAGTATTACTTCTCAAATAAAAAACTACTGGACCTATATGAAACGGGTCAAAACAAAAAATATAAACTCGAAAAGAATATAATAACCGAGTTTATTTGGTTAGTAAGTGTAATTGATGCTGCAAAGAATATACACGACTTTTGGGGACAACCATCATTGAATTTTGAGAAACTGCAGGGGTTTAAAACAAGATACTCCTTTAGGCTGACTCGTAAATATCGTTTGGAGGTCGATATAGAGTGGGAGGACAAGGAGCAAAAGGTCGGTATAGTGGGTATTGATGAAATCAGTAAGCACTATCAATGATCAAAGGGAAATAACATGGATAAGAATAAAAAACCAAAACCGTTTATAAATATCGGTCCCGGTTACACTATAAAAAAATATATAGAGGACCGGGGTTGGTCCCAGGACGATTTGGCCCAACTCACCGAGATTTCGACAAAACAGTTGAGTCAGATAATTAATGATAAAGTGAGAATTACTATCAATACGGCAAGACTCTTTGCAAAAGCTTTCGGAACAAGCCCGGAATTCTGGGTAAATCTTGATACGAATTTTAGATTGCATCAGGATAAGGATGAAAAAAAAGAGAGCGCTACAGAAAGAAAAGCAAAGATAAGAAAATATATGCCCGTATCAGAAATCTCTCGTAAAGGCTGGTATGTCTGCGAAAACAGCGCAGATGGTTATGAAGGGTTGTATGAAAGGGTCTGGAATAAGACCATTAATGACAATTCTCCCTACGAGGAGGAAGAAAAAAAATACTGTGCTCGTCAGAAAAAAGGAAATGAAGAGTTCACAAAACTCTATACTATAACATGGCAACAAATAGCACGAAAAAGAGCAGAGCAAATAAAGGTTCCTGAATATAACAAAAAAGGACTTAACAAAATAGTAGAGGATTATACGAGGTACACGACAGAACCGGATGGTGTCGTCAGAATCATAGAGGATTTGAATTCGGTAGGAGTGAAGTTCTTCGTACTTTCCCATTTATCGAAAACCTATTTGGATGGAGCATGTTTTATGGATGGGAAAAATCCTGTCATTGTCTATACATGTAGATATGATAGAGTAGATAATTTCTGGTTTACTCTAGCCCATGAGATAGCCCATGTTTTACTACACCTAAAAGCATCAAGTAAAAACTATTTCATCGACGACCTGAAGGATGGAGATAATACGGCTACAGAAGAAAAAGAGGCCGATGAGAAAGCAGAAGAAATGCTTCGAGTAAATGAGATACTCAATCTTTCTCAACCTAGAACAAAGTACTTCTCAGAAGCCAAACTTAAAACGATTTCAGAAAAGCTAAAGATTGAAGAGTCCTTAGTTTTAGGGATATTACAGTTCTTGAGAATTATTGATTATAGAAGCGCCTTAAATAAACTAAAGAAAAAAGTAAAAGATATGTTTCCTGATGATTTGATAATAGGATAACCCCGTGACCCCCGAAACCATACCCCACATAAAAACCCGCCTTACCGAAATAGAAACAGAACACAATGTCCAAATCCTCTACGCCGTAGAATCGGGCTCACGGGCCTGGGGATTTGAATCGACGGACAGCGATTATGATGTGCGCTTCATCTACAAACATCAGACGGACTGGTATCTTAACGTCTTTCCCAAAAGGGACGTGATTGAGTATCCCATTGTGGATGAATACGATTATGCCGGTTGGGATATTAAAAAGACCCTATTCCTCATGAGCAAATCAAACCCGGTTCTCTTCGAATGGTTAAGGTCACCCATCTCGTCCACTTACCACTACCTTCATATGGCCAGGGGAAACTTCCGGGAATACTTAAAGAGAGATGAGGTCCGCATAAAGAAGTTCTTTTATGTCTTGAGGCCTATTCTTGCCTGTATGTGGATTGAGCAATTCAAGGAATCTCCTCCCATGGAGTTCGAGGATCTGCTGACTTTGATTGATTCGGATAAAGCGGTCTATAATCAGATAATAGATCTGCTGGCCCGAAAAAGAGCCGGCAAGGAACTGGGGCTTGAACCAAGAATCGATGACCTGAATAGGTTCATCGAAACGAAACTGGAACACTTTGACCATATATCGAAGAAGTATGAGAAGTTGGAAAAGCCGAACGGGGAGTTTTTGGATGAGACCTTTAGAACTCTGCTTAGTAAATAAGGCCGTGTATAACAAAAGATTTGCACCCTAACATTTAATATGTTAACATCAAGAAAACATGCTATTTTTATATAGAGAGGAGACATGGAATCCCAGAACACCGAATGGAAAGAGGTCTGGAAAGACGAATATCTCAAATGGATCTGTGGATTTGCCAATGCCTCATAACCCGGACAAACCAAAGAGCCGCAATCAAAAATACCGCATAACCCCAGCGGGAAGGAAAAAACTTCATGACTAACTTCACCTTCCTCCAAAAACATGACTTCTACGCCTCCTTCTCCACCGCCTGCGAAGAGGCGGAGAAAAGCATGCTCGTCTCCTATAGTTCCACAGCGATTCTCACACGGCGGGCCATGGAACTTTCCATTAAATGGCTCTACAGCTATGACAAGGAACTGAACCTCCCCTATCAAGATAATCTTTCAAGCCTCATGCACCACTATGAGTTCAGAGATCTTATAGACATGCGCCTTTTCGGCGGTCTGAAATTCATCAAGGATTTGGGAAACAAAGCGGTCCACACGACAACACCGGTCAAAAGAGATCAGGCAGTCTACGCCCTCAAATGCCTCTACGAATTCACCTCATGGATCGACTACAGCTACTCCGACACATGGGAAAAGCTTCCCCCCTTTAATGAATCCCTCCTCCCCGACGAGGAGAAGGAAAAGCGAACCCAGGAGCAGCTCCAGCACCTTTACAACCGGCTTGGCGCCCAGGACAAAAAGCTGGAAGAGGCTAAAAAAGAGAACGAAGAACTCCGGGCCCGCATAACCGCCAACCGAATGGAGAATAGCCAAACCCGTCAATTTGATGTAGAAGAGATAAGCGAATACGAGACCCGCAAAATGTTCATAGACCTGGAGCTGGAACGGGCCGGTTGGACTCTCAACACCGACTGGATCGAAGAGGAAGAGGTCCCCGGCATGCCCAACAATCAGGGCATAGGATTTGTTGATTACGTGCTCTATGGCAATGACGGGAAGCCCCTGGCCCTCATTGAGGCGAAGCGCACCAGCATCGATCCCCGGCAGGGAAAGGATCAGGCCAAGCTCTACGCCGACTGTCTCGAAAAGAAGTACGGACAACGGCCCATCATCTTCTACACCAACGGATTCGAGTATTTTCTCTGGGACGATCTCTCCTACCCGGAAAGGCGTGTCTCGGGACTTTATACCAAGGCCGACCTGGAATGGGCCCACTACACCAGAACCAACAAACAGTCCCTGACAACCGTTACGATTGACGACAATATCACCAACCGTCCCTACCAGAAGCTGGCCATCCAGGCGGTCTGCGATACCTTTGAGAAGCGCCATAGAAAAGCCCTTCTGGTCATGGCCACCGGTTCGGGAAAAACGAGAACCGCCATTTCCCTTGTGGATGTACTCCTGAAGAAGGGCTGGATAAAGAACATTCTCTTTCTTGCCGACCGCCGGGAGCTGGTGACACAGGCCAAAAAGAACTTCTCCCACCTGCTGCCGAACCTCTCCCTCTGCAACCTCTTGGACGGCAAGGACTCCCCGGAGAGCAAAATGGTATTCTCCACCTACCCCACCATGATGAACGCCATTGACGAGACCAAGAGCAAGGACGGCTCCCTTCTCTTTACCACGGGACACTTTGACCTGATTATCGTGGACGAATCCCATCGGAGCATCTACAAGAAGTACCAGGCCATATTCGACTACTTCGACGCCTCCCTGGTCGGCCTGACCGCCACTCCCAAAAATGACATCGACATTAACACCTACTCCGTTTTTGACCTGGAAAACAATGTGCCCACCTTCGCCTACGAACTGGGAGAAGCTATTGAAGAAGAGTATCTCGTTCCCTATCACACCATAGAAACCCGCCTCAAACTGCCCGAAGAGGGACTTCATTATGCCGACTTAAGCCCGGAGGAACAGGAACTCTTTGAGGAGACCTTTGATGAGGAAGAGGACTTTAGCGGCGACGATATTAACAAGTTCCTTTTTAACCAGCAGACTGTGGATATCGTACTGGAAGAGTTGATGGAAAAGGGAATCAAAGTGGAAGGGGGCGACAAGCTGGGCAAGACCATCGTCTTCGCCAAAAACAAAAAGCACGCCCAGTTCATCGTGGAGCGCTTCGATGCAAAATATCCCCATCACAAGGGCCATTTTGCCAAGCCGATTTATACGGATATTAAGTATATAAAAGAGAGCTACGGCAACTTCACGGAAAAGGACAAACTCCCCCAGATCGCCGTCTCCGTGGATATGCTCGACACCGGTGTGGACGTACCGGAAATCGTCAACCTGGTCTTCTTTAAAAAGGTCCGGTCCAAGTCCAAATTCTGGCAGATGATAGGCCGGGGAACCCGTCTGTGCGAAGACCTCTTTGGGGTCGGGCAGGACAAGGAGGACTTCCGTATCTTCGATTACTGTAACAACTTCGAATTCTTTAGGGAGAACAAGAACGGCATTGAGAGTGTCATGGCCAAGTCCCTGACGGAGAACCTTTTTAATATTCAGGTGGACATTATCAAAGAGCTCCAGTCTCTCGATTTCCAGGAGGAAGCCTACATGGCCCACCGGCAGATCCTTGTCGATACCCTGCACAAGCAAGTCGCCGATATCGACGAAACCCGCTTCTACGCCAAAATGAAACTTAAGCAGATTCACACCTACAATAAAAAGGAGAAGTGGGAGGATATAAGCGATTCCGATTCACGGGAGCTGAGTCAGCATATCGCCCCCCTCATCGCTCCCATAGAGGACGACGAGCTGGCCAAGCGGTTCGATTATCTCATCTACACCGTAGAGTATGCCCAGCTGACCGGTAGGCCCGCCTCAAGATCCAAGTCCCGGGTTATTTCCACCGCCGAAGACCTCTCTAAAAAGGGCAATATTGCCCTAGTGAAACAGCAGGAGAGCCTTATCCGCGAAGTCCAGACAGAGGAGTACTGGCAAAAGGCCACCCTCTTTGATCATGAACGGGTACGAACCGCCCTACGGGATCTCCTGAAATTCATCGACGGCGAAAACAGAGGCATCTACTACGCCAATTTCAAGGATGAAGTCCTCGAGGTCGCCGAGAACCCCGGAGAATATACCGTAGGGGAATACCGGGATTACCGCAAAAAAGTGGACCACTACCTGAAAACACACCGGGATGAAATGGTGATTTACAAACTGCGGAACAACATTGACCTGACAGAAAGGGACATTGAGCGGCTGGAACAGATTCTATGGGAAGAGCTGGGCACGAAGGAAGACTACATCCGGACCTACGGGGAAGAGACGCCCCTGCTCCTTTTGGTCTCCCGTATTTTAGGCCTGGAGCCAAAAGCGGCTAATGAACATTTTTCCCGCTTCTTGAGCGACGAATCGTTGAACATCAATCAGATGGAATTTGTGAAAATGATTGTGAAGCATGTTATTCAGAACGGTTATATTGAGAAGAGCGAATTGAATGGGGCTCCCTTTAATAATTACGGAAATATCGTGGAGCTGTTCGGGGATAAGATGGATGTGGCCAAGGCGCTGGTGGGGGAGATTGAGCGATTGAATGGGCGGGTGTTTACGGGGTGATGGTAATCACTTTTTAAATTGAATTCACATAAATAGCCCAACCTACTTTACTTCCCCTTGACACTTTTTCGTAAATCTCCATAATAACAACCATCATTTTCACAAAGGAACCCCCATGAATATTTCAAAACAATGGCCCCAAATAACAGTTTTTCTTTTTCTCCTCCTCTCCACTCTGCACGGAACAGGGCAGGAAGAGCAATCCTCCTCCTACTCCGGTAGGGAAGGTAAAATCACCGTCTATATCTCCGGCCCGGAAGAGATGGTGAACCAGCTGGAAACAAGTTTTGAGGCCGAACGGGGCGATGTCCTGGAATTGATAAATATGGGCGGAGGCGCTCTCAGACAGCGGGTCTGGACCGAATCGGAGTCCGGAGGAATTCAGGCTGACCTCTTTTGGGGTACCGACCCTCTTATCTATATGGCTCTGGACGAAAAGGGCGCACTGGAGGAGTACCGCTCCCCGGAATATGACAATCTTAAAGAGATCTATCAGCTTGAAGGAAACTATACTATTGTCAACGAAAGATACGGCGTGGTCATCTACAACAAGGATGAAATGAAGGATAACCCGCCCCGTTCCTTTGCGGACCTGACAAGTCCCGTTTACAAGGACAAGCTGGTCCATGCCGACCCGGCCCAATCCTCCACAGCGCTGGCTCTCATCGCCGGGCTCTGGGATCTGACCGGAACGGACGGGGAATTCCACAAGGGTCTTATAGAGAACGGTCTCTTCCTGAGCAAAAAGAACAGCGATGTTCCTTCCAAAATCCAGGAAGGGGAATTCACCGCGGGAATCGCTCCCCACGATACGGTTATCCGCCTGCAAAAAAAGGCCAAAAAAGACGGATACCCCACCCCTCTGGCCATTGCCTGGCCCGAAGAGGGCGCCGTGGCCATCCAGAGACCGGTGGCTATCAGCAAAAATCCCGCCCGTCCCGAGGCTAATCAAATCCTCGCCCGGGAATTTGTGGATTTTCTCCTCTCCCAGGAAGCCCAGGCTATTGGCTCCCGCTTTGCCTTCGTGAGCGCCAGAGAAGATATGCCCCCCACAGCGGGAGTTCCGGAAGATTTGACTATCCGACGGGTAGACTGGACAGTCCTTTCGGAAAATCAATATAATACAAGCGATGCGTTCAAAGCCCTATTCCGCTAGGATCTTTCTCCCGGGGGGACTGTTTCTCCTGGGATCAATCCTGATTTTTTTCTATCTGGCGCCCCCTTTCCGACTCATAGTCAAAGGGGGCGATTCCCTTTTCCGGCATTTTTCAGACAACTCCGGATTGGGCCAATCCCTCCTCAATTCACTGCGCCTGGGATTTACCGTTTTTTTCCAGACCGCCCTCTACGCCGGTTTTCTCGCCTGGCTCCGGGTTAAAACCAACATCCCCGGTAAAAAAATCATGGACCACTTTGTACTCATATCCTTTATTATCCCCCCCTATATTCTGGCCCTCTCCTGGGTTCAGGTATTTGGAAAAAACGGGTACCTGGAGCGGATTATCACTTCTATTCTCCCCGGAACGGAGTGGACCGCCCGCTCCTACTCTCTGGGAGCTTCGGCGGCGGTTCTATCCCTCCATCTCTACCCGCTCATGTACCTTTCTCTTAAGAATGCTATGGAGCGAATTAACCCCGATTTGGAACGGGCGGCTCTCACGGCGGGGGCCTCTCCGGCGCGAACCTTCCTCACAGTGACTCTGCCTCTGATTCTCCCCAACCTTCTCTCCACGGGGCTCTTGGTCTTTTCCCGGGCCCTGGCCAATTTTGCCGTTCCCGCCCTACTCTCCCTGCCCGCCGGAATCGAAGTGATTCCCACCCACATCTACGGGGCCTTAAGCAACCTGAGAACAGACATGGCTGCCTCCCTCTCTCTTGTTCTTATTCTGATTACCACCCTCCTTTACCTGCTTCAGGAAGGAGTACTCCGGTACAACAAAACCGAAGGAAGCGCCTCACCCGGGCGGGGCACACTCCACTTCCGCCTTTCCCCCCTAACAAAGGGAAGCTTTGTCTCCTTTGCCCTTCTTAGCCAGGGACTCTTTTGCCTGATTCCCCTGGCCGCCATGGGGGTCTCCTCCTTCCTAAAGCGCTGGGGGCTGCCGGTTAAGATGGAATACCTGACTTTGGCCAACTACAAGAATCTGTTTTTCTATCAGGGGAAATTTGTCAGAGCCTTCGCCAACAGCCTGCTCTACGGTACGGCGGCGGCCCTTCCCGCCGCCCTCATAGGAATATCTTCGGTTTTGATATCCCGCCGTCTCCCCAAAAGGGGAGGCAAACTTTTCGAAACGGCCGCCTCCTGGCCCATGGCCATCCCCAACACCGTACTAGCTGTGGCGGCCATCTACTCCTGGAACAGACACCCGATGAAGCTCTACGGTACCCCCTGGGCCATCATCGTTACCTATATGGTTCTCTTCACGCCCCTCATAATGAAACAGGTCTCCGGTTTGCTGGACCTCCACGGGGGGCGCCTGGAAAAAGCGGCCCGTACCGCCGGGGCCTCTCCTCTCCGAGCCTTTGTTACCATAACCCTACCCCTGATAGCACCGGGCATCAAAGCGGGTTTTATCATCTGCCTGATGATTGCCCTGCGGGAGATTCCCATTGTGCTCATGCTCTATTCGGCGGGACAGGAGACGGTAGGTGTCCTCCTCTTTGGCATGCAGTCCCAATCCTACGGCCTGGAGATGACCTCCGCCCTTTCCCTGTTTCTGATCCTGCTGATTCTGGGAGGAAACAGCCTTGTTGAGCGGGGAAGAAAAAGGAAAAAACATGATTAAACTGATTTTGGAAAACATAGTAAAATCCTACGGCTCGGTAGAAGCGGTCCGTCATCTCTCCCTTCAGATAAACGAGGGGGAACTGGTGGGCATACTCGGCCCCAGCGGATGCGGCAAAAGCACCCTCCTTTCCTGTATTGCGGGCATAGAAAAGGCCGACTCGGGAAGAATAATTCTGAATGACCGGGTTCTGGCCGATGGGGAGCAGGGCATCTTTGTTCCCCCGGAAAAACGGCGAATGGGATTTGTCTTCCAAGATTACGCTCTCTGGCCCCACATGACCATAGGGAAAAATCTGGCCTACCCCCTGAAAATTCAGAAGATCCCCCGGCAAGAGAGGGAACGGGAGGTGGACCGGGTGATGGAACTGGTGCGCCTGGAAGGGAAAAAGCACCGCCGCCCCCACGAACTGAGCGGAGGGGAGAGACAGCGGGTGGCCCTGGGCCGGGCTCTTATCATGAACCCGGACCTTCTTCTTTTGGACGAACCCCTCTCCAATCTGGATGCCCGGCTGCGGGAGGAGATGCAGCTGGAGATCCGCTCTCTCCAGCGCGAGCTGGGACTAACCGTAATCCACGTAACCCACGACCAGGCGGAAGCCATGGCCATGTCGGACAGGATTATTCTAATGGACAAGGGCGAAATAAAACAGAAAGGCCGTCCCAAATGCCTTTACAACAATCCCTCCACCCCCTTTGCGGCCCGCTTTATGGGAAACAACAACCTGATTGAGGGACAAGTCAGTCTTAAAGAGGGTGAACCGGTCTTTATTAGTGAGGCCGCCCCCACCCTTAGCTTTCCCTGTAAGGAAACAAAGTTTAACGGACCCGCCCTATGCACCATCCGCCCGGAAGATGTGGCCATGGCACACTGCCCGGCGGAAGAGGAAGAGTGCTGGATTGTGAAAAACCGCCTTTATAAAGGGGCCCATCTCCTTTATACGGTACAGAAGGAGGGACTCCGCCTTAAAGTACAGACCCATACGGCGGAAGATTATCCTTTGGGATGCCCGGTTAGCTTAAAATTCCGCAGGAGATTGATTCTTAATCTGGCCGATTCCCCCGGGTCTCTCCCATAAGCCGCTCCGGTGTAAGGGGAGCCGTATAGGAACAAAAATCCGTCCCGGCCGCCCTCTTAATGGCCCAATAGGCCCCTATTCCGTACATAAAGGGTGGTTCCCCCACGGCCTTGGACCCTTTTACGGCCCTGTCATTATAGGCATCTTCCAGGAATTCCACCTTCATATCTACCGGTGCCGATGAGATATCGGGCATTTTATAGGTTCCCGCCGTGGCCGTGAGAGGCCTTCCCGATTCGGCATAGCGCATCTCTTCCATGGTAAGCCATCCGATTCCCTGGACCATTCCCCCTTCCACCTGTCCCAGGTCTATGAGGGGATTAATAGACCGTCCCAAATCGTGAACCACATAGGCCTTTTCCACCCGATAAGTTCCCAAAAGTCGGTCCACTTCCGCTTCAAAATAGGCGGTTCCGTAGGTGTGGTAGGCAAAGGGGTGTCCCTTCTCTGTGCTTTTATCAAAGTGGAGGTCCGGTGTGGAGTAGTGGGCCTCGGCGCTTAACTGCACCCGGGCACGATAGGCTTGAATAACCACATCCTCCCAGCTCTCCTCACAGGGGCTTTCCTTCTGATAGAGACGGCCGTCCTTCAGGGAAAGATCCTCCGCCTTACACTCCAGGGTGGAGGCCATATATTTGAAAAGGCGCTCCTTAATCATCTCACAGGCCATGAGGGCGGCGGCGCCGTTAAAATCGGCTCCACTGCTGGCGGCTGTGGGACTTGAGTTGGAAACCCGGGTGGTATTGGTAGACTCAAGTTTGATATGTGTTCCGTCTATGCCAAAGCTCTCCGAAACGATCTCCCGAATCTTGTGATTCACCCCCTGACCCATCTCTACGGCCCCGGTGCTGACCCCCACACTGCCGTCGGTATAAACATGAATATGGGCCCGGGCCTGATTAAGAAAGGTGGTGGTAAAGCTGATTCCAAAACAAACCGGCATGAGGGCATAGCCCCGGCCATACCGCTCCAACTTACCAGAAGTTTTCTCTTTCTCCCTCTGATTATCTATGGCTTTCATCCGTTTGGGAAGTTCGTATTTTTCCAGAGCCCTGTCCCAGCAGCGCTCGGCCCGGGCGTTTTCTGCGATCTGCCCATAGGAGAGAAGATCGCCGGTTTTCAAAAGGTTCTTTCTTTGCAGTTCTTCTACGGAAATTCCGCTGACCCGAGAGGCCTCCCGAATGGCCGCTTCAAAGACAAACATCCCCTGGGGTCCGCCAAAACCCCGAAAAGCGGTATTGGGCGTTATATTGGTACGGCAGGATGCGGCCGTGGCATGGACATGGGGCACATAGTAGGAGGCGGTGGCATGGAACAGAGTTCTTTCCAAAACGGAGGTGGAAAGGTCTGCGGCGGCACCGGCATTCTGGTAGAACATAGCCTTATAGGCCAGGAACTTTCCTTCCCGATCCAGGGCTAGGGTAAAGTCCGAACTGTAGGGGTGCCGTTTTCCCGTGGCCAGCATATCCTCCGACCGGCGCAGGACCATACGGCAGGGAAGACCGGACTTTTGGGCTCCCAGGGCGGCAAAACAGGCCCAGGTATTGGCCTGGTCCTCCTTACCTCCGAAGGCGCCGCCCAGGCGTCTCACATCCACTTCTATCTTGTTCATGGGGTAACCGCACACCTTGGCCACGCAGCGCTGTACCGATGTGGGAGCCTGGGTTCCGGTGGAGAGAAAAATGTTCCCCTCCTCGGTGGGTGTGGCTATGGTCGCCTGGGTTTCCAGGTAAAAATGCTCCTGCGCACCGGACTCGGCCCTTCCCCGGGCCACGTAGGCGGCTCCGGCAATGGCTTCCTCCGTATTCCCCAGGGTAAATGTACGCACGGGGGCTATAAGCTCATTCTTCTCATAGGCTTCCCGGGGGTCCAGAATGGGAGTCTCCTCCTCAATGTCCACTTCAATCAGCTCGACCGCTTCCCGGGCGGCTTCCTCTGTGCGTCCGTAAACGGCGGCCATGGGCATTCCCACAAAGTCCACCTCATCCTCGGCCATGAGAATTTCATCCTCAATGATGCCGCCTATCTGGTTCTCACCGGGGATATCCCGGGCGGTAAGAATGAAATCCACTCCCCTCACTTCTGCGGCCCGGGAAATATCGAGTTTCCGGACTTTTCCTTTGGCCACGGGAGAGAAAAAGACAACGCAGTGGAGGCCCCGTTGGGGGAAGTCCTGGTCATCCACATAGCGGGTAAGACCCATCACATGGTAGGTGCTATCGGGATTTTTCACAGTACGCCTCCTTTTGCCAAATCGTCATAGCTGCACAGGTCGGGGAAACAGCGAAGGTAGTGGTCCGCCAGAAGGGCCGAAGCCAAACGTCTCTTATAGGTAGAACTCCCCCGTACATCATCAATGGGGTTAATCTCTTTTTGCAAAATGTCAAAGGAGCCAAGGAGGGTCTCTTTTGTGAGAGACTTACCCTTAAGCCAGGCCATGGTCTTTCCAGCAGTAAAAGGAACGGGAGCAACCCCGCCCAGGGCGATCCCGGCGGAACTGATACACCCCTCTTCCACGGTAAAAAGGGCGGCCGAGTTACAGCTGGCAATATCCAGACGCTCCCGTTTGCTCACTTTCGCAAAGTTCCATAGCTGCTTGGATTCATATTTTTTCACAAGGAGACAATCCACCAGTTCCCCCTCTTTAAGGTCCAGCTTTTTGTAATCCAGAAAAAACTCTCTGAGGGGAAGACGCCGTGAAGTACCCTCCTCTGAGCTAAGCTGAATTTGAGCATCCAGAGCAAGAAGCAGTACCGCCCCGTCCCCAATGGGAGAGGCATTAACCAGATTTCCTCCCAAAGTGGCCCGATTCCTTAAAATATGGGAGGCCACGAGCAGGAGCTTCTCACTCCACAGGGGAAAGGCTTCATTCATAAAAGGACTAAGCCGCAGCTGCTCCATGGTAGCCGAAGCGGGAATAACAATCATCCCCTCCTCTTCCCGAATGGCCTCCGACTCGGGAATGATAAAACGGGGCTGCCCCTTCTCCAGAGCTTCTCCCCGCTGTACATACAAATCGGTTCCCCCCGCAATAAGAGGGCCCCTCTCTTTGATCCGTTCAAAGCTAAGCTCCTGTGAATCGGCCAGAGATTTAAGCCTGAGTTTTTCCAGTCTTTTGGGAATTTCCGTAAAATAGGGGGGGAGCAAATCCAGTTCTATGAGCGACTGAAGGGAGGGAACCTTCCCCACAAGGGGTTCCACCGTCTCCTCCACGGCTCGGCGAATGGAACCGTAGCCGGTACAGCGGCAGATATTCCCGTCCAGAGCATTCACCGCGCCCTCAAGAGTCACGGACCGCCCTTCCAGAAGATATCCCGTAAGGGCCAGGATGAAGCCGGAAGTACAGAAACCGCATTGGGAAGCCCCCTGATTCAAAAAAGCCTGCTGAAGCCGATTGGGCCTCTCACCCTGAAGCCCCTCTATGGTCACCAGGTGAGTATAATTCAGCTGGCCCACGGGCATGATACAGGACGCCATGGGACGATAAACCGCCAGAGGAACCCGGCCCAGAATAACCGTACAGGCCCCGCACTCCCCTTCCCGGCAGCCTTCCCTGGTGCCGTACATTCCCAAATCCTTTCTTAAAAGATCCAGCACTGAACGACCGGGGGGGAGGGAAAGTTCCATCTCCCTATGGTTTAGAATAAATCGACAGTCTATCTTCATAATTCCCTACCTGCTAAGATTCGTGTTTTTATATGGCGGTCGTCCCCGGAATAAAGGAAGCGCTCCAGTTGATTAAGGGGAGACATTCCCACCGCCTTGGGCAGTTCCAGGTCAATGGCCAGAGCGTCAAAGCTCATTCCCGCCTCAAAGGCCCCGCAGGGCTCAAAACCCCGGCCTGTGAAAAATCGGCCGTTCCCCATGGTGGCCAGATAGAAGGCCTCGGAGAGTTTTATTGTCCGGTGATTTCCCTCGGGCTCCATAACCCGCAGGAGCTTGGAGACCTGAACGGCCTGAACCACCGCCCGGTACATGGCTAAGGTATGACCGGCCCCCACATCGGAGCCCAATCCCGGATTAACTCCCCCGTCCAGATAGCGCCCCAGAGGCATAATACCGCTGCTCAGATTGATATTGGCGCTGGGACAGTGAACCAGGGTGGCTTCCCTTTCCCGAATCAGTTCTATCTCTTCGTCGCTTAAATAGATACCATGGGCCATAAGGCTTCCCGGCCCCAGAAGACCGCAGTCATCATAAACATGGGTGTAGCTGCGACTTTTGGGGAAAAGTTCCGAAACCCAACGGGCCTCGGGACGGGTTTCGGCCAGATGGGATTGGACGGGCAGGTCCTTCTTGCGGGCCAACTCACCAAGCCCCTTCATAAGTTTTTCCGTACAGCTGGGAGCAAAACGGGGGGTCAGGATGGGGCGGACCCGTTCATGGGCGGCCATTCTTTCACAGAAATCGACACTTTCCCTCAGGGACTCCTCTGTTTCTTCCTTAAGAGAATCGGGGGCGTTCTGATCCATATTGATCTTCCCCACAAAGGCGGTCAGTCCGGCCTTTTCCAGGGCTTCCGCCAAAATCAGGGTGGACTTCCCGTGGATGGTCCCGTATACCACGGACCTTAAACTCCCCTGCCTTAAGAGCTCCTTGGCAAAAAGCGGATAAAGTTCCCGGGCATAATCTTCATTGGCAAAACGGGTTTCCCCGGGAAAGGTGTGATTGTCCAGCCAGTCCAGGAGTCCCAAATCCAGACCCGCTCCCATCTGCATATGCTGGGGGGCATGAACGTGCAGGTCAATAAAGGAGGGTATCACAAGTCCCAAATCCCTTACGGGCAGGGAGGCATACTCCCGAGGCACCTGGCTCTCCAGGGAAATCAGCTTTCCCTCCTCCACCACGGCTACCGACTCTTCCCTTACCCGGAATTCACCGGGAGTGGGGGTATCTATAAAATTTCCTTTGTACAGGTTAATCAAATTACCGGTTCCTCATGTGGGAGATTTCTCTCCTTTCGTATTTAACGGCACTAATTTCGGCGGCTACGGAAAGGGCGATATCCGCAGGAGACTCCCCTCCTATGTCCAGGCCCACGGGGCTGTAGAAGTGGGAAAGATCCAGATCGGCCCCAAACTCCTTCTCCAACCGAGAAACAAGTTCCGCCTTTTTTAAAGGAGAGGCGAGCATTCCCAGATACTTGGGTTTGACGCCCCGTTCGGTCAGGGCCCGGGCCACGTCAAAGTCATTGGCATGGGAGGCGGTACAAATAACCACATAGCTCGACTCATCGAGGGGAGCTTTCATAGCATAGGAGTGAAAAGCCTCGTGAATGCACTCACAGGCGGGGGCTTCGGAGGTAAAAATATCCTCCCGGTCATCTATAAGTATGGTGTAGTACCCCAAAAGATTGAGCTGCCGCACCAGTGCCTGGCCCACATGACCTCCCCCAAAAATAGAGACCCGGTCCCCGCCGGAAAGGTACTCATAGAAGAACTTGGCCGTTCCTCCACACACCATGGGGACAGTCTTGAATCCCTCCTTTACCTTTCCCTCATTGAGAAGATAGGAGACAAGCCGACTCTTTTGATCCTTAAGAACCTCTTGGGCTGTCTGAAGGGCCTCGAATTCCAATGCCCCGCCCCCCACGGTTCCCTCAGAGGAGCCGTCATCAAGGACAAGCATTTTCTTTCCCACCGTCATGGGCCCGAATCCTTCCGTTTCGGCCACGGTGACCATAACGCAAGACCTCCCCCGAGAGGTAAGTTCGGAAATTTTCCCGTATAGATCGCTTATCATATGAATCTATCCGGTATTTAGAGAAAAAGCTGAGCGCCCACAGAGCCCGCCAACAGGGGAAGGGCCCAGATAGAAGGCTTTTTAAGTTTAATAGAGAGACTCAGTCCCGGCCGGGCTTCAATCATCACAATCATCCAAGTGATCAGAGAACTGACAAGGCCATTTACCACAAGATAGCTAAAAATCATCTCTCCCGACTTTAAAAGCCCCATGGGAATCACCCAAAGAACCTGAATAGCCAGGGCGGTCAGAAGAAAAGCCCCTCTCCAACTCAGGTTAAGAAGGGTGGAAAAGCCTAAACGGGCCGCCCCTTTTACCTTCATTAAAGCGGGAATAAAAAGGGCCGCGAAACTGGCTTCCAGAACCAGAGCGATAGCGGGATTAATCGTTTTAATGGGAGGCAGGCCGGGAAGAAGCAGGTTAACCAGCTTAATAACCCCGGCAACCACACCAATTGCCACAAGGCTGCGGGCGCTCTCCAGCTTCCGATAGGCGGAAAGCAAAATATACATGGCCAGAGGAAACATAACGAATCCGGAGACCTGTATGGCAAGAAACTGCAGACTCCATCCCAGGGTAGCTTCCAGGAAACCCCAGATCGAAGCATAGATGAGTATATAAATAAAATGATTTAACTTTGTTGATTTGTCCATTATGATCCTCCACGTACACACAATTATAAACAGACTTACGAGCCCCTTTAATAAGGGCTCTTCCTATCATTTTATTTCTCCTAAGGGAAAGAGGTCAAGTATAAGCGGCTATTTAACCGATATATATTTATTTTATTCCTCCCCTGTGTTACTCTTTAACTATGTCAGATAGAATGTTTCCCCTCTCCTTTGAGGATTTAATAAATGCAGCTCTGGAAGAGTACAAGAACTCCGCCTCCCTCGTCGGGATTCCCCGGGCCGCCTTTTTTACGGACGATTTCCCCTCCGGCCCCCTTCCTTTGGGCCCCGCCGCAGGACCGCATACCCAAATGGCCCCCAATTTTTTGGCAGCCTACCTAAGCGGCGCCCGCTTCTTTGAGCTCAAGACGGTTCAGATTCTTGACGAATTGGAGCTGGAAAAACCCTGCATCGATGCCCGGGACGAGTGCTATAACGTAGAGTGGTCCTCCGAATTCACCCTGGATCAGGCCTTTGACGAGTACCTTAAGGCCTGGTTCCTCCTTCACTTTTTTAAGGAATTCCTGGGATGGACCGACGGAGGGGGCGATTTTATTTTTAACATGAGCGTGGGCTATGACCTGGAGGGTATCTCATCTCCCCGGGTGGACCAGTTTATAGAGAGGATGAAGGACGCCCGTATCGACCCCCGTTATGAGGCCTACGGGGCTATCCTAAAGAAGATAGCTCGCCGGGAAGGAATCGATCTTGAAATCCCCTCGCCCCATATGGGAAGCCAAATCAGCATATCCACCATGCACGGCTGCCCCCCCGATGAGATCGAAAAAATCTGCTCCTATATGTTGGAGATGAAAAAGCTCAACACCTATGTGAAGCTGAACCCCACCCTTCTGGGGGAAGATTTTATCAACAATTTCCTGAATGAGAGCGGTTTTGACTACGTTCAGGTACCCCGGGAAGCCTTTGAAAAGGACCTTGTTTTTGACGATGCGGTCTCCATGATCACTCGGCTAAAGGATTTGGCCCAAAAGGAGAAGCGCTTCTTTGGGATTAAGCTGACCAATACCCTGGGGGTTCTCAATAAGCTCGACCAGTTGCCCGGGGAGGAGATGTACCTCTCGGGCCGCCCCCTCTACCCCCTCTCGATTAACGTGGCCGCCGGTCTGGCTCAAGCCTTTGAGGGTGATTTGGCTATCTCCTTTTCCGGCGGCCTTTCGGACTACAATATAGCCGATGTGTGGGAGACGGGGATTCGTCCCCTGACCGTTTGTACCGAACTTCTGAAGCCCGGCGGATATATGAGAATGTCTCAGATGGTGGAGAGCTGTCTGGAACATCCCGCAAGCCCCCCGGAGAGGATTGATGTGGCCAAACTGACTCTTCTGGCCGAGGAGAGCCTTAAGTCGGTCTATAAGGAGAAAAAGTGGCGCGGTAAGGAGAAGGTTCAGATTTCCCGCCCCCTCCCTCTTTTTAACTGCGTGGTTCCCCCTTGCCAGGAGGCCTGTCCCATTGAACAGGACGCCCCCCGTTATATTAAGCTAATGGGTGAAGGCAATTATGCGGGGGCTCTTAGGGTAATCTACGAAAAGAATCCCCTGCCCGGTATTACCGGCCACTACTGTTCCCGTAGGTGCGAAAAGAACTGTACCCGTCGGGACTATGAGGCGCCGGTAAAGATACGGGAGCTAAAGAAACAGGCCCGGGAACAGGGTTTTGACGATTTTATGGCGGCCCACAAGGCCCCTGAATTAAGGGCCGGAAAGAGAGCCGCCCTCCTGGGGCAGGGACTTTTTACCCTCTCGGCGGCCTATTTTCTGGCCCAACGAGGCTATGAAACGGCCCTTTACCTCCGTCCGGACGAGGAAGAGTACTCCCTCCCGGGCTACAAGTTCCCCGGGGAGATAGTTAAGGGCGATGTGGACTTCATTAAAACTTGCGGTGTGAAAATCATCCCCTGTCCCGAAGGGCTTCCGAGCGAAGAGAGCCTGAAGGAAGAGGGAATCGCCCTCATCATCGACGGAAATAATCACCCTAAAATCGGCCTGATAGAAGATATCGCTGCCGCAGCTAAACAAATTGACGCCCTGGCGGGAGAAATCCCCCCGGCCCCCCCCGCACCCTTCGCCGGGGAAGACCGGGAAGAAGTGGAGCGGAAAAAGGGGCGGGTGAACTTTGAAATAGACCCCAAGGCGAAATTGACAGCGGAAGGAACGCAGAAAGAGGCCCTGCGCTGCCTTGACTGCCACTACGAATGTAATAAATGTATAGATGTCTGTCCCAATCGGGCCAATCGGGCCATCGAGGTGGCCGGAGAGAAGAACCGCACCCAAATCCTCCACCTGGACGCTCTTTGTAACGAGTGCGGTAACTGCGGAACCTTCTGTCCCTGGGAGGGAAATCCCTACCTGGATAAAATCACCCTCTTTTCCAGCGCCGAAGAGTTTGCCAACAGCCAAAACCGGGGATTTTACCTTGAAGGGGAGACCCTTAAGCTGCGGTTCTCCGGCGAGGGGGGAGAGATAAAAGAGACAGCCATCACCCTTGGTAACAGGGGCGATTTTATGGATAAAAACGATGCTCCCAAAGAGTATGAGAAGATGGTTAAGACTCTCTTTGAAAAATATGCCTATTTATTAGGAGGAAAGAAATAATGTCAAATGCCTGGAGAAACGACGGAGTGGCCAAGGTCACGGGAAAAGCGAAATTCACCGACGACCTCTTTGTGGAGAACATGCTCCACGCCGTGCCGGTTTACTCTCAAAAATATATTCACGGAAAGATTCTGGGCTACACCGGCCTGGAAGAGGCGGCGGCTTGCCCCGGTGTGGTGCGAGTCATTACCTCCAAAGACGTTCCCGGCGCAGCCCGGTTCGGACAAATCCACAAAGACTACGCCATGCTCACCGTGGACAAGATCCGCTGTGAGTCGGACGTACTGGCCCTGGTGGTGGCCGAAAGCCGCCCGGAAGCCCTGACGGCGGCAACCCTCATTGAAGCCGTAGTGGAGGAACATCCCCCTCTTTTTGACCCGATAGCGGCCATGGAAGAGACGGAAAACCTGATTCACCCCTCCAAGGGAAGCAATATAATCAACCAGCATAAGATACGCCGAGGTAAGGATATAAACGAAGCCTTTTCCGAGTGCGACCATATTCTTGAACGGGACTACACCACCGCTGCGGTGGAACACGCCTACATGGAGGTGGAATCCTCCCTCTGCCAGGAGCGTCCCGACGGTGTCATGGAAGTGTACGGGGGCATGCAGCACCCCTTTTCTACCCGGCGCTTTGTGGCGGCCTTGCTGGGACGTCCCCTGGCGGATGTGGAAATAGTGGGAACCCCCGTGGGAGGCGGTTTTGGCGGGAAGGACGACACCATTGCCATTGTCTGCGCCCGTACGGCTCTGGCCTGCCATCTCTGCGGCCGTCCGGTCAAAATGGTTTACGACCGGGAGTGGTCCATGAAGGAGAGCTACAAGCGACATCCCTACAATATGTATTATAAAATCGGCTTGAAGGGGAATAAAATCCACGCTGTGGACGCCCGCTTTGTGGCCGACGGCGGGGCCTATACCTCGGTAACCCCCTGGGTAACCTGGCGCTCCACCGTACAGTGCTGCGGCCCCTACCAGGTGGACAACGTTCACTGCGATACCTTTGGGGTTCATACGAATAATGTCTTTACCGGAGCCTACAGGGGTTTTGGGGCGGTACAGGTTAACTACGCCATTGAACAGTGGATTGAGGAGTGCGCCCAAGTGCTGGAAATGGATCCGGTAGAATTCCGCCGGGCCAACATGGTCACCCAGGGCTGCGAAACCATTACCTCCCAGAAGCTGGATAACCATGTGGTTAGTATGGAAGAGGTGATGGATAAGGCTTTGAAGCTCTCCGACTACTCCCGGAAGAGCCGGGCCAACGACCGGGGCCAAAAGGACGGGAAGAACTACGGTATTGGCATGGCCATTAGCTACCGTGGATGCAGCCTGGGAGCGGAAGGAATGGACTTTTGCTCCGCCATTATCAACTGCCAGTTCGACGGTTCGGTCCTTTTGGAGACCGGAGTCCATGAGAACGGGCAGGGGGCGGAGGCGGCCATGGTTCTGATCCTGGCCAAGGAGCTGGGGATTAACAAGGAGCGCATTCGCTACTGCCGTCCCTCCACCTCACACATTCCCGACGGGGGCACCACCGTAGCCTCCCGGGGCACCCTGATGGGCGGAGGCGCCGTGGCCAACGGAGTGAAAAACCTCAAGAAAATCATAGCCCAGTCCCTCCATAATAAACTGGAATGTCAGGTCGATGAAGTCCGATTTAAGGACGATAAGGTCTATGGTAAGACCGATGAGGCGGTTCTGACTTGGGAAGAGGCCATGCATCAGCTGTTCCTGAACTGCGACTACCCCTACGCCTTCGGCTCCTTCCAGGCTCCCAAAGTGTCCTGGGATGAGGAGACCGGTAAGGGGAACGCCTACTTTACCTGGGGCTACTCCTGCCAGATTGCCGAAGTGGAAGTAGATAAGGCCACCGGGAAGATTCAGCTCCTGGATGTCTATGCGGTCCACGACATTGGCAAAGCGATCAACCCCGAATACCTTCAAGGCCAGATCTACGGGGGATTCACCCAGGGATACGGCATGGCGGTCATGGAGGATTTGAACATTGTGGACGGGCGGCTCAAGCACGATAACCTGAACCGCTACCGCATTCCCCGGGCCACCGACGTGGGCGAGTTCCATACGGAGATAGTGGAAAACCACGACCCCAACTCCCCCACCGGAGCCAAGGGAGTGGGTGAACCGGCCCTGGAAATCGCTGCGGCCGCCACGGCCAATGCGGTCTATGCGGCCACCGGCTGCCGCTGTAACGCTTACCCTATCAAAGCCAAAGAACTGGCGGGAGAAATGAAATAATGAGAGCAACAATTAACGGAAAAGACGTTGAAATAGAGGAAAAAGACAAGGATAAGAAACTCCTTACCTACTTAAGGGAAGATCTTCGCCTGACCGGGGCCAAAAACGGCTGCGACACCGGAGCCTGCGGGGCCTGTACTATCCTCATTGATGAGAAACCGGTCAAGTCTTGCATAAAAAAAGTGAGCGACATGGTAGGAAAATCGGTCATCACCATTGAGGGCATGTCCGATGAGGAGGGAAATATCCACCCCCTGCAGCAGTCCTTTCTGGACCACGGAGCCATACAATGCGGCTTTTGTACCCCCGCCATGGTACTCACAGCCCATGCCTTCCTTTTAAAGAACAGCAGCCCCAGCCGGGATGAGATTCGCAAGGCGATTAAACCCAATCTCTGCCGCTGTACCGGCTACCAGCAGATTATCGACGCCGTGGAAGCGGCGGCCGCCTTTTACCGGAGCGACTCCCAGAGCTGAGTAGAGAGTACCCGGCTCTGTTCATGAATGGCCTCTTCATCGGCCAGGAGCCGGTAATCCTTCAGCTTTAACTCCCCCTTGGCCCACAGGTGACTGGGACGGAAGGCAAAGGCCTGGCCGTAAAAGAGGTGGCCCAACCCGTTATCCCCGTCCAGAGGGGTGGGAGGATTATAGTCGAGCAGCTGGAAATCCGCCTCATAGCCCTTCTCCAATCGGCCCAGTTTCGTCCCTAAAACGCCGTTCAGATAGTCGTAACCATTATTAATAATCGCCCCCAGATCATCCAAACCAAAGGCGGTGGGGTCTTGGTAACGGTGATGCATACCCACCAGAAGGTGCTGCCATTCGTTAACCACGGCGGAACTCATCCCGTCATTCCCCAAAAGAACCTTGAGCCCGTGGGACTTCATCTTTTTGTAGTCCGGAAGGCCCACCCCGTTATTCATATTGCTCGAAGGATTAAGGACCATGTAAGCCCCCCTTTCGGCAATCAGCTCCATCTCCTCATCATCCAGATAGATGCCGTGGACAATCAGGGAATCCCTATTAATCAGGCCGAATTTATCAAGCCGTTTGATCAGAGTCATCTTGGAGCGGCTAAGGCAGTCCTCCATATCCATGGTGCTTTCGGCCACGTGGATGTGAATGGGATAGTCTCCCAGGCTCTTTTTGATCTCCCTTAAGGAATCATCGGAGAGGGTCATGGAGGCGTGCATGCCAAAGTGGCCGCCCCACTCTCCCCTTTGGGACGATTCAAGATTGGTAATATTCTCCTTAATACAGGAGGAAATGTCGAATCGGTCGGAGGTCTCAAAGCAGGACATGCCCCGCAGTCCCAAATCGTCCACCAGGGCCCGCTTAATTTGAGCCAAAGTCCCCAAAATATCCTTGCCGCTGGCGTGGTGGTCAATCACGGAAGTGATACCGTTTCGTATGTAGCCCAGACCGGAGACGAGGGCGCTGGAGTAGACCATTTCCTTGGTCAGGGCCCCGTCGATCTTCCACCAGAGCTGCTCCAGAAGCTCCACAAAGTTTTTCGGATTAAAGGGAAGCGCGAGCCCCCGGGCAAAGGTGGAGTAGATGTGAGTGTGGCAGAGAGCCAGACCGGGAAGAAGGAGTTTGCCCTTGCCGTCAATAACCTTATCTTCGGGAATGTTATACTGGGCCAGGACCTTGGGAAGATCCTCCGCCGGACCGGTATGAACGATTTTATGGTCAAAGACAAGATAACGGTTGCTGTGATAGTTCTGAAAATCGTAGGTATTAACGTGATTGATGGCCTTCATTTCATTCTCCTTTGGACCCTTCTAGCTTACTTCGATAAGCCGGTAATCGTCCAGTGCAAAGGCCTCTATAATTCCCGGCAGAGTGGAGGTCCGGACCGCTGTGATCAGATCCGCCTCTGAGTCCAATACAGCCCGTACGAGGGGATAGAAGCCCTTTTTGTCCCTCTCCAAAAAGCCCAACTCCTCTATGACGATAGTGGAAGGAGGATTTTCCAGGATCTCTTGAATCTGCCCTTCCGCCCGGTCAAAGGCTTCTTTAAAAAAGACGTACTTTCCCAATTGGTATTGAACGGCCTCCGGGGAAAGCCCCACTCTTTTAGCATCATCAATCAAACGCATAAAGGGAGTCCTTAGCCCCGGTTCCCCTCCGATTATAAATCTCAAATCATAGCCAAGCCGTTTCTCCCCTGCAAAAACAACTTCCGTCACAAAGCCCCGGGCATCGGGAATGGTTTTAAGAAGCTCCTTTACCCGGGTGGTCTTTCCCCGGTGCAGCTCCCCGGTGATTATGGTAACCATCTATTCTCTCCTCCGGGAACGTTCCTGGTAGTTCCGGTAGTCCTCTTTGGTATCGATGTCGTGAAGAATACCCTCGTCATTCACAGGAACCCCGGTAAAGCCAAGGCGGTTGATGATATTCCTGAGATTGGAGTCCCGGGGTTCTTGGGCGATAATAGCTTGGCAGTCGGCCGTCATAAAAAGAGGGTGCCCTCTCCGACCGTCGAAGGTGGGGATGCGGACTTGGCCCCAGGCTCCAGCAAGAGCGGCAAGAGTCTCTTGAGCGATGGCGGGATAGTCGGAGGGGCAGATAAAGAAATCCCCGGTCACCCGGGCCACACCTGCCTGTACGGAAGAGAACATGCCCTCAAGATAATCGGGATTTTCCACTACTTCTACCCGGGGACAGTCCCGAACCAGCTCCCGAACTTCATTCAGCCAGTGGCCGGCCACTACGTAAACCCGGTCGCAAACACCGGCAAATAATTCCGCCTGACGAACTAGGAGCGGCTTCCCCTCTATGGGCCAGGCCAGCTTAAAATCCCCCGCCCGGGAGGAGAGGCCGGCGGCCAAAATAACAGCCTCCATTAGTCTCCTCCTACCCCAAAGTCCGTATTATTCCACAGGACATCGCACTTTTCATAATCCTCAAGCCAGGCGTACTCCTCCCGGAACCAGTCAATCAGCTCAGGGTCAGCTTTAATCGGGGTAGTGTTGTTCACGTAGACATTAACCGTAAAGTGGTCAAAGTTTTCCCGGGCTATCTCTATGTCCCGGGCAATCATTTCCCGGTTCTGCCCTTCCACTCCCACCATGAGACAGACCGAATCAAAGTAGCTTTTAAGTTCCTCAATAGAACAAAAAGGGCAGCCCTTGTTCAGAACCCCCTCCCTAAAATCCCGGTCAAAACTTTCCACCCCGGTTAGGGCCATGCAGTTAGTCCCAAAGAACTCCCGCAGGGCGGTCAGCTGCTTCCGGTATACCCAGTGAGCTTCAAACATAAGGGTGTGAATCCCCTTCTCCCGGGTCAGCTCCTTAATTCTGTCCAGAGTCGCCTGGGGCAGTTCAAAAATATTCCCCGAATTAATCACTTCCAAAACGCCGAACTCTCCGGTCACCCGGTCCAGCACCTCGTCGTTCAGACGGCGGTTCCCCTCGTCATCGGGAGAATTGTCCTCTATATAATCGCAAAAGCGGCAACGGCCCCAAAGGCAGGGGCGGCCCTTCAAAAGAACGATTTCCCGCTTAAGCTTCCTATTAATCACGCTATATCTGACCATTTTGCCTCTCTTGCCCTTTCCGGCACTTGTAATTCCTAAAGATTTACCATATAACATCTTTGCTGTCTTTGAACAGCCGCAGTTCGTAACCATCCTGCGAATCAAAACTAGGAGATAAAAATGAGTAATCTTATGGTATTTCTGATCTTTGCGATTGTCAACTTCGCACTGATCGCCACGGTCTTTCGTTTTTGGGGCAAACAGGGCATTCTGGCCTACATCGTCCTTAGTGTTATTGCCGCCAACATTCAGGTAAATAAGGGTGTTATCTTTAACTTCGGGCTCTTTGAGCTGGAAGCGACTTTGGGTAATGTAATGTTTGCCGGAATCTTTCTAGCCACGGACCTGCTGAATGAGAAGTACGGAGCCCAAGCCGCCCGCAACGCGGTACACCTCTCTATCTTTGCCAACATATCCTTTATCCTGATTATGTTTATTGCCACCCTCTTCCAGGGAATGGACTACAGCAGCGACTTTAACAGCGCCCTGAACCTGTTCTTTGCCGTAAACGGGGGAACCTTCAAGGCCGTACTGATCGGAAATCTGGTTTACTTCATTAGCCAGAGCCTGGACGTTCTGGTTTACGACAGAATCAGAAAATGGGACGGCAGCAGCAAAACCCTGTGGATTCGGAACAACGGTTCCACCATGATTTCCCAGCTGGTCGACACCCTTTTAGTGACTCTGGGATTTGCCCTGGCGGGAATCTTCCCTATCGAAATCGCCGGCTCTATCATCATCACAACCCTCATTGTGAAGTACATTGCCGCCTTGATCGATACTCCCTTCCTCTACCTTATGAGCCGGGTTTCCCCCCGGGCCAAGATAGCCGAGCAGGAAGCGGCTTAAGCGAGTTTAATACTAAAAAAAGCCCCGGGTCTCCTCGGGGCTTTTGTAATATCTAAGCTTTGGACAAAAAATCAATCACAGGGCCCAGCCGGGGAGGCAGAGCCTTGGGTATCTCAATTTGTCCCTTTACGGCGGACATATCCTTAAAACCGGAACCGGTCAACAAAAGAAGGGCCGTCTCATCGGACGAGATATGCCCGGCTTCCATATCCTTCTTCAAAGCACCCCAGGTTGTCGCGCTGGAGGGTTCCACAAATACACCGGTCTTCCGAGCCAGTTCGGCCTGGGCAATAAGGATCTCCTCGTCGGACAATTCTACGGCCCAGGAGCCGGTCTTTTTCAGATAGTCCAGGGCCAGGGAACCGCAGGCCGGGGAGGATACGGAGATGGAGTCGGCCAGGGTGGCGCTGCTCTCCAGGGGAATCTCTCTCCCCTCTTTTAAGCTGCGGGCAATGGAGTTGCTCCCTTTTGCCTGAACGGCGATACACCTGGGCATCTTCTCTATCAGCCCCAGGGACAGTAAATCTTCAAAACCCTTAAAGAGACCGGTCAGAATGACTCCGTCCCCCACGGGAACATAGATCACATCGGGAATCTTACCGGCAAACTGGTTGTAAATTTCCAGGGCGGCGGTCTTTTTTCCTTCAATGGTAAGGGGATTGTAAGCGGTGTTACGGTTTATCCCCCCCTGATCCAGGGAGTACTCGATAGAAAGACCAAAGGCATCGTCGTAGGTGCCGTCCACAGGGATCACACGGGCCCCGTAAAAGAGGGACTGGGCCAGCTTCTCCAGGGGAGCTGCGGCGGGCACAAAGAGAACAATGTCCAGGCCCAGGGCGGCGCCGGCGCAGCTCATGGCGGATCCGGCGTTACCGGTGGAGGCGAGAACCACCTTGTCCGAACCGTAATACTTCGCCTGGGCCGCCACGAAAAGGGAGGCCCTGTCCTTCAAAGAGCCTGAAGGATTCAGGTTGTCCAGCTTTCCGAATATTTTGGGAGCTCCCTCCTTCTCCAAGCCGCCCAAGGGCAGAACCGGAGTATTCCCCACGGGGAAAAGCTTGTGACACTCGGCCAGGGGAAATCCGCCGGGGAGCAGATCAAAGGGATTGATAGGCGATCCGGGTTTTAAGTCACCGCCCACCTTACTTTTATCCAGCTCCACCATGAGGTTCCCTTTCTGGTATCCAGCGGCGTCATCTCCCCCGCAGCTTTCGCATCGATAGACAATCGCCTCGCTCTCAAAACTCTTACCGCAGCTGGAACAGGTATAGCGGATCAAAGTTTGACCCCCGCGTCTTTATTAAACTTGTTAATAAGCTCATCGATCTTGGCGGCGTAGGCGGGAATGGCCTCCCAGTATTCCCGGTCGTACCACTGACGGTTCAGCTCTTCCAGCTCCTTACCCTGCTGTTCTATCCAGGTGTAGTACTTTAAGTTGTGAATCCGCAGTCTTTCGTAGTAGCCCAGCTCTTCCATATTGTCGATCCCCAGAGCGTCCAGGGAGCCGGCAAAGGAGGCTACCGCACTTTCACGGGTGTACTCTCCTTCCAGATCACGGTACTCGGTAATACGGGACTGGTACATCTCCATGGAGTCGGTACATATGGTAAAGATAGTATCCTGTTCGTCCATTTCGTAGAATTTGGCCATCTTGATGGAGGCAATTACGTTGGCAATGCCGGAAATACCCATCAGCTCAAGGTAGGGAACAAAATCCTTGCTCATGCCCTGGGAGAGGAGGTAATCCACACCGGCCTGCTCATTAAAGAGACGCATGAGGGAGATGGAATCCTTATCGTCCACGGCAATAACCATGTCCGTATTTCTTACGTTGTGAATCCAGGGAACGTGCTTGTCGCCGATACCTTCGATTCGGTGTCCGCCGAACCCGTTTCTAAGCAGGGTGGGACACTGGAGGGCTTCGGCGGCGGCGATCTTCATTTTGGGGAAGGCCTTCTTCAGGGCATCACCGGCGGCAATGGTACCGCCGGACCCGGTAGAAGAGACATAAGCGGTGATTTCGGAAATGCCCAGCTCCTTCTGCACCTGAAGAATGGCGTTTCCCGTCACCTCGTGATGCCACAGGTAGTTACCAAACTCTTCGAACTGGTTGAAGATAACGATATCGTCCCCCCGGGAAGCGTTCAGCTCGTGGCACTTGTCAAAGATCTCCTTAACGTTGCTTTCGCATCCCGGAGTGGCAATGACCTCTCCGGCTACCTTGGTGAGCCAGTTGAATCGCTCCTGGCTCATCTCTTCGGGGAGGATGGCGATGGAGTCGCAGTCTAAAAGGGCGCTGTTGTATGCGCCGCCCCGGCAGTAGTTACCGGTGGAGGGCCAAACGGCTTTTTGCTTGGTGGAATCAAAGTTTCCGCTTACCAGAGCCGGGGCCAGACAGCCGTAGGTGGCTCCTACCTTGTGGGCGCCCGTGGGGAACCATTTACCCACCAGGGCAATGATCCGGGCATTCACACCGGTGATCTCCTTGGGGATTTCCATATAATTAACACCGGAAAAGGTCCCCCCCGACTCAACCGCCTCATTATGCCAGTTAATACGGAACAGGTTCAGGGGGTTCACATCCCACAGTCCCACTTCTTTAAGCTTGTCTTTCACACCTTGGGGAATCTTCTCGGGGTGCTTCATCTCCTCAAAGGTGGGAAGGATGATGCCCTGCTCATGGCATCGTTCGATATTTTTCTTCAAGGCTTCTTGTTGAATGTCTAATGTAATCATATTTTCTCCTTAGAATCGGCAGCGGACCGGTGCGTCTTTCAGTAATTTAGCCAGGGTCTCTTCGGGGTTCTTTACCCGGCTCAGAAACATCATGGCCGCGATAATATAGGGTTTGTAACTGGCTTCTTTATAGAGGGGCTCCCGGTAGCGATCAAATACGCTGGCTTCCACTTCGCCCTTTTCACAGCTGACTCCACTAATGTCCGCAGGGAGGCAGTGAAGGTAGAGGGCCTTACCCTCCTTTGTGGTCTTCATCAGCTCTTCGGTACACTCCCAGTCGGTGTGCTGGGCGTTTTGGGCCAGAAGTTCCCCTTCCAGCTTCTTAATACCCTCAAAATCACCCTTGCCGTACAGGTCGGTCCGGGTTTCCATGGCACTGTAGGGGGCCCAGCTCTTGGGATAGACAATATCGGCGTCCTTAAAGGCTTCGGCCATGGAGTTGGTCTTGGTAAAGGTTCCTCCCGAGGCCTGGCAGTTCTTACGAGCCACCTCTTCCACGTCGGACATCACTTCGTAACCTTCGGGATGGGCCAGGGTCACGTCCATACCAAAACGGGACATAAGACCGATTACACCCTGGGGTACGGAAAGGGGTTTTCCGTAGGAGGGAGAGTAGGCCCAGGACATGGCGATTTTTTTCCCCTTAAGATTTTCTACGCCGCCAAAATGATTGATCAGGTGGAGCATGTCCGCCATGGATTGGGTGGGATGGTCAATGTCGCACTGGAGGTTCACCAGGGTGGGTCTCTGTTCTAGAACGCCCTCTTTGTGTCCTTCCTGTACGGCCCGGGATACTTCCTTCATGTAGCTGTGTCCCTTTCCTATGTACATATCGTCCCGAATACCGATTACGTCGGCCATAAAACTAATCATATTGGCGGTCTCACGAACCGTCTCGCCATGGGCAATCTGGGACTTGCCCTCATCCAGGTCCTGCACGGCCATTCCCAAAAGATTGGCGGCGCTGGAGAAGCTGAACCGGGTTCGAGTGGAGTTGTCCCTAAAGTTTGAAATCGCCAGGCCGCTGTCAAAGATCTTGGAAGAGATGTTGTTCTCTCTCAGGGCTCTTAGGATATCGGCGGTCTTGAAGACAGACATAAGCTCTTCATCGGTCTTATCCCAGGTGAGGAAAAAGTCCTCCAGATACATATTCTTCTTGTCTAATCGCCCTAAGGCTTTAATAGCCTCGGCAATGGCATCCTTATTCATTGTAAACTCCTTTTAGAGGGTATTAGCCAGGGATGAGTAGAAAGCGGCGCAGACAACCAGGTCATCGATGCGGCACTTCTCATTGGGCGCGTGGGCTTCACACTCGTCGCCGGGGCCGAATCCGATACTGGGGATTTTGTGACGTCCGCAGACAGATACCAGGTTGGTGGAGAAGGTCCACTTGTCCACCACGGGCTTCTTGCCAAAGCAGGACTCGTAAGCCTTAACACCGCTCTGAACCAGGTGGTGATCCTCTTCGACCTTCCAGGTAGGAAAGTAGAGTTCCTGAAAGTACTCGTACCCCCGGTATCCGGTCTTGTCGTAATCGGGCATAACAACCGATTCGGGCTCTTCCCCAATGGCTTCCTTTATATACTCTTTAACCTGAGAGATGGCCAGATTTGCATCTTCACCCCAAGTGAGTCTCCGATCCAGGTAAAGCATGGCCTGGTCGGGAACGGCGCACTGGCTGGGACCGTTAACCTTCATTTCGGAAACCACAATGGTTCCCTTGCCCAGGAAGTTGTCCTCGTCGGGCTGAAGATCGGCGTTCAGTTTCTCCATGGCCAGGGCGGCTCGGGCGGCCTTATAAGCGGCGCTCACACCCCGTTCGGGAGCTGAACCGTGACTGGAAACACCCTTGATTTTAACGACCATCTCCATTCGCCCCCGGTGTCCCCGGTAGAGTTCGCAGCTGCTGGGTTCGGTGGAAACGGCAAAGTGGGGAACCAGTTTTTCCTCTTCGATCAAATACTTCCAGCACATACCGTCACAGTCCTCTTCCATAACGGTAAAGGTAAAGTAGAGGGAATAGTCCTGATTAAACCCCTCTTCCTTGAGAATTTTAGCTGCGGTGATCATGGCGGCGGCGCCCCCCTTCTGGTCGGAAGCCCCCCGTCCGTAAACGTAGGTATCGTCAATATCGCCGCTTAGGGGCTCCCTTGTCCAGGCGGACAGATCCCCCAGTTCCACCGTGTCGATGTGGGCGTCAAAGGCCAGGATTTTCTTCCCCGAACCCAGACGGGCCACCACACTTCCCAGCTTATCAATTCGCACTTCATCCATACCGATTTCTTCACAGATTTCGGCTATTTTTTGACAGACATCCTTTTCCCGTCCGCTGAACGACTGGATCTTTACGATTGTCGAAAGGGTTTCCGCTGCAAACTGTCTATATTCTTTAGCTTTTTGAGCAAAAATATTCATGTCTCATTCTCCTTTATATATCATTCTAATTATTCTCTATTTCAAAAACAAATATTAATTTAATCGGAAAATTTAGAATACATTATACAATAAACATTCAACAAGAGAAAGGAAAAGAAGATTTTGTTTAAATTTTATGATTTATCATACGATTTTGTATTATTTTCTTTCCATCATACACGGAAGTCGTTTTATACAGGAGAAACGCTTGTTCCACTTTCCCTTTTTTTGTATCTATGTCAAACGATTCGGCCCCAAGGGATAAGTTTTTAACAAAAGCCTCATATTGGCATAGGAATTGCGAGTATTTCTGTAATAATTTACCCGCACCTTGGGAAAGGGAGATCCATTTGGCAGACAAAAAACAAACAAACGGTCTGGAATTCTTTATCAGAATGATTATACCCGTTCTTGGAGTCGTTCTGGGCTTGCTCATGGGGGCCGTCTTTTTAATCATCCTTAAAGCCAATCCCCTGGAATCGTACGGAGCCCTGTTTAGGGGAGCTGTGGGTTCCACATTCGGAATAACCCAAACATTGGTTAAAACAACGCCCCTTCTACTGGTCGGTTTAGGTATTGCCATAGCCTTCCGGGCCAGCTGTATAAACATCGGCGGTGAAGGGCAGATGATCATGGGAGCCATAAGCGCCACCTGGCTGGCCCTTTCACTGGACGGACTCCCCCGATATGTTCTGATTCCCACCGTACTCCTCGGTTCCCTCCTGGCGGGGGCTCTCTGGGGATTCATACCGGGAATACTCAAGGCCCGTTTTAAGGTGAATGAGATTCTCACAACCATCATGCTCAATTCTATTGCCCTGCAGTTTATGAATTTTCTTCTGCAAGGCCCTCTCATGGATCCCAAAGGGATAGAAGCGGGGACCTATCTGGCCCAGTCGGCCCGGCTCCCCCAATCGGCCTGGCTCATGCGGATCATCCCCAGAACCCTTCTTCACAGCGGTCTTTTCCTTGCCCTTATCATGGCCGTAGTGGTGTATATCATTATGTGGAGAACCACAATCGGATATAGAATACGAGCGGTAGGGCTCAATGCTTCGGCTTCCCGCTTTTCCGGAATTAACGTCCCGGTGAATCAGGCTCTCGCCCTCACCCTAGCCGGGGGATTGGCCGGACTGGCCGGGGCCGTAGAAGTATTGGGCGTCCAGCACAGACTTTTGGAAGGACTGACAAGCGGCTACGGATTCACCGGGATTGTGGCCGCCCTTCTGGGATGGCTCCATCCCCTGGGACTGATTCCCGCTTCTATCTTCTTCGGAGGACTACTTGTCGGAGCGGACAATATGCAAAGGGCCGTTCAGGTTCCCTCTGCCCTTATAGATGCCGTTCTGGGGCTTGTAGTGCTTTTCGTATCGGCCTCACGAATATGGACGGAACAACTCATTAGGCAACTTCGTTCCCGAACAGAACAGGAGAGCAAAAAATGAGCGATGTCTATTCATTAACCGTAATAACCGGCTTTCTAAGCACCATGCTTATCCTGGCGACCCCTCTTCTCCTGGCGGCTCTGGGAGAAACAATCTCCCAAAACTCGGGAGTGGTAAATCTGGGAGTCAACGGGATTATGCTGCTAAGCGCCTTTTTTGCCTTTTATGTAGTACTGATGACGGAGAGCCTCTTTTTGGGCATCCTGGCGGCTATTGCCACCGGCCTGGCCATGGGACTAATAATGTCCCTTGTGAGTATTACCCTTAAGGCGGAGCAAGGTGTCAGTGGAATAGGCTTGAATATGTTTGGCCTGGGTTTATCCAGTCTCCTCTTTAAGGTACTGGTTGGCACGGTGAAAACGGTTGGGGGTATGCCCAAGATTGCCCTCCCCCTCTTAAGCAAGATTCCCCTTCTGGGTCCGGTCTTCTTCGAACATCACCTCTTTGTGTACTTCGCCTTTGCCATGGTTCCCCTTCTCTGGTGGATACTGGAACGGACTACCTGGGGACTTACCATAAAATCGGTAGGTCAGAATCCCGCCGCTGCCGACTCGCGGGGTATAAATGTAAACCTCGTCCGCTATATTTGCGTCACCTCCGGCGCCGTGATGGCCGGTCTGGCCGGGGCCTCCCTCTCCATTGCCACCCTGAACCTTTTCCAGGACAACCTGACCGCCGGACAGGGATTCATTGCGGTCGCTCTGGTATATTTTGGAGGATGGTCGCCGGTGGGCGTCATGTGGGGGGCTCTGCTTTTTAGCGCGGCCAACTCCGTTCAGTTATGGATGCAGGTACTGGGTGTACCCGTTCCGGCCAGTTTGGCCAATATGCTTCCCTACCTGCTTACGGTCATAACTCTGACCTTTTCCGGCCGGAGAAACCGTAAACCGGGGGCGTTGAATAAACCCTTCTTCCGGGGGGAAGCCTAAAAATTTGAATTGGTTATGTTTTATCAAAAGGTAAACCATAAATAATAGAAGAGATTCCGAGGAATCTCAAAAGGAGATATGAATGAAAAAATTGAATTTATTGCTTCTGGCCTTATTAATAGCCGGAACGGTATGGGCCAACGGCGGAGGAGAAAGCACAGACGCTTCCGGCGACGAGCCTTTCCGAATTGCCGTCATTATGCCCAGCGCCACAACGGATACCGCCTTTAGCCAGTCCATGTGGGGCGCTCTTGTAGCTGTCCAGGAAGAACTGGGCGGCGAAAGTGCCGTAGAACTGGTTTATTCAGAAAATATGTTTAAAGTACCCGATGCCTCTGCCGCCCTGAGGGACTATGCCATCCAGGGCTATAACCTGGTAGTGGCCCACGGCTCACAGTACGGAACCCTCGTTGAAGAGATTGCTCCCGACTTCCCCGAAACAGCCTTTGCCTGGGGAACGGACGTAAATACCTTTGGCCTTGATAATGTTTACGCCTATACAGCTGCTGCCGAACAGGGCGGTTATGTAAACGGTGTTCTTGCAGGACTCCTGACCAAAAGTGGAAAGATCGGTGTAACCGGCCCCATCGATGTGGGTGACGCCCATACCTATGTGAGCGGTTTTTCCCAGGGCGCCGCCTCGGTCAATGGGGATGCCTCCATTTCGGAAACCTGGACCAGCTCCTTCTCCGACGTAGCCCTCATGGCTGCCGCCGCCCAGACCCACATTGCCGCCGGGGCCGATATCCTCACCGGATCTTCCCAGGCCGTTGTAGGTTCCATCGGCGCCGCCGAAAAAGCGGGCGACGTATACTGGTTCGGAACTCAGGCAGACCAGTCTACTCTGTCTCCCGAGCTTGTCGTAGCCAGCCAGGTTTACGACTGGTCCGCCATGTTGCTGGAAATCATTGCCGCTACGGACGAAGGAAAATACGGCGGAGACACTTACATACTGACTCTGGCCAACGGGGGACTCAAAATTGCCTATAACCCGGCTTTTGACCTTTCCGAAGATGTAAAAGCCAAAGCGGATGCCGTAATTGAAGGAATCATCGACGGTTCCATCACGGTTACCCCGTAATTACCTAAAAAGGAGATAAAATGAGCTCAGAAGCGCCGATTGCCACGGATCATATTAAACACCTGGAGATGATAGATATCGTCAAAACCTTTCCCGGAGTCCGGGCCAATGACGGTATTACCCTTGATGTAAAATCCGGGGAAGTTCACGCGCTTCTGGGCGAAAACGGCGCGGGGAAGAGTACTCTCATGCGCCAGCTCTACGGGATGTTCCAGCCCGATTCGGGAGAAATCCGTATTAATGGGGAAGCGGTTCAATTCCGTTCGCCCGCCTCAGCCATTAAGGCTGGAATAGGGATGATCCATCAACACTTTATGCTGGTGGACTCCATGACCGTAGCCCAAAACGTGGCCCTGGGGAGAAAATCCACCCGGGGCCTGCGCCTTGATTTGGATGTGGTATCCAAAGAAATACGCCGTCTCTCCGCCGATTACGGACTGGCCGTCGACCCCGATGCCTATGTCTGGCAGCTTTCCGTAGGTGAACAGCAGAGAGTAGAGATTCTTAAAGCCCTCTATGTGGGAGCCAGTCTCATCATTCTTGATGAGCCCACGGCAGTTCTAACACCGGGAGAAGTGGATGACCTTTTTGTTACCCTCAGACGTATGGTTAAAGAGGGCCACTCCCTGCTCTTCATATCCCATAAGCTTCATGAAGTAATGGCAGTAAGCGACAGAGCCACCGTACTAAGAGACGGCGCCACAGTAGGCACACGAATAACAGCGGAAACCACTCGCAAAGAGCTGGTAAATATGATGGTGGGACGAGAGATACAGGAGCCGGAGATTCGCCTTCCCAAGGAGGGCCCAATCAGCCTTAAGGTAGAAGATTTACACGCCCGGGGAGACCGGGGAAACGAAGTGCTAAAAGGACTTGATCTGGAGATAAAAGCAGGGGAGATTCTGGGCTTGGCCGGGGTTTCCGGTAACGGGCAGAAAGAACTGGCCGAATGCCTGGTGGGGATGAGGGAGTCCACCGGGGGAACAGTGAGAATTCACGATAAAGACGTCACCCATCTTAATATGAATGACCGTGTGGAACAGGGGCTTTCCTTTGTCCCGGAAGAGCGTATGAAAGACGGAGCCATTGGGGAATTCTCGGTATGGGAAAATGTCTTTCTTCGGGACCATTCCCATGATGACTTCTGCCATGGAATCTTCCTTAACCAAAAAGCCATGCACAAACAGGCGACAAAACTCATGAAGGAATTCTCCGTAAAAACTCCCGCCCTGGACACGCCTCTCAAAACCCTTTCCGGGGGCAATATCCAAAAACTTATTCTGGCGCGGGAGCTGAGCCGGGACCCTTCGGTCCTCATTGCCGCTCAGCCCACCCGGGGTGTGGACATCGGCGCTTCCGAGTACATTCATCAAACTCTGGTTAAACACCGGGATCTCGGGACCGCCATCCTGCTCATATCGGAAGATCTCGATGAGATTCGCACCCTTTCCGACAGAGTTGCCGTTATCTACGACGGCCGTATCGTAGGCATCATGAACCGTGATGAGGCGGAAGTGGGAAAAATCGGTTCCCTCATGGCCTCGGGAGAGATGAGTGCCTAGGGGAGGAAGCTTTGAAATTCCTTAAAGAAAACCTTCTTGACCATTTTCGCCGACCCGAGTTTAAAGATCTCTATGACTCATTAATCCTGCGTAACTATCCCAAGGGAAGCTTTATTTGCCACCCCGGAGAAGGGGAAAACCTAATCTTTATCATGGCCGAAGGGAGGGCCCGAATATACCTTTCCTACGAAGACAAGGAATTCAACCTTGGGATTCTCTCCAAGGGGGACCTGTACGCCACCCATACAAGCGCCTTTGTCCAAACACTGGAAGACACGGAGATCCTTGTGAGCGACATAGCTAACTTCCAGAAACGGATGCTTGATGATCCGGAAGTGACAAAGGCCATGGTCGGAGTCCTGGGAGGCATGCTCCGAAACTCCTTTTCCATTATACGGGGGCTTGTTTTTAAAGATGTAAACAGCCGCCTCATCTCCCTGCTTGTTACGGAAGCCAAAAGACATGGCCAAGAAGATAATGAGGGGGGCTATTTAATTGATATGGACCTCTCCATGGAGCAGATTGCCGGTCTTATAGGCTCAACAAGACAAACCGTTTCCACCCTTCTAAACAACCTGGTCCGGGAAGAGCTCATCTCCCGGGCAGACAGGGGAAAACTGCTTATTCCCGACCTGGAAAGGCTGGAAAGCTTTGACAAAACACCTCAAGAATAGGGAGAGTAGCGGACGTCATAATGGTCGTACCACTCCAATGCCAACCTTAGGGAATGAATCTCCCTATCGAATTTCTCCGTATCAAAGTCTCCTATCTCCCGAATAGGAAAATCGCCTGAACCTATCCCTTCCTGGGACGACAGATTCTCCAATAAGGAACTAATGTCCGAATCGGCTCCTTCCCCAACAAAAAGAAAAGGAGGAATCTCCAGATGATCGCAAAATTCGGCCAGCCCGGTCCCGGTAGAATTCTCCTCATACCTTTCCAGAAACTCCTCTCCCATGGCATCCGTAAAGGAACAAGCGGAAAAGATCACCATAATATCCCGGCCAATGAGCTCTTCCATTAAAGCCTCATACTCCCTTTGTCCATCGGAATTGGTCTTACCCGATCCCTTTACAATGGCAACTCCCCGTACCCGGCACTGTTTAAGGGCGGTATAAAAGAGTTGGGAAGAATCAAAAAATCTTCTCCAAGATTCCGCTTCATGGTAAATAACACCGGTAGACGGGGAACAGGGGCTCCCCGTATTGCTAGCTAGATTAGACGTCATACATGCTCCTCTTACATGGGAAGAGAAACTCTTTCCCAAATCGTTCTTCTTTTGGGAACAGCCTATTCTAATTAAAAAGGAAGGTCTGTCAGCTAGCTGACAGGGACAGCTTTTTTGGGCTTAATTGTACTTAAGAGCACCGTCACAACCAGCATCAGCCCCGAACAAATGGCCAGGGCGGCCGGGAGAGACACAAACTGGGCCACCGCTCCCATTCCCAGAGCAAAAAGGGCCGTCCAGATCGTTTCCTCCTGGCTCTCTACGGAGAGAACCGTAGCCAGGATGGAAGAATCGATATCCTCCGCAAGTGAACCGAGCCCAATGGGTTTGCGAATATTTTCCAGAACAAAAACAAAGAGAAAAAGAGCCGCCGCGATCCAGGGGTGGCCGTAGTGATACAGGAGTCCTCCCACCACACCGGCACTCGCCCCCAAAAGGAGGCTCCCCAAGAGAACCCGGGAGGTGCTGCGGATTTTTCTCTTAACCTTTCCCGCGCTGGCCGAAGCATGGGAGGTAAAAATGAATATGACAAAGTAGACAAGACCAATGACAAGGGCGCTGTTCTCTTCGTCCGTTCTATGGGGTAAGAGGGGAAAAGCCAGGGCCGCCGCCTGAAGTATTGGCTGGAGGTAGTCCTTAACCGCCTTGTAGTAACCGGTAAAAAGAGAAATGGAGAGGGTCTTCTTAAGAACCGTTTTGTTCTTTAGGGTTCTGAAGGAGTCTCTGATAATATGCTTCACACCTCCCGAATGGGCCGCTCCTCGGTCCAGATAACCGGGGTAGGAACCAATGAGGATAAAATCAAGCACATAGGGAATGATGGAAAAAAGAAAAACGGCATTATAGTTCTTCCAGCTAAAAACCAGAATCCCCGCGATAAGGGCACTCAAGGCGGAACCTCTCTGGGCCCAGGCCCGGGTATGGCCGTAATAATCGGACTTTAAATCGACCCATCCGTTTCTCTTGATATAGTCAAAAATCATCGATTTGTGAGTCCCCGTTCGGCAGGCATCTCCAAAGGCATAAAAAACCATAGCTCCCGCTAACAGGGGATAGGCTTCAAAGCGATAGAGAAGGAGGAAGGCGATAATATAGGACAAGAAGGAGGCCATCATCGTCTTTTTTCGCCCCCAACCGTCGGCAAGAATCCCCGTGGGCAACTCCAAAATATTAACCGTTACTTCACGAATAGCATAAAGCGATCCAATCTGAAGGTAATCGATACCCCGTGAAAGAAGGGCCAAAACGAAAAAGGGCTCAAAAAAACGCAGGTTTTTCAGAAAACCGTAGGCAGAAAATTTGTAATATTGCTTATCCTGGTAAATATCTCTCTTCATAGATAAGAAAAGTGCTATATTTTTCTTTTAATGTCAATGAGCGCCGCTTGAACAGTCCCTCCTTTTCCCCTACCATGGCCTCATTCGCACAGGAGAGACAGAATGATCCATGAAATGAGAAAAGGCATAATATCGATGCTCCTTTCGGCCCTGTTTTTTTCCATAATGGGGGTAACCGTAAAATACTCCGGAGCCCTGCCCCTGGCCCAAAAAGTTCTCTTCCGGAACCTGGTCATGTTTATTGTGGTCGCCCTTCCCCTTTTACGGCGGGGCCCGGCCATCTTCATGGGACATAGGGGAAGCCGGGGACTTCTTCTCATCCGTTCCCTCTTTGGCTTGACCGGTGTAGCCCTCTACTTCTACTCCCTTGGCAAACTGAATCTGGGAGACGCCTCTATCCTGAATAAGCTCTCCCCCTTTTTTGTCACCCTCTTTTCGGTCCTCTTTTTAAAGAACAAGCTGAATTCCTATCAGGCACCGGCCCTCCTTGTCGCCTTTGGGGGCGCCCTCTTAATTATCAAACCCCAATGGGACCTTTCGGTCCTTCCCGCCCTTGCCGGAGTAGCCGCCGCCATAACCGCCGGAGCGGCCTATACGGTCATAAGTCACCTCAAGGGCAAGGAAGCGCCGGAAACGGTCATGCTCTGGTTCTCGGGAATCTCCACTCTAATAACACTGCCCTTTGCCCTTGTGCTGTGGGAAACGCCGGAGCTCCGGGAATGGGCCGCCCTTATAGGAACGGGAGTCTTCGCAGCGGCGGGGCAATATTTCCTGACCATGGCCTACCAATCGGCCCCGCCCTCGGAGATTTCTATCTTTAACTACAGCCATATCCTATTCAGCCTGATTATGGGTTTTCTCGTCTTTGGGGAAGTGCCCGATCTCCTCTCACTCATTGGTGCAGTACTGATAATTGGGGTGGCTCTCTTTCTTTATTGGAAGGTGAGACGGACGGAGACTATATCCGCCATGTCATCCCCACAGTCACGCTAAAAGTATGAAGGTCATTATAGGTATACTCTCCCTCGTCTGTGGTCCCGTCGGCCCCGCCGCCCAGGAAGCGAACACCCACATGGGGTGAAAAATCTCCTCTCGCCTCATAGCCCGCCTTGAAGGCTAAATCATAAATATATCCGGTAAAGGAGTAGCCCGCCCCGTTAATAAATTTGTTACTGGCATAAAAGGCATCACCGTCAAAAAGAAGAAAGAACCCCTCCTCCCACTCGTAACCGGTTCTTAACTTGAGCACCGGCACCGGCCCCACACCGTTACTAAGGGAACTTTTGCTCCCGTCCGTACTTATGAACGAGATAGAGACGTTGCGTATTTGCAGTGAAACGCCAGGACTTAAAAAGAACCCCGGCCCCTCAATCAGGTCATAAAGATAGGAAAAGCGCCAGAAATCAAAGGAATAAATCAGTTCTACTGTCCCGTCGGCGGTCGTAAAATCCACCTCGTCATAGCGGAAGTCCTCCTCAATAAGAGCCTCAGTCTCCAACAGTAGGGGCTGGTAAAGAAAGACAATATGATGGGTATCCAGAACTTCCACATCAATCTGATAACGGGCAAAGGGAAAGAGCTTATCCTGATTCCCAGAAGAGAGGTAATCAAAGACATCCCCCTTGTCGTCATCCGTTCCAGACTGAATCTCATGGGACAGAATTGAGCTAAATCCATATTCCACATCCAACTCAAGAGAAAAGGTCTCACCTGAAAGCAAAGTGGGAATCAAAAAGAAGAGCAGAACAGGAAAAAACCGCTTTACAAGTATTAGGTTCATCATAGCAAGCCTCCTTTCTCTAAGTATAGTCGATTTCACGCTAGATTCCACTTGACTTATATAGTATTTATAATTAGCATATGCACATAACAAAGAGGTATTAAATGTCAAATAGTGCAAATTTATACGATCAGGAAGACCTGAAAATCATGGCGGGATTCGATTCGCTCAGCGATATGAGCACCAACAGAATTCAGCTTATCAGAGACTTGGCCCACAAAACGGGGGCCAAAAAAATCGGCATAGCCCACTGCATTACCTTCCGCAGAGAAGCCCAGGCCATTGAGGACTATCTCTCAAAATACTTTACCGTCTACCGGGTGGACTGCAAGCACGGAGCACGGGATATAAGCTACCCCTGCAACCCGGCGGGACAGGCGGACTACCTTAACGGCAATGACTGTGACTACAACATTTCCATTGGCCTTTGCGTAGGGCACGATATGATTTTCAACAAGAAGTCCGAGGCCTATGTAACCAACATTTTTTCCAAGGATTTTACTAATAACAACAGTCCCGAAGCGGCTCTGGCTTCCATCTCCCGGTCGTAAGTCATTACTTCTCTATGCGGTTGCGACCTTTGTCCTTGGCCACATAGAGAAGTTCATCGGCCCGTCCAATCATCTTGGAGGCCTTCTCTCCTACATTTTCCACGACCCCGCCGCTGATGGTGATAATCCGCTTCGTGTCGAATTCCCACTTGAGAAGGGAGATCTCCTCTCTAAGCCTGTCCGCCAGATGATAGGCGGACGTAAGCTCGGTCTCCGGCAGAATAAGAAGGAACTCCTCTCCCCCGTAACGGCCTATCAGATCCGAATCGCGCAAGCTGTTCTTGATGGTTTCGGCACATCGGATTAAAACCAGATCTCCCATTTGATGTCCATAGCTGTCGTTGACGCTTTTAAAGAAGTCTATGTCAAAAAGAATGATAGAAGTCTTCCTCCCGTAACGGGCGCTTCTCTTAAGCTCATCCTCCAGGTATTCGCTAATGTATTTCTTGTTAAAGACCTTTGTCAGTCCGTCCGTAATGGAGAGGTATTTAAGAGATTCGAGAGCTTTTTCCGCAATCTCTTCCTTCTCCTTAAGCCGATCCACCATAATATTGAAGCAATTTGTCAGATCTCCGATTTCCGTCCCGATTTCCGATTCCAATTTGTGGACTTTCCCGATTTTGGTAGTTTCGATGATCTTCCTCATGGACTCGGATAACTCCAGAATGCTGGAAGACGATCCGTGCTCGGAAATATTCAGTCCCATCTTCTCATGCTCCAGGGACACTCTTATGGGAATATGCTTTTTAATGGCCTTCATAATCAGCCAGGACAGCCCAAAGCCCCAAACAAAACAGACAAGAACTCCCACCCCTTGAACCGCAAGGGCCTCAATTCGGGTTATACCAAATTCCTTGAGAAAGGACTCCTTGAGAAAAAGTCCCGTGGCCAGAGTGCCCCATACTCCGGAAAAGGCGTGAACCGGAACAGCGGAAACCACGTCGTCTACCCCTTTTTTCTCCAGAAAGAGAGTACCGTAATAGACGGCCATACCCGAACCTACCCCAATAACAAGGGCGGCCGGTGTTTTGACATAGGCACAACCGGCTGTAATTCCCACCAGACCCGCAATAATTCCGTTTATGATCATTTCCGGTTCGGGAAGTTTACTCTTCCCAAGAAACATACTCAAAAACATGGCCGTAATTCCCCCGAAAGAAGCGGAAATCATGGTATTAAGAATTATATGGGCCACGGCAAAATCTGCTTCTAGGGTACTCCCCGCGTTAAAGCCGAACCAGCCGAAAAACAGGATAAATGTCCCCAAGTAGGCAAAAACGATATTGTGTCCCGGTATCTTCTGGGGGGTTCCGTCCGCCGCAAAGCGACCGTTTCGGGGCCCGATGACAATGGCACCGGCCAATCCGACCCACCCGCCTATGGAGTGGACCACGCTGGAACCGGCAAAATCGAGAAAACCCAGTTTCTGAAGCCAGCCCGCCTGGTCCTCGTAAAATAGGCCGCCCCAGGCCCAATGGCCGAACACAGGATATATGATGGCGGAGGTAACAAAGGACATAATCAGATAAGTACTGAACTTTGCCCTTTCCGCCACGACTCCCGAATCGATTGTCGCCGCAGTACCCACAAAAACAGCTTGAAAGACAAAAAAGGCTGCCTTCCAGGTATCATCTTCAAAGGAGGTAAAAAAATCGGTAAAACCAAGGACCCCGTGAAAACTTTTTCCGAACATTATCCCATATCCGATAAGCCAAAAAGCAGCAACAGAAAAAATAAAGTCCGTAATATTTTTTATAGCCACATTAATGGAATTCTTTGCCCGGGACAGGCCGGTCTCCAGAGCCATAAACCCGGCCTGCATAATAAATACGAGAATCGCCGAGATCAAAACCCAGAGAATATCATCAATTGTTTTTACATTATTAATCATTACAATGATTAATAAGCAAGAATGAGGCCAATTCTCCTCAAAAAAAGGAGAGGAAAAAATCTTCCTTTTTGAATACAAAGGCTACATTTTCGAAGGTTTTTATGGGGAACTATTTACATCTATGGGTTCTTCTATGGAAGATGAGTATTATGAAGTTTTTTGAATCAATTCCACCGAACAAGCTTTTTTCCTAAACAACCAAAACTTCTTGCTTAAGAAATTAAGAAAGAATATCACCGCAGCAGCAGCCGGTTTGGCAATGATATAATTGCTCCCCAGAACCTCAACCAGAAAGACCAGCAGTACCGTATTTACCAGAAAGGCTAAACCGGCCAAAGAGAAGAACAGCATCAGTTCTACCCGGTTATCCTCGTAACGGTGATCGTTATATATCCAATGGACCGATAACAGATAAAGCAACAAAGTCCCCAGGAAAAATCCCAGCACTCCGGAAATGAGGTAACTGATACCCAGAATCTCTGTGAAAATAACCGTAACGGCGAATTCCAGGGAGAAGGAAACAACGCTGGAAACGAATTGCCTGACAAAATGTAGGACCAGCTCCTTAATGCCTGTTTCCGACTTTCTGTGATCCCGTTTTATGACTTTCACTCTCCCCTCTCCCATGATTAAACTATACCTAATTATCAGAAAAAAGGCTGCCCCAATTTTAGGACAGCCTCTTAATAGGGGTGTTATTTATTTAACGAATTTCGCCGTCCACCCAGGTCCCGGAACGGGTTTCTCCGCTTAATGCGGGGATTGTCAACACAATTTCCGGTAGAACAAAGTCGGGATTATTGATGTCGGGGAGTTTGCTTTTGTTTGCCTCATAGATTTTATTCCACATAAGAGGATCACCGTAAATAAAATCATAGCCGGCGATATTCCAAAGACAATCGGTATACCCCGGTAAAAGCCGAATGGTATAAAAAGCCGGGTAGGCACTTGCCCCGGGCACATAGGCTACCACGGAGAGGATATCTATAGCCTTCCGGGAAGTTTCCAGACTGGCGGGGTAATCTTTCTGATCATGAAATTCCCCATAGGCCTGCTTATAAAGAGCCGTTCCTTCGGCATAAGCCTCGGGATAGTTCTTTTCGGCGCCCCAACGGGTTACCTCGTCTACTCTTTTTTTCAAGAGGTTAAGAGCGCTTCTCGCCCTATAGGCGGCCAATTGTGTTTCAATCCATTGGTCGGAAAGCTCTTTATACCCTTGGGCTTCTTCGGCCAGGCGTTTCGCTTCTCCATAATCGCCCTCATCAAAGGCGGCTTCACTTTGAGTCTTGAGCTGTACCATTTTACGATAGTATTCATTATCCTGAAGGGACTGGCTCCAGAGAGCTGCGGTCAAAAAAAACAGCATGGTTACAATAAAAAACCTTTTGTCCATTACTGCTCCTCCCCGGTAGTATTAAGGGCTTCTTCCGCTTTCTGCTCTGTCTCACTAATAGCTTTATCCACTTCCGCCATGGCGGCCAGGGCAGCCTCTCTTGCTTCTTCCGCAAGGGATTGGGCCTTGGTAAATTCCACAGTGGACTGGTCATATAAAGCAATGGCGGCAGTACCGTCACCGGACGTTTCCGCTGTAGCAGCCTGCTCATACAGCTCCAGAGCCGATTCATACTCATCGGCAGCGGCTTTAAAAGCCTTCACTTCATCGGCCTTCGCTCTGGCTTCATCGGCAGCCTTTTTAGCATCAGCGGCAGACAGGGATTGAGCGCGAGCCCCGTCTTCGGCAGAAGCCGGTTCGGACGCACAGGACGCCAGAAAAAGGGCGTTAACAATAAGTAAAGCTAAGAGCCATTTACTCTTCATTCTCATTTTTCTATCCTTCGTTGCGAACGGGATTCAAATCCTGGAATCGCAATTATTTGTTCATAGAATAGGGAAATAAACCAAATCGGACAAGACAAAAAAGCAAAAACCGCGTGTATTCCTAATGAAGAATGTGTTTTTTTCTCTTCACATAAAGAGAACCAAAGGGAAAATGAATCAATAAACAACGATAACCTACAATAGGAAAAATACGGTTGCAGTTTTCAGAATCATAAATTACTATGCCCTACGGAGTTTATCAATGAAAGTAATCCTTGTTGTTCTTGCCCTGCTCTCCCTGGGAGAGTTTCTTATTATCCTCGCTATGATGCTTCTTATGAATAAAGATAAAGAAAAAGGAGTCGAATTTCTGGACAACCATTTAAAGGGAATGTCCGTCGATAATATATCTCCCCTTAAGAAAACACCCCTAAAATCTCTTCTGGAAACACTACAGGAGTTTTTAAGTTCCGTCCGCCAGTACTTTAAGGAGACCCAGCTCATAATCCAAAAGTCCGAACGGTCCAGCACGCGCCTCTCCCGGAATATCCAAAAGGCTCTTGGTTACAGCTCCTCCACAGTTACCATTGCCCGGGACAACTCGGACGTAGCCAATAAGCTCTCCCTCGAGATCTCCGAAGGCTCAGCCGCAGTGGAAGAGATACACGCCACCATTGGAAGCCTCAAGGATCAGATGCTGATTCAGGAAGGAAGTATCAATGCCGTATCCGAATCTATCGGGTCGGTGAATCATAACCTAAAACGGGTGACGGAAATTGTTGATGAAAAAACCCGACAAATGAGCGGTCTGGTAGATACCACCTCTACGGGTCGGGACAAGATAAACTCCACCGATGAAGAAATCGACTCTATCAGGGACAAAGTCAAAGACGTCCTGGATATGATTACGGTTATTAACGACATTGCCTCCACCACCAATATTCTCTCCATGAACGCCGCCATCGAAGCGGCCCACGCGGGGGATGCGGGACGGGGATTCGCCGTCGTAGCCGAAGAGATACGCAAACTGGCCGAATCCACTTCAGAAAACGCCGGAACCATAAGCGTCACCCTCAGCGCCCTGGTCGACCAGATAGAAAAAACCTCCCGATACAGTAAGGAGAGCGGCGAAGCCTTCCGTGACATAGACCGGGGCGTTTCCGACCTGAACCAGGCCCTGGGACAGATAAAAGGGCAGACCGAAGAGGTTTTTCGCAGCACCGAAGATGTTCTGGCCAGCGCCGAACAGCTACAGCAAATAAGTAACAACACCTCCCTCAGCATGGGAGAGATGGGGCTGGCTTCGAGCAGCATAACCGGTATCTTCGAGAACGCCCGCTACGTGGCTGCCGACTTGGACAGGGACATGTCCTCTCTGGACTACGACTTGCGCCACCTGAATCTTGTCATGACCAAGATTTCCGGCTCTTTCCTTACCTTCAACACCCTTCTGGGAGATATGATGAACAAAACGACCGCTTTCTCCTACTCCGGTTTAAGCCACAATGAACAAGAAGGAAGTGAACGGAAATTCCAGATATCCAACCTGATTCTCTCCCACATCAACTGGGTAGCTACCTGCCGGGCCGTTATTGACGGGACCATGCCGGTAAATGAAGCCAACCTCATAGATTCCCACCAGTGCGAACTGGGCCAATGGCTTGACCGGGGCTGCTGCGAAGATGACAGGGAAAAGCATAAACTGATTACAACCGAGCACAACGCCCTCCACATGACAGTAGCCAAGATCCTGGAAGCGGTGGAAGCCAAGGTAGAGCGGCGAGCGGATCATCTCTTCAAAGAGCTGTCTAATCAATCGGCCAAAATCGTGGAAATGCTCATGACCCTGGGCTTTGACCAGTTCGTAAGCTGGAATCCCGGGCTAAGCGTAAAGATAGACGAATTCGACGAGCAGCATAAGATTCTCATAAGCCTCATCCAACGGCTCTATGAAAATATGGAGTCCGGTCAGGGGGATGATATTCTTCTCTCCACTCTGGACGAACTGGTAGACTATACGGACTATCACTTTGACACGGAAGAACTCAACTTTGCCCAGTACGACTACCCCCACAAGGAAGCTCATATAAAACAGCATCATGTCCTTCTGAGCAAGGCGCGCACCCTAAGGAAAGAACTGGAATCGGGAGCCTCCGTACTGAGTAACGAAGTACTCGACTTCCTTCAGGACTGGGTTATGAACCATATTCTGGGGGAGGATGCCAAATATTCACAGTTTTTACAGGGTAAGGAAATCCTGATTAAGGAGAAAAAGTAAGCTCCCTTTCGAACGGGCAGCCTAGAAAACCACCGTTTTGTTCCGGCCCGTTTCCTTCGCTTTATAGAGCATTTTGTCCGCCGTGGAAACCAGCCGTTCCAGAATCCGGTCTCCCTCCTGATGCCCCTTCGTGTCGTTAACGGTCTTGAAGAAATCAATATCAATCTCAATAAAACCCAAAGAAACATGATCCCGTGCGGCCCGTTTAAACTCCTGATGCCCCAGATCATTAAAATGTCTCCTGTTAAAAAGCCCGGTGAGCGTATCGGTGATGGCCAGCCGTTCCAGGTCTTCGTTTGCAGCACAGAGGGCCTCTTCCAGCTGAAGTCTGAGCCTTCTTTCCTTCATCAGATGAATCGTATTGCTCGAAAGGCCGTCGTACATTTTTAGTATTGTCTCCGTAAGCGTCTGAAGGGAACCGTTCATCTTGTCACGGGAGAACGCCTTGGCCTCCTCGTTGCTTTTTCCCTTGATGATTTCCGACACGGCCAGAGACATTCTCTTATCGTTATCTATGATGTGATAGGCCAGCCATCTGATAAGAAAAGAGACCAGCTCTTCCATCAGATCGTCCTTCTCCCTATCCTCCCCTTTCTTCCTCATTTCCATAAGCTGAGGCAATAAGGAGTCGTGAACCTTGTGATGGGCCTTAACCCAGTCGTCGTCGCCCATATGCTCTGCCCAATAGGCATCTTCCGTCTTAAAATGATAATCCGCATAATCGACCAACTCCCCAAAGGCCTTCTCTATATGACCGTCATTGTTGTTGACCATGGCCCGGGCAAGCCGATTAAGGAGGGCGACCAGGGAGCGATGCTGATTATCGATCTCTTCATGGTGGATAAGAAGATTGTCATCCCAGTGGAAGATTTCAAACTCATCAAAGTTGTAAATATCGAAATCGATAAGGGCCATTTATTCATGCTCTCCTTTCTTGCGGCAGGGCCGGGCAAAGCGGGGTATATAATCTAAGTATAACGATTATAGGAAAATTGACAATTCTATTTTTTCCCCGAGAAATGGGGGAAATTCCGGAGTTGATATCAATAACATTGACGTAAATATGTAAAATTGTTAAATTGAATTAATATCGTAAAAAGGATTTCTTAATGGGAAACAAAAGACTTTGTCCCTGCTGGTGGAACGGCTATTAGGTTTTAACAACAAAATCAACTCTACACTCTTAATAAAACTTAATAAGGAAATAAATATGAACGATATGAACAAATTACTCAAAACCATGACCCTCGACTACTTTGCCAAGGGTAACCATAAAATCGCCGCCGCCGATCTTCTGAACAACAAAGAGGCCCTTCTTTTGGATGTGCGTTCAGAAGCGGAAAGAGAAACACTAGATATTAAACTGGACCATTTTATTCCGGTCCTCACTATTCCCCTGGACAAACTCCCGGAAAGACTGGAAGAGATCCCCAAGGACAAGACAATCGGTCTTTTCTGCTCCGGGGGAAACCGCTCCACCATGGCGTTCTTCTACCTCCAGACTCTGGGATACGACAAGGTCAGGAATATTGACGGCGGCTATACGGCCCTCATCCCGGAAATCATGCCCGGCAAAGTTTTTAAAAAACTGGGTTAAGGGAAATCTGACATGCTAATAGTTACTCTTGTAATATTCGCCATCGCCATAATTATGACGATGACAGGCAGAGGGGGCGGGAATTTTTATGTACTCGCCCTGGTCCTGACCGGTCTCTCCATGCACGAAGCGGCAGCCACGGGCCAGTTCATTCTCATGAGCAGCGCCCTGGCGGGGATGATAATTTTCCATAAGAAAAAGTTGGTCGATTGGAAGCTGGCCCTGGTGATTGATCCCCCCACGGACATTATGGCCCTGGTGGGAGGCTATTTTTCCGACTATGTGAGCGGAACAACTCTTAAGTTAGTCTTCTCGGGACTTCTGGTCATCGCCGGTTTTCTCATGCTTAAAAAGGTGGAGGAACGGCCCATCCAGACCGAGAAGCGCTTTGGCTACTGGCACAGGCAGTTCGGCGAGGCAAGCTACACGGTTAACCTCTGGGTGGCCATACCGGTATGCGCCGTGGTCGGACTCTTCTCGGGAGCCCTGGGGATTTCGGGAGGCTCCTTCAAAGTCCCCCTAATGGTTCTCTTCTGCGGTGTTCCCATGGGAATTGCGGTGGGAACCTCATCGGCCATGGTGGCCGCCACGGCTTTAATGGGATTGGCCGGCCACTGGGCGGGAGGACATTTTGACCTGCAAACGGCCCTGCTTCCCGCTGCGGCGGCCATTGCGGGCGGCGTGATAGGGGGAAAACTGGCGGTGAAAACAGACAAAAAGAAGCTTAAAGTCATCTTTGCCTATACCACCCTGGCGGCGGCCCTTTTTATGGCCGTGAACGCTCTCTTGAATTAACCGGCCGCAAAAGCGCTCGGCGTCATCCCCACATGCTTTTTGAACAGTTTTGTGAAGTAGTGGGGATATTCAATATTTATACTGCCCCAGAATCTCCTTAAGCTGATTAAGGGAGTTATCCGTCTCGCTGTTATTCTCGTTCATCTTGCCCGAACTGTCCCGGATTCCCCCGGTTTGGGCGGCGATCTCTTCCAAAGCGTCCTTGAGCATGGCGCTGATCTCCTTAAGATGTGTTACGGCGGAAAGCATATCTTCGTTGCCGATTCTCATCTCTTCGCTTCCGGTGGTAACCCCGCTGGTAACCCGGTTTAGTTCGGTAAAAGCCTGCTCCAGTTTCTCAATAAAGGCGTTAATCCTTTCCATAAGCTCCCGAATCCCGGAAACGGAGGAGTCCACCCGTCCCACATTGGATCGTATCTGGTCAAAGGCGCTGTTCACCTGTACCGACTGGGCGGTTACATTGCTTATGTGGCTCATAACCCGGTTAAGATTTTCCCCTATGCTTTTCGTCTCCTCCGAAGTGGTAATGGCCAGGTTCCGAATCTCATCGGCCACCACGGCGAATCCCAGCCCCGCCTTTCCCGCATGGGCCGCTTCTATGGCGGCGTTAATAGCTAAAAGGTTGGTGGTTTCGGAGATTTCATTAATCATGGTATTCGCCTTAATGACAAACTCGCTGCTCTCCCGGACTTCCTCAATCATCCCGCTCATCTCCGAGATCAGACCGCTTCCCCGGTCCGCATCGACCACCAGTTCATCGATCTGAACCTTACTTTCCCGGCTGATTCGGTCCAGTTCCAGGGTGGCATCGGTCAGTTCCCGAGAAGCGGATGAGGTGGATTCAACGGTGTTTTTCTGATGGGAAATATTATCTCCCAGAGATTCTATATTGCGGGCCAGCTCCTCTATCCCCGCCGAGGTCTGTACGATACTGCTGCTGTGGTTTTCCATCTGATTGGTAGACTGATTAATACTGTCCGCAATAGTTCCCACCGATGAGGCGACCGACTCAACCCTCTCGCCCAGTTTGTTCTTGTTCCGGCTCAAATTGTCCATGGTAGTCCCTATCTCCCGGAAGCTGGCCGTAAGGCTTTCGGCCAGGCTGTTACTCATATAGGAAAGGGCCCCCAGTTCGTCCGCCGTAGAAACGGGAAAGCGGGTGGTAAAATCCCCCCCGCTGATACTCTGAACCTGCTTACTCAACTGCTCCACCGGATTCAGAACGATGCGGTAAATCTGCCGCAGAAGAACCACAAGGCTGGCAAAGGCAACAAGGGCAATAAGAACGGGTGCGGCCAGAACGCCCCAGGGAAAGGTCCCTCCCGACGAGGCGACCTTGGTAATAAGAAAAAGAACAACAATATAGAGACCGACTGTCCCCAGGGCGAAGGAACTAATAAGAAATACGATTTTAAGCCCCAGAGGAACAAGGACCGTATCCTTCAAGTCTGCTTCGCGGGCAAACCTTTCAAACTGAAAGGTCGCCCAGGAAATAAGGGGAGGAGCAATCATCAAATTCAGAAAAAGAGTGATAAAAAAGAGATCCCATTTCGTTCCCTCCGGAAGAGTGGGGAGCATGACCGGCCCCATAAGGAACATGGTGAGGGGCACAAGCATCTGAAAAGAAAGAATATAGATATCATAGCGGCGGTGCATGGCAAGGAATTCCTCCGCCCTCTTCTCCTTGCAGCGCACAACCCAGCGGGAAGCGAGGAAAGCCAAAAGGGGAATGACAAGCAGATAGAGAAAACCGGCAGGTGAATTTAAAAACCCCCGCGCTACCTCCATCGTTATTACACCGGTGAAAACGTTTAATAAAGACATAATAAGGTTTGTCGATATAAACAGATAAATAACACTAAGTACAACACTTAACCTATACTTCTTTTCCCAATTCATGAGGCACTCCTAAAGGCATCGGGGGCCAAACCTGTCCAGATATGAAAAGCCCGGCTAAAGGAACTCGGTTCCTCGTATCCCAATAGAAAGGCTATCTCCGTTATATTCAGTTCCGAATTCTTTAGGTAATGGCGGGAAAGAAGCTCCCGGCTGTGGTTGAGCTGCTGTTGAAAGGTGGTGTTCTCGTCTTTTAAGCGGCGCTGCAGGGTCCGGGGGCTAATACAGAGTTTATCCGATACCCCGTCGATGGAACTCTGTCCCAGGGGAAGGAGTTCCGTTAAAATAGCCCTGACCCGGGCGGCGAAGGAGGTGTCCGTATCCAACTCTTCCAGACGCTGCCTCAATTCCGGTTCCAACTGCTGCCAAACCGCTTCGTTTTCCATTTCAAAGGCCATACGGGCATCCTCCAGTCTAAAAACAACTCTATTCACCGGGCCCTTGGCGGGTTTGACCCCAAAATACTCTTCGTAACCGGGATCATCCAAAAGCTCACTCGTTTCTACCGCTTGCGGAACGATATGCCGCCCCGTGGCGTAGCGAATCATCTTCACAAAGAAGATCGTTTCGATAGCCACAACCATGGGATGGAGGGTTATTTCCGGCAAAGCCGATTTGATTGTGACGCTGTAACACTCCTTCGTCTCGTCCAACTCCAGGACAAGGGGACCTATAAGAGGTTTAAACTCACGAATTCTTTGGGTAAAGGTGATAAAATCGTGGGCGCAGAGGGCGGCCATCATGGGAACATTTATTGCCGCATGAAGGGGAATCTTATCCAGCATTAGGGGAATGGGTGTCTCCCGACTGGCCAATTCTATCATGGCGTTCCAGAGGCGGAAGTACTCCTCCCCTGTCAAAGAGAGCACCTTTCGGCTAAAGAAGTCTACCGGGATATCAGCCTTCTGCAAAACCTGAACTTCATTCACCTTAAGAAAGGCCAACATCAGCCTCAGGTTTTTGTCCATGACAAATCGTTTATTTTGAATCATCCCGGTTCCTCCCCTCTACCTTTCCAGACCAACCATGGCGTAGCTTTGCTTAACCATCTCTTTGGCCTTGGCCAGGTCCCGTGCGTTGGGGTTGGGTGAAGTCATGGGCCAACCGCCGGCCTTGCACTCCCTGTCGCGGTACAGAACGCTGCTCTGGCTAAAGTAGGCCCCGGAGTGGCTGGGGGCGTCGTCGGAAAGAAGGCAGTGGAGTGAAGTCTGGGCCGCCTCTTCGTTGCTGTCGGACATCCCCCGGGTAAGGGGGGCCATGATGGAAAAGGCCAAACGAGTCAGAAAGTTACCGCCGCTCCCAAAGTTGGAACGGGCCCATCCGGGGTGAATGGAGGATGTAGTGACGCCCGTGTCTTTGAGCCGGTCCGCCAGCTCAAGAGCGTAAAGAACGTTGGCCACTTTGGCTTCGCTGTAGGCGGCAAAGTTATTGTAGGGCCGCTTATTAAAATTGATGTCATCCAGGTGGACATCATGGCGATTCTTTTTATTACCAGCATGTACCACAGAGGAGAGTATGGCAATGCGCGAGTTTTCCGTCTTCTTAAGGATGTCCAGAAGGAGCTCGGTCAAAAGGAAGTGGCCGTAGTAACTGATTCCAATGGTCAGCTCTATGCCGTCTTTGGTCATCTTCTTCTCGCTGGCCATGCTCACCATACCGGCGTTACAATCCAAACCGTCCAGACGGTCATACTTGCCAAGGAAGGCGGAAGCAAAATTGCGCACACTCTGTAAGTCGGCCAGATCCAGGGGAATCACATCGTAGCTGCCTTTTAAACCTGTAAAACTCAGTGCCGCTTCTTCCGCCGCATCGGTGCGGCGACAGGCCATAACCACATGTCCGCCCTGCTTGATTATCTGCCGGGTCGTTTCCAGGCCCACGCCGGAATTGGCTCCGGTCACTATGTAAACCTTGCCGCCCAAATCCTTGGCCTTCGTCTCTTCACTAATCCATAAAATCTTTCTGCCCATATCGTTTTGCTCCTTGGTATATATCGTTTTGATAAACCAAGTATATGGGATAAAGTATAAGTCAGCCTGTCAGAAGATGCCAATCTTTTGGCAGATTACGCCAAAGTTCTTAGCTTCTCCTTACATAGCGGCTGGAGACAATCTGATTCAAAAGCACTTCCGAGGAGATCAGCTCATAAACCTGGTGCTCCGGCAGGTCTCCAAAGAGAGACGTCCCGCCTCCCAGAAGGACTGGGATGGTGGAAAGGATTAATTCGTCAATCAAATCAGCCTTGAGAAAACCCTGAATCGTCCGCCCCCCGTCAATATATAGATTCTCGTAGCCTTTCCTATTAAGGGAGCCCATTATCTCTTTGGGGGAGCCCTGAATCAGGAAGACCTTATCCTTTAGCTGGACCGGAATATCTTTGAGAGTCCGAGAGCAGACAAATACCGGTTTGGAGTAAGGCCATTCGCCGCCAAAACCGACCACCGTTTCGAAGGTGTTGCGCCCCATAACCAGAGCGTCGACTCGCTCCATGAAAGCGGCAAAACCCAAGTCCTCATTATGCGGATTGGGGACCGTATTTAACCAATCCAGTCCGTTATTCCTGTCGGCGATGTAGCCGTCCAGACTGACTCCGATGTAAACGTAATTTGCCATTTCTACCTCCTACCGGGCCCTAAAATCGGCCTTCCCTCCCCTTCGGAGGGGTAATAGAATTCCCTTTGGGAGTGGTACACCTTTCCAATATTCTCGGGGGTAACCACATCCTTTGCTCTTCCCGCCTGTACGCAGAGACCTTCGTTCATGAGAATAACCCGGTCTCCATAAAGGAGGGCGTGGTTCACATCGTGGAGAATGGCCACCACCGTTTTGCCCCGGTCCGCCTGCCCTCTGAGCTGATTCAGAAGGGTTTCCTGATGGCGGAGGTCCAGATGATTGGCTGGTTCGTCCAGGAGAAGCACCTCCGGATCCTGCAGAAGCACCCGGGCCAGGAGAACCCGCTGGTACTCACCGCCGCTCAGGCTCGCCACCCCTCTCCTGCGAAGGGGAGACAAATCAGTCTGTTCCAGCACCTCATTCAGTTTTTCCTCAAAGGCTCTATTCCCTCTCCAATAGGCCCCCATTTTGACCACCTCTTCTACGGTAAAACCATAGGGGAGTTCGCTCAACTGGGGAACCAGTCCCACCAGAGAGGCTCTTTCCCTGTCATTCACCCGGCTTACGTCCCGTCCCATAATATGAATGAGACCGTGGGAACTCTTTAATCGACCCCGCAAAAGGGAAAAAAGGGTGGATTTACCCGATCCGTTGGGCCCCAAAATAACAGTAAGTTCCCCTTTTCCCATCTCCAGGCGGTCAATCTGGAGTTTAAAGCCCCCGGAGTAGGAAAAATTCAGTTTTTCTACAAGGATTCCCTCCATTAGAGATTCCTCCTTTCCCTCACATACCCTCTGAGAAGGTAGAGGAAGAAAGGCCCTCCCAAGAGGGCGGTAACGACGCCGATGGGAATTTCCGCCGGGGCCATAAGACTGCGGCAAACCATGTCGGAGAGAATAAGGAGAATGGCTCCCGCCGGCAGGGAAAGGGTCATGACAGCCCGATTCTCCGAGCCGACGACCAGGCGCACCATGTGGGGTACCAGGAGTCCGACAAAGCCTATGATTCCGGAAAAAGCCACCACCGTAGAAGTGATGAGGCAGGCCGTTCCCAAGAGGAGGAAGCTCTCCCTCTCCGGGTTGATTCCCAGGGAGTGGGCCTCTTCACTCCCCATGGCCAGAAGATTCAGCTCCCGGCTCTTGAAAAGAAGGAAGGTCGCAGCGGGAATGAGGACAGCCAAAAGGATGATAACCCGAAGCCAAGTGGCGCTGGAAAAGCTGCCCATCATCCAGAAAATGATTTTATCCGCCCGGTCCCGGTGGAGCATCATGAGAAAGGAGACCGCCGCCTGGGCGATATTACCAAAGGCGATTCCCGCCAAAAGAAGGCTCCCCATATTGGCCCGGGTGCGACCTGCCACGGCGACAATCAGAATCATAGTGCCCATACCGCCTATAAAGGCAGCTCCCGCCACTCCCAAAGAGGGAAGAACGAGGGCGGGGAGATTCAAAAGAAAGAAAAGGGCCGCCCCCAGGGAAGCGCCGGAGGAAACCCCCAAAAGGTAGGGTTCGGCCATGGGATTACGAAAAACGCCCTGGAAGACCACCCCGGAAAGGGCCAGCCCCGCCCCGGCCAACCCGGCGTAAATCACTCGGGGGAGGCGGATATTCCTAAGAATCGTATGATGGGAGGGCTTAAGTTCCCCCTGGGAAAGGAGGAAGCGGATTATTTGGGCGGCAGGGATTTTTACGGCGCCCAGGGACGCGGCAAGAGGTATCAGGAGAGCCAAGAAGACCATAAGGATGATAAAGAGCCCCCTTTTTCGTTGGGATAAACAGGTTTCAGCCATCCAGATCAGCCTCAGCTTCCCCAAAAATCCGACCTAACAGTTCCAGTCCCTCAATAAGACGGGGGCCCTGACGGACAAGGAGGTTTTCGTCAATTTCATAGATTTGTCCCGACTGGGCGGCGGAAAGCTCCCTATAGACGGGAAGGGAAAGGAATGCCTCCCGGTTTCCTTGGGCCAGGATGATGAGGTCCGGCTCCTCTTCTACGAGCATTTCCCGGGAGTAGGACCAGCCTTCGCTTTTGACAATATTCTCCCCCCCGGCCATGGTAATCATGGCGTCAATGAAGGTGCCCTTTCCGGCGGTCCAGTCGCCTCCGTCCCCAAAACCCAGAGCGTAGTAGACGCGGGGAGTATGAGACCTGCTTTGTCCGTCAGCCAGAACGGCCTCTTTCCGGGATTCAATCAGTCGAATCAGTTCTTCCCCCTCTTCCCGGGCCTCGGTGAGAGCGGCACAACCGGAAATAACCTCGTAAAGGCCGGAAAAGTCCTCCGGGCCGTTTATATAGGCCACGGGAATGGACAGCTGCTCAAGGGTTGTGACTGTTTCCTTGGGCACATGGGTAGATGCGAGTACAAGATCCGGTTCCCTCTCGATGATAAGCTCTATGTTAGGCTCCTGAAGGGTTCCCACGGAAGAGATATCTACGGCCCGAGCCGGATAATCGCAATAGTCGGTCCGGCCTATGAGAAGATCACCCCGGTTCAGAGCAAAAAGGGTCTCCGTGAGGTTCGGCGCCAGGGAAATAACCTTCTGAGGGGCTTCTTCAAGGTGGATCTCCTTCCCACGGGAATCGGTCCAAATCAGGCTTGTATCGGAAGAGTTATCAGAAGATACTTCCCCCTCGCCGGTACAAAAGGCCCGGGAAAGAAGAAGAAAAAAGAGGAACAGGCTGATTTTTAGTCTCGTCATGTAGATAGTCCTTATTCGGTTAAACCTTAAGAGTTCCGTTGGTGGCCACGATTCCCTCTTTGGTAAAGTCATAGGAATCCTCAAGATAGTTGGTAACCGTACCGCCCGCTTTTTGCAGAATAAAGGCTCCGGCCACCTGCCCTTCGAAGGAACACTTAAAGTCAATATAACCGTCCACACGGCCGCTTGCAATAGAGCAGAGATTTAAAGAGGGCGATAAAAGGGGCATTCCCTTCTTAGCCCGATCCATAACATGGGGCCACTCCTTCTGGTAACGGGCGATATAGCTGCTGTTGGCGCTAAAGCCGAATATGACCAGGGAGTCATTGACCTCACTCCTGGGGCTTACTTGAATCTCGAAACCATTCAGGAGGGCCGGACTTTCTTTATCGGCATAAAAAAGATCTTCCGAAATAGGGTTATAGACGATGGCAGTGACCACCTCACCGTTTCTGATTTCCGCCAGGGAAACCGCAAAATAGGGTACGCGAAAGACAAAGTTGGCCGTTCCGTCGATGGGATCTATGACGAAGAGGTGATTTTTATCCTTTTTATGGGTGTAGCCGCTCTCCTCTCCGTAGATGGTAGCCTCCGGGGAGATTTCCGCAATTTTTTGCATAAGAAACTCTTCTACAATCTTGTCCGCGTTTGTCACCAGATCGTAGGGGGCTTTGGTGTCGACTGTCGCTTCGCCAAAGAAGTAACTTTTTGCTATTGTTCCGGCCTCTTTTACGATGGCAATTAATGTTTCGTTCATTATCTCTCCCTCTAAATCACCCTATGGATCCATTTCCTGGACCTGAACCGGAAAATCATAATTCCGGACTTGAATATTTCCTGTACACTAATAAGGGCAAAAACATACTCCACCGGCAGCTTCCAGATAAGCCCGGAAACAAGGGCTAGGGGAAAGCCGATTCCCCATATAGCGAGAATATCCATAAGGGCGCAAAAAAGATTGTCTCCCCCCGGTCGCAGAATCCCCATAACAAAGACCTGATTATAAGCATACAGCCCAAAGAAGAGACCGTATACGAGCATAACGTTCATAGCTCCCGTAGCAACCGGTTCGGAAACCTTGTAAGGCATAAGAATGATTGTGCGCAATAGAATAAGCCCCAAGCCTACGATGAGCCCCAGAATCAAACTCAACCTAAGATAGCGGCGGCCCTCATGATAGGCTCCCTCCAGATCCCCCTTGCCGATTTTATTCCCTATTACAATATGACTGGCTGTGGATACGCCAATAAATACAACTATGACTAATTCGCGCACCGTATTGGTGATGTTCATCGAAGCGGCCGCATCGGTGCTCATCCTTGCATAAATCATCATATAAGCCGATATTCCCACAGCCCAGATTAAATCCTTAGCAATAAGAATCGCCGTTTGCGAAAAGAAACGCTTCCCCAACTCTCGGGAAAGATGAAAGACCTGGCCCAGATTGCGGAAATAATCTCTTTTCCTCATGAAAGTCACAATAAGCAAAATCCCCAGAGCTGTGGAATGGGCTATCACTGTGGCAAGGGCCGAACCGGGGACGCCCAAGCGGGGGAATCCCCAGTTCCCGTAGATCAATAAATAGTTTAGCAGCGTATTGAGAAGCACTCCCGCCATACTGGCATAGAGGGGGATTTTAACCTCCTGGGTACTCCTTAATGCGGCGGATAAACAAAAATTCAAGCCCACCGGAAGATAGCCCCAGCACACTATATGCAAGTAGGAACTTCCCAAAGCAATAACTGAGTCGTCCCGGGTAAACCATCCCATGGGAAAATGGGGGGTAAAAAAAGCAAGAATAAAAAAGAATAGGGAGCTAATTAAGGTAAGGAAAAGGCCCAGAAAAGTCACCTTCTGAATACGAGCCATGTCTCCCGTACCCCAAAACTGTGCGGCGAACAGCGACACACCACTGCTAATGGGAATCATCATAAGAAGCAGGACAAAGAAGAATTGATTCGCCAATCCCACAGAGGCAACGGCGACGTCACCCAATTGGCCTACCATAATGTTATCGATAAGGCCTAGGAAGGAGCTAAGAAAACTTTGAAGAGTTACGGGAAGGGCCAGCCTATAGAGTGTTTTATAGAAATCCTTCCTAGAGGCGGGAATCTCCCCCCAGGGTTTGTTTACCATAGTCCCTCCTACCAAGGATAAATGGTAGCACTCTTTTGGAGTTAGGGATACGGTAATTTTGAAACATAGACGAATAAATAATTAGAAATTGTTCGCCCCATGGGCCCCGGTACATGCTGGAAGAAATGGTGTTATGTAGTTTTCAATATAACCCCATCCATCCAACTTCTCCCCCCACGATCTTGCACAACACCCCCCTCCCGTACTAGAATACCCCCGCAGTATTTCAGAGGAAGTCAGGTGAAAAGCCTGCGCGGACCCGCCACTGTAAAAGTCTAAAGAACCCTGCATAAACCACTGGAGCTATCCGGGAAGGGCAGGAGGATGGGACTTGAGTCAGGAAACTCTGGTATTGTAACTAATTATTCAGGCTTCGGGATATGAGTCAGGATTCCACACATTTTTATGCTGTTTATAAATGTCGCCCATCCTGTCTTTCCCGGCCTAAACGTGGAGAGAATACATGAAAGAATTAAAGAAATGGTTCCTTTTGCTGGCAACCGTAGTGGCCCTGACCGGACTCGCATCGTGCGACATGCTGGATGACAGCAGTGATGATAGTGATAGCAACGACGATGGTAGTGATAGTAGTTCGCTGGAAGTGATTGGTTCGTGGGTTGATTCCTGGGGTTACTACACCATCATCACCGAGACTAACTTCGGATCTTATGCAACTGATGGAACGACAATGTATTATGACGCAGATATAGTTTCCTATAGTAACGATGCATGGAATGCCTCTGAGACGGGAGAGGGAGACTGCGGCTATATGGTTATTCAGTTTAGTGACTCAACAGATTACACAATCGTACGCTGGGAAAACCTGGAAACCTCAGATGGTGAAACAACAATGGACTACAGTGAAGGATACAGCTTCAGCGACGGTTATTTCAGTAGTGAAGATGCAGCTATATCCGGAGCAACAGACAGCAATGGCTATTTCACCTATTGGTCGGAATCGGTAACCAAACAATAATGCTCACCCTCAAACGGGCCGCCCTCCTGGCAGGGCTGCCCTTCCTCTTCCTGGCTTGCGACTGGCTCGACTCGGACAGTGACGACACATCCTCAACGGACGACACAGAAACAAGCTGGGAAGAAACCCTCGCTTCCGATCCCTCTTACCCGGACAACGTCTACCTCACCGAATTCGTGGAATGGACCCCCGGACAAGTGGGCTCGTCCCGACAGGACAGCGCCTACTGCGACGACGAAGGCTACCCCCTGGACTTCAACACAGAATACGCCCTGGGTCCGCCGGAAGGAGGCAGCTCCTATGCCACAAACGGCTACACCTGCCCGGTGGGAATAAACGGGGAAGGCACCTGGCGCTTCGACAAGGACTACGTCATCGTCGACGGGGACGGGGACGACTTTACCACCTTCACCTCCACCTTCGCCTGGAGCAGCGCCGCCGACGGCCTCGCCTGTGAACTGGCCCGGGTTTACGTCTCCGAGGACAACGCCACCTGGTACGAACTGGACCCGGACTATATCTCCTACGACGAAAACAGCGACCCCGGCACGGCAAACGGCAACTACGTCTACGCCAACGTCTCCGGTCTCCACGGCAACTCCCCCACCTGGGCCAACTACCTGGAAGACAACCAGGCGGAAGAACTGGTACTAAGCAGCGACGGCACCTACTACTGGGAGGACGTGGAAGGCGTCACGGTCAGTATGTACTTCACCCCCACCGACGATTACCTGGGGGGAATCAGCTTTGACCTTTCCCAATTCATCAGCTGCGACGACGGCAGCGCCTGGCCCTCGGACGGCCGAATGAGCTACCTCAAAATCGTGGACGACTACACTATTCTGGACGGACAGGACGCGTTCCCCACCTGGAGCCTGGGCGCCAATCTCATGGCCGCCATGGGAATCAACACGGAACTGGCCGAATGATATCTAGAGCCACACTTGGGCGTGTCCCCGGTCTCCGCCCGGGGCCCGGCTTTGCGCGGGTTCCGTCTTGTCGGGATAAATCCCGCCAAGACCGCTTCGCGCCGCTCCAATCCGTCACGCATCGGCTGGCAAAACAGTTCAAACTCGCCCCGCTTCTCCTCCTCTTTTGCCTGCCCCTTAACGCCAACGACACCCTCCTCATCACCGCCGAGCGAGAAGAAGCGGACACTAGCCCCGGCCAGACAACACTTCTTAGCGCCGAAGAGTGGGAACGGAAGGGCGCCCGTACCGTATCGGAAGCGGTGGACCTGAGCCCCGGGGTCACCGTCACCAAAACGGGAACCACCCTGGATAACAGCAGCGTCACTATCCGCGGCGCCGGGGGCGAACAGATCCTGGTCCTGGTAGACGGGGTTCCCCTGAACAACGGCCAGGGAGATTCGGTCAACCTGAACAGCCTCTCCCTCAACGGAATAGAGGAGATTCAGGTCATTCGCGGGGGAAACAGCGCAGTCTACGGGGACGGCGCCTTCGGGGGTGTCATTAACCTGATAACAAAAAAAGACGAGGTTCCCTACACAGAGGGAGAAGTCTACGCTAAGGTCGGCTCCTACGAGACCTACACCGCCGGAGGCTCAGTCAATCTCCCCCTTAACTATTTGGGGACCCTCACCGGCGGACTCTCCGGGGAATACCGCCAAACCGAAGGGGACTACGAGTACAGCTCCTCCACCGGGGACAGCGTCCGCACCAACAGCGACGGCTGGGCGGACAACATCGGGGGCAATCTGGAATGGGACGCCACCGGTGACGGCCGCCACATTCTCTCGCTTAACAGCAACTGGTACGAAGGGGAACGGGGCACACCGGGCCTTATGGAGTACCTTACCCCCGACGCCCGTCTGGAAGAGACCCGCTTCGGCCTCTCCGGGCGATACCGCTACTCCGGCTACGCCGGCCTCCATGCCGACGGGGAGTACGCCTACCTCAACCAATACTCCCGTTACGAAGATCCCGACTCCTCCACCGACGAGGAGAGCGAAAACGCCTCCCACAGCATCCGCCTGGACCTGAGCCGTCTCTTCGCCCGGGACGGCTGGGAATGGACCCCCCTCATAGGAGCACAACTCTACCGGGAAGAACTGGAATCGACCAGCCTGTCCAGCAGCAACGGCACCTCCCTCCCGGGGGAAGCGGAACAGACCGGCGGCTCGGTCTACGGAAGGGTCGCCGCCGCCTGGAAAGAGATAACCCTCACCCCGGCGGTCCGCTGGGACTGGTGGGAAAGCGAGTACGTGGGCTACGATAGCAGCGGCGACAATAAAGCCTCCTGGTCCCTCACTCTGGCCGCCCCCCTGCCCCGCACCGACAAAATCAGCTTTAAAGGCAATCTGGGCACCGCCTACAACAGCCCCGGCTTCGACGACCTTTTTTGGAGCAGCGGTTCCTACGCCACGGGAAACGCGGACCTCCTCCCGGAAGAAAGCTTTAACTGGGACTCAGGTCTTACCTACCGCCCCGCCAAAGGGCTGGAGTTGTCTCTGATCTACTTTGAAAGCTATACGGAGAACCTCATCCAGTGGCTTCCCTCGGCAGACGGCACCTGGAGCCCCTCCAATGTGGCCGAAGTGGAGAGCCGGGGCCTGGAAAACTCCCTTGAGTGGCTCATTTCCCTGGATGAAACGGGAAAAAACATGATTAACATGAGCGGAAGCTATAGCTGGCTAAGCGCTCAAATCATGACTGACGGCTCAATAAACAAGGGCAATCAGCTCGCCTACCGCCCCAAACACAGCGGATCGGGCAGCGCGGCCTACATCCGGGACGGCCACAGCGTCAGCCTCTCCACCCGCTACATCGGCCAGCGCTACACCAACGCGGCCAATACCAAATACCTGGACCCGGTTCTGCTTTTTGACGCTGCGGTAAAAATCAGCTTGCCCAAGGATTTTTACCTCTCCGCCTCCCTTTTGAACCTGGGCGACGAAGAATACATCGATAAACTGGGCTACCCCATCCCCGGCCGGGAGTGGAGCCTGACCGGAGGATACCGATTTTGAATTATCTAAAAAAAATAGGCCCCCTACTGACTTTCCTGGCGCTCCTGGCAGCCTGTACGGAAGAAGTAGACCTGGATGACGAACTGGACTCCTACCTGAATCAAAACTATGCCGCCTCCTTGCTTGTCCTTAACGGAGAGGCGGAAACCTTTAGCGCCTATGCCCCGTCGGACGGGACGGTTTATCAGGATATCAAGCTGATTGGGACCGACGGGAGCAATTCCGCAAATCCCAATGATGTATATCTTTGGGAAGATAATCTCTATGTTATCTGCTCCGGGCAGAACTCGGTGGAGAAGTACGATGGGAGCACCATGGATTATGAAGGACGGATTTATCTGAATCCAGATGAAACTGGCTTTTGGCCCATGATCATAAGTCCAGTAGGGAGTGATTCCATGATTGGAGTATCCGGTTACACCGACGATGAGATTGTGTTAGTAGACCTTGAAGCAATGGATGATCCAGAATCATCCGATTTTATTTCTTCCTTCGAAGAACTCGACATTGATTACAACGGAAATCCAGAAACAACAACAACCCCTACAACTACTAACGCCTTAGGAGATAACAAAAAGCGAGGGACAACCGGCCTGGCAAGCTATGGCTCCTACCTCTACGCCGGCAATGTACGCTACGACTCCTCCATTTACCTCACCGATTTAAACGGGGACATCATCGAATACGACGGCGGTAAGGTTCAGGCCTCGGGCTATTTCCGGGAAGGCACCCTGAGCATCTTCGAGATGGATTCCGCCTACGAAACGGCTACCCTTGTTTCGGAAATTAACCTGCAGGAGGAGTACGAAGCCCTGGGAGGGGACGCCTACTTCCCCGGGGACGGCCTCAACCCCCAATCCCTCTTCGTCCTGGGAGACAAACTCCACATAATCTGCACCGGCCGGAACGGGGGGGACACCCTCTACTACACCGGCAGCATGTACATCCCCACCCTGGAAGAGATGGGCGTGGAATACGAAGAGGGCGACGAGATTCCCGGAACCAACGCAGACGACGGGGTTATCCTGATTATGGACCTGAGCGATCCCTCCAGCCCCAGTGGTGAAAAGGTCCTGGAGGTCGGCGGCTCCCCGGTGGGCTTCCGCTATTCCATGGACGAATCAAACGAAATAATGTACCTCACAGGCGTGGGCTACCTCCTCTCCTACAGCTACAGCGCCGGCTCGGAAGAAGTCCTCCGCGGCTCGGACGATCCCATTGTCGAAGCGGACGACACCACCAGCGACTACTATCCCCATGTCCTTTACGCAGAGAACTACCTCTACCTTTCCGACTACAGTAATGACGAATTGGACATTTTAAGTGTAAGCGGAAGCGGCAGCAGCTCCAGCTATGAACTGGAAGATGAACTGACCATAGGAGACGGCCCGGGAGCATCGGTCTACTTAAGCTATTGAGGCCCTACTAAATCAACTTAAAGGAAAAGGTCTTCCAGACCTGTAAAGGCGCCTCCCGCCGGGGAAAGCGCCACCCCTTCATCACCATATCGGCCACGGCCTGGTCAAGCAATTCGTAGCCGGAACTCTCCTCTATCACGAACGACTCAACCCGGCCCTTTTCATTAATGACAAAAGAGACCGTAACATCTCCCTCCCACTCCATCTTTTTCGCCTGGACCGGATAGGAAGGGAGGGGCACACGGGCGTTTGACAAATTCAAATTGTCCAAAGACACGCCGGGAAAGGCTGCCGTTTCAGACAGAGCAGAAGCCCCCTCCCCTGAGTTATCCCAAGAAGATGTGCTTTGTTTGGATTGAGAGTCTTCAGGGGAAACCGCTTCGGCCATTTTCACCGTATCAATAGACTCTTCGGGAACGATAGAATCGGAACTCGACTCATAGGGTGATTCCTCTTCAAAAGACTCTGCAGAAACTGACTCAACCACTTTGGGGAGGGCAGGAGAAGGATGAGAAGCAATCGCCCCTTCCTCACCCCTAGACTCAGAATGGACCAGGGGCTCATAAGAAAGAGTCACAGTCAAACTATTCATCTCCTCCCCTTTCCAGCCTGAGTCCCGCTTAAAGAAAATCAGCAGAGAGAAAAGGAAAGTATGAATTAATAAAGAGATCAGTATAGGTAATAGATAAGTCCTATGGGATCTACTCAAATCAGCGTATCAACTCCTGCCCTATTGATACCTTATAGAGTAGGAATATTCAAGGAGTGGCTTGAAGGAATTATTTTCCTGACCTACAATAGGCAAAATTCACTTTGGACGGACGCTAGTTCTTTAATTAAGGACAAAATATTCTAAAAAGACTCAAAGGGGATGTCTACCCTGAGCACAGGAGATTTTTTTGCGTAATTTTAATGATGACGACTTTTTACTAAACACGGATACGGCCCGGGATTTATACCACAACCACGCCGCTCTCATGCCTATCTTCGATTACCACTCCCACCTTTCGGCTGAGGAGATTTACAAAGATCTGGCCTATAAGCATATTAGCGACGCCTGGCTCCAGTTTGACCACTACAAGTGGCGGGCCATGCGTACCATGGGCTTTGACGAATCTCTTGTGACCGGCGATGAATCAAAGGACAAACGGTTTGCCGCCTATGCTTTAACGGTACAAAACTGTATTGGGAGCCCCCTTTACCACTGGACTCATATGGAACTCAAGAAGTACTTTGGTTTTAATGAGCCTTTGGGAGCTAACAACATTCGAAAGTGCCTGGACCAGTGTAATCGGGTACTAACCCAGGAAGGTTTGACCGTTCGCAAAATTATTAGCCAATCCAATGTGGCCCTCATCGGCACCACAGACGATCCTATAGACGATCTTGAATATCATAAACTGATTAAAGAGGACGATTCGATTGAAGTAAAGGTGATACCCACCTTCCGGCCCGATGTGGGACTGGCCATCGACAAGGAGACCTTTACCGGCTGGATTAAATCTCTGGAAGCTGTAACCCACAAAATCGCGAGCTTCGCGGACCTCATTAAAGCCTTGCGGGCCAGAATCGACTTCTTCGCCTCCCGGGGCTGTGTCAGTGCCGACCACGGTATGGACTACGTCCCCTATGAACCGGCCGAAGCCGTTGAGATTGAGCAGATCTTCGCCCGGGGACTGAAAGGCGAAATCCTCGCTAAAGCGGAAATCGATAAATACAAAACCGCTCTATACGTAGAGTTAGCCCAGTCCTACAAAGAAAAGAACTGGGTCATGCAGTTTCATATGGGAACTATGCGGAATAACAACCAAAAGAAGTTTGCCACCGTAGGGAAGGACGCCGGTTTTGATTCGATTAATGACCATCAGCTGGCGGAAAACCTAAGCCGAATCTTAAGCCGAATGAACGACGGGAACAACCTTCCCAAAACGGTTCTCTACACCCTGAATCCCAAGGACAACTTCGTACTGGGAACCATGATCGGGAACTTCCAGGAGGAGCTGCGCGGCAAGATGCAGTTCGGTTCGGCCTGGTGGTTCAACGACCATAAAGACGGAATGAGACAGCAGCTGACCGACCTGGCCAACCTGGGCGTACTTTCCACCTTCATAGGTATGCTCACCGATTCGCGAAGCTACCTCTCCTTTGCCCGGCACGAGTACTTTAGACGAATACTCTGCCAGCTCATAGGTGAATGGGTAGAAGAGGGAGAGTATCCCAATGACAGGGAATTCCTGGGCAAGGTGGTGGAAGATATCTCCTACAACAACGCAGAGAGATATTTTACCGGCAATGATCTAGAGGTTGATCCGGACCAATACTTATAAATAAACAGGGCCGATCCTTTCTCCGGGATCGGCCTTTTATTTTAGGCTTCTTCCACAATAGGTTCGGCCTTCTTGGCAAAACTGTCCTTAACAAGAAAATACTGAACCATCATAAAATAAAAACTTATAGGCGTTATTAAAATGGGCAGAATATAGATGATAACCATATTGAATGCTCCTAAGGAGATAAGGAGCCCATAGCCTATGAATACCGCCATAAACGCCCCAAGAAGGAACAAAATCTGGCCGTAGTTCTTATCTACAATTAAAAGGCTTAGATTCACCGCAGAAAATCCCTCATGTTCGCTAAGTACAGAAATCGCAGCGGAAAGAAAATACCGTACGACAAATACAAAAATAGCGATTATAGCAATCACAGAAATAATAGTTGTTACGCTATTATAGTAAAGACTCCCTGTTAACATAGAAATTCCCCCGGCTGCAGCAACAATTACCAGTATAAAAGGGAACATTTTTACCATCATAGCCAATAAAGTCACAAACTGGGACCATATTTTGGCAAAGGTCCTGGATATTTTATCCTTTGAAACAAATGGCCCCTGCAAGTCATCAAGGGAAAGGAGAAAGAAAGCCGTAATAAAAAGACTCACAAACTGGCTGATTATCATAAGAATAAGGCCCATCCCCCTCGCCATTCTTCCCTGAGCCTGTCCCAAGTAGGTAGAAAGTACCGTAAGAATACAAAAGGGGATAAAAAGCTTGACCAAAGAACTTTTCTCAGTAGAAAAAAAAGAATTCACCCTTGTAAATATCTCTTTAAACCTTATATCTCTTACTTCATAAATCTCTTCGAGCTCTTTCTTCTTCATTACCTCTCCTAAATATCAATTTACAAAAAAATAAACCACAAAACCCTTTTTGTAAAGGGACTCAACCGTTTTTTTTATACTAACATATCCAGTAGTCCGGGGATGGAAAATAGGCTCTCTATTTCATTTATCAGAGCTTTCAGTGGAGATTGTCTCGAGTAGTGATTCATCCCGTTCAGAATCCTTCTAATGAGATTTCTTTTCCTTGTTAATTTCGGATAAAGCACGGTTCCTCCCCTTTAGTACTACTATGACCCTGTTTTTCCCATTTTACCAGTAAAAAGCTGTTTCCATATCGGTCGATTTCTTTTATAATCGCCCCGATAAATATGAAAAGAAAAACCCTTATACCTATAATAATTTTCCCCCTGCTTATCGTCATTCTGTACCTCTACGTACAGTTCAGCCTCATTCCCCGCCACTGGAGAGCACTTCAGACACAAAGTGAAGAGTACGGCCTTACTCTTAAGGCAAAAAACCTCACATGGCGCCTTCCTTCCGCCCTTATTATCCGTAATGTGGAAGCCGAAGCCCGAGGGAACCGCGTCACCATAGAAAAGATGAAGGTCCGCTTCTCTCTCTCCCCCGGCGAAATGAGTCCCATCCCCCTTCTTCAGGAGGGACGGTACGCCCATCTAAAAGATATTTCCTGGGAAGGAGGCCAACTCCTTTTACCGGAAGGATTCACACCGGGAAATCTGACCTTCCGGGGAGATTTTACCTCCGGCACCTCACCCCGCCTCACCATTAATACTCCGGACACGCTGACTCAGCTCACCTTTGAGGCCGGAGAAGGGGAAGAGCTAAAACTGACTTGTCTCTCCGAAGGCCTATGGGCGGCTTTGGGATCGGAAGGGCTCCCCTTCTCCCTGGAAGACCTGGATTATGGAGTGGAATGCTCCTTTGACCTGCCCTTTCAACCGGAAGAAGGTATCCAACTCTCTTTGGAGATGGCAAAGGGAACCATGGACTTCCCCCTCCTGGCCCGGGAAAAGGTGGAATGGGAAGATGTCTCACTTAAAACAGAACTTTCCTTCGCCCAAAACGACGGACAACTGAAGCAGTTATTCCTGGAAAATATGGAGTGGCAACTGGGACAAGTCGCTCTTTCGGGAGACTTGTCTTACCAGACAGGGGAAGACCAAAGGGTTTTGAAGAGCCAAATCAGCCTCCCCACCGTTAAGGTTCAGCACATAATAGACTCCCTGCCGACCGCTATTCTGGGAAAACTGGAAGGTCTTGAGGCTCAGGGGGAATTTGCCTGGGAAAGCTCTGTGTCTATCCCTCTGGAAAATCCGGAAGCCGCCGAATGGGAAAGTACCCCTGTCCTTACCGATTTTGATGTAACCCGTATTCCCGAAGGGGTCAATGTTTATGGCCTGAATGAAACCTTTCCCTACTACCTGGATACACCGGACGGACTACGCTACCTCCCCATCGATGCCCGGGAATTCGCATCCATGGAGTGGATGACCGCCGTTTCTGAACATACCGTAGGACAGACCCGCTATTGGCGAAACTGGGCGAAAGTTCACAGCTCCCCTGCCCCGGAGATTATCCCGGGAGAGAACAAAGATGCCATTCCCGCTCTGGAGGATTACCGCTACACCCGGCTCGACGAAATGTCCCTCTACATTCCCAAAGCGGTCCTTACCGGCGAAGACGGGGATTTCTTTTTCCACAACGGCATTAACTGGCTTACCTTCCGTCAGGCCCTCTTAAAGAATTTCACCACCGGCGAAGTTCAGCTGGGGGCCAGCACCATTACGATGCAGCTCATCAAAAACCTCTTCCTCACACAGCAGCAGACGGTGGTGCGAAAGCTTCAGGAGGCCTTCCTCGTATTCCTTACGGAGATGGAAGTGTCCGTGGTCAAGGACAGAACCTTTGAAATCTACCTGAATATTGCCGAGTTCGGTCCGGGAATCTACGGCATAGACCAGGCTTCACGCCACTTTTTTGGTAAAGACCCCTTGGAGATAACCCTGGGCGAAGCGGTCTATCTCACCAGCATACTTCCTGCACCCAACTCCTACTACGAGATTTATGAATCGGGAGAGATCGACAGGAAATGGTTCCTGAATATGAAGTATTATTTTGACATCATGGTCAAACGGGAGAGAATCACACAGGAAGAGTATAACGAGGCAATCAAGGCCCCGCCCCGTTTCTACAGGGCCGATGAATAGGGAAGACCAAAACCTCAATCCCCATTACGACGACCTCTATTTTTCCGAAAGTGACGGGATGGATGAATCGCTTTACGTGTTCATAGAGGGGAACAATTTAACGGAAAGACTCCCCGACCTGGAACAAATAACCGTGGGGGAAACCGGATTTGGTACGGGGCTGAATTTCCTCACCCTTTTGAACCAGGTCGGAAGAGAAAGGAAAAAACCTCTCCGACTCACCTACCTCTGCCTGGAAAAATACCCTCTTACAGGAGAGAGAATTACCGCCCTTTTAGCCCCTTTCCGGAACCGTCTGAAAGATCTTATGCCCCTCTATGAAAAGTACTGGACCGCCTTTTATGAAAAACTTACCCCCGGCTGGAACCGGGCCGATTGGTCCTTTCCCGGAGCAGAAGTGCACTTTGAACTCTACTTTGGCGACGGAAAGGATTGGGCGAAAGAACAGGGGAAACCCTGTGTTAATGCCTGGTTCCTCGACGGCCACAGCCCCGAGAAAAATCCCGACATATGGGCCCCGGAAATCATGGAAGCCGTCTTTGCCCGAACAGCCCTGGAAGGAACCCTGGCCAGCTTTACTTCCGCAGGAATAGTAAAAAGAGCCTTGCGCGGGGCCGGTTTTTTTATTAAAAGAAAGAAGGGTTTTGGAAAAAAGAGGCATATGATTCAGGGGTATCGCCCCCTGGAAGAGAGGGAGGGGCTATGAAGACTGTAAATTGGGGAATCATCGGTTGCGGGGATGTAACGGAAGTGAAAAGCGGCCCCGGTCTCTACAAGGCGGAACACTCCCGACTCCTGGCCGTTTACAACAGAACCGGTGAACGAGCCCGGGACTACGCCCGCCGTCATGGGGTGGACCGGGTCTATGAATCGGCGGAAGAGCTGTTGGCGGACGGGGAAATTGACGTAGTTTACATTGCCACACCTCCCAACAGCCACCGGGATTACGCCCTCATGACTTTAAAAGCAGGCAAAATTCCCTACATCGAAAAGCCCCTTACCCCCAGCTACGAAGAGGCCCGGGAAATTCAATCCCTTTCAAAGGAACTGGGAATTCCCGTTTACGTGGCCTTCTACCGCAGGGGACTGGAAAAATTCCTCAAAATAAAAGAACTCCTGGACCGGGGAACCATCGGCCCGATCCGTTACATAAACATCACCCACACAGAACCGGTCAAACCTGTAGAGACAGATAAAAAGACACAGCCCTGGCGGGTTAAACCGGAGATATCCGGAGGCGGCAAGTTCCTTGATATGGCCGTCCATGTACTGGACTGTCTGGCCCTCTTCTTCGGCGAGTTTGAATCGATGGAAGGTCATGTTCAAAATCTGGGAGGCTACTATGGAGCGGACGATACCATCAGCGCTGTGTTTCGCTTCAAAAGCGGCCTTTGCGGAGCAGGGAACTGGTGTTTCGTGGCGGACAAGCAGGAGAATGAGGTGCAGATTATTGGTGAAAAGGGACGAATTGTCTATGACGGCATGTCGGTAAAAGAGTTTCGCCTCATCCTTGACGGCAAGGAAAAAACCTACCAATTCGAAAAACCCGAACATATTGCCATGCCCTATGAGCAAGCCCTTGTCTATGAGATTCTGGGACAAAAGAAAAGCCACGCCGACTTTGACCAGGCTCTTAGCCTCACAAAGGTTATGTCCTCTCTCCTGGCGGTCTATTACAAGCCGTAGATTTGACTGTTTCCGCCCCATAACTTACTATTAATATCGTGAGATCTCGACATAACCGACTGGTTACAACGATACAAACTTTCTTTCTCGCCTCCCTTATTTTTATGACTTTGATCTTTCTGGCTCTCCAAATAAACAGTAACCGGTCAAGTTTTAACGTCCGCGCCGAGGAGATGCATCAAAATTACGTGGAACAACAAAAGGAGTTAACCAAAAGCGAAATGGAAGCGGTTCTCCGTACCATTGACTACAAACGTTCCCTTCTGGAAGAAGAGACACAGCTCACCGCCCGGAACAGAACTAGGGAAGCGCTGAGAACAGCCTGGAACATTTATAATCAGAACTGGCAGGCCTCTCCCGCCGCCGTCCGGGAAATGATACTCCAGGCCTTAAGCCCTCTGAATATTGAAGAGAACGGGGCCTACTATTTTATCTACCGTCAGAATGACGGAATAAGCCTTCTCAATGGAGAAAAAATAAAAGATGACGATTCCCTCACCTACTCCGAACCGTTCGAACCCTTTGACTGGATCATAGGAACCGGCCTCTCCCTCAATAATCGGGAAGCCCGCCTTAAGAAAGAGTTGCTAAAACAGATAGGCGCCAACCGCTATGGCAAACACAATAACGGCTACTTCTTTGTAGGTACCTGGGAGGGAATCAACCTGGCCCACGGCTCCCAACCTGAACTGGTCGGAACGGATTTATGGGAAACGGAGGACAGCCGCGGAACCAAAACAAGTCAAGCCTTAATCGCCCTGGCCAAACAGCCGGAAGGGGGCTTTACCGAATTTTGGTGGCCCAAGCCGGATACGGGTGAAGAACGCCCAAAAATTGTTTATGCCCGAGGCATTCCCGACTGGGAGTGGCTTATTGGAACGGGAGTCTACTTAGATGATATAGACGAGGGAATTAAAGAACTGGAGAATCAGTTAAACAAGGAACTCTACGAAGATCTGAGGAATACGGTCTTTCTTACCCTCATCGTTATGGTCTCTATTATTCTCTCTTTCCGACTCATCACAAACTGGATACTTAAAGACTTGTCCCAATTCAGCTCCTACTTCGACAAGGCCGCCCACGAGGATAAAGAGATAGGACCGAGCGAACTCCGTTTTGAAGAACTCTATCAAATGGCAGCAAGCGCCAACCACTTGCTCCGGGAAAAGATTGAGGCCCAGAAGAGTATGCAAGATGAAAAGGACAGGTACAAAGCTCTTCATGAAGCCACCTTTGGAGGAGTTATGCTTCATGAAAAGGGAATAATCCTGGACTGCAACGAAAGCCTTACGCAAATAACCGGCTACTCACCGGAAGAACTGATTGGAATGAACGGCCTGAACCTTCTTATTCCCAAGTCACGGGAAATTGTCTTGCACTACATAGAAAACCATCATGAAGAGGGCTATGAAACAATCGGGCTCCGCAAGGACGGAACAAAATACCCCCTGGTTCTCCGGACAAAGGAGATCAACTACAAAGGCCGGGACATAAGGGTTACCGAAGTCCGGGACATTACGAAACGAAAAAAAGCGGAAGAAGACCTCCGCAATATCCTCCAAAGTCTGCCCATTGCCGTAGTACTAACCAATGAAGAGAATAAAGTCGCTTTCCGGAACAACTCTTTTACTGAACTGTTTGGCTACAGCGAGGAGGAAGTAAGCTCCATTGACCAGTGGTGGAACCGGGCCTATCCCGATGACAAAGTCCGGGAAAGAGGACTGCTGATATGGGGAGAAGCCCTTAAAGAAGCCCGGGCGGAAGGAAGCTATTTTGGCCCCTTTGATACCACCATTACCTGTCGGGACGGATCACTGAAAAATGCCGAAAATTACGGGATTCCCCTGGGGGACAGCCTCCTATCCCTATTTGTCGACGTCACCGATAGAAAGCGTCTGGAAGAGGAAAGACTAACCCTGGACAAGCTTAAAACCCTGGGTACCCTGGCGGGAGGACTGGCCCATGACTTCAACAACATTCTTACCGGTCTCTACGGTAATGTTTCCCTGGCAAAAAGTGAACTTGACCCGAATCATCCCTCCTATCCTTTTATCGATGCCGCAGAGGAATCTATGGATACGGCCACACGGCTAACCAACCAGCTACTTACCTTTGCCAAGGGAGGAGCTCCTATCAAACAATCACTCAGCCTGGGGGACTTAATCAGTAAAGTGGTGAACTTCAATCTTTCCGGCAGCAACGTGAAACTGCAAATGACCCTGCCCGAAAATCTGTGGCTTGCCCATGTAGATCAGGGCCAGATGCAGCAGGTATTTGGCAACCTTACCATCAACGCCCTCCACGCCATGCCTCAAGGAGGGCATATTAGCTTAACCCTGGAGAATCAAAAGCTGTCGGGAGGGCAAATCCCCGAACTGGACGGGGGGAACTACATCAAGATATCCCTTAGCGATGAAGGGAGCGGTATCTCCCCGGAACACCTGGAACGTATTTTTGATCCCTACTTCACCACCAAAGAGACCGGCTCCGGCCTGGGACTGGCCACCACCTATTCTATAGTACGCCGCCACGGAGGTCATATTAGTGTAAAATCCCGTCTGGGAAAGGGCACCACCTTTATCCTTTATCTTCCCGCCCTGAGTAAGGATAAGCCGGATTCTCGAGCCCCCTCACCCCTTCCCCAAGCCTCTCACTTCGGGGAGGCAAAAATCCTGGTGATGGATGACGAAGCAATAATCCGGAAAACTCTTGAAAAAATGCTAAACCAATTCTCCTATACGGTTGAAACCTGTGCCGAAGGAAAAAAAGCAATGGAACTTTACAAGCACGCCTATGAGAAAGGAGAGAAATTCGACCTGGTAATCCTGGACTTGACCATCCCCGGCGGAATCGGAGGTAAAGAGACAGCCCGCCATATTCTGAACTTCGACAAAGAGGCAAAAATAGTAATCTCAAGCGGCTATGCGGATGAACAACTTATGGCGGATCATGAAAAAAACGGCTTGGCCGGAGTCATTGCCAAGCCCTACACCATGACAATTCTCCAGGAAACCCTGGCCCGTTTTCTTGAAGCTTAGACCGCCATTATACCTCAGCTGAAGAATCTGAAACGTTTCCCCCATTATTTGATTTTCAGAGAGAAATCACTTTTAATTGAAATTAAAGTTCAATCCGTATGGGAGTCTTAAAGTGAATATATCCCTCAAAAACGCTCTTATTGTTGGTTTTGCCACCATCCTACTTATTATAATTTGCCTGTCAGTATTAACAATTGCCAAAAGCCGCCTTACAGAAAGTCACGTAAGTGATGTATCAAAAGAAATTCTGCCTCACACACTGGATTTTCTTAGCCTGGAAAAGGATGTTATCCAAATACAACAATGGCTCACCGATATATCCGCCACCCGAGCCTATCCCGGCTATGATGACGGCTTTGACGAAGCCGTCTATTACTACGACGATGCCCGTAAAATACTGGAACACCTCATTGAATCCCACGAAGAAGAACCGGAGGTACAGCAAAAACTCATAATCCTGTCCCATAGCCTGGATGACTTCTACCGGGTAGGTAGAGATATGGCAGAGACCTATATTGAAGAAGGTCCCGATGGGGGAAATGTTATGATGGGTGAATTCGACCCCTATGCAGCCGCCATGAGTGAGCAGTTAACGGTCCTTGTGGAAGAGCATGAAAAGGAATTACTCCTTAGTCTCAATGAGATTCTGCGAAATCAGCACCTTACCCGAGTTCAGTCTCTTACCGCCTCTCTAGTGGCTATTATTCTGTGCCTTACTCTTTCCTACGCTTTTGTGAAATCCCTTATCCGGGGCTTTCTTAAAATTAATCGATACACGGAAAACCTGGCGGCAGGAATTCTAAATGAAAAAACAGAATACAGGAGAAAGAACGAATTCGGAAAACTGATTAATGATTTCAATTCCAGCTTCGGGACTCTCAGCTCGCTTATTCGCAACATAGAAGAACTTTCCGACAGGGACAAGGAAATAAACCATCAACTCTCCCAGGCCACCATAGAAGTCACCTCTTCTATAACGCAGATGGATGCGACAATGTCCAATATGTCCCGCCAAATGGAACAACAGGACCAGGTGGTAGACGATTCGGTCTCCGCAGTCAATCGGATTGCCTCAAGCATCAAGTCCCTCTCCAAGCAAATAGTCCATCAATCCAGTGCGGTTAACGAATCCTCCGCTTCCGTAGAAGAAATGGCCGCCTCTATCAACAATGTGGCCAAGCTGAGCGACGAAAGGAATAGGCAAACCGGTCTTCTGATTGAAAAGATTCAACATACCCATGGGAATATGGTTGAAACGGACAGCACCATCCGCCAAATCGTCGAGCTCTCCTCCAATATGCACAACATAACCGATGTCATTAATAATATTGCCTCCCAAACCAATTTATTAGCCATGAACGCCGCCATTGAAGCGGCCCATGCCGGTGAAAGCGGACGCGGTTTTGCCGTGGTTGCCGAAGAAATACGCAAACTGGCGGAAGATACGGGTAATAATGCCCACCTCATCAACGACACTCTGAATCAGATCTCCACCATTGTCGAATCGGCCCGGATAGCTTCGGAAGAGAACAAGGAATCCTTCGAAACGGTAGAACATGAAGTATCCGGCTTTACCGATACCTTCCGGGAAATTACGCAGAGTATGGATGAATTATCACAGGGAACGGGAGAAATAACAAAAGCCGTTAGTTCCCTCTCGGATATTACAAACCAAATTCAAACAGCCTCGGGAGAAATAGATAGGAGTACTCTCTCTGCCAACCACTCTATGGAAAACCTGCGCGATATGTCCCATTCCATAGTGGGGGGAATAAAAGAAGTCAGCCTGGGGATCAATGAAATAACCCACGCCATGGAAGATTTAAGTCAGATTTCTCTGGCCTCGGAGGCTACGGCAGAAAGTGTCCGGGAAGAAATTGGCCAGTTTACCATTTAACTCTCGGCGAGGCTCTTTTCACGATCTCCCAGGAAACGTATCATCTCACTTTTAAAGAGAGGCTTGGAGTAGTAATACCCCTGAATCAGCTCACAACCGGCCTGCCGTAAAAAGTCAGCCTGCTCTCTGCTTTCCACCCCTTCGGCCACCACTTCCATTCCCAATATATGGGACAGTTCAATGATGTTCCGTACTACGGCGCTTTTTTTCTCATTCTCCGGCGTACCGTCCACAAAGGATTTATCAATCTTTAGGGAGTTTGTTTTAAAAAGGGTCAGATAGCTAAAAGAGGAATAGCCCGTCCCAAAATCGTCTATGGAAATTTTCACATTCAGATTGTATAACTGTTCCAATATATCAAAAATCCGGTCCGGGTTTTCCATAGCCATATTTTCTGTAATTTCCAGATTCACATGACTCCTGTCCACGGGGGAGCTCCCGAGAATCTGCTCTATCCGTTCCACCATATGGGTGTCTTTAAATTGACGGGCCGAAAGGTTCACGGCCATCTCCAGATCCCGACCGACAACCTTCTCAAAATCCCTTAAGTCATAGAGCGATTTTTCCAGAACCCAATCCCCCAATTCCATTATATAGCCCGTCTCCTCGGCCAAGTCAATGAAATCGGTGGGGGGAATCATTCCCAAATCGGCACTTTCCCAACGTATGAGAGCTTCAAATCCCTCAATCAGTTCCGTTTGGGGACTGACTTTAGGCTGATAGGCAATGCGAATCTCATTATTCTTCAAGGCGTTCTTTAATCGTCCTTCCAGCTCAATCCGCTTATAAAATCGCTTACTCATTTTCTGATTATAAAAGGAATAGCTGCCTTTCTCTCCCTGCTTTGATTTGTACATGGCCATATCGGCATTTTTCATAAGAAGCTGGGCGTTTTTACCATCGTTAGGGTAAAAGGTTATTCCAATACTGGCGGAAGGCACAATCTCATTATTATCAAAAAAAAGTGATTCCCCCAGGGAGAACTGGAGTCGTTTTACAATACGTACGATATTCCTATCCAGCTGCATATTTGGCAGGAGAATGACAAACTCATCCCCCCCCAACCGGGCGACCGTATCGTCCTCCCGACAGGCTTTCTTGAGACGGTCGGCAATATTCACCAAAAAAGAGTCACCCACATGGTGGCCCAGGCTGTCGTTAATTGTCTTAAAGTTATCCATATCCAGAAAAATAACCGCCATGATACTGTTTTCCCGTTCCGCCCGTATGATCTCCCGGGAGAGGCGGTCTTCAAAAAGCATACGATTGGGAAGCCCTGTAAGGGAATCGTGATAGGCTTGATGACGCAGCTCTTCTTCACTCCTCTTCAGATCGGAAATATCCCTAAAAAGGGCCACATAATGCATTAGCTGGCCCATTTCATCTTTAATGCTGTTAATGGTAAGCCATTCAGGATAGGGATCACCATTCTTCCGGCGGTTCCAGATCTCCCCGGCCCATGTCCCCTTGCTTATCAAGGTCTCCCACATCTCTTTATAAAAATCATCCTCATGACGATCGGACTTCAAAATACGGGGATTTTCTCCAATAGCTTCTTCTGCGCTGTAACCGGTAATATCCTGAAAAGCGTTATTAACCCGCTGTATAGTTCCTTCCGGATCGGTAATAACAATCCCCTCCATGGTATTGTAAAAAACACTCTCCGACATAAGCATAAGAGCTTCACTTCTCTTGTGATCGGTAATATCCACCACTAAAAGATAGTAGGCTTGCTGATCCTCATAGAAGGACATCATAATGTTATAGGTCTTTTCACCCACCTGATACTCAAGACTTCCGAATTCCCCGGAAAACTCCTTTATCTGCTGGAAAAGCTCCTCTGGCAAAAGCATGTGAAGTCCGGTCCCCCAATCATCTAACAGCGTCCTGGCCGGTGGATTAGCATAGAGAATCCGATTATTCCGCCCCACCCTCAGGACGGGGAAGGGATTACCCTCGGGGAACTCTGCCAGAATACGGTTTTTCTCCTCCGTAATCTTTCTCATATTCGTTTCCATATTCAGGGCATTCATATAGGAATGAACCTGATTGGCCACCTGGCGAATCTCATCCTTAATATGATTATCCTCAAGGGGGGTATCAAAGGAACGAATCAGCTCTTTCAACGGTCTTGTAATGAGACTGGCCATTCGTTTACTGGCTATCAGAAAGAGCACAGCCGCAAGAATAAGAAATAGGGTGAGAGACGTATTAATAATATCCCGTGTGTCTGAATAGTCGTCCAGGTAGATGGAAGCGGCGACAATCCAGTCCAACTCGGGTAAGTAGCGATAAATTACCATTTTCTGGAAGATCCCTTCCTCTTTCGGTGCATACCACTCATACTCAATCCGCCCGTTTCGCGTTTGAAGCATTTCTTCATAAAAAGATAAGTCCAGATTTTCCTCATTGGCAACATCCCTGTAATAAACCCCTTCCATAGTAGGATGAATCAAAAGATGTCCTTCCAGGTCCATGACAAAGAAATATCCCTTATCACGTATCTTTACCTTTTCTATGGAATCACGTAAATCCTCAAGGGAAACAATGCGGTTGAACTCTTCTCTATAAGCAGATATGGTAATGATCCAGTCCCAGGGCATATAGCGTTCCATATAGAGGACCTTGTCCCGGTTAACAGTCTCTCCCGGATTAGCCCAACTATAGGCCATATAGCCCCTGCGGCTGCGAATCTGTTTCCTGACAAATTCATATTCCATAAGAGATGAACCGTCAGTTTCATAATAGGGATGATATTGAAATACGCCCTGACTATTAAGGACGTAGGGATAACCGGTTTCACCTACCTTGATACCAGCCAAAAAATCTTCCGCATCATTCTGACGCTCTTCCAGGCTCTTACCGTAAACCACTCCCTGCTTGTCTATATACTCGATGGCCCCCAAAGCCCCAACGACAAGGCTTTTGAGTTGGCTTCGGATAGTTGCTTCTGCCTGACTGTAAATGATTTCCGTGGCAAGCCTGTTACTGGTTTCCAGCTCCTGGATGATGGCATTATGTATCCCCCGGCTGGTAAAAAAATGAAGGGCCAAAAAAAGCAGACTCATGACCAAAAAAAAGACCACCGCAAAAGAAAAAAACAGCTTGTGACTAATGGAGAAATTCCTGTAGTTCATTATCCTATCTCCGGGAAATACTGGTTTAAATTATAGGCTACGGAACTCCAAAAAGCAAAAAAAAACCGCCCTTTTACAGGCAGTTCATTAACTAAATAATAGATGTTTATTCTTGAGAATCCAACAGGATTCGAGTCTTCTCCTTATAGGAAACATATAGAACCAGAGTTGTTCCCTCTTCTTCCATATAGGGAACGGAAATCCTTCCGCCCGGGTATTTCGTAGTAAAAATGATTTCCGGTTCCTGACCTTCGACCTGCCGTTCCAACTGAACAGTTACGGGAATCATGTAAACCGGCAACTGATACTCGAACAGTCCAAAAACCATTCCCCGGGGAACCTTGCTCAAACCGTTAATAGTCAGCTCAATGGGAACACCCAGTTCCACATAGTCTCCAATAGGGGGATTCTGCTTAAAGACAACCGCCTCACGCTGGGCGGGAGCTCCCGAATCGATATCAAAGATAAAGGGAATGTTCTGCTCGCTCAGAATCTGTACGACCTCGTCATAACCCATTCCGTTGAAGTTTTCCACCTTATACATACCTTCGTCCATACCGCGGCTTACAATAAAGGTAAGATCGGTGAGCTCGGTAACTTCCGTTCCCGGAGCCGGCTCTTGAGCCAGAATAGTACCCACCGGTTCGTCGGAGTGCTGATAGATAACCTCGGCAATCTGAAGAAGAGGCTTATAAGTGGCAAAAAGGGTCTGCAGATTGGCCCGAACCTCATCCAGTTCGCTTCCCACGTAATTTCCCACGTTTTCCACAACCGCTCCCTTACTAATAGTAAGAATGACCCGGCGGCCAGCCTTTACACTGGTTCCCGGTTTGGGACTTTGGGCTATAATGGTATTCTTTTCTTTTGGATCATCGGTAAATTTAACCAAAACTTTGGGATAAAGCTCCCTTTCCTGCAAGGTAATGAGGGCATCGGTCACCTGTTCGCCCACAACATTGGGAATGAGAGTCTTCTCTCCGCCCCGGACGGAAGCAAAAAAAGTAACGGCAAAAGTAAAAAGCATTACCCCAAAAAGAATAAGGATAATATACACAGCCTTCTTAAAGAAGTCCTGCTCCTGGGCCGTTTCGTTATGTTCTTTGTGCAAAAGAGAATCGTCGGGAGCCTTTTTGTTTCCCCCGTTATTAAAAAAAGATGCCTTAGCCATTAACCTCTCCCAGAGTGGTATCGAGAAAATCTTTTACCCCGTTTAAAAAGGACTTGAAGTCCAGCGATTTCCGGGATTGGAGCTGAAGCTCCTCAAGACAGATAAGTCCGTCTCCTGTTTGTACCAGAATTCCCCGTCTCTTGTCTACACCAAGGACCTGTCCGGGATGGGGCGTGCCTTCTCCCTTCCAGCTTAAATCATCAATAGAAGCCTTTCTTACAAAGAGAATCTGATCGTTCCAGAAAGTAAATCCTCCCGGAGAAGGAGAATAGGCCCGAATCAGCCTTTCAATCTCTGCAGCAGGAGCGTTCCAGTCTATTAGACCGTCTTCCTTATTTACTTTGGAACAGTAGGTGGCTCGCTCGTCATCCTGGGGAATGCCGGTCAGCTCTCCCTTTTCCATTTTCGTCAGAACTTCCACCATATAAAGGGCTCCGTCTCGGGAAACTCTTTCCAAAAAGCTTCCGGTAGTCTCCGTTCCGTCAAGGAGATAGGGTTTCTGAAAAAGAATATCGCCGGAATCCATTTTAAGGGCCATTTTCTGAATAGTAACGGCCGTTTCCTTGTCGCCATTTTTAATCGCTTCCGAAACGGGAGATGCTCCGCGGTATTTGGGAAGTAAAGAAGGATGAAGATTCACCGCACCCTGAGGAAAAAGATCCAGAACAGCCTGACGCAGGATTTTCCCATAGGCAATACACACCAGTACATCCGGCTTGAGAGCGCTGATTTCCTCCCGGGCTTCTTCGTTCAGCTTTTCCGGCTGGAGTACGGGAATCCCCAGTTCCAGGGCCTTTGCTTTAACCGGAGAGGGATGAAGCTTTCGTCCCCGCCCCTTGGCTTTGTCCGGATTGGTCAAAACACCGCACACCTCAAAGCATTCGTTCAACGCTTCCAGGGAGGGAACCGCCATATCCGGTGTCCCGGCAAACAGTATTCTCATCATCAGCCCTCCTCACCTAACTGAGGATAGATATCCAAGCCAAAGTGCTTGGCAATTTTTGCCCGTTTTCTCTCGGGGAGGTAATCAATAAAAAGCTTACCGTTCAAGTGGTCGTACTCGTGCTGAATAACCGTAGCCAGCAAACCTTCCGCCTCAATGGTAAAAGGACGGCCCCGCCGGTTCCAGGCCTGAACGGTTATAATGGCAGGGCGCTTAATCTTGCCGTTGATTTCGGGAATACTCAAACAACCCTCATCATAGGAGGAGAGTTTATCGCTGGTGCCTATAATCTGGGGGTTAAAGAAGTAAAGGGGCTTTTCCTCTTCGGAAAGCTGAACCACAAAGAAACGTTCATTCCGCCCTACCTGAGGCGCGGCCAACCCAATTCCTTTACCAGCAATCGACTCCACCATGGCATCGGCGAATTCCACCAGTTTTCCATCTATATTTTCTACGGGCTGGGAGAGGGTCCTCAGAACCTTAATCTCCTCTTCCTTATTCAATGTATAAAAGTCCACAATTAACTCCTGTTATTTAGAACCTGTCCATTATAGAAAAAAAGCGTCACAGGCACAAGTATTAGCTCCTCCAACACTTGACAATAAGCGGGGCTCCCTATATATTGTTGTCTACGTAAATTCGTATAAATCAGGCCCAGCGTCTGAATTAAGGAGATATTCATGTCCAAAGCACACAGAGGCGTCGGAATGAGCGAGTATGCCAATAAGGGACGTGGTGCCTGTCCTCTCTGTAAGAGAACCGGTATCAAGGCCATTTACGAGCAGGACTTTGACGGAAAGAAAGTCAGTGTTTGTAAGCAGTGTAAGGCCGCCGTTGCAAACGGAAAAATGAAAGAAGCTATTGCTGCCCTCTAGGCAAACTTATTCACGATGTGAATCGTAACGGCTGTCCGCTCAGGACGGCCTTTTTTTTTGATTTTTTATATAAGGATTTCCCATGGCTCAAACCCTTTTGATAATTTACCTTCTTTTTTTTGCCCTTCGCTTTCTCTTCCACTGGATTCTCTCGGTTCTCAATATGAATTCCGCCCTAAAACAGAAGGATAGAGTCCCCGATTTCGCCGCCCCCTGGATAGATGAAGACCGCTACAGCCGGGCCCGGGCTTATACAAAAAGAAAGGAAGAATTCGGCCTTGTCAGCTTTGCCGTACGTTCAGCGGTTACCTTGATTATCCTTCTTAGCGGCTTTCCCGGAACCCTGGACCTATTCATTACCGGGCTGTTCTCCTCACCGCTGGTACAGGGAGTGGCCTTTATCTTCCTCTTTTCCCTCATTACAGACCTTGCGGGCCTTCCCTTTGAAGGGTACAGCCAGTTTGTCATAGAGGAGGAATTCGGCTTTAACAAGATGACCGGGAAACTTTGGCTCACCGACAAGATCAAGGAAAACCTCCTGTCCCTGGTCATCGGCTTCCCCCTCCTGGCACTGCTTTTCTTTTTCATGGACAGAACGGGGGAACTCTGGTGGGTATACGGATGGGCCTTCCTTTCGGCCTTCCAGCTTCTCATGTTCCTCATCTACCCCTCTCTCATTGCCCCCCTCTTCAACAAGTTCACCCCCCTGGAAGAAGGTGAACTTAAGGACAGCCTGAATGAACTGGCGGAAAAATGCGGATTCAAAACCAAGGGCATCTTCCTTATGGACGGCAGCCGAAGATCGGCACACTCAAACGCCTATTTTACCGGACTGGGACGCACAAAGCGCATCGTTCTTTTCGATACCCTTGTGGAGAGTCTGAGCACTGCCGAACTGACCGCCGTCCTGGCCCATGAAATTGGTCACTACAAAAAGAAACATATTCTTAAGAAACTGGCCTCCTCCTTCCTCTCCTCCCTGGCCCTTTTCTACCTTCTCTCACTGGCCTTGAACTGGACGCCCCTCTTCCAGGCCTTCTCCTTCAACGCCCCCTCCTACCACGGAGTCCTCATCATCCTCATGTACTTTTCCTCCCCCTTCACCTACTTCCTCTCCCCCCTGCTTTCGCGGATCTCCCGAAAACAGGAATATGAAGCCGACGCCTACGCCCGGAATGCCATGGGAAGCAGCAAGGAACTTAGGGAAGGACTGATGAAACTCAACAAGGAGAACCTCTCAAACCTGACGCCCCACCCGCTCTACAGCTCCTTCTACTACTCCCATCCTCCCCTCAGGGAACGTTGGGACGCCCTGGCCGCACTGGACGAAGAATGAGCGCCCCCTACTCTCTCTGGGACAATCCCCTAAGCAAAGGAGTAAAGGCAGGATTCACTAATGCCGGAGAAAATGGCCGATTCAACCTGGCCCTCCATGCAGGGGGCAAGCCCGATGAGGCTGTGGAGAACAGAAAAACTCTTTGCCGCAGCCTTGAGATTCCCTTTGAGGCCTACACCTGTGCCGACCAGGTCCACGGCAACAGGGTAACCCTCGTCACGGCAGAGTCAAAAGGCCGGGGCCGACTCTCCCATGAAGACGCCCTCCCCGCCTCCGATGCGCTCATAACCAATAAACCGGGAATTATGCTGAATATTTTTGTAGCCGACTGTGTCCCCATCATTCTTTTTGATCCCCGTACCTGTTCGGGCGGATTAGTACACGGCGGCTGGCGGGGCAGTTCTGAACTGATTGTTCAAAAAACAGTACTGGCAATGAAAAAAAACTTCGGGAGCCAGGCAGAAGATATTCAGGCCTTTATCGGCCCTTCCGTTGGGGGATGTTGTTACAGGGTGGGAGAAAATGTAAGGGAAGCCTTTGAAAAGCACTTTAGCTATCCCATCGATCCTTTTCATACGGAGGGGGATAAACTGTACCTGGATTTAAAAGAAGCGAACCGCCTCCAACTGGTGGGGGCCGGTTTAAAAACGAACAATATCAAGGTTTCCCCTACTTGCACTTGCTGCAGCGAAGAACCTCTCTTCTCTTATAGGAAAAGCGGAGAGACGGCGGGCCGCTTCTCCGCTTTCTTCAACATTAAATAAAAGCATATTGCACCGGCTCCGTCGTTACCGAAAGAACCTGAAATCCTCATGTACTATTTGTACACTGCGGTTTCAGAACCTTTCAGTGCCTAGTCTACGGCACAATCTACTTTCATTTACAACGCTTTGGCAGCATTTTACTTGCCAAAGATTTTCTGTAGAAAGGACTTTTTCTTGGGCTTTTCGGCCGGTTTCTGAACGGGAGCCTGTCCTTTAGGCTTTCTGTTCTGATTTTGATTCTGGGCGGCTTTGCCTTTACCCGAACCGTTCTTGTTGTAGGGCTTCTGTCCCTTTCCTTTGGACTGTCCGCCTTTGTTGCGGTTGTCGCCGGATCGTTTCTGTCCCTGAGGGTTCTTGCCGTTTTTATTTCCCTGCTTGTTGGCAGGCTTTTTACCGGAAGGTTTCTTTCCCTTGTTCTGGGGACCCTTTTTAGCAGAAGCGGGACGGCTCTTTTCGCTTTTCAGCATCTCTTCTGTCGGCTTGAAGTCGTCACCGTATTTCTTGCGATAGTAAGCCAATCGGTCTTCCACGGAAAGATCACCGGAGATGGAGGATTCCACATCGTGGGTTCTCTTTCTGTTTCTGTCGTCGGGCCTTCTTCTCTGCTGCTGTCCCTTGCCCTTACCGGACCGGTTTCTGTTGCCGGAAGAAGCGGATTTTCTCTGTCCCCCCGACTCCTTACCAAAGGACTCGATAGAACCGGCCCCAACGGCCATATCCACAACGCTGGCCGCCCGGGATTCGTCCCGTCTCTGAGGACCGTTTGACCGGCCTCGACCGGAACCGCCTCTCTGGCCGCCTCGGTTATCACGGTTACCGCCGCGTTGACCGCCGCGATTATCTCTACCGCCGCGATTATCTCTACCGCCCCGGTTATCTCTACCGCCCCGGTTATCACGTCCGCCCCGTCCGCCGCGGGCATCATCCAGCCTGAAACGCTGACCCGCACTGGCGTCCTCTGCAAAGATTTCATCCTCCGCCCATACGACGGGGATTTTCATTTCAATGTAGGATTCAATAGCGGGCAGTCCCAATACGTAGTTTTCACAGGCCAGGGAAATAGCATGACCCTCTTTTCCCGCACGACCGGTTCGGCCGATACGGTGAACATAGCTCTCCGCTTCATCGGGAAGATCATAGTTAAAAACCATTTCAAGGTCGTTAATATGAAGGCCTCGGGCCGCCACGTCCGTAGCGACTAGGAAAGGGATTTCTCCCCGCTTCATGCTTTCCATAACGGCAGTACGCTTCTTCTGGGGCAGATCCCCCATGAGATAGCGCGATTTATAGCCGTTCGCTTCCAGTCTTTTGGATACTTCGTAAGCCATACCCTTGGTATTGGTAAAAATAACCGCCGACTGGGGATTGTGCTTCTTAATCAATCCCAAAAGGAGGGACATTTTCTCATCCCGTCCCACATGGTACAGTTCCTGCTTCACCAGATCGATGGTAACATTTTCCGGTTCAATAACAATCTCGCCGGGCTCGTTCATAAACTCCCAGGCCAGGTTACCCACCCGGGTACCCAATGTGGCGCTAAAGAGCATGGTTCGTCTCTCCTTGGGAGGCTTCATGCCCTTAAGGATGTAGGTTAGATCGGGAAGAAATCCCATGTCAAAGAGCCGGTCCGCTTCGTCAATACAAAGGCAGTCGATCTCCTTTAAGTCTATCTTACCGGACTTTTTAAAGTCGATAAGCCGTCCGGGAGTGGCGATAACAATATCTACTCCCTTTGCCAGTGCCTCTTCCTGTTTCTGATATCCCACACCGCCGTAAACGGCAAGAATACTAAAGTCAAGATAGGTGTTGAGCCTCTGCGCTTCCTTTTCTACCTGGGTCGCGAGCTCTCTGGTAGGCACAATAATAAGTGCCTTGCCCCCTTTTAAGGTTTCGTGTGTCAGGAAGAGCTGGAAGATAGGGATGAGGAATGCCGCAGTCTTACCGGTTCCGGTCTGTGACTGAGCTAAAACGTCCTTATTTTCTTCAATTGCAAGTTTTAAAGTCTCTTCCTGTACGGGGGTACATTCGGTAAAGCCCATCTCGTCGATGGCTTTTTTCAGATTCTCTGAAAGATCTATTTCGTTAAAATTCATAGCCTCACTCAAAAGAATAGCTGCTTAGATACAACTATTTCGATTTAGTATATATTTTTTTTGCCTAACTGTCGATATAAAAAGGGAAGGAATCGACTAAGTAATTGAGGATGAAATGATAGAAAACGCATTTGAACTAATTTTTCCCCTGTCCAATACGGCCCTAAACGGTTTAACCCTGTTCGGGACCATCTTTTTTCTCATAGCCCTGGTGGGCACCATACGCTCCGGCGGCCTCCATCGCCTCTTTTTCTGTTTTTTCGCCTTTTTTCTGACCCTCTTTTCCCTATCCCTTCAGCTTCCCGGGCTCATTACCATAAAAGGACACACCCCTCTAATCCCTACGCTGCTCTTCCCGGTCCTCCTTCTACTCTATAATCTGTACTACCATTTCTCTCTCAAGGCGCGCCATCACAGCCGGGGAGTTATTACCTTAACAGCTCTCTTCATCTACCTCATAGGCTTCACATTACTCTCTCTTCTGGCGCCCGGTTCGGGTACTTTTCTCAATCTGGTAAGAAAAGCTGACTGGACCTCACTGGCCCTGGGAATAAGCGCTCTTTTTCTTCTTGTCAGACTGATTGTGGCCTTCTGCTTCCATCAAGACGGTTCCGCCGGGGCCACTGTCTCTTTCCTTCTTTTTCTTATTCCCACTCTGGCTCCCCTCTTCCTTCGTAACAGTCTCAATGCGGTCAATATGAACTCCTTTGCTCTCTTTACCCTCCCTCTCCTGTCCCTTTGGGAGTTTATCCGGCTCTTTACCCGCTCCGAAGGATCAAGTCAGCCTAAAACCAAAGCAGAGCAGCCCGTGGGACATCTGCGAGAGCAACTATCCGACTCCCGCACAAAGGAAAAAGATCTTAACGACCTCCTCACAGACCGGGAAGAAGAACTGGGAGCCCTCACGGCCAAGGCACGAAAAATCAGCCGCCGGCTCCTCCCCTCAGTCATCCATCATGACGGACTTTGGGAAGTGACCACCTTCTTTAATCCCTCAAGCAAGCCGCTCCAAAGAGAACTCTTTGACTTCTACTATACCTACGGTCGTAAAATTGCGGGTATTTCCCTCTTTGACACGCCGGAAGAACCGGAAGGAGCCCTATATGGAGCCCTTCTAAAAAAGGAATGGACCGAGAACTTTAATGAGACTCCCTCCCTGGCCTCCCTCTACAGACGAATTGACGGTCACCTCAAAGAAATCTTCGATGGAACTGAATTAACAGGAGCAGTCCTTAAACTGAATGAGGATAAACTGGAATATACCGGATATGGCAATCCGCCTCTCTACTACATCAACGAGAAACTCAACAAATGCGCCCCTCTCATTCAGGATAAAGCCCATGAGGTGGGAGAGATAAAAAGCTACTCCATCCCCTGCTTCCCCGGAGACGGGCTTCTCATCTGCAACGAAACTTTCCTGAATAAAAAAGCCCCCATTACGGGCCAGGCCTTCTCCAAAGAGAGCCTCCCCCAAGTCCTTGAAGGCTACAAAGGGGCGTCGGTGGATCTTGTAAGAGAATTAATTGATGAGCGGAATAAATTTCTTGGAAAAAAAGAGGAAAGCGATATTCTCGTCATTTACGTTAAACGAAAAGCTTAATCCCCCGACTAAGCGCCCCTGCAAGAGGCGGCTCCAGTCAGTTTAAATTTTCTTCCCTTCCCAGGAATCGTTTTTCACCTGATCCACCACCTTGCGGAAACGGTAGGACTGCCACTTATCCAGGGTTCTATTAAAAATTCCCTGGCTATCCAGACCATAGGATGCCATGAGTTCCTCACGAGTCGCGGCGGGAGGAAAACCGTTGGGAACAGAAAGGTTCATAAAATTAACAGGGATTTCTTTCTCCAAAATCAGGGAAGCCAAATACTCCCCGGCACCGCCCTGCTTAACTCCTTCTTCAAGAAATACCACCAGGTCGTAGTCAGCCAGAAGATCGGTCATGCCGGAAGATTCCAGAGAGGTGGCGAAGCGCAGGTTGTACACGTCGCTTTCAACCGACTCCTTTCGCAGCAGTTCCGAAGCGGCCAGGACCTGATCGGCCAAACCGCCGAGGGTAACAAACAGAATGGGAGCCTGTGTTTCTCTCTTAACAAGATAAACCCCCTTCCCCTGTTCAAAAGGTTCATCGTAGGGAGGAAGCTCTTCGGGACTGGCCATTTTAGAATAGCGGATCATCACGGGGTGGTCCTGCTGCTCAGCCCATTCAAGAGCCCTTTTAATCTCACAGCCCGTTACAGGGGCCAGCACATCCAAACCGGGAACACTGCGAAAAAGGGCCATATCATATAGCCCCTGATGGGTTTCACCGTCACCGGGGATAAGTCCGGCCCGGTCAAGCACAAAAATAACCGGTAGCTTGGGAATGGCCACATCGTGAATCACCTGATCCACCACACGCTGCATAAAAGTGGAGTAAATGGCCACCACAGGACGCAGGCCGGTAATGGCTAAACCGGCGGCAAAGGTTACCCCGTGCCCCTCGGCAATCCCCACATCAAAAAAGCGCTGGGGATTTTGTTCCTGAAAGGCAGCCAAACCGGTTCCTTCCTTCATGGCCGCCGTTATGGCAACAATATCGGGATTCTTCTTTCCCACCTCCACAAGAGCCTCGGAAAAGGCGGAAGTAAGCCTTACGCCGCTCTTAACATCGGAAGGCCCGGGAGTGACCTTGGGGGAAACACCATGATAGGAAGCGGGGTCCTCTTCGGCCAGATCGGAGCCCTTTCCCTTGATCGTTTTAACGTGAATAACAACCGGTCGGTTCACTTCAATCGCCCGGTGGAGCATTTTTTCCAGAAGTGGAAGATTATGCCCGTCAATGGGTCCAATGTACTTAAAACCCAGTTCGTTAAACAGGCCGTCCCCGTAAAAAATACTTTTAAAACCCTTCTTCAAGCGATTATAAAAGCGAAAGAAAGGCTTACCAATCAGAGGGATATGATAGATAATTTTGTCAAAGGTTTGAGAAAAGTGGACATACCCGCCAGCAGCAGCCATACGGGACAGGGAAGATGAGATGGCCCCCACATTCTTATCTATGGACATGGAGTTGTCATTCACTATTACGATAAGATTATTGGGAATGTGACCGGAAAAATTTAGAGCTTCCAGGGCCAGCCCTCCCGTAAGAGCTCCGTCCCCAATAATGGAAACAACCCGTCCCTCTTCTCCCTTAATATCCAGGCCTTTCTTAATCCCGATACCGGAAGAAACGGAAGTTGAGGCATGGCCGGGATCGGTAATATCGTGGGGGCTTTCTTCCCGTCGGGGAAATCCGGAAATCCCCCCCATCTTCCGGAGAGTAGTAAAATCCTTCCGTCTTCCCGTCAGAATCTTATGAGTATAAGCTTGATGCCCCACATCCCAGAGGATCTTGTCTTTAGGACTTTCAAAGACCCGATGAAGGGCCAGCGTAAGTTCTACCGCCCCCAAATTGGAAGCCAGATGGCCTCCGTTGGCTTTAGTGGTAGAAATAATCAGCTCCCGAATTTCTCCGGCCAGCTGGCTTAACTCTTGGGAGGAAAGATTTTTAATATCCTCCGGACTGTCTATATTATCTAAAAGAGTTTTCCCCACTCCTTCACACTTCCTTCTGACAAGATTCATCCCATTATACCATAGGTTAGGGCGTAAAAAAAGCGGTATTGTGTCAATACCGCCTTGATGTGGCCAGTCTTACCACTTAGGGCAGCCGGCTTGATTAATGATAGCTGAAAGCAACCTATTTGTGCTTATGTCTATTCTTTCTCAGTTTTTTCTTTCTTTTGTGAGTAGCTATCTTTTTTCTTTTTCTCTTTCTTCCGCAGGGCACTGAAAGACTCCTTATCTATGATATTAATTTGATTACCTAAATACAGCGAGGATAATTATGTCCATTCTGGGCAGTTAGGTCAATAGGTTGTTTTACTGTTTACTTAGAAAATTTTCTATATGGGAGGAAATTTCCTCTTTTTTTTCCGGATGAAACCAGCTTACCCCGGGAAGGCTCTGAAAAAAGGTCATTTGCCGCTTGGCATAACGCCTGCTGTTCCGGCGGATCCTGTCAGCCGTATCCGCCATGGTCATACAGCCCCGACGTCCCATCTCAAAAAATTCCTTGTAACCTATGGCATTCAGCCCCGGATCGTCCTCCGTTGCGCCTGCGGCCAATAGCCCTTTTATTTCATCAACCAGGCCTTCTTTCATCATAATATCCACTCTCAGATCAATCCGTCTATACAGTTCCTCCCTATCCCGGGTTAAACCGATGAGGCAGTAATCGTAACAGTCACGAAATACCTCTCCCTGTTCAAAAGAAGAGAGGGGACGGCCGCTTATTCGGAACACCTCCATGGCCCGAACAATACGAAGCTGGTCGTTGGGATGGATTTTTGCCGCATAGGAAGGGTCAACATGTTTAAGTTCCTCCCAGAGTTCCCCCAAACCACCGGCAACGGCCAGACCTTCCAATTCGCCCCTAACCGCAGGATCGGAAGGAGGCGGACCTTCCTTCAAGCCCAGGCAAAAGTTTTTGAAGTAGAACGCCGTTCCCCCCGCCAAAACGGGGATCAGACCACGATTATGAATATCCACAATAGCCTCATCAGCCAGTCGGATAAAATCGGCGGCATTAAATTTTTCGGAAATATCTCTAATATCGATGAGATGGTGGGGCAACTCCTCCAGAAAGGAGGAATCGGGCTTGGCGCTCCCTATATCAAGTTTACGGTAAACCTGAACGGAGTCCACATTCACAATCTCTCCCCGGCCCCGAAAAAGCTCCAGAACAAGATCGGTTTTACCCACAGCGGTGGGACCGAAGAGTAGAATGAGGGGTATTTTACTTGTTGTAGCTGTACCCAACTTCTTTGGTAACAACTTCTCTGATAGCGGCAGAAGAAACCTTGGCCTTGTTTTTGGCCATTTCTTCCATTTTTGTAAGGCTAAGCTGTTCAGCTCTTCTAATGGCCGCGTTAGTCAACTCATAAACATTCTGTTCACTGTCAACCATATCCCTAAGGGGAACGGTATATTCTTTCTTGGAACTCATCAATTACCTCTTGAGCGATTTTATATGCAAATACATATTATATAAAAAAAATTAACCCCTGTAAAGCCGGATATATACTAAAGAACCGGATCGGGCTCGGGAATACTGAGTAATACGTAGGCGTACAGTTCGGTCCGGCTCTTCATTTCCAGTTTCTGCCTCACCAGGTATATTCTATTGCCAATAGTAGAAACGGCTTTTCCCATGTAACCTGCCAATACCTTGGTATTAGTGGTTTTAAGCAATCGCATAGTGTTAAGCAATTTTTTTTCCGACTTTGTCAGATTAGGATTCTCCATAAATTGGGGACGTTCGAGCTTCTTTATATCCCTATCCTTCTGAGATATATTCTCTTTGAGCCCCTCAATCTTCTCCTGCATTGCCCTGTATGTTTCATCACGGGATTTGATGGACAGATAAAAAACAAAAAAATAAAGGGCTATAAAGAAGCTGGTTGTTAAGCCCATCGTCAGATCTCCCCTTTCCCTGTAATAGAGAATATTCATAATCAAAACGATTACTAAGGAGAGAATTATTAAGGACCGATAAAGATAACCGTAATAGAAAGCTATAAGAACAAGCATGATGAATAACAATAAAAAATGAAACCTGTGATGCACCGTCTCCAGAGAAAAAAGCACGAGAAGGCACAAATACCCCAAATGAATCCCTTTAACCAAGTCTTCGGGCATAGACCCTTTCCCCAGCAAATGAAATAAAAAAACCACCGCCGCCATCATAGTTATGCCTTGATAGATAAAGGACAAAATAGCCGCCTGACTTCCCGTAAACTGGAAAAGCCCCAACTCACAGCCCCCGACGCGGCAAAGGGCCGGTAAAATTAATAATCCGCTAAAAACTTTCACTCCTCTCATAAAATCTCCCCTATTTACAAACCTACAAACGATTTACTATAGAAAGATTCTATCATGAATGAAAAATTCCACAACAGTATATTAATACCTATTATTATAAAACCCGCCTAGAGAGCAGGAAGAGCCGGAACCTCCACACAAATAATAAACAACAAACACACTATCTACAATTTCTAGTATGTATAAAGCTTATCCAAACGGCGGTAACTTCTATTTACCTCTTCCCAGATTTCCTCATCCATATCTTCCGAAAGCTGGTCCGCCAGACCTTCCAGGCTCTCAAGAGAGTCATTCAAGGCCTGATTGAAACTGCGGGAACTCTTAAACCAGTAGTGCTGCTCCCCATCGGTCTGGAGGCTCAAAAATCCCACGGAACGTTTCTTCCGTTTTCCGCTCATTACCAGCTTAAGAACGTCCTTCAATTGAAAAACCAGATCCGTCTGATGAGAGGGATTCTGCATATCATAGGTTTTAGCGGGAAATCCCTGAAGGGTATCTCTCTTGGGATTAAGTGTTCTGACCACCGTAAATATCATATTCACACGCCCGTCGGGAATCACTTCCATCCCATCGAGACTCAGGATACCGCGCATGTTTTGAAAATCGGGGATCTCCTTACCCTTTAAGCTGGAAAGGGCCTTATAGAGCTTGTTCCACTCAAAAAGAGCGGCCTTTTTCTTATTTTTATTTCGGATAACAGGAAAAGCCGTATCACCCACAAAGAGCTGATTCGTCGTATCCCTATCCTTGCTTCGCCCTTCCCTATTATCACGGGAACGCATTTCGTCACCCCGCCGCTTTCCCTTAGGCTTGTTATCCACAAGGTCCATGAGGCGACCGGCCAGCTTGGGATCAATCCGCTTAAGCCACTCCTTCCGCAGGGGAGACACGCTCCGGGCGTACATTCGGCTTGTCCGAACAATTTCCCCGGCCATAAGAAAGGGCATGTGCTCTTTGAACATGACCGAACCGGGATGAATAATGATTTTATCGGTGGTCAGACTGCGATAATCCCGGCTTCCCGATTTAATACAGATAAACTGAATCAGCCCTCGAGCACAGGCACACAGAAAATCATCCACCGAGCCTCCGCTAGATACGGGAACTCCCAGAGTATCGCCCACAATGCTTTCCAACTGTTCCGAAATATTGGCGATCTCCCGCATGGCCTTCTCATCCAGGTAGTGTTTCTCACAGAATTTGGTCTTATTACCGGACGATTCGAAGGCCTGGAACAAACGCAGGTAAGAAACAAAGTCTCCGTTGGGGTCCGCATAGGTATGATGAGCCCTCCGGGCTTCCATCTCTTCTCCCTGGGGTAAAAGAAAGGGGGAATTGGTGGATAAAAAAGATGTGGCTATCACAACTTCCCGAATAACATCGGGGTAGCGCATTACCGCCTCAATAATCATACGGGCGTGACGGGGCATTAAAGGAAAATAGAGCATTTTCTGCCCCGTGGGAGTCACCCGGGTATTCTCGTCCAAAGCATCGAGGAGCTGTAAGGTTTCTATGGCACCGCGAATCCCCTTTTCTCCGGGGGAGGAGATAAAATCAAACTTAAAGAAGTCCTCAATCCCCAATTCGGCCATGCGAAGGACAACCTCCGCCAGATCGGTCCGGTAAATTTCTTCCAGGGTATACTCATTTCTTGCATCAAAGTCACCGGGAGAATAGAGACGGTAACAACTTCCCGGCTGGGTCCGGCCCGCCCGCCCCTTTCGCTGGTTGCAGCTGGCCCGGGATACGGGATTTTCCACCAGGGAACTGGTAAAGGTGCGGGGATTGTAAAAATTCATTTTGCATAGACCCGAATCGATAACAGTGGTAATGCCGTCGATGGTTACACTGGTCTCGGCAATATTGGTGGAAACCACTACCTTGGTCTTGCCAAAGGGAGTCTTGTCAAAAACTTTTTCCTGCTCCTCCCGGCCCAAGCGACCGTATAGGGGAACAATCTGGAGCCGCCTCTTCACAGCGGAAGAAGCCAGGGAAGCACAGGTATCCTTGATGATCTTTTCACCGGAAAGGAAAACCAAGACATCCCCTTTTCGCCTTTCCCCGACAATACGTTCCACAATGGAGGTAATCTTCTCGACCAAAGCCTCATCGTCACTTTCTTTGTAAGGAGGGTCATAATAGACCTGAACCGGATATACCGGCGTATCGATAGAAACAATTTCTGCGTTGGAGTAGTAGCGGCTAAAGGCTTCCGTATTCAAGGTCGCACTGGAAATGATTACCCGGAACTCGTGACGCTCTTTAAGAATATTCTTCAAAAGTCCCAGGATAAAGTCGATATTCAGGCTCCGCTCGTGAGCCTCATCCACCATTAGAACGGAATACTTGCTAAGCCAGGGGTCGGTCTTCATCTCCTGAAGCAGAGTCCCGTCGGTCATAATCTTCAAACGGGTTTCGGGAGTCGTTTTATCCTCAAAACGCATTTTATAGCCGATGAACCCGGAAATAGGGACGCCCAACTGCCGGGAAATGTAATCGGAAACGGAAAGAGTAGCGATACGCCGGGGCTGGGTAATACCTATGACACCCCGGTCGGTATAACCGGCCTCATGGAGAATAAGAGGGATCTGGGTCGTCTTACCCGACCCGGTGGGACTTTCTACGATTACAACCTGGTTGGACTCCAGGGCTTTAAGGATTTTGTCCCGTTCCTTATAGACGGGTAACTTTTTCGGGTTCATCTAAACCTGAATTTACCACATCCCCCGGGAGAAGTCCACAGGCCGGACCTCCTGATCCTCCAAAGGTTTAAGGCAATCGGCATAAAGAATCCCCGTCCCCGATTCAATCAGCCCCTCATCCAACTCAAGCAGAGGAACAAGAACAAAGGCCCGTTCCTTCATCGCCGGATGGGGAACAGTCAGCCGCTCAGAACGAATCGTTTTGTCCCCCCAGAGCAACATATCTAAATCCAGAACCCGGGGGCCCTTGGGAATCGCTCCCTCACGAACTCGCCCCGCTTCCTTCTCAATCCCCAGAAGCAGCTCCAAAAACCGCTCCGGTTCATCCAAAGCTGCCGCTCCGCCCGATGCGCCATCGGACCCGCCGCCGGCCGTCCCCGGAAGCAAACCGCTAAAAACGCAGTTGTAAAAATGATCCTGCTCAAAGTAATCGCGAGGCGCCGTTTCGTACACCCGGGACACCCGGAAATCCTCCAGGACCGCCCCGAGCCGCTCACGGGCATAACGCAGATGGGACAGGCGATCCCCCATATTGGAACCGGCCCCTATATAAACCCTCTGCAAAATTAGGCCTTGGCCGCAGGTTCAGACTTGGAAGGCGCTTTTTTAGCGTCCTTAGCCTCTTTTCCGTCCTTCTTGGCATCCTTCGACTTATCGGGGAAGGCAATCTTCCGAATCTCCGTCTCAATCAGCTGGGCCGTCTGGGGATTTTCCTCAAAGAACTTCTTCACGCTCTCCCTACCCTGACCGATTTTGTCATCCTTGTAGGAGTACCAGCTCCCGCTCTTCTGAATAAGGTCGTGACTCAAGGCGGAATCGAGCAGACTGGCCGTACCGGAAATTCCCTTGCCAAAGAGAATCTCCATCTCCACCTTCTTGAAGGGAGGAGCCACCTTGTTCTTCACCACCTTAACCCGGATTCGGTTACCAATAGGATCGTCGGAACCCTTGGCCATGGTCTCTATTTTCCGTACATCAAGCCGCACGGAAGCGTAAAATTTCAAAGCGTTACCACCGGTGGTGGTCTCCGGATTCCCGAACATCACCCCGATTTTCATACGGATCTGGTTAATAAAAATAAGGGAACAACCGGACTTGGAAATAATCCCGGTGAGCTTCCGCAGAGCCTGGCTCATCAAACGAGCCTGAAGCCCCATGTGGGAATCGCCCATGTCGCCCTCAATCTCCGCCTGGGGTGTCAAAGCCGCCACCGAGTCGACAACAACAATATCCACCGCACCGGAGCGCACCAGAGATTCCACAATCTCCAGAGCCTGCTCACCCGTATCGGGCTGGGAAACCCACAGGTCCGCCACATTTACCCCCAGCTTCTCTGCGTAGGCCGGGTCCAGAGCGTGTTCCGCATCCACAAAAGCGGCAATACCGCCCTGCTTCTGGGCCTCCGCAATAGCGTGGAGAGCGAGGGTCGTCTTACCGGAAGACTCGGGACCGTATATTTCCAGAATCCGCCCCTTGGGATAACCGCCCACGCCCAAAGCCTCATCAAGCACAATGGAGCCGGAAGGAATCACCTCAATATCAAGATCCCTAGCCTCGCCCATCTTCATCAGGGAGCCTTTCCCAAACTGTTTCTCTATTTGAAGCCGGGCCGCATCCAGGGCCTTCTCTTTCTCTTCCTTCGTATTCGCCGTTTTCGTCTCTTTAACCGATGATTTCATACAACCCCCTGCAAGCTAGGTGCGCGCTTTTTCCCAATTTTCCCCATTATACAGAAAAGAACCGTCAAATAATACGGCCCGGGGACAATTTTCGCTCCAAAGACACTATACATTAGATAAGTAGTTTTGCCTATAGGGGAATAGAACCGTTAGGGCAAGATATGACGAATCGTCTCCACCTGCAGGACCAATTCACCCTCATCTCTCACAAGGCGGCCCAAAACTTCCACAGGAAGTTCCTGGTCAATCTTTACGCCGTACTCAATGAAAGCGGGCAGGGAGCCTTCCAGAAAAGTCTCATTCTCAAAACCCACCAGAAAGAGGAAGGAGATCCGCTCGTCGGTCACAGTCAAATTAGTCAGTCTACCCCGCCAGAGGACCCAGCAGTTTTCGTAGAGCAGGGGCTCGCCATTCACCTGGCTAAAGGTATAGTCCGTATAAAAGTCGGCATAATCGGGCTTTGTCAGATAGCCTTCCAGAACGGTCAGACGGCTTTTCAGATCCGCCGAAGCGTTGGAATTAACGATGCGATTAATCTCTACCTGAGCCTCGTTATCCCGCCCTTTGTCAAAGAGTTCTATGGCCCGATTGTAGCTCTCACCCACTTCATCCACCGTGAGAAGATAGTGAAAGGAACCGGAATTGTCCGTTAGGGGAATACCCTTAATATCCAGGTCAATGTACTTTAACTCTTCCCGACTCGGTTCTCTCTCGCTCATACCGATTTTGGGAATCATCACAGTCAGGGCCGCGATAAGTAGAAGAGAACCGATGAGAGAAAAAAGGATAGGCCAAAGGGAACGCCTAAAGGGGCGCGGCATGAGACGGCGGTGCTTTCCCGACTCAATAAAGGCGTTCAAATCCTTCTCATTGTCGATTTTCCGAAGCCTTTCCAGCCCCCGGGTAGCCTGCTTATTGGCCCGGTCATCCTCCAGGAGGGAAAGCCAGGTTTTGGCAGCCTCGGCGGAGTCCTTTCTTTTTAAGTGGGTCATGGCCAGCATCAGTTTTATATCATGGCGGGTACGGTCGGTTTGAAGCCCCCGTTCAAAATAGAATCGGGCCCCGCCCATATCTCCTGCGTGGTAGAGAGCTGTGCCCAGGAGATAGTAAAAATCGGCGTCTTCCAGATAGATGGGAACCTTGGGCTCCAGATGGCGAATGGCCTTGGGGTATTGCTTCCGGGCGATCCAGTTTACCGCCTTGCGGAGTTCCTTATCGTAGTTTTTCATATTCCCGCCGTTCCTGCTCTAACATCTCCAGTCTCTCCTCAAGGGAAAGAATCTCCTCATTACTGAGCCCGTCCTCTTTATCAAGAAGTTCTTCCAGATCGGCCAAAAACAGCTCCAAATAGGCCAGCTGCTCATCAACATGGAGGCGGGCCAGGGCCGGGTCGGCAGGAATATAGACTTGCGTTTCCTGGGGAAGTTCGATTTTCTCTCCCTCTCCGGTAAAATCGGAAGGCCCCAGAGCCAGACCGGTATAAACCGTTTCGCCCCGTATAAGGGCCGTAGGAAGCCAGTAAAATCCCAGAGCCGAGTCGTTTATGGAAAAGGGTAAGGCGTTAAAATTCGTCCCCTCTTCCGGCGTGTAGTCCCACTCTTCCCGGTCAAGCCGATTCCAGTTAGCTAAAAGAAGACGATCCAGACTCATGTTAGCTTCACGATCGGAATGGACATACAGTCTTTCGCCGGGACTGTCACCAGGCGATAGGAGGACAGAAGGAATCTCCCCGCCTTCAAAGGCTTTTTCCTCCAGAACAGCTTCGCTATTAACAATAAAATGGGTCTCTCCCCTCATAAAAGCCGTATCGATAACTTTCTTAAGGCCCAATTCCACAGAATCGTCCCCAATGTTTTGGGCGCTTATTTCAATATCAAAGAAGGCGGTTCCCTTAATATCCTGACTCAAAGAGATCTTTTCGATAAGCAGAATCTCACTTCCCTCATAAATAATGGAAAGACTGTCATGGACCTGATCAAAACGAAGATCATAATCGGGCGATCCTCCGGGGAATACATTCTCATCATTTAGCTTAAGCTGAATATAGGAGGAGGTAAAGGATTCCACATAAAGGGGATACCAGGGTGACTGATCGGAAAGACGGGCGTAACAGAGATAGCCCCCCGTTTCATCGTCGGCCACCACCTTAAGGTTCCCCTTCTCCACAGAGATTCCCGAAAGAGAGAGGGGCAATAAAATCAGTATAAATAAGAAGAATCTTTTCATGGCAGAAGAGCCTCCTTCTGTTCCAGATAAAAACTTTTAAGTTCCAGGGCCCGCTCTTTAAGCAAAAGAAGCTTGTTCTTGTGCCTCATATACCGCTCCCTCTCGGAAAGCAGTGTTACCTGTTCCTGGTAAGCCTTGAGGGCTTCTTCGTAGACCGCCTTTTCCCGGCTACCGTCCTGACCGCTCTTAAGGAATTCCTCATGGCTCCACTTAAGCAGTTCCAGAAGCTTTTCTTCCCTGGTCTTAATCTCAATAAGAGCCAAACGGTATCGGGCCGCTTCTTTCTTGGAAGATAAAGGGTATTCGTTGATAATACGGTCGTAGAGCTGGGCGGCCTCTTCTATATGCCCCAGGTTGTATAGGGATTCTCCCATCCAGTAAAGGGTGTGGGAGTAACGATCGCTGCCGCTGTAGTCTTCGGCAAAACGAATAAAGGCTTCCAGGGCCGATTGATAGTTATCCTGGGAGTAATAATTCTTTCCCACAAGGTAGAGGGCTTCCTCATAGTAGCTGTTGTCGGGCCAGTTAATCAGGTATTGATCGAGTAGAGCCCCGGCCTGAACATAATCTCCCATCATATAAAGAGATTTCCCCTGCCAGAACACTGCGTTGGCTCGGTAGTAATAGAAGGGCTCCTCCTCTACCAGACGGGTAAATTGACGGTAGGCAATAAAATATTCCCCCCGTTCAAAGGCAGTCAGCCCTTCCCTAAAGATATCGTCCCCTTCGGAGGGAAACAGGAGGAAGGAACATCCCAATAGTAACAATATGAGGGAGATTTTTTTTATCATAACCAAGAGACCTCTACCTTCCTTATCGACACAAGAAATCGGCCTATTTAAAGTTTCTCACAAATTCCGCCTTATCCGGGGCGGAAAAGAAAGCCGATCCGGCCACCATAACATCGGGAGCGGCATCGCGTACCTGCTCCAAAGTATCACTATTAACTCCCCCGTCAATAGAAACGAGAAAGTCCCAACCGGAAAACTGCCGTATCTGACGAAGGGCCTTAACCTTTTCCAGGCAGGAGGGAATCATCTTCTGTCCGCCAAAACCGGGGTTTACGGTCATAACCAGGACAAGATCCACCATGGGCAAAATCTCATCGAGCAGTGAAAGAGGAGTAGAAGGAACAATAGAGATTCCCGGCTTACATCCCAAGTCACGAATACGAGTAATGGTACGGTGCAGATGGGTGACTGCTTCGAGGTGAATTGTCAGATAGTCCGCTCCGGCCTTGGCGAAAGCTTCAAGCTGACTATCCGGATCCTGCACCATAAGATGCACATCAAAGGGAAGCTTGCTTAAGGGACGAATATCGTTCACCATCTTGTGCCCAAAAGTAATGGGAGGCACAAAGGATCCGTCCATCACATCAATATGAACCCAGTCGGCTCCGGCCTTGTTTATCTCTTCAATACCCTCTCCCATCCGGGAAAAATCGGCGGAAAGAATAGAAGGGGCTATAAGTGTTTCTTTATCCATTCCCCAATTATAGACAAGAGCAAGGGCCTTGCCAAGGATTTTTAGCAGACTGCTAGATGTTCCTGTAGCCCTTAATTCGGGCCCGGGTGGACTCATTAAGGGGAGATCGGTCGCCCCGTTCCAAATAGTGATACCCCAAACCGGCAATCATGGCCCCGTTATCCCCGCAAAGAGAGAGGGAGGGAAAGAAGGCCTCCGTACCGTGCAGCTCGGAAAGGCACTTACGAAATCGGGAGTTAGCCGAAACGCCTCCCCCCGCCACAATACGGGTCAGTCCGGTGTTTTTCACGGCCAGTTTGATCTTTTTCATAAGCATATCAATGGCTCTTTTCTGAAAGGAGGCGGCGATGTTCTCCACAGAAGCCTCGGCTCCTTCCGCCCGGAACTGTTCCAGCTGATTTATGACGGCCGTCTTGAGTCCCGAATAGGAGACATCGTACTCATGCCCCCCCTTATGCAGATTGGGAATGGGAAAATTGAAAGCCCGGTCATCCCCGGACTGGGCCAGCTTATCAATAGCCACGCCCCCGGGATAGCCCAGATCGTAGAACTTGGCCACCTTGTCAAAAGCCTCACCGCAGGCATCGTCCACGGTGGTTCCCAAAACTTCCATTTCGTCAAAACCGTCAACCCGGCAAATCATGGTGTGCCCGCCGGATACAATCACTCCCAAATAGGGATACTCTATATCGTATTCCAGATGGGGGGCATAAAGGTGGGCTTTTACGTGATTCACCCCCACCATGGGAATCCCCAAAGACCAGGCCAGTCCCTTGCCATAGGAGAGGCCCACCATAAGGGAGCCCATCAAACCGGGACGAGCCGTCACAGCCACACTGTCCACATCGGAGAGGGAGAGACCCGCATCGGCCAGCGCTTTTTCCCGTACTCCGTCTATCCATTGAACATGGAGGCGGGAGGCAATTTCCGGCACAACCCCATACCAGGGTTTGTGCAGTTCAATCTGTGTGGCTATTTCATTACTGAGAATTTTCCGTCCGTCCTCAACGAGAGCAACAGAACACTCATCACAGGAAGTCTCTATTCCTAAAACTATCATGGGAACTCCTGTCCCCATTCTATGAATCGTCACGTCCTAGGTCAACAGCCGAAAGCCGAAAGCGTACAGCGGAGAGCGGAAAGTAGAACGAGTTAATACAGAAAACCGCATTTGTATTGTATAGGCCTTCATCATTCTGCTTTCGAACTTCCATCTACAAAAAAAACCGGGCTGGTCCCTTTACGTTTGACCAACCCGGTTTTAAAGAAGGAGATATTTTTGATTAGCTTACGAAGTAGGTCCTTACGTCGGAGGCCTGCTCACGCAGCTTGTTGATGGCACGGATTTCGATCTGTCTAACCGTTTCGGGGGAGATTCCCATAACCTTGGAAACTTCCTTAAGGGTAAACTTCTCGCCGTTATGCAGGGAGTAACGATATTTGATAACGCTCTTTTCCCTGTCTTTGAGGGTGGAAAGAAATCTTTCCGTATCTTCGATGATGCTTTTCTTGATAAGTTCCTCTTCGGGAATGCATCGCCTATCTTCAATAACATCCATAAGGGTGCTGTTATTTTCATTGATTTCACAATCGAGGGAAACAGTCTGACCGGCAATATCCAAAAGACCTACAACCGTTTCTTCGGCAAGACCGGTTTCCGAAGCGATTTCCGTTACGGAAGGAGTTGTCATAAACTCAGTCTGATAATCGTCGATAATGGCCTGGATTTTTCGAATAGCCTCTTCCTTTCTGTGGGGCAGACGAATGGTTCTTTTCTTGTTAACCAGAGCTCTGGTTACGGACTGCTTAATCCACCAGGAAGCGTATGTACAGAAGCGCACATCGCGGTTACCGTCAAACTTTTCCACCGCACGGATAAGACCCAGATTCCCCTCCTGGATCAAGTCCATAATCGGCATACCCTGATTTCTATAGGTAAAAGCGATTTTAATAACCAGTTTAAGATTGGAATTAATCAGTTTCTGCCGGGCAAAATCATCGCCCTGAAGAACTCTCAAGGACAATTCCTTTTCCTCATCGGGAGTTAGAAGCTGATACCTGACGACATCATTCATATAAGCCTTTAACTCGGGATTGTTGTTCTTCTTCTCTTTTGTCATAGTTTCTCACCTCTCCACAGACATATATGCAAGAGGTGTGCCAAAACACCAAAAACAACTACAAAACGTTCTAAATTCAAATAGTAGTAGGAAATAAAACCTTAACAATAGATTAACAAAATATAATAAGGCTCTAAACGTCTACTTTTTTATACACCTTTATTATTTAATGACTATTTTCGTGACTGGAAGGTGAAGCATTTTACCCTGTTATGAATACAATCCGCCCCGATTTTGGGCGGTCATCTGACGAAACATGGCTTCGGAAATGCCAAAACTATCTGTTTTTGACATGGTTTCCGCATAATCGTCATATAGCATATCCTCAAAATACTCCTCTCCCTGATTCTTTTTAATAAGGGAGCTTTCCGGAACAGTGTCCTTCATGGCATCGAGCATCATTTTAATGAAGATTGCTTCAAAATCGTCGCAGGCCTCTTTCATTTCGGCCAATTCCTGTTCGCTGTAACGGGCGGTCGCCTCTAATTTATCTCCCGATTTGAGGGAGTTAATCTGCCGGGCGGCTTTAATGTTGTCATAGCTGTTCTGGATAGCCGAAATATTCATTATTTAGTCCTTATCGTTTGAGGCTGTTGGCGGTCTGGAGCATGGAATCGGAGGTCTGTATAGCCTTGGAGTTGAGTTCGTAGGCACGCTGGGCCACGATCATATTTACCATTTCCTTCACCATGGAAACGTTGGAGTTTTCCAGGAATTTATGCTGAATTTTGCCCATACCTTCAAAACCGGGCCGACCGCCTATGGGATCGCCGGAAGCATTGGACATCTTAAAGACATTCTCCCCAATCGCCTGGAGACCGGCGGGGTTTACAAAGCGGTACAGGTTTACCTGCCCCACATCCACAGGATCCTGCTGGCCGTTTACGTTAACCGTTACCCGCCCGTCCTGGCTAATGGAAATGGTTTCCTGCTGAAAGCCTTCGGGCATAATCAGGTTAGGCTGGAGCATGTAACCGTTGGAAGTAACGAACTGACCGTTAGCATCAATCTGAAAAGAACCGTCCCGGGTGTACCCCCAGCTTCCGTCGAGCATCTTCACGCGGAAAAAACCTTCTCCGGTGATGGCCATGTCGGAAGGAACGGCGGTGGCCTGGAGGGAACCCTGCTCAAAAATGCGCTGGGTAGCGGCCACGCGGGTACCGTGTCCCACCTGGATACCTTCGGGAACAACGGTCTGTTCCGTAGCGGGTGTTCCGGCCAGACGGGAGGTCATGTAAATCAAGTCCTCGAACTCGGCCCGAACCTGCTTGTAACCGGTGGTATTCACGTTGGAAAGGTTATTGGAGATGGTGTCTATATTGTACTGCTGGCCGTTCATTCCCGAAGCGGCTGTCCATAATGATCTCATCATATCGCTCTATCTCCTATAGGTCCTAGTAGCGGACCGCGCTGTTAATCAGTTTATCCAAAAGCCCGTCGTGAGTGGTAATCACCTTCTGGTTGGCTTCGTAGGCCCGGTTGACCTCAATCATATTTACCATTTCCCGCACGGAGTTGACATTGGAGGCTTCCAAAAAACCCTGAATCAAGCCGGGTCTCTCGTCGCCTTCGGCAATTTGCGCGTCCCCGGAGACTTCCGTGGAAGCCCACATGGAGTTTCCCTGCTTCATCAGGTGACGGGGACGGTTAAAGCGGACAATCTTGAGGGTATCCACCAGCTCCGTGTTGGCCCAGTCGTTCTCCTCCATGGAGACCAGTCGGTTCGGATCGTCGGCCAAATCGGCATTCTGCCAAATCCGCCCCAGTTTATCGATGGTAAAGTTGTTTTCCTTAATCTGAATGGGACCGTTTTCTCCCTGAACGAAGTAGCCGTCCTTGGTAAGAAGGTAGCCCTCTTTGCCCAAGACGAAGGAACCGTTCCGGGTGTAGCGCTCGCCGTTGTTGGTTTCCACACAGAAAAAACCTTCGTCTTCCAGAGCCAGATCAAAGGGGTTGGAGGTTTCCTTGAGGGAACCCTGCTCAAAAACGGTAAAGGTTTCGTTGTATTCCACACCCATGCCCAGCTTGCCCACTACGGGGGCGGAAGTCACGCTTCCCATGTTGAATGAGTAGGTACTCTCGTTATCAAAGCGCTGGATAAGCATTTCGGGGAAGGCCTTTTCCACGGAAACATCCCGCTTGTAACCGGTCAAATCTACGTTGGCCAGATTGTTGGAAAGGGCATCTAGTCTGTGTTCCTGGGCCTGCATGCCGCTGGCCGCCGTGTATAATCCTCTGATCATAGTTTAATTGTCGGCGGCGGGGGATTTTTCTTAAGGGGAAATGGGGTTAAAACTTACGGATAATATCCAAGGGTCGGATTCGTCCCGCCCGGGCAGCCGGTACGGTGGAAGTTACCCAGGAAAGGAGAGCCGCCCCTATGCCCACGGTAATCACCCAGTCCCACTGAAGGTTCACCGGAATAACCTGTAAATAGTAGGCCTTGTTAAGGAGGGAGAATTCCTCTGCCCCGCCTCCTGTGAGGGGAGCGGCCAGCCTTTGGACGAGTCGGCCCAGACCGTTTACGATAGCTAAAATGGTATTGATGTAGCGGGAAATCAAGAGCCCCGCCCCACAGCCCAAAAGGGCCCCACCGATGCCTACGAAGAGCCCGGTCAGTCTGTAAACCCGCTGAATGCCTGCGGGAGAAGCGCCCAGGCACTTGAGGACCCCAATGGATTGTCGGTTCTCCACAATCAGCATAATGAGGGAGGAGGAAACGTTAATGACAGCTACAAGCACTAGCATGGCCATGATGACCACCAGCATAGAGCGGGTGGTTTGATAGCTGTTTAGTTCGGAACGGTTGAGCGCTTCCCAGGTGTAGGCCCGCCAGTTGGGGCCAACCGAGACGGTGCCTATGCGGTTGATAATCTGATTCAAGTTACCGTGGGGATCGATGGTTTTTATCCCCAGAAGGGTCTGGGAGGTTTCGTCGGAAAGGATTTTCCAGCCCATGTCGTAGGGGATGAACACCCAGAGCCGATCCAGGTCCTGGTAGCCGCTGGAGACAATGCCGGTAACCGTAAAAGGAGTGACCCGGGGAATGTAACGGCCGTTGGGAAAAACTTTTCCCGTGAGAATCTTAACCGAATCGCCGGGGACGACGCCCAATTTGTCGGCGATGGCTTCTCCCAGTACGATGGAACGGTCTTCGCTCAGGTCAAAGGCCCCGTCCCGTACTTCGATGTAGCGACGGAATCCTTCGTCGGTCTCCCAAATATCCCGTTCTACCGCCCGGACGGCAACACCGGTGTTGGCCGTATCCGAATAGGCCATACCCGCCCCTTTCCGCTCTAAAAAGGCGTATTTAATCTCGGGGATGGTCAGGACCGCTTCTTTTTCGGCCTGGAAATCGTCCTCTGTTTTGCTGGTGTAGCTGAATATCTGCAAATGGTAGCTGTCGGTCTCAAGGAAGCGATTCACGATCCCTTCGATCATACCTTCGGAGATATTAATGACCGCCACCAGGGGAATCAGACTAAGGGAAACCCCCAAAAGGGCGCCCAAAAGGGGGCGGGAGCGGTACTGGTCCTTGCGGCGGCTGCGTCTAAAGGAGCGAAAGGCTATGAGGGAGGCGGTGTTGAGTTTCATAGTTCCTGCACGCCGCCCTGAGTCAAATGAAGACGGCGTCGGCCTTTTTTAGCCAGGGCCGCATCGTGGGTCACGAGAAGGAGGGTTTTTTGGAATTCCTCGGTCAGTTCAAAGAGAACCTCTTCTACCAGGCGGGAGTTACGTTCGTCCAGGTTTCCCGTGGGTTCGTCTGCCAGGATGAGGAGGGGATCATTCATGAGGGAACGGGCCAGGGCGACTCTCTGCCGCTCCCCGCCGGAGAGCTGGGAGGGGAAGTGGGTTTCCCGTTCGGAGAGGCCTACCCTTTTGAGGAGCTCGGCCGCTCTGTCGGCGGCGGAGTGTTTCTTCTCCCCTGCCATGAGGGCGGGCATCATAACATTTTCCAGGGTATTGAAGTCTTTAAGAAGAAAATGGAACTGGAAAACAAAGCCCAATGACTGGTTTCGGTAGTCGGTGAGGGCTTTTTCCGAAAGGCTGGAGACAGCATAACCGCAGGAGGTCACCTCTCCTTCGCTCGGCTTATCCAGGCCGCCTATCAGGTTTAGGAGGGTGCTCTTCCCACAACCGCTTTCACCGGTTATAGCCACCAACTCGCCCTGATTAATGGTTAAGCTAATGTTACTGAGCACTTCCAGTTCTCCCCCGCCGGAGGGATAAATCTTCCGCACATCCTTAAGTTCCACCAGGGGCTCTGCCAGGGTTATTTCTTCGCTACTCAATGTTCAATACCTCCGCCGGTTGAATTTCCGCCACCGGTGCCGATGCAAGCCAGGCCCCTCCCAAGGAGAGGAGAACCGCCGCACCGCCAATAAATATCAGGTCCCAGGGCATAATTAGCACGGGCACTTCCACCAGATAATAGTTCATACTGGAATAGATGGAGATGCCCGAGGAACGAAAAAGTCCCATGACCCCGTTCACCACCATCTCTACAAAATCAAATACTTCGTTAATATTCAGAGCCAGAGAGAGCCCCAGAATCAACCCGCTCCCCACACCGGCCAGACTTATATAGAGGCCTTCAAGAAGGAAAATTCCCTGCACCTGAACGGGAGAGGCTCCCATAGATTTAAGCAGGGCAATCTCTTCCATACGCTCCGAAACGGACCGTTTGAGGGAGTGAAAAATATTAACAGCCACCACAAGGAAAACCAGGGAAACCACCAGGAACATCATAACCTTTTCCATGCGCAGAGCATCAAAAAAGGCCACATTATACTCCTTCCATGTGCTTATTCGCAGCTCCTCCGAGTCGGCATAGAGCTCCTCAAGCCCCTTTTTCCAGCGCTCTTCCCGGTTAATATTTGATGTTTTAAGACCGTACACCAGGTAGTCCTCACCCATAATCGACCGGGCCGAATCAAGAGAGATAAATCCCAGGGTCCGGTCATACTCCAAATAACCGCAGCGAACCGTTCCGGTAACGGTAAATTCCTGCTCCTGCAGGGAGAGGCGGGACAATCCCTGACCGGCCAGGGAAAGAAGGGTGACCCTATCGCCGGGGAAAACGCCCTGGCTCATGGCCAGTTGGGCCCCCAGAACAATACTTCCCGGTTCGCTCAGGTCAAATTCCCCCGATTCAATGCTCAAATGCTTCGTAAAACTGGGATCGGTCTCTCTTACATCGATGGGAACACCGCGAATCAGGGCTACATCGGGCTCTGAATACTCTCCCCGCAGGGTCGTTTGAAAGTCTATAAAAGGTACGGCGGCGGTGATTCCCGGAACCCCGTCCAAAGCGGCCCAGTCCTCAGGGGAGAGCTCTTCCCCGCCCCTGTCCAGGCGCAGATGATAGGAGATAACCTCATTAATATTGTCTATGTAGTTGTGCTGAAAGCCGTTCATCACGGAAAGCACGATGATGAGGGTCATGACCCCAACGGCAATACCCAAAATCGAGAGGAGAGCCGCCACATGGCCCTTCTCCTTCCGCTTGGTAAAGAGATAGCGGAGAGCCGTTGTAAGAACCCATTTACTGTTGTTTTTCTTCACCGATTATCTCCGTTCCCCTGTAGTAAACTGTAAGGGTCAATTCCCCTTTGTTGTATAGTTCTTCGGTCCGTTCTTCCCCGTCGTAGATCACCTTTCGGGTTAGAAGGCCGTTTTGAAAGCTTTTTTCTTCCAGCAGAGTTCCCTCGCCGTCATAGAGCCAGGTCCATTCGGCCAGACGCCCCTGGCCCTCTTTCTTCTCACTTACCACCTGGTCCCGCTCATTATAAACGTAGCCAGACTGACTGACAAGAAGCCCGTCCCGGTAGTGGCGGACCTCTTCGGCCAGGCCTCGAATATTATAAAAGGTAGTAAAACTCTCTCCGGAGCGTTCCAGCCTGGAAGAAAGCAACAACCCCTCACTGTTGTAGCTCAGGACTTCCTTCTCCGTCTCCACATTATCGGCATAAAAGATCCGTTCCAGGAGCTCTCCCCCGGTTCCGTAAAGGTAGATCTCCTTACTATTCCCTTCTCCGATCCATTCGGCCTGGGAGGACCAACCGCTCATAAGGGAGCTATCCCCCCGCTGTCTCTCCATCATTCTCAGAGAGCCGTCCTCCCGGAGGTACAAAGTCTCCCCCAAAAGTTCACTTGTCCCATCGGGAAGATGGTGGGTTATGCTGATTTGAACCTGATAATCCTCGTAGCTGTATACTCTCTCCTCTTCAAGACGCCCCTCATGATAGAAGCGCGACTCAAGGGGATTCCCATAGGGATCAAAACGGACCTCTTCAATCAGCTTTCCCTCCTGATAGAAGGACTCAAAGTCCTCCGCCCCGATTCCCGTAGAGAAGAGGATCAGGAGGGGTAAAATCAGTCTAAACCGTCTCATTCCCCTTCCAGGCTGATCAGTTCGGAGAGATAAACCTCTTTGTCAAAGGGAGTTAAATCATCCAGGCCTTCTCCCCGCCCCAGGAAGAGAAAGGGGATTCCCAAACGGCGGCAGATGGACACAAGAAGGCCTCCCCGGGCGGTGGAATCGTACTTGGTCATGACAATGCCGTCCACTCCCACCGCTTCATGAAAAATTTCCGCCTGCTGCATACCGTTCTGGCCGGTGGTAGCGTCAATGACAAGGATCTTCTTGTAAACTCCATCGCCTAAATTATTCTTGATAACCTTGTCTATCTTCTCCAGCTCCAGCACCAGATTCTTCTTGTTGTGCATTCGTCCCGCCGTATCGGCCAGAATGAGCTTCTCCCCCCGGCTTTTCGCAGAGGAAATGGTATCGAAAATGACCGCCCCCGGGTCGGAACCGGGCTGTTGAGCCACCACGCGGCAGCCGGTCCGTTCGCCCTGTATCTTGAGCTGGTCAATCGCCCCGGCCCGGAAGGTATCGGCCGCAGCCAAAACAATATCCTTTACCCCCCGATTCTTGTAGTGGCGGGCCATCTTGGCAATGGAGGTGGTTTTTCCCACACCGTTTACTCCCAGGATGAGAAAAAGGTTCAGCTTGCCCTCTTCGGGCTCAAAAAAATCTTCCTTCACCGATTCGGCCACAAGAGTTCTGAGTTCTCTGATGATGCCTTCCTGGTCGGAGATTTTATTCTTCTTTACCCGGCTGCGAAGATCGCTTGAGATCTCCATGGTTACCGTCCCGCCCATATCCGATTCAATCAGGAGGTCTTCCAGATCCTCGTAAAAGGCCTCGGTCTCTCCGTCCTTTTTAAAAAGGGAGGCGATGCGGGAAGCCAGGTTTTTATTCTTTCCCGGGGGGGACTGTTTCTTCTCCTCCCGGGGGGATTTTTCTTTTCTCTTCTTTTTGCCAAAGATCATAATTATTCCTTCTAGGAGCTAGCGCTGCTCAATACTTTTTTCCGATGCTTTAATATACTTAACCAGACGGGTTAGGGAAACCCCCAAAAGGGTCCCGCTCACAGCCATGGAGCCGTAGTAAACATTAAGATAATCCTTATACTTCTCATCCCCGATGGAAGCATAGTTTTTCGTAATTCCCCAGCTCACAAGAGGGGCCGCCACAGAGATGGAGAACCATCCCAGGGAGTTGTAAAACTTATCCTTTGCCAGAAGCCGTTCCTCTTCCCAATCCACTCCCCCGGCGGTGAGGGAAAAACTCAGAAGCTCCGGCGATTCGGGCCCCAGATCGGAAGAAAGGGTGTCGTATCCGTCCAGGGAAATTATAAGCTTTTCCGGAATCATGGGACGATGGAGAACCAGGGGAGTCTGCCCCCGGTATACGGACCCGAGAATCACATCGGCCCCGGGCGGTTCGGTCTGGAGACTGATTAAGTCCTCCTCTCCCGGAGTAAGCACAACATCCCGACTCAGCCGCTCACCGGCCATCAACTCTATCTCTTCCTGGTAAATAACATGACGGGGATGGCGCACTTCAAGAAGGTAATTTCCCGGTTCGAGGGTCTCCTCTGTAATCGCCCCCACACCCAAAGAACGGTTATCCAGGAATATTTGAGCCTGAAGAGGATCGGCACTGACCTCAAGAGCACTCCAATCCCGTCCCAGAAGAATACCCTTAAGGGCATCGGTCATTTCCAGGGTTAACCGGTCCAGTTCGCCCGCTTTTCCCGCTCCCGCCCAGAGGGAGATATCCTCCTCCGACCAGCTGTAGCGACCGGTCAGTTCTATAAGGATAAAATCTCCCGCATCATCCAGGCTTCCGGAAATAATAAAATCCGGCTCTTCCTCCCTAGCTTCGTCAAAGGAGCTGTAAAGGATACCCCCGTCCCCGGGGGTAAGGTAATTAATACTAAGAGGCTGGTATGTTGTATTCTCTTCTTCCTCGGGAAGCTCGGGAGAGGCTTCCCCCTCATACTGCTTCCGGAGTTCCTCAATCTCTGCGGTCAGCGATTTGTAGCTATCCGAATCTTCATCGAAAAGAAGGCTGTCCCTCTGGTCCAGAAGGCTCTCCCACTCTTCGAGCAGCATCTCCTTGTCACTAACCTGGTCCTCATCCTCAAGATGGGAGATCTCCTCTTCCGAAAGGATATGTTCCTCGTAGGATGAAATGTTATGGTAGATGTGAAGGGGAATCTGGCGGTAGAGAAAATTGTTCTCCTCTTCCAGACGACCGGAGAAGACTGCTACGGCGCAGCTCCAGTCAGTCGTCTCGCACCAGAGAAGAGAGGATATAATCAGTATTAAAAAAAGAGCCGTTACGAGTCGCTTCAATCAACCTAACCCCGGATCAAAGCTTTTTTAACCGCCGAAAGAAGACGGTCCTTCTGAAAAGGCTTAACGATGAAGTCGCTGGCCCCCAACTGAATTGCCTTGATAATTCTTTCCTGGTCGCCCAGGGAGGAACACATGACCACGAGAGAATCGGGATGGCGCTTCTTTAGCTCCTTGAGGCAGGCAAGGCCGTCCATCCGGGGCATGGCGATATCGAGAAGAACAAGGTCGGGACGTTTCTCTTCATACTTTTCCAAACAATCCAGGCCGTCGGAAGCCTCGCCGGCAATACTGTACCCGCCGGCCACGAGAATATCCCTGATGATGGACCTCATAAAGGAGAGGTCGTCAACCACTAATATGTTCATTCCCTGTTTTGAGAACTGTATCTCAAATACTCCTCTATGAATTGATCTATATCGCCGTCCATGACAGCCTGAATATTTCCGGTTTCCTCACGGGTCCGGAGGTCTTTTACCATAGTGTAGGGGTGGAAAACGTAGGAACGGATTTGGGAGCCCCAGCCGATCTCTTTCTTTTCCGCTGCGTTTTTAGCCTGTTCCTCTTCCTGCTTCTGCCTATAAAACTCATAAAGGCGCGAACGGAGGATCTTAAAAGCCATTTCCTTGTTCTTCGTCTGGCTCCGCTCGTTCTGACACTGGGCCACTACGCCCGTTTCAATGTGGGTCAATCGTACGGCCGAGTCGGTTTTATTAACATGCTGACCGCCCGCCCCGGATGCCCGGTAGGTATCGATTCGCACATCATCAGGCTTCACGTCCACATCGATGGAGTCATCGATAACGGGAGAAACATAAACAGAGGCGAAGGAGGTGTGACGCCGGGCGTTGGAGTCGAAAGGAGAGATTCGGACAAGCCGATGGATGCCCCCCTCCCCTTTCATAAGGCCGTGGGCGTAATCGCCGTTAATCTGAATGGAGACGGACTTAATGCCCCCCTCCGCTTCCTGCATATCGAGAAGGGACATTTTAAAGCCCTTCCGTTCCACCCAGCGGCTGTACATGCGGTAGAGCATGGCCGCCCAGTCACAGGCTTCCGTCCCACCCGCGCCGGAGTGGATTGTCACAAAGGCGTTGAGACCGTCGGTCTCTTCGGAAAGAAGTTCCAGCGTATTGAGCCTCTCGAAGGTCTCTTCCATGCTGTCCATGGTAGCGGCGATTTCCCCTTCCAGAGATTCGTCACCCTCTTCTTTGGCCAATTCCAGGAGTTCGATACAATCATTTAGGTCGGAAACAAGTTTTTCCCAAGGCTCATAACGCCCTTTAAGTCTCTTTAAATTTGAAAGGATTTTCTCCGCCGTCTCCCGGTCATCCCAGAAGTTCGGATCGGCCGACTGGGATTCCAGTTCGGCGGCCTGTTTTTTTAGCCTATCCGAGTCAAAGACGCCTCCATGCGTCGAGTATGTCTTTTTCTATCTTCTTAATGCGGGGGTTCAAATCATTGAGCACTGTTTTTCTCCTTAAGTATCATGCGGCGCCAGCGGTTTTCGGACAGGGAAGAAATAACCATTCTATCTTCAATGGGAAATTGGTAAAAGCGAAGGGCATCGTAAAAGTCGGTAGCCCTGTCCAGATCCAGTTTGAGCCGGGCCAGCTGTTTCTCGTTCATATTGTAAGATTCGAAGCAATTCCCCTGCACCTGTTTAAAACCGTAACGCAGGAGTAAATTGGATGTTATCCGGGCGGAATCTTCCCCACCCGCATCGATAATAACGGAAACAAACATGAAACAACTCTAGGGAGGATTCCCTGTCCTGTCAAGAGGTACTAAGCCAGGAGGGCCTTTACATCCCGGTCGTCTTTAAACTCATTAAAAGATTCACACATAAAAAGATAAAGCTCTTCCAAACGGGAAGAATCCCCCTCTTTGGCCGTCTCTTCCAGTTCAAAAGCAGCGGCAAACAGCTTTTCCCCGCTCACCGCACCGGCAGAACCTTTGATTTTATGGGCGATTTGAGCCGCTTTGTCCGTCTCTTCCCAGGAAAGCTCCTCCAACTCTTTAAGCATGACAGGCACATCTTCCAGAGTAAATGTGAGCAGTTCCTTCAAAAGTCCCAAATCATCCGCTGTGTGTCGGGCGGCTTTTTCTTTGTTAAATACATCGTCCATATTTTTGTCCTTTGGAGCTGCTTTCAAAACGGCTCTTTAATCTTTACTTTTCTTTAAAGCATCCTGGAACTCGGTCCAGGCATTATTTTGTTCTCTGTGAGAATAGCGCCGTTCCTTCTCTTTCTGCACCCTCTTTTTGCGGGAATAGGAGGATCGACCCGTTTTTTCCCGGTGATGATACCTCTCCTTGGGGTCCAGCCCGGGAGAGAGGGACTTGCCGGCAAAACTGTCATCCCCGGATGCTCCCGCCTTACTCCCCCGTGCTTTGGAAGCCCGAGGAGTATCCGGCAGCCGGCTGAATGATTCCAAATAGCTGTCATAACGCCCAAAGAGCCGCAGGAAAACCTTACGGATAACGGGAAGCTTACTGTATGCCTGCATAAAAAGAGATTGCAGATAGAGTTCAAGAAGCTTATCCAACCTCTTAAACCTTAATGTGGAATCTTCCTCATAGTACTTGTTTAACAATTTACGAACCTGATCGGCAGAAGGTGTACTTGACCGTTTTTTGCTCCAGTGCAAGATTCCTTCGGAAAGGATTTTGGGCTTATCCAGAAGAGTATCGAGCAGGGGATAACGCTCTTTAATCCTCTCCCGAATACTCAAGAGAAAAGAATCTGTGGTGGCAAAGACGGTCACCCCGCCCCCCCGGGGAGAAGTCAGAATATCGTCCATGATCCCCAGATAATACTGCTTTAGTTCTATGGCCGCATCCTGCAATGACATACGAAAGGTCAGATAAATATGATCCCTGTGCATATAACCGGTCCCCAAATTCACAATAAGAGGCAGGGAGGTTTTATTCTTGTTTTTAACACACTTCTCGTAAAAGGTATTCTTAAAGTCGGGCCATTTTTTAATACCGTTCTCCAGGTAATCATTCAATTCCTGCTGGGTGAGAAATTTTTCGGAACGCATTTCAATAGCCTGACAAACAGAAACCAGTTCATCCTTTTGGGACTGACGGTCCTGTCTTATCCGCTCCGCCTCATCAAGCCCGTTACGGGTATAGGCATAAAGCAGAGAGACAGCCGGATAATATTCCGGGTGAATATGGCGGCGCTTGTCGGCCACCTCGTCTTTATTCTCAATAAGACAGCGGCTTAACTTATTCCAGAAGGAGTGGTCCCGATCCTTAAGACTCTTCGTTATTTCACTCTCCATCATTCCCATTGTCTTGGAGAGATAGGTTAGGAGCTGGGGAGACTTCACAACGACCTTTATTTTTTCCCGGGACAGGCGAATAAGGTGAGGAATGGAGGCAGGCGTGACATAGAGAGAATCATAATTTTCTGCTTTAACCAGAAAAATTCTTACCTGATCCTGAGCGCTATGATATAAAGTCTCGCTTATATCATTCATTCCCAGAGGCTCCACATACTTCCCGGGAAGGATAATATCCTGCCTTTCCAGAAGTTTTGGGGTAATAAAAAGCTTGTCCTCCGAATGGAGGGAGTAGGTAAATTCATTTTCTATATAGTAATAAAAAAAACGGATGGAATCCCGTTCACAAAGAATAACCTGATTGTTGCCAATATGCCCCTGGGACAGACTGACTTTCAGAAGGCCGCAGCGGGCATTAAAGAGTTTCTGCATCAACTGACTCAAATGGCTCTGAATAAAGGAAAACTGATTTTTCCCCAGTTCTATGAAGCGGTTATACTCAATTTCGGGCTCCCACACCTCACAAAGCTTGTGAAATATGGCTCTCTGTTCCTGATTAAAGTTCCCCAGCTGAGAAAGATATTCCTCTTTCTGAATCTGGTCAAACTTAAAGAAATCAGGCATGGGAGGCTGGGATCTCAGCTGATAGTTGGCATTTTCCGCCATGGTCAGTCCTGCTCCTTCTCGTCCCCTTTAGGGGAGGTATTTTTCTTCTTCATCAGATAGGGAATGAGACCGAATAGAACACCTCTGAGAATCATTATTATCCCGAGGAAGACCATCAATGTCACTAAGGCACTACCCATAAAAGACTCCTGAAAATACTATACGCCAAAAGCATAGATTAGGAGTATTATATTTCTTATTTCTCAGGGGATCAACAATTTTCTTTCATAAGGGGAAGATAAAAAGAAAAGGGCAAAAAAAAAGAGCGTTGCCCACCGGTTCGCCGTTCTCCTTATTTCACATTCAGGAACAAAACGTCAATGCAAACCGGTGCTTTTGCTCTTTCCAATACCAATGTAGCCCAACATCAGGGGCAATGCAAGTTTTTTTACTTTTTATTGAAACGCTTTAACAAAGAATTCATCAAAGCCTCCCCGCTTTACTCTGAGCTAACAGAAAATTCCCCGGAAATAACATTCCCCTCCCCATCGATGATAACTTTCCGAATCATTTCTTCCCCGGGATGATAAAAACTGTGCCTTCCCGCAGGCAGACTATCGGGAACACCGCTTTCCAGAAAAACATCCTCCGACAACCATCCCTCTTCTCCTTCCAGAGGAAATAGGTCGGCCCCTTTAATATAGCTAACCCTGAAATTTCCTGAGAGGATTTTATCTTCCAGCCCCTCCCAGTCGATGAACCAGGGGGAAGAAAGCCCCGCCCAATCCCATTCGTTTAAGAATCGGGTACAGTTGAATTGCCGCAAATCATATCCCGCCGCCAGAGCATTGACCAGCACGGAAAGGGGCGCCCCCTTTTCAAAGGATAATTCAACCTCTTCCACCCCCTCCAGATACCCCCCGGCGGGACGCATCCGAAATCCCCCCGGACCAACCGGGTAAGCCAGAATAATAATCCCCTTCTCCTTATCCCCCCAAAAGCTCATAGAACAGGAGGAAAGGGGGAGTTCCCGGAATTCGACGTCTCCCTTTTCGGAATAAAGAAACACTTCCCACTCCCCGGAGAAATCATAAACGTCCGGGAGCCGAGGTAAGGAAACCCAGTACTCCCACTCGTTATCAAGGAAGGAACAGGAATTTAATAATAACAAAAGAAGAAAAAAGAAAAAAAAACAACCATATAGCTTCATGCTCTATAGGGAGAGAAATTTTTCCCCAAAAACCCCATTATTAATTTTTCTTTGACAAAAAGAGATTCTTTCTCCATAATTTCCTCCAAAGGGGAAAAGGGGCCATTGCATTTTTTAGGTCCCTTGATCAATAATTATACTGTTATGGAAGAAAATCAGGACTTTTTACAACAACTGGAAGAGGAACTCATGGCCAAAAGAGTAGAGCTGGAGGAAAAAGTCCTCCCTTCTCTCAAGACGGATATGCGCAACTTTGGCAATACCTTCCATATTATGTACACCTATCTTGTCCAAAAAGGCTTTCTCAAGGAAGACCTTTACAACTACGAACAGACCTCCAAACTGGAACCCCCTTCAGACGACCCTATTGCCGACGGGGAACTTATCCCGGAACTGAGTTTTCGCCTATCCAACTACTCCAGCGTTCTGGACTATATGAATAATATCTTTGATGTGAACATAGATAAGTTGGATCTAAACGGAATAAAAAAGATTCTCGCAATCATAGACTACATTAAGTGGCCCAACCTGGGGACCAATACAACCCATTCCATCACCCGCGGCTTAACCATGGTTATGGATAAGATTGTAACGTCCAACGATGACCCGGTCAGTTCGGAAGTACGGTTCAACTCTACAACGACCCAGACACAAAACTACAATAAAATAAAGAAGCACCTCAAAGAGATCAGTCTCTACCAGAGAGAGGCCTACAAATTCCGTATTCGTACGGTTATCTGCCCGGAAGTGAATCCCACCGCAGACAAAGCCTCGAAGAACCTGAAAAGCCTCCTCATGTCCATAAAACTGGAAATGAACGCCCAGATGCCCGGCTCTCCTTTTTACAGAGAACTGATTGAAGAAATCTTCGCAGAGGACTATGGCATGGAAGGAGAGCAGAAAAAAGCGGCCCTTCTCAAAAGCCTGAATGTATCCAAAGAGACCAGGAAGAAACAGGTCAAAAAAAAGGATACCTCCCGACAGGTAGATAAAAATCACCTTTTGAAAATTCTTCCCCTCATGGAGAAATCGGCAGACCAACTGGCCTCGGCCCTGGTCAAACTGGACCATAACAAAGAGATCACTTCCGATAAAAAGAAGGGACTCAAGGAAATCCTGAGACGATTTTTCCAGAGAAAAGAGAACGACATCTATTACGAAGTAAAAACAACCGACCCGGTAAGCGGCCACGCCAGAAAAACCAGCCTGAATTTTAACGCCCTTTCCGAAAGCATAAGAAAAAAGACCCAGCTTTACCGTACCATCGGAAACACTAACTCCCAGCAGTACCAGAAGCTAGCGGAGTATTCCGAAGAGATGCTCAAAGAATTTATAGAGAACAATCTTTTGGAACTCCGCGCCTTCCACAAAAAAATGACCGGTCTGGACGAAATGTTCAAAAAAGAGGAAGACCCCACCATCCGGGCCCGCATCAAAGGAATAAAGGTAGAAACGGAAACCCTAAAGAGGCTCTACATGGAATGCAACAAGAGTCTTCAGGAATATGTGGCTATTAAGGAAGAGATGGCCCAGCTCAAAGCGCTGGGCATCGAAAACTAAACCCGATACAATCCCAGAACTCTAAAAGAGGAAACCGCCCCGTCCACTTCTTCAATAGCCTTATCAAAGTCAGCCATCTCCTCGGGAACATCCAAATCGATATAGAAGGAGTAGCTCCAGGGCTTGCCGTGAATCGGCCGTGATTCGATACGAGTCATATTCAGGCTGTGACGGGCAAAGAGGGCCAGGCAGCTTGAAAGGGAACCGGCTTCATCGGAAATTTCAAACATCACCGTAGCCTTGTTGGGCTTGGTCACCTTTACGTTCTCCTTGCGACCTATCACAAAGAAGCGGGTGTAGTTATTGGGATTGGTCTCTATGCCGTCCTTAAGAATCTCCATATCCCAAACACGGGCCGCTTCATCACTGGCAATAGCGCCCCGGGTTAAGGCATCGGGCTCTTTGGAAAGATCTTCCACCGCCCCGGAGGTGTCGTAGGCGGGAACGGGATTCAGACCGTGGGACTTGATAAAACGGTCGCACTGGGCCAGAGCCTGGGGGTGGGAACGGACTTCGCTGATATCCTCCATCTTGACTCCCTTATGAGCGATAAGGTTATGGCGGACACGAATCTTGATTTCTCCCACAATACTTATATCGGGATTCATATTCAGGAGATCATAATTTTCCAGGATGGATCCGGCCAGAGAGTTCTCCACGGGAATCATCCCCCAGTCGGCCTCTCCCTTTAATACCGCATCAAAAACATCGGGGAACGATTCCCGGGGGAGGGATTCCACCTTGTCCTCGGGAAAGTAGTGCTTAACTGCCTTTTCGCTGTAGGCTCCGTGGGCTCCCTGAAAGGCAACCCGGCAACTGTCGCCGCTAAACTGTACCGTTTCGTCCACTGCGGCGCTCAGGTGATGATTTTCCGGCAACCGGGCCACTTCCTTGCCCACTACAGGAGCCAGGGCTTCCACATCGTTCACCAGCTTAAGGAACTGTTCAGGATAGAGAGACTGGGGACCGTCTGATACGGCCTCTTCCGGATTGGGATGAATCTCCACAATGAGTCCGTTCGCTCCGGCAGCCACACCGGCCAGAGCCATGGGAAGCACCTTGTTTCGTATACCGGTCCCGTGGGAAGGATCGACAATCACCGGAAGATGGCTGAGTTTGCGCACCACCGGAATAGCGGAAATATCCAGAGTGTTACGAGTATAGGTCTCGAAGGTCCGGATACCCCTTTCACAAAGGATAACCTTGTCCGTTCCGGAAGCCAAGAGATATTCGGCCGCCATGAGCCATTCGTTTATTGTGGCGGACATCCCCCTTTTAAGAATAACAGGCATTCCCATGGAACCAACCTTCTTCAGAAGTTCAAAGTTCTGCATGTTACGGGCACCTATCTGGTACACATCAATATATTCGGCCATACCCTCCACATCGGCGGGAGCCACAACTTCGGTAACAACGGGAAGACCTGTCGCCTCCCCGGCTTCCTTAAGATAGGCCAGCCCCTCATAGCCCAGTCCCTGAAAAGAATAGGGAGAAGTCCTGGGTTTGAAAGCGCCCCCCCTAAGCATAACGCCCCCGGCGTCTTTAACGGCATGGGCGGCAGCCATAATCTGCTCTCGCGATTCAACCGAACAGGGACCGCCGATAATAACAATACGCGAGCCCCCCACGGTAACCGGTCCGACATTAAAGACCGTATCTTCCTTGTGAAGCTCACGGGAAGCCAATTTATATGGTTTGGAAATGGGAATCACCCGAGCCACGCCGGGAAGAAGTTCAACACTTCTCTGATCCAGGGAGACTTGACCAACCGCACCTATGACGGTTTCCTTCTCTCCCACAATCTCACGAACTTGGAATCCCTGGCTGCTCAAATAATTCTTAACGTAATCCCTTTCTTTCTCGGTAATACTCGTTTCCAATACTATAATCATGCCTTCCATAATAGGAAAAATAGGATAAAGAGGGAACCGCTACAACGCGATTTTTCCAAAGAGCCATCCATATAAAAACTACATTATCGTAGCCCATTGACCATAAAGGTACATAAATGTAAAATGGCCGTCATGGATATCAGTTCACAACATTATAGAAGAAAAATTCAGGAGCTAACCCTCCTCTTTGAAATCAGTCAACTTCTGGACGGAAATCCCGATATTAAAACTGTCATTCAACCCCTGTTGGAATCATTGGCGGAAAATATGGGAATGCACCGGGGAACCATTACCCTGGCCAACCGCACGACCCAGGAAATTACTATCCAGGGCGCCTTTGGTATGACCGATGAAGAAATAAGCAAAGGAACCTACCATCTGGGAGAGGGAATCACCGGGCGAGTAGTTGCCTCGGGGGAACCTGTCATTGTACCGGATATTTCCAAGGATAAGTCCTTCCTTAACCGAACCGGAACAAGAGAAGACGATAAAATAGTGTCCTTCATCTGTGTCCCCATTAAAGTGGGTTCGGAAACTCTGGGTACCCTGAGCGTAGACCGACTCTTTGCAGACAATATCAGCCTTGACGAAGATGTAAGACTCCTTAGCATCATCGGCTCCATGATAGCCCAGGCCCTCAAGCTCCGCCAGCAGCTGGAAGAAGAAAAAACAGCCCTGGTAGAGGAGAAGGAAAGACTTCAAAAACAGCTCCAGGAACGATTCCAGCCCTCCAATATAATCGGAAGCTCCCAGGCCATGCAGGAAGTGTATGACCTGATAGGACAGGTATCCCGCAGTGAAGCCACCGTTCTTGTGCGGGGACAGAGCGGTACCGGTAAGGAACTGGTAGCCCACGCCATCCATTACAACAGCTTCCGGGCGGATAAGCCTTTTATAAAAGTGAATTGTGCCGCCCTGCCGGAAAGCATTATAGAAAGCGAACTCTTTGGTCACGAAAAAGGAGCCTTTACCGGCGCCATGGCCACCAGAAAGGGCCGTTTTGAGCTGGCCGACGGAGGAACCATCTTCCTGGATGAGATTGGAGAGCTTACTCCCATGACCCAGGTAAAACTCCTCCGGGTCCTCCAGGAAAGAGAAATCGAAAGGGTGGGAGGTGTAGAAACGATTAAGGTAAACGTTCGTGTCGTAGCGGCTACCAACCGTTCCCTGGAAGAGGAGATCCAAAAAGGAAACTTCCGGGAAGACCTCTTTTACCGTCTGAACGTTTTCCCCATTCATATTCCGCCCCTTAAGGAAAGAAAGAGCGACATCATTCAGCTGGCCGACCATTTTGTGGAAAAATATGCCGAGCGGAATCATAAAACCGTAAAAAGAATCTCCAGCCCTGCTATCGACCTCCTCATGAGCTATCACTGGCCCGGTAACGTACGGGAACTGGAGAACTGTATGGAAAGGTCCGTCCTTCTCTCAAGTGACCAGGTAATCCACAGCTACCATCTGCCTCCCAGCCTCCAGTCGGCCGAGTCTTCCGGAACAAGAAGCGCCTCCACCCTGCAGGAAGCCCTGGACCAATTGGAAGAAGAGATGATACGGGAAGCACTCAAGACCGCCCGAGGAAATCGTGCCAAGGCCGCCCGGGAACTGGGGCTCACCGAAAGGATTATGGGACTCCGGGTAGACAAATTCAAGATTGACTGCACCCATTATAAGACAAAAATGTCAGGAACTCAGACCAGCAACACAGAAATGTAGCTTTTAATATATCCCTATTAAGAAAGGCGGATCACCCTAAGCAGGTGAATCCGCCTTTTTTTGTCCTTTATGTTGTTTATACATAAAAGAAGACAATAATTCGACACACTTCTAAAAGTTGGCACGTCCCTTGCTTTATAGTTAGCATAGCACCCAAGGGGACAGGAGAGAACCGACGGGCTTAAAACTTATACAACGAAAACAATTTTTAGGAGAATGCAAAATGAAAAAGCGTTTACTTCTGTTAGCCGTACTTCTTGTACTGCTTTCACCTGCGATGATCTTCGCAGAGGATGTGATGGATCCCACCGTGGCCGAATCACTCGATGCCATGTGGCTGATTATAGCCGCAGCTCTGGTCTTCTTTATGCAGGCCGGATTTGCCATGGTAGAAACCGGTTTAACCCGGGCCAAGAATGCCGGTAACATCATCATGAAAAACCTGATGGACTTTTCCGTCGGAGCCATCCTGTACTTTGCCCTCGGTTGGGCCCTCATGTACGGTACCTCCGGTAACGGATTTATCGGATCGGGCGGCTTTTTCCTCAAGTATACTCCCGAAATGCTCGCCGAATACGGTGGAGACGGATTTAACATGGGTATGCTCCTGAGAGACTGGTTCTTCCAGGTAGTATTTGCTGCTACTGCGGCCACCATCGTTTCCGGTGCCATGGCAGAAAGAACCAAGTTCACCTCTTACCTGGTGTACAGTGTTTTCATTTCCGGTCTTATCTACCCCATCTCCGGTCACTGGATCTGGGGCGGCGGCTGGTTGTCCGAAATGGGTTTCCACGACTTCGCCGGTTCTACCGTAGTACACTCCGTTGGTGGTTGGGCAGCCCTCGTAGGTGCCATCATCCTCGGCCCCCGTATGGGAAAATATGTTAAGAAAGACGGCAAAGTAACCGTTAAGGCTATCCTGGGTCACAACCTGCCCCTCGCCGCTCTGGGTGTATTCATCCTGTGGTTCGGTTGGTACGGATTCAACGCCGGATCTACTCTGGCCGCTTCCTACGACGGAGCCGGTTCCGATATGTCTTTCGTCGCTGTAACTACTACTCTGGCCGCTGCCGCCGGTGCCATCTTCGCCATGTTCACCAGCTGGGTAATCAGCAAGAAGCCCGACGTATCCATGTCCCTTAACGGTGCCCTGGCAGGTCTCGTAGGTATCACCGCCCCCTGTGGTGTTGTATCCCCCGGTGCGGCTATCATCATCGGTCTCGTAGCCGGTATCCTGGTAGTACTTTCCGTTGAGTTCATCGACAAAGTACTTCACATCGACGATCCGGTTGGTGCCGTATCAGTACACGGTGTATGTGGTGTATGGGGAACCTTGGCTGTTGGTATCTTCGGAGATCTTGAACTCCTCGATGCCGCGTCCAGAGCTCAGCAGATTGGAGTACAGGCCCTCGGTGCCCTGTCCGCCTTCGTATGGGTAACCATTACCGCCGGTATCCTCTTCTTCGTAGTTAAGAAGACTATTGGCCTCAGAGTAACAGAAGTTGAAGAACTCCGCGGTCTCGACATTGACGAACACGGAACTGAATCCTACGCCGGATTCCAGATCTTCCAGAACATGTAAGGAGAGAGAAAAGAATGAAACTTATCGTAGCATACATTCAGCCCGACAAGCTTAACGCTGTTAAACAGGAGCTGTACAAGGAAGAAGTTTACAAAATGTCCGTAACCAACGCCATGGGATGCGGCCAGCAGATGGGTTATACCGAAACCTACCGAGGGGTAGAAGTGGAAGTAAACCTGCTTAAGAAAATCCGCATTGAAATTGCTGTTAACGCCGCCTTCGTGGACAAAACAGTAGAAGCGATCATCCGCGGAGCCCGCTCTGGAGAAATCGGAGACGGAAAGATTTTTATCCTTCCCATCGAAGAAACCATCCGAATCAGAAGCGGAGAAAAAGGCGAAGGCGCTATCGGCTAAACCTAAAAAACAATTTTAATACCAACCTAACCATTGGGAGGGCCCGTTCAGGGTCCTCCTTTTTTTATACAAACACCCAATTAAGGAAGACAGATAATAGTCACCGGCAGTTCAGAGGGGCGATGGCCGAGCCTCCGGCCCGCCCCCGGGCTATTCGGGGGTTCCGTCCCCGCCTCCGGCGGCGACCCTTGTCCGTGCGTTTGCTTCGCAAGCCACACTCCCCCGGCCCCTACTATCCCTATCGCATAGGAAATAATTTAGAAATACACCTCACGATTTTCTAACTTTTCACTAAAAATCACTGGATTTGAAAGAGAAATAATCTTACATTACAAGGTACGGGTTTTATTATTCCCTTTAACAAAAATATGAGGAGATTACATGAAAAAGAAAATTTTGAGTCTGGGGCTGGCCGCCATGGCCGCCCTCTTGCTCCTGGCTTGCCAAACCCCTAACAAGGGTAAAACAAGTTCCTACAAAGCGGGCGAAGCGGTATATACCCTTCAGCTGCTCCACTTTGCCGACATTGACGGAAACGAAGAGATTGCCATGGACGCGGTGGATGACTTTTCCGCTCTGGTTAACGCCTTTCAGAACGACGCCTCCTACAGCGACTCCACTCTGGTAGTAAGCTCCGGGGACAACCTGATTCCCGGGCCCCGTTTCTACGCTGCCGAACAGAGCGCCGTACGGGCCGTAACCGGTTCCAACGAGCCGGGTCATGCCGATATCGCTTTTATGAACTATTTTAACGTTAAGGCTTCCGCCATGGGTAACCATGACCTGGACGCAGGCCCCGGAGAATTCGCCGATGCCTGCCAGATTGAATCGAAGAACGGTATTGAGTTCCCCGGTTCACAGTTTCCCTACCTCTCGGCTAACCTGGACTGGAGCACCGACGGGGACACCAGCAAAATGATGGGCGAAAACGGCCTCTCCGCCGACGAGCTCAAGGGCAAAGTCGCCGCTTATACTTATACGGAAGTGAACGGTGAAAAAATCGGCCTTGTGGGAGCCTCCACTCCTACCCTGGACGTAATCACCAGCACCGCAGGTATTACCGTATTACCCGAGGACGACTCCATCGAAGGCCTGGCCGCAGAGATCCAGAAGTCCGTTGACGCTCTAACCGCCATGGGCATCAATAAAATCATCCTTCTCGCCCATATGCAGCAGATCCAGATAGAAATGGCCCTGGCCGAAATGCTCACCGACGTGGACGTTATTGTGGCCGGCGGTTCCAACACCCGCATGGGAGATAAAACAGACACCCTTTACGGCGGTGACAACAAGTTCGAAATGAACTATCCCTATAGCACCGCTTCCGCCGACGACAAGCCTATCCTTGTTGTTAACGTAGACGGAGATTACAAGTACCTGGGCCGCCTGGTGGTTTCCTTTGACGAAAAGGGCTATGTGGTTATCAAAGACCTGGATAAAAAAGTTAACGGGGTATACGCCGCTACTCCCGAAATGGCCGCCGAACTGGGGGGAACTCCCGACGAAAGAGTTGTGGCCGTACAGGAAGCTATCGCCACCGTAATCGAAGCTCAGTTCGGTAATGTCCTGGGTTATACCGATGTCTACCTTGACGGTCGCCGTTCCCAGGTAAGAACTCAGGAGACCAACCTGGGTGACCTGACTGCCGACGCCAATCTCTGGTACGCCAACCTCATGGGACAGACTCCCGTTGACCTTTCCATCAAGAACGGCGGCGGTATTCGTACCGAAATCGGTTCCGCCGTGGTTCCCCCCGGTTCCACCGACTACTCCGAAGCGGTTTACAACGCTCCCATTGGCGGCGGTGTTTCCGAAGGACACCTCAAAGCTACCCTCCGTTTTGACAACGGCCTTTGTACCCTAACCGCCACAGCGGAAGAACTGGTGATGCTCCTTGAGCACGCTATTAGCGAAACCGCCGAAGGGGCGACTCCCGGTAAGTTTCCCCAGGTGGCCGGTATGAAACTTAGCTTTGACGCTTCCAAAGAAGCAGGCAGCCGTCTGGTAAGCCTGGATGTTCTTAACGCCGATGGTTCTGTTAAGGATACGGTTGTGGCCGACGGCGCTCTCCAGGGCGATGCGAACCGAACCTTCCGCCTGGTAACTCTTAACTACCTGGCCGGCGGCGGTGACGGCTACCCCTACGACAAACTGAGCAACAGCGACAGACGTAACCTTTACGATGGCAAGGGCTACGGGGAAGAGACCGATTTCCCCGACGAAAACCTTTCCGCCGACCCCGGCAAAAACAGCTCATTCAGCTACACCGGCGGCGAACAGGACGCTCTGGCCGAGTACCTCATGGCATTCCACGCCACGACAGCGGACGCCTTTTCCATTGAAGAGACCGACCGAAGCGAAGATATGAGAATCATGTACTAGAACAGGGTTTCACCTCCTGTTTCAAGCGCCCCTCCCGCACAGCTCGGGTGGGGCGCTTTCTCTTTTGTACCTTTCTGTAATTAGTTACATTCCCGTATCATCAACTATGGTTTTCCTACCGTATTGTAGACATTGTACATTTTGGTAGAAAAGAGGGGGTAGGTGCAAATGGGCCCTGCCCGACCGGTGAAGGGGACGAAACCGGGCCAGAGGGCAGGAAGAGCCCATTGGAGCCGAGGGGGAGGCCTCCCCCCCTTTCCATTGGCATATTTTTTGCATATAATACTTGTAGTTTCCCAGCGACGGGAAAGCCCATACGGTATATTAATATGTAATAGGAGATAGTATATGTCGATTGATTTCGCACAGACTCCCGTAGAAGATCTTTACGGAGAGAGTTGTTTTAACGACGCCACAATGAAGGCTCGTCTGCCCAAAAATATTTACAAGGCTCTGAAAGTTGTTCAGGCCGGTGAAGCTGAGCTGACTTTGGAAATTGCCGAAGTTGTTGCCAGCGCCATGAAAGATTGGGCTATTGAGAAGGGCGCGACCCACTACACTCACTGGTTCCAGCCCCTGACCGGTCTTACGGCGGAGAAACACGACTCTTTTATCTCCCCCTCCGATGACGGTACGGTTATCATGGAATTTTCCGGTAAGGAACTCATTCAGGGTGAGCCCGATGCGTCTTCCTTCCCCAACGGTGGTATTCGAGCAACCTTCGAAGCCCGCGGTTATACTGCCTGGGACATCAACAGCCCCGCGTTCCTTAAACAGGACGCTTCCGGCCTGACCCTTTGTATCCCCACCGGTTTTATTTCCTACACCGGTGAAGCTCTGGATAAGAAAGTTCCCCTTCTCCGTTCCATGGAAGCTCTTAACAAGCAGGCTATGCGAGTACTCAAGGCTTTGGGTAACACCACCAGCAAGAGAGTAACTTCTCTGGTTGGTCCCGAGCAGGAATACTTCCTGGTAGACAAGGAACTCTTCATGCAGAGACCTGACCTTAAGCTGACCGGACGTGCCTGTTTTGGTACCATGTCCGCTAAGGGACAGGAAATGGACGACCACTACTTTGGTGCCATTAAGGAAAGAGTTGCCGACTTCATGAGAGAACTTAACTACGAATTGTGGAGACTGGGCATTTCCGCCAAGACTCAGCACAACGAAGTAGCTCCCAACCAGTTCGAAATCGCTCCTATCTACTCTACTTCCAACGTAGCTTCCGACTCTAACCAGCTGGTTATGGAAATGCTCAAGAAAGTAGCCGATAGACACGACCTGGTTTGTCTGATTCACGAAAAACCCTTTGCCGGTGTTAACGGTAACGGTAAACATAACAACTGGTCCATGGGAACCGACGACGGCATTAACCTGCTGAGCCCCGGTGAAAACCCCCAGGAAAACGCCCAGTTCATGGTAATGCTCAGCGCTATCATCAAGGCGGTTGACGTATACGCTCCCCTGCTCAAGATGTCCGCTTCCAGCGTTTCCAACGACCACAGACTCGGAGCTAACGAAGCGCCCCCCGCCATCATCTCTATCTTCCTGGGTACCCAGCTGAAAGAGGTTATGGACTGTCTTGCCGCCGGTAAGCCCGTTCCCTCCATGGGCGGAGAAAAGATTGAGCTCGGTGCCAGCCACCTGCCCAAGCTGCCCAAGGACAACACCGACAGAAACAGAACTTCTCCCTTTGCCTTCACCGGTAACCGGTTCGAGTTCAGAATGGTAGGTTCCAGCCAGTCTCTGGCCGGTCCCAACGTTGTTATCAACACCGGTGTAGCCGACATTCTGGGTGAGTTCGCCGACAGACTGGAAAAAGCTTCCGATGTGAACGCCGAAATCCAGAAGATCGTTGTGGACACCTACAAGGCTCACGACAGAATCGTTTTCAACGGTAACGGTTACTCCGACGAATGGGTTGTTGAAGCTGAAAAGAGAGGCCTCCCCAATCTGAAGAACACTGTCGTTTCTGTTCCCGAACTCATCAGCGATGCCAGCGTTGCCCTGTTTGGCAAGCACGGCGTATTCACCAAGGAAGAACTTGAGTCCCGCTACGAAGTTTACCTTGAAGAGTACTGCATGAGACTCAACATTGAAGCCGGTGTAACCACCGAAATGGCTGAAAGACTGATTTTCCCCGCCGTAAGCGCTTACGCCAGCGAACTGGCTACTTCCGTGGCTGACCAGAAGGCTCTTGGCCTCAAGGTTCCCGCACAGGAAGCCCAGGTTAAGGCTCTGAGCGAAGGTATGGAAGGACTTCTTGGTGCCGTTAAAGAGCTCAAGGCTGCCAACGCCAAGGCTCTGGCTATTGAAGAGGATGCTCTTAAGGCTGCTTCCAGCTTCCTTAACGATGTAATCCCCGCCATGGCTAAGGTTCGAGAGTTCGGTGATGGTCTTGAAAAGATCAGCGACAAGCTGACTTGGCCGTTCCCCTCTTATGAAGATCTCCTTTTCACCATGTAATTGAACGCTGCATCTAGCACCAGGGGCGTCGTTGGGCTAAGAACCTGAGTCCTCATGTACTTTCGTACACTGCGGGTTCAGAACTTTGGCCCGCCTAACCTCTGGCACGATCTGCAGCATTCAATGCAGCGCTGGGGATGTTGTTTCTACGCGTTGAGAAGGCCGCTTTCCGGTTGGGAGGGCGGCTTTTTTTGTGGGGGTATTATTTTACGTCAAAGGAGTATGATGAGGAGACCGGGTTGTATTATATGTCGGCAAGGTATATGAATCCGGTGGCTTCTAGGTGGGTTAGCTCTGATCCGAACATCTGGTCATTAATTAATCCCATGGATGAATCATTTGAGTTGATTCAAGGATTCAATATTATTGAATCTCAGAACCCTTATTCATATTGTGGTAACAATCCTGTTAAATATAACGATCCTACTGGTAAAGAGTTGGATAGTACCATAGATGGGAAAAACTATGCTGATCCTGCACAATATGAATATTGGATTGATACTGTATATTCTTTAAAGAACGAGAATAAAGATTTGAAGGAACGAAATGAAACGCTCAAAAAAAGAATTTCAGACCCTACAGCTCTTATAGGAGGATTTTCAAAACGAACAGGTGAATCAGGGGTTTTTAAAAAATATCTAAAGGCTGGATTTAATAATGCTTTTGCTATTTATGGTTTAAAGCTAGGTGGAATTGGAGAAGCGATTAAGTCTCTATTTACAGATCCAACAACACCTTTTCAGGTGGAGGGGACAGTTAACGATTTAACAGATGTGATTTCAGCTCTCGATGAGATTAAAGACGTATATCAGGATGAGAAATTTTCTCCACGATCAGAGCTAGCTTCCAACGAAAGTCAAATCGCAGCAAATGATCAAATAATCGATGCGTATACTGAAAAAATCGAGTCATCATATACATATGATGACGCAGGAAATGTTTGGAGTTCAAAAATTGAAGATTAGATTTCATATGCTCTTGATTACTCTTGTAGTTATTGCTTCTTGTAGTAGAGCAAACATTAATGAGCAAGTTCTTCTTTTAATCGATAACTTGATTATTAATGAACAAGGAGAAGTAGGAGCTGACTATTTAACTCATAATCAGAACTTGATCTTCAGTTATGGGAAGAATGAAAGAGATTTCTACTGGAAGTTTTACTTAAGTAATAACACCGTGAGTTTTGAGTATGTTAACCTTGATCGGACCTTAAAGTTCATTAGTGAAATAGCCTCAGAAGATAAAGAGAAATTAATTAAATTAGTAAAAGATGTATTGATTAACGTTGAAGGATCTCTCCAAAAGAATGATGTTTTAAATAGCTTTACAGGTACTATAGTGGGGGATAGTTTAGAATCCGGTAATACTGACTTTTATTTTTCTAATCCAAAAGAAGAGACATTTATTGTTGATTTTATCAATTATGAAAATAGAGCATTATTTAGAAGTATTGAAAAGGAGATTCTTGACATCTTAAAGAATACTCAATGGATAGAAATAAGATGAGGACAGCTAGTGAAAGAAAGAAAATAATTATCCCTTTTCTTTTGTTTTTTCTCATTCTTGAATCCTATTTTTCATTTTATCTATTTTCTAGAGGGAGTTACTTCCTTTATGTTGTTGGTATATTTATGATACTCATGAATTATTCATTGTTATCAGTATTTTTTCTTTACACAAAAGAAAGAAAAGAGATTAAGGGTGAAGTACTAAATAGAGCTTATATTGTTTTAAGATTATTTTATTTTTCAATAATAATGACCGTTTTTTTTAGTGTCCTTTTATTAAGGCTAAATACGGGAGATTTGGGCCTTGGGGCAAAAGCTTTTGTCGTTTTTTTTGGGTTCTTCCTTTCTCTACTGTTTGTTCCACATTTATTATTACTTAGGCCGAAATTCGAGTTTTAATGGACTATTATAAAACTTCCTCTCATTGTATAATTTGTTTATGGACAAAAACATACGATGGGAGGAAGTATGA
>JAQQAP010000010.1 GCA_028533045.1 Spirochaetales bacterium | reverse complement strand
ATTACCGCTGGAGAAGTCCATATCAATTCCGCTTATGTCCCCGCCTATGTCTATCGTCTCCGCCGTCGCTGTACTCGTATCGGTCAGGGTTCCCGAACCACTTACGGCACCGCCCACGGTGAGATTATTGTCGGACGTGGTTAAGGAATATGTATTATTAATAACTAGATTACTTCCTACCTCGAGACCGGAATCCTGTATAATGGCTCCATTAACTGTAAAGTTATTAAAACCTTCTCCCGCTTCATGCTCTACATTACCGCTATTTAATTGTATAGTTGAGTCAGTTGTTGTCATGGTATAATTGGGAGCTGTTACAGAAGATGAATCCCAACCATTTGAAATACTGTGGGTATAGGCGCCCAAAGTCCAATTACCGCCAGAAAGGCCCAAGCTATTAGTTACGGTAAGAGCTCCGGTCGAAGTAATTACATCGGTATTGCTGTCTTTACCAATATTTAAATTATAGAAACTCAAACCACTAAGGGCCCCTGTATTGGCTCCGTCAAGTGTAACCGTTCCAGACTCAACATCCCCCCCCGCTCCGTCATCATCAAATATAGAAGGAGAGAAAGAAGAGGCAGCTTCAATATTTGAACTGGACGTATTTGGTATAGTAATCCTGTTTACGCTGATATTTCCCTCAATATCAAGGGTTTCTGTACCACTTGTCTGGAGTGTTCCCGAACCGCTCACTGTACCGGCCACAGTTAAATCAATGCTATTGCTATCCAATACGCCATTTACAATAAGGTTGTTATTACAAATAAGACTACTAGTATCTATGTTAAGGGTTGCAGTTGAAGCAACCGTAAGATTATCAATACTGTTAACACCGTTAATGGTAGAAGTCCCACTACCATCAAAGGTAATAAGTGAAGAATCATCCGTAACATCTAGGGTTCCAATATTTTCGGTCCAATCGCCTGTGAGATAAATATTTCGTGTTACACAATCAAACGTACCTGTTCCTGCCAGACTAATACCACCGTCGTTCAAGTCAATATCACCGGAACCACCCATGGAGCCTGTCCCGGAAACACTAAGATCCCCTGTGGTAATAGTAAGAGTATCATTGGTTGTAGCCGTACCGCTTGTAACGGACATTCCACCAGAAGTTACATTTACAGAACCGTTTGCCGTAAGAGTACCTCCATCAACGGTTAACTGACCGCCTGAAGTAATAGAGGTTGATGAACTGAATGTACCGCTGGTGACATTAATTGTGCCTGTGGTAACGGTTGAGTCCGAAGCAGCGACGCCATAGAGGGCTCCGCCATTTATGATTATGTTATTGAATGATAAACCGGCAGACGTAAGATCCTGAACTGCTGTTGAACTGTCGAAGGTAACCGTGGAACCGGTAGAAGTAAAGGTATCAAGGTTCGTAAAATCCACATCCCCGGCGATATTCAGGCTAACATCTGAGATATCGAAGGTGGTTGTTTCCATAGAACCGACAGTAATATCTCCGTCAACGTCCCAGCTCGAACCGCTGTCCAGGGTCAGAGTAACGCTAGCTGCAGCATCGCCCGTTTCTGTTCCGATTTGAATATTGTTGAAGGTGAGGGAGCCGGTACCGGTAAAACTTGTGGAAAAATCGGTACTTCCCGTACCGTCGGAGTCGGCATCAAAGATCCAGGTGTTTCCCAGTGTGGTTGGACTATCAAGAGAGAGTGTTACATTCCCCGATGAATAGAAGTCAACATTGTCCCCATTGATGATCTGACCGGCTGTAATGGTTAAAGCGCCATCCACATCTATCGAGGTGGAACTATCTTCAATGGTCAGGTCATTGGTTCCCAAATCAAGAGTGATAGCCTCTCCAAGAGTAATACCGCTGTCGCCAGAATTAGCACAGGTATCTACATCACCTAAGGTAAGGCCTACATTTTGCGCTAGGCTCACCTCATCAACGGTATTTGATGCATCAGAAGAGTAAATTTCCAGAGTGCTAACACTATTATTAGTAGAATTAGAAGAAAAAAGGTAGTGCCCATTCCACCCACGTAACATTAGCCCACGACAACTAATATATCCAAAATTTGTTGAATCATCATAAAGGGAAAATGTTCTGTAGTTTGTATGAAAACCAATTTCCTGCGATACGACTAAGCCGGTTACACCAAGACTGTCGGCGTAACCAACTTCTATATTTTGTGTAGCCTGACTAAAGTATAGATCACCCGTAACAGAACCGGCTAAATACCCCACAGTATTATCTGTCGTATCGTTTAAGAAGTAATCCCCCGTACCTCCCAGGACAAGTTCATCAGCCTTGATCCCCCCTCCACTACCCGACTGGGTCACTTCCACTGTTGAATCCGTATCATAATCCTGTCCGTTCACAACAGAAAGTGAGACATCAGAAGCAGTAAAAATATTGGAAATAACAAAGCCGTCATTTTCGGCAAAATAGATTGTCCCCGTTCCATAGGCCGAACCGTCATCATCCCAAGCCTGCAGGTCAATCGTCGTACAATCATTTGTGGCATCGTTTAAGTCTATATCCCCCCCGTCATCATCGTAGGTGGTGACAGTTAAAGTATTGGCTGTAATAACGCCGGACTGACTAACCGAACCATTATAGGCTGTAAAAGTCACATTCCCACTGGCTGTTACAGCCCCATCAATACTAATATCGCCGGAATAGACGTAAGCCGTATTATCATCAGCACTGTTTCCGTCCAAAGTAATATTACCGGAAGTCGATGAAACGGCCTGTCCCACGGTAAGAGAACCATACTCGACATCCAGAGAAATATCCCCAGAGCTAACAGAAATGGCTTTGTTCAAAGTAAGACTACTACCTGAAGTAACTGTAATACTCCCAGAACCGGAAGCAGTAATGTCCGCCGAGGAAACCGTATCAAATGTAACAGAACTCGTCCCTGTAAGAGAAATATTCCCGTCGGTAGTCGTAATTTCACAATCGGCGGGAACAGTTAAATTGGCAGCCTCAAACTCCATAACTTCCGTACCCGATTCAAGGGTATAGGCGGGAAGAGTCATATCCCCCGTGGCAACAATAGATAGACCATAATTAGTAAGAGGCGGAGTTCTGTCTCCCCCATAACCCGTAAAAGAAGGTGCTACGGCTCCTGTATGATCAATATAGATAGCAACATTCCCCCCGGGAAGGGTCATGGCACAGGTATTGGCGGAAGCCGTGTCCAAACTGTTCGTTGTTCCCGAACCAATAACTGTACCCGTATTGGAAAGAGTGATAGTATCTGCAGTCAGCTCTACATTTGCATCATCACTAGCACAATAGATATCCTGCGAATTAGAATCAATTGTAATAGTTCCGCTACTACCGGCGTCAAAGGAACCACCGTCGAATACAAAGGAGCTGGCGGAACTACCGCTAACATCTATGGTCCCACCGACCGAAGAAATCGCACCGGTGATATAAGAAGAAGACAAACCTCCGCTAAAAGTCATAATGGCCGCGTTGGTGTAGGTAATATCCCCCCCTAGAGTCGCTTCACCAGAAATTGAAAGATCTCCACTGGAACCGGAAATAGAAGCGCTGCTGCCTATATTAAAGTCACCATAACCTGTTAAGTCTCCATTCATGGTTAGAGTTCCGCCGCTTAAGACCATATCGCCATATACAGTAATGCTGCTCCCCGAAGAATTCAGGCTTCCCCCTTCCAGAGAAAATTCTGACGTAACACTTAAGGCACTGTCCAAAACCCAGCTTCCGCCCTCTATGGTCAGATTAGTATAGGAATCCCCCAAAGGAAGGCCGGTTGTACCTGTGGTATGATACACGATGCTGCCCGAGTCAGTATAAGAGGTGGAAGCAGCAACATCCCCCGTTGACTGAAGTCGGAGAGTCCCGTTATTTTCAAAGTTAGCACAGGTTAGAGTCTGGTCGTCAAGATCCAGGGTTCCCCCCGATTCAATGGTGATGTCGCTGCCGGTCATATCCCAGGCTGCAGATAAAATAGGGCTGGTATAAGTAGAAGCATCTGCTATGATAATAGTATCACCTGCAGTAGGCGCCGTTCCGGTATCCCAGTTGTCTCCATTATAGACATCCCCATCATTTTGGTCCCCGTCCCAGGTTACCGTGCTTACCGTAGAATCGAACCAGCTAAAACCTGTTCCGGCCTGATTTGAGGTAATATTATTGATTGTTGAGTAATCACAATAAATATCAGTCGTATCAGCATTCCCATAATCCACAGTAACATAGGAAATATCCGTTCCCCCACCGGAATAATCGATGGTCCAGTTCCCCGTTCCCTCAAGGATGAGATCATCCGTTGAATCACCCTTTAGAGTGATGTAGTCTACCGTTTGAGTCGAACCGGTCTCAAAAACAACAGTTTTCCCCGGTTCAGTACAGATAAGATAGAGAAGTGTCGAATCGCCGGAAATAGTTGCCGTTTGAGTCCCCGAAAGATTAAGAGAAGCTCCATCGTCCGTGCCAGTACTATCCCAAATAGTTGTTCCGTTATTTGTCCAGCTACCGTAAACATAAAAGGACTGGTCATAATCAAGGTTGAGGGTAGCTCCCGAAGCAAGGGTAACATTCTCGTCAAAGCTAATATCACTATTAACAGTGAAGTCCCAGGTTCCCGAAGTCAAAGTAAAGCTATCAAAATAGGTATAATTTATTTCACCGCTCGTCCCGGTAAATTCCACATCACCCAACGAGGGTGTACTGTCAAAAGCACTACCGGAAAAAGTAATACTTGTATCAGAAGTATCCGTTATGGTAAGTGTACCGCTGTTTGAATAGCTGTTAAGAACAATTAAATCCCCTTCCAGCGTAGGATTCGCCCCGGAGTCAATTGTTAAATCATAAAACCCTGTAGTATAGGCGGGAATAACCGGATCGGTTCCCGAATCGGCAATGGTTACCTTAGCTAAACCGTCATCGGTGGGAGCTACACCTCCCTGCCAGTTATCCACGTCACTAAAAGTGCTTCCTTCCGAACCGTCCCAGACATAATAGGTATAGGAACCGGAACTGGCAATAACGATATCGTCCCCATCCGTATCGGCGCCCCCGTTATCGTAGTCATCCACGACATTGTAAGGACCGTCGACCCCGCTATAGGAGAGTTCAAAATCCCCGGAAGAGGCCGAATTGGTAGAGGTAAAGGCTGCACCGCTCAACACAATCGTATCACCGGAAGAAAAATCCGTTGTCACATCAATAAATATGGTTGTGCTGTCATAGTAACTTACCAGGCTGGAAACATTCCCCGAAGCATCCCCCGTAATGTTACCGGAAAGGTCTACGGTTGTATCAAATTCGGCGCTAACCGTATCGGGGATCCTTAGGTAAATACCATTTGTAGTAGTAATGTCCCCATCCACATCTACAATGGTAAAATCAATATCAGTAGGACTGTCCCCTTCCGTAAGGGAGCGCAAATCGGGGGAGCCGTCTGTGCTCAAGGTGGGAATACTTCCCGAATCAAAAACCAAGGTTACCGTGTCATTAACGCCTTCCAGAGTATCGGTAGTTCCCGTACCATCGGTTATGAAGGAAATGGTAACCGTTTCAGTAGTGGCGTCGGTACAGGTAAAAGAGTAAAATCCCTCCGCATTTGTGGTAATATCTGACGTATCGGTAGGAGAAAGGGTATAAGAGCCACCTCCGTCGTAGGAAATGCTCATATCAAATGTTCGTTCATAGGGAACTGAATTGTCTTCATCATCTACAATCTGTAAGTTGACTGTCCGTTCATCATCAGTATCACTCTCGTCGATAGTAGCCATGATTCGATAAGGCTGATCCGGGATATATTCGGATGAGTATATTTTTAAGATATCACCGGTGTCTTCGTTTTCGGCATAAAATTCGACTCCATTATGCCCATCGTTCGTTCCATTTGTAGTTTCAGTAATACTAACTTGCCAAGTTTCATTTACATCGGTTCCGAATTGATAATCTGTTGTATGTCCCCCATTTGTGTAGGAAGACCAGGGAGAAGTGTTACCCGGATTATCCGAATCAGAGATATTACCTGAATAGCTATCTAGAGAATATGAACCTTCGTTGTCCATATCAATAAAATTGAGATCCATGCTCTCTGTCGATCCGGATGAGTCAGGAACGAAGGGATAAAAATCCCATGTCTTTGTCGTATCATCCTCAAAATCCACACACCAACTATAGGAAAAGGCCCGTATAGCGGTAATTTCAGTTGGGCTAGAAGAATCACTGTTATAAGATGCAATAACCTGAAAAGCATTCTTCATATTCGTATTTATATCATCATCCGGGTCCGCTTCAACAACCAGTCTAAAATAGTAATTATTACCTACTTGCTCACCTTCCGAAGCATAAACAGAGGGAAAATAAACCCATTCCTTGTCATCTGTCACATCAGTTCCGTCATAACCGCTAACAGCTGTGGTTGTTTCATCGTAACGATAATCATAACCACTAGGACAGGTACCGTCGGTATCATGATTACTGGCCGGTATTCCATAGTCAACATCACGAGCATTCGCTCCAGTATAAGCATCATCCCCCATGAATAAGCGGAATTCTGTCAAAGAAGCTAAACCGTCATCCGTACCATCTCCAGTGGTGGCAATAATTGAATCAGGGTCTCTGTCATCATTACATTCAGGATCGCGTATACCAAAATAAATGGGACTGGTAACCGTATCGGGAACTTCAAAGAAAATGGTTACAACCGCATCCAAACCACCACTGCTGGGGTTTTCGGTCACCATAAGCCAGGCATCGGTGTCCGCCGGCATCCGGCTCTGCCCAAAAAGTAAAGAGGATAGAAAAAGTAATACTATATAAATAAGAATGTTAGGAAAACCCGCTTTTCTCATACTAACTCCTTTGGAGACAGAACTGTACAATTAAAAATTATACATCATTTTTTCTAATAATTCAGTGACTTTTTATAACAAAACAACTGCCTCTAAAGACAGCATTTCTGCAATGAATAACAAGGTATCAATAGGCCAGACTATATCTGTAGAAGTTTCAAGGCACAAATTCATCAAATAAAGAATATCAAGATTGAATAGTTTTTCAAAACCTATCAAATCAATATCAATAGAATAGATAGAAGTGGGAGTTATGAGGAGGGCTTCAAAGGTTCCCTCTTCCAGGGAGGCCTGAATTTCACGTTTTCTCTCCTTTCTGCTCCAGTGATCCTTACCGGAAAGGGGATCTTTTTTTGATATTTGATTCATTTGCAGCAAAATGTTTACCTTGAAAAAAAAAAGGATTTTACCTATTATCCCACTAATGAATAAATATAGGGAGAACCTGTCCATAGAAGAGGACTTTCTGCATAAACTTACCTTAAATGATAATATTCATCAGGGAATCCCACCCTCTTTGGATGATGTAACATTCCTATCCCTGTGTAAAAAACAAAAACTAAGCAAACTGGCAGCAAATAACCTTCTTTCAGGCCCATTTGAGTTAAAAAAGTTTTCTCCCCCTCTTCATAATCAGCTTAAACAGGCCTTAATGCTTCATGACCACGAAATAGCCCTCTATCAATCGGTACTAAAAGAAATAATCCGCCTTTTGGAAGAAATAAATGTAAGCCCCATTGTTATGAAGGGCCCTTACCAGGTAGATGGAATGATAAGGGATTTTGGAGACCTGGATTTACTTGTACCCAAAAAGTCCATACCGACTATTCACGAACTCATGCTCAATAAGGGATTTAACTATGTTGGTTATGATCGGAATTTGTGGATTAAAAAAAAGGAAAAGGACGATATAGCCACATTGCTTGAATGGAGTAATCAGTTTGAGTACCTCCACCCCAAAACATCACTTCTCATTGAATTTCACAGCGATTTTTTTGAACCTTCCCGGGTTTATCCCATATATTTAGCAAAATTCCTGGAACAAAAACATCGAATGACCGAACAGGCCTGTTTTAACAATAAGCTTAATTGTAAACAACTCTTGCCCATGGACAGGCTTTGGTTGATGTGTATGCACACGGCTCTAAAAAGAAGCGTAGCCAAACATAGTTTTTGCCTAAGAAATATCCTGATTATCTTCCAGCTATCGTCCTACCCCGGCATTGACTGGCAATTCTTTCTGGAGCAGTCTTATAAAACCGATACACTCCCTTTTGTCATCTACTCCCTCCAGCTTACAAAATCGTTTTACCCTTGCCCGGACATCCCCGACCTGTCCCCCTGGGAAAACAAGCTTACTATAGGCCAAAAACTTATGATTCGATTTCACCATAAGGCCTATGTTAACTTTGCCAAAACCAATCGTATTTGGTGTTCTTTCTACCGTTATCTGGAACCTTTGGTAACCCCAAGTCCCCTATCTCGAAAAATCCGCAGTCTGACTATAATCCCTCTCTTTTTTGCCCCCCCCTGGAGCTTAAGAAAAACCTATTCCCTTAAAAGACACTCACCACTCGTCTTTTTGGCCTACCCTATGGAACCCTTCCGATGGAGCTTTCGCCTAATAAGAAAGGTTGTAAGGATGTTGCGTCGTGGGTGATCCTACGGATTACCATGCCCTTCTCACGGGGCAACAAGGAGAGATTCTCTGGCTACCCCTGCTCACAGGCAGTATGGCTCCTAACATATACCCCGGAGAACTGTTAAAAATAACTCTCTGTCATAAAAATGAAGTTCAATGGGGAGAGGTGGCCCTGTTTTACCGGGAAGGAAAATTCACGGCCCATCGTATTTATATGTCTTCTCTCTGGAAAGGCCAAAAAGTCTATGAAAAAGGCGATGCCAACTCTCATGGATCATGGATTAATAGGGACCGGATTCTGGGAAAAGTGACAGGCGTAAAAAATGACAAGGGAGAATTCCGAGAAATAAGGAAAAAACCGTTCTTTCTTTTGACATCCTTTGTTAAAATGGTTTTGCAAAAAATAAAAAACAGGATAATAAGGACATTCACCCATGACTAGTATAATTTTACCTGTGGGGCCTGTTTCCCTCCGCCTCAGAACGGAAGAGGAGGGGTTCATAGAAGCTCTTAAAGAGTACTTTATCGGTTCCCGGGAAGAAGGCAAGGAAGATCTCCTCCTGGATTTGCAAATAAAAGAAAACAAAGAAAGCGGACCAGTTCCCAACTCTCTCTATTTAACCAAAAAGATGAAAGGAAGAGAAATATATACGGGAAACGGTCTTATTAAAATCCTACCCGGCAAAACGAGTCTCCATTTCCAACTTCAGATAGACCCGCTCATCCTTAAGGGGGGCTACATCCGTGTTTTTGAGCAGATATTCTATCAAGCCGCCCTTACAGCTATAAAGTCGACAAAGAAAAAAGTCCATCTCATCCACTCCAGTTCTGTAAAAAAAGGGGATTTTACCTATATGTTCGTAGGTAAAAGTGAAGCGGGAAAAAGTACCGCCGCTCAACTCAGTTCGGCCTATCATATTTTAAATGATGAAATTAGTATAATTGAAGAAAGAGAAGATACCCTTTATCTTTACGGCAGCCCATTTAACGGATTATTCCGTGAAAAAAAGCCGGGAGACGGCCCCTTAAGAGCCATTTTGCTGTTAAGACAAGCCCAATTCCATAAACTGACCAAAGCTGACAAGGGAGAAGCGATTAAAACCCTGGCCCACGAAATAATACCCCCCCTGGGCCTGGAAGACTTCCCCCGTAATGACACATACCTGACTATGCTTGACCAGGCAACGAATCTTTATGGAAAAGTTCCTCATTATCATATGGACTTCCTCCCCGATTCAGGATTCTGGGAAGAGATAAAAAAAGAATTTGAGAGGGAAACATGAATAAAGATGCCATAATTAAAGCCAATCCCGGTTTTTCCGAACGCAATTTGGGAGACGAAGTAGTCCTCCTCCATGAATCGGGAGAGTTAATGCACAGTTTTAAAGAAAGCGGTATTTTCCTATGGGAAAATATAAAAAAAGAACTGAGTTTTAATGAAATACTAGCCACCCTGCTCAAAGAATATGAGGTTGATGAAGATACAGCCCTTCAAGACTTAACGGACTTCCTCAAAGAACTGGAAAAACAAAAAATCATCACAATTTATAACAACTAACCCTATTTCCCACAAAATCGTGCTATATTAGTTACACAAACCACACAATTTATACGCTACTCAAGCAAAGGATGGGAAAAATGGAAGAGAAAAAGGTTTACTCCAAACCGGAAATCAAAACGGAAACTATCGTTTTAGGTGTTTTTGGCGACTACAACCAGAGCGGTGACCAGAACACGCAAACCGGTATCGGCGGCTTTCTCGCAGGCTGGTAGAAATCAACAAAAACATTAGGAGAGAAAAAATGAAACGACTATTAATAGCCCTCTTCGGGTTAATGCTGTTCTTTTCCTGTTCCGACCTGGGGGTAAGCGGAACCGACGAAAGCACCAGTACAACAAATACAAATGACACAACAGAGGAAGAGGTAGAACTTATTACCATTGACTCCTTTGACATGGACGATTACAAATCGCCGACCCTTTTTGACAGCAGCACCTACGAAGGAGAAACGGGAACCTTTGGAGAAGACTCAACCTTACTAAGCGTAAGCAGTTCTACCACAAGTAAAAGTATCGACTTGACCGACGCCCAGTCCAACGCAGACTACTTTTACATCCTTCTCTACAACGAAAGCTGGTACTCATACATAAAAGAAGAGGACCTAACCACTGCCTGCAGCAGCTCCGTAGAACTCCCCGCCGGGGAATACCGGGTTATGATGATAGTAACCGACTACGAATACAGCGACACCTACGGCGCCCAGGAATACATGGTAGGCTCAACAGAGCCGGTCACCGTTGTACTGGAAGAGGGCGATTACAACACAGTTGACCTGGGAACCATTAATGTTCCGGAAATAACCTACTCCGCTCCCGAAACAGTGACAGAAGGAGATAGTGTAACCATCGAGATGAGCGGGGACCTAAAGAACACCTGCCTTTACATCGCCACTTGGGATGACAATGCCGAATTCGGCGCTTCCCTCACCGGTTACAGCCTGGACGATTCCGCCTATACCGACAGCTACAGCTATATAGCGGACAACTTAAACCTCTACGACGACGGCACCTGGGATTACAGCTATGCGGGTACTCCCGATGACGATACAAGCTATGAAGAACTTACTTACCTTCTATACGGCGGTAAGCTGGATATTATGGACGACCACTTTACTGACTCCGATGTCTACTTGGATTCCAGTGAGATCTTTGCAGCCGACGATGACAGCCGGGGCTTGAGCAACTACAACGCCGTAAGCAGCATCCCTTCTTCCGATATACCCGATTATATTGTTGAAGATATTGAAGGGACTATTGCTGTAGAAGAGGTTTCTACAGACGGCGCGTTTATTACAGTTTGGACTACGGACAATGAGGATACCTATCCTAATGCCATCATGCTTCCTTTGGTGGAAGATGGAGAGTACGATTTTACCGTTGACTGGGGTGATGGGTCCTCTAGCGATATCACTGAGTGGAACCAGGATGAGATCTGGCATGATTATGATGACGCCGGGACTTATACGGTTTCTATTGAAGGGGTGCTTGAAGGGTGGTCGTTTTATTACTCAGAATCTAATGGAAATAATACTATCGAATATGAAGATAATTCTGATAAATTAGATGAAATTTCTAATTGGGGATGTTTTAGTTTTTTAAATACGGGATTTTATTTTATGGATTGTCAAAATCTGACTATTTCTGCAACCGATATTCCTGACACATCAGAGACTACTAGTTTTTATGGCACGTTCTATGGCTGTAGTTCAATTGATACAATTCCCAATATGGAGCAATGGGATGTAAGTGTTGTGACAAACTTTCAAAAAATGTTCCTTGGTGCGACTTCCTTTAACCAGGACATATCTAGCTGGGATGTAAGTGCCGGGACAGACTTCGGCTTCATGTTCGCTAATGCCACTTCCTTTAACCAGGACATTTCTAGCTGGGATGTAAGTGCCGGGACAGACTTCAACTACATGTTCTATAACGCTACTGCTTTCAATCAGGACATATCAAGCTGGGATGTAAGTTCAGGGACTAACTTCTACCGCATGTTCTATAACGCCACGTCCTTCAACCAAGACATATCGAGCTGGGATGTAAGTGCTGGGACAACCTTTAGCTACATGTTCTATAACGCCACTTCCTTTAATGGGGATATCTCTAGCTGGGATGTAAGTACAGGGACATATTTCAGCTGCATGTTCGGTTACGCCACTTCCTTTAACCAAGACATATCTAGCTGGGATGTAAGTTCAGGGACTAACTTCTACCGCATGTTCTATAACGCCACTTCCTTCAACCAGGACATATCTAGCTGGGATGTAAGTGCCGGGACAAGCTTCTACGGCATGTTTGATGGTGCCACTTCCTTCAACCAGGACATATCTAGCTGGGATGTAAGTGCAGGGACAAACTTTTCTTACATGTTCAATAACGCCACTTCCTTCAACCAGGATATATCTAGCTGGGATGTAAGTGCAGGGACATACTTCACCGCCATGTTTGCTAGTGCCACTTCCTTTAACCAAGACATTTCTAGCTGGGATGTAAGTGCCGGGACAGACTTCAGCAGCACGTTCTATAACGCCACTTCCTTCAACCAAGACATATCGAGCTGGGATGTAAGTGCCGGGACATCCTTTGGCTACATGTTCTATAACGCCACTTCCTTCAACCAGGACATATCTAGCTGGGATGTGAGTGCCGGGAAACACTTCGGCGCCATGTTCTATAACGCCACTGCTTTCAACCAAGACATATCGAGCTGGGATGTAAGTGCCGGGAAATACTTTGGCGACATGTTCTATAACGCCACTTCCTTCAACCAGGACATATCTAGCTGGGATGTAAGTGCCGGGACAGACTTCAGCTACATGTTCCGTTCTGCCACTTCCTTCAACCAGGACATATCTAGTTGGGATCTAAATGCCGGGACAGACTTTAGCTACATGTTCTATAACGCTACTGCTTTCAATCAGGACATATCAAGCTGGGATGTAAGTTCAGGGACTAACTTCTACCGCATGTTCCATAACGCCACGTCCTTCAACCAAGACATATCGAGCTGGGATGTAAGTGCTGGGACAAACTTTAGCTACATGTTTAATAATGCAGAATCTTACTCCAACGGCAACAACTCAGAGGGCCTGGAAAACTGGGATGTACAAGACACTGCAACTATAAGTTCTATGTTCTCTAACTCTGCAGTTGACCCCACCCCAAGCTGGTACGAATAAACTAATATCAAACTAAAATGAAACAGGCCGTCACAATCAACGTGACGGCCTGTTTCATTTTAAAGAACTAATTCCTACGACGGCACATGCAAAATCTCCCGCGGCTTCGACCCGTTGGCCGGCCCCACGATACCCCGCATTTCCATCTCTTCCACGAGCCTAGCCGCCCGGTTGTAACCTATCTTAAGCCGCCTCTGCAGGTAGCTCGCCGAGGCCTTTCCCGACTGAATCACGATATCCAGGGCTTCGTCAAAAAGCGCATCGCCCCCGTCGTCAGCCTTAAGCTCAAAGTCGTCGTCCGGCTCGTCCACAAAGATCTCGTCGTCAATATAATCGGGCTCGCCCAAAGTCTTCACATAATCCACGATCCGCTCCACCTCTTCCTCGGAGAGAAAGGCGCCCTGCACTCGGCTGGGAAAGGGGTCCCAGGAGCTGGTAAAGAGCATGTCCCCCCGGCCCAGGAGCTTTTCCGCCCCGCCCGAATCAATGATAATCCGCGAGTCGGTGGTACTGGCCACCATAAAGGCGACGCGGGAGGGAAAGTTCGCCTTGATCAGACCGGTAATAACGTCGGTAGAAGGACGCTGTGTGGCCAGTACCAGGTGGATTCCCACCGCACGGGACATGGCGGCCAGTCGGGCGATAATCCCTTCCAGCTCCTTACCGCTGGTGGCCATCAGGTCGGCAAATTCGTCAATCACCACCACCAGGTAGGGCAGCTTCTTCGTGGCGATCTCCCGCTCAAGGATACGCTTATTATAAGTTTTAATATCACGCACGCCCAGTCCGTCCAGCAGGGCATAGCGCCGCTCCATCTCATAAAGGGTCCACTGAATCGCCTGGAAGGCCCGCTTGGGCTCGGTAATAACCGGCGTAAGCAGGTGGGGAATATCGTTGTAGAGCTTCAACTCAACAATCTTCGGGTCCACCAGAATCATCTTCACATCATCCGGATTCCTGTGGTAGAGGATGGAACAGATGAGGGAGTTAACACAGACTGACTTACCCGAGCCGGTAGAGCCCGCAATGAGCAGGTGGGGCGTCCGGGCCAGGTCAATCACCTGGCTGTCACCGGAAATATCCTCTCCCAGTACGATGGGTACCGCTATGTCTTTCTTCTTCATCTCCCGGCACATAATCAGGTCGCTAAACCCTACAATAGACCGCTTTTTGTTGGGGATTTCGATTCCCACCGCATGTTTTCCCGGAATGGGCGCCACAATTCGCACCCGGGACGCGGCCAGTCTCAAGGCGATGTTGTCCTGTAGGGCCACGATCCTATTCAGCTTAACCCCCGGCGCCGGGAGCAGCTCAAACATGGTAATTACCGGCCCACGGGAAATACCGGTCACTTCCGCTTCTATCTTGAATTCCCGCAAAGTCTCTTCCAGAATCCGGGCGGCCTTGCGGGTGTCGTCGTCTATTTCCTTGTTTCCGTCGTCCGGGTAGGTCGCCAGAATGCCTTCCACGGGCACCTTGTAAATGGCCTTTCTCTTGTGCCGGGGGGGCTTGGGAGGATCGGGCATGTCCTCAATATAGGGGATGTCATCCTGCTCCGGGGCCAGCTTGTCCGCGATGGATTCGGGCCGCTCCTCCTCATCCATCCCTCTTAAGGAAGGAGTGAGAGTTTCGTCCAATTCATGAATCAGGTTATTCAGGTGAGCTTCGTCGGCAGAAGTAGGCTCCTCCGGCACATAGGAAGGCTCGGGCACAAAATCATGGGGTTCGGCCAGTTCCTGAAAAGCGGGATCTTCCGCCAGGGGCTCTTCCATCACCGGATCCTGCAAAAAGGACTCCTCCAAGGGAGTTTCCCCATAGAGCTGTTCCGTTTCGGTGGGGTATTCGGGAGGGGTTAATCGCTCATCCTCAAGGGGCCTAACCGGGGGGGGAGGCATCACGGGGAATTGAGGAGTCGAGGCTGATGGGGCTAAGGCTGACTCAAAGGACCCACTGTTCGCCTCACGCTCTTCTTTCTCCTTTTGTCCTGTCAAAACCTGACGAATCATCTCCTGTACCCGGTCTTCTCCCTTTGTGTAAGGTTCATCGGGAACGGGCTCTACGGGAGAGGGAAAGGAGGGCATAGCCAAAGGTTCAAGATTCACATCCTCCCATTCCACCGGGGCTTCACTATCCAGCTGAACCGTATCTCGACGGCTAGCTTCGCCCAAAACGGGAGATTCCCCCTCCACAGGGGACTCTTCGGCCCCAAAACCAAACCAACCCAGCACATAGTGCTTCAAAGCGGCCCAGTCAATCGACCTGTCCCGGCTCTCATCGGAAAAGAAGTACTCCCCTCCCTTCACAATAAGTAAAACCTCTACGGCGGCCAATAGAAACAGCAAAAGGAGAGAGGCCGACTTTCCAAAGGCGGTAATAAAATAGGAAGCCCCCTGGCCGTATTCCCTAAAGACCCCTTCTATTAGGGCCATAGTAAAGAAAGGCAAGAGAGAAGCAATCAGCGAAGCAAAAAGACGCACGGGAAATTTCTCCCTCTGACCGGTCCAGGCAAAGGCTGCCAGCAGGAGGGGAATATAGAACCCACTCAACCGGTAGCAGTTAAAAAGGAACATTCCGGGGAGAAGAAAAAAAGAGGACAATCCCGCCGCAGCGCCTGCAAGGGCAAGAGTCAAATAAGCGGCGAAAACGTATAGGGCCAAAGCGATGTTTTTCATCTGATTATTACTATTCACAGGGAACCTCACGATTCGATTATCGGAAAAGTTTCGCCCCCGGTTTAGCCGGGATTGAACAAAGGACGGGAAAGCCCTAAAATGGGCCCATGTTTGATACGGAAGCCCTATATAAAAAAAATTACGAAGATACACTAGCCCATCTGGAATACCAGAAAGAACGACCCGACTTCGACCGGGAAGATGTGGCCCAGGCCCTGGAAGCCCTCTATATCTATGAAGGACAGGACTGGGACGGACGGGGAGAGCTCAAGGAAGCGGAAATTTCCTCATCCATCGCCGCCTACGAGGCCTTTTTAAGCCAAAACTGATTTTAGCCTGACTCTCTCCCGGCGCCGCCAAAGACCGGGAAATCGGTCTAACCTTAATAGCCTTACCTTTTCTACGTAACATTTATCTCTTTTTTCTCAGTTATAACCGGCCTTAAGAGCCTTTAGAGCTTGGAATAGTCCTTGCATAGACCTCTCTGTGGAGGTTTATTATGTATGGAATGGAGTTATCCCGAACGGTCCGAACCTTTCAAGAGGAAAAAAAGGACTGGGAACCTTTAAAAAGCCGGATCATCCTCTTTGTCTACCAATGGGGATTGAACAAAAAGCGCCTGGGCGAAGAGGAAGCGGCCGACTTCCTGCTTGATTTTATGCCCCGCATAAAGGCGGTCACCTTAAACTATAACCACTACGACACGCCCTTTGAATGCTATCTCAAGGTCTGCCTGGAGTGGCACTTACGCAAGTACACCGCCGAAAAGGAGAGGAACCGTAAAAGGGAGCTTCTCTACTGGCAGACCGCCGGGTATCAGGAGATGCTCGAAGCCTGCGAACCGGCCCCCGCCTACGGCGAAAAGAAAGCCCCAAAAAAAAGCCCCTTAACCCTGCCGCAAAAACGTTTTTTTAAAAAACGCTTTCTCCTCTACCTTCTCTACTATGTGGACCGCATTAACCCCAATATGATTGCTAACTATGCCAACTACCTGGATATGCCATCGGAGGAGCTCCGCTTTCTTATAGAGGGGGCGGAAGAACTGATACACAGTAAAAGAAAAAGACGAAAGGAGATGATGGATAAGAAACGAAGCTACTTTATAGACCATAAATATATGGAAATGAAGCTCAACATTACCAATACGGCGGAGAAACGGGAGGAGATACTGGAGAAAATTGACTATCTCAACCACAAAATGGACAGTCTCAAGATTAGAGCTTCCCGCATAAAAATGACTCCCACCGTGGATGATCTCTCCCGACTCACCGGTTACAGCTCCTCCACCATCAGCCGCGACCTCAAGGTTGTCCGCACCTACCTTACAAACCATCGGGAAAACGAAGACATTCTCTTCCCCGGCCATCCCGATTAGGCTATACTGGGGCGATGAAATTGCTTTTCGCCCCCCTCAAAGGACTTACGGACGCCCATTTCCGCTCCTTCTACTTCAAACACTTTGGCGGTTTTGACCTGGCCGTAGCCCCCTTCCTCCTCTCTTCGGAAGACGAAGCCCTCAAGGCCCAAAGGGAGGGAACAAGCCTGAATGTTCCTCTTGTTCCCCAGCTCTTGGGAAATAGCGCGGAGGGGCTTGCCTCCTTTAGCCGCCTTTTAAAGGACCACGGCTTTAGCCGTTTTAACCTGAACCTGGGCTGTCCAGCTCCTGTGGTCATAAAAAAAAGCAAAGGCGCCGCCCTTCTGGCCGAACCGGATTACCTCCTAAGTTTGCTGGAAGACCTCTGTGAACGCTCGGCCCTCCCCTTCTCCGTAAAAACCCGCCTGGGCTATAACAACATAGATGAGCTCCGTCCCCAGTTAAAAAAATGGCGTACCCTCCCCATAGAAGAGCTGATTCTCCACGGCCGCAGCGCAAGGCAGGTCTATAAAGGAGAAGTACACCGGGAAGAGATGATCCGCTGCGCCCAAGAGTGGGGAAAACCCATTATTTACAATGGCGATGTAACCACCCTCAAAGGCTATGAAGAGATTGTAGAAGAGATGGGAAAACTGATTTCCGGAGTCATGATTGGACGGGGCATCTTTTATAACCCCTTTATTGCCGAGGAGATAAGAAAAGGCTCATCCCTCCCAAATGAAGAGAAAAGGGAACGCTTTATTGAATTTCACAGGGATATTGCCGGAGAAATGGGCACCCGCCCCAAATCCTTTGCCCGTTTAAAAGGCCTCTGGAGCTACTTTACCCACTTTGCCCGGATTCCGGCGGAAGAACTTGCCAAACTCAAGCGCCTGGACGACCCGGCCCTCTTTTCTAAGGAAACGGAAAAATGGGTCATTAAGACCTACCCTTCCAGGCGAACAATATCCTCCGGCCGGGCCACATCGTCCCGCCGGTCCGCTCCCAACAGCTTGGGAATATCCCGGGAGTGATGGCCCGTAATCAAGCCTATTTCATCGGAGGAGAGATTGGTCACAGCCTTGAACTCCCGGTTAATGTAAACCACATCGCCCGCAGAAAATCGCCCCTCCACCCCGGTGATGCCCGAAGGGAGGAGGCTCTTGTGAGCTTCAAGGGCTTTTACAGCCCCCTTGTCCACCAGAATCGTTCCGGCCGGTTCGGCATTGTAAATCCACCGGTTCCGGCTGTTCATCTTCTTCCCCGCCATAAATCGGGTCCCAATGGCTTCCCCGTCCATAATGCGGCAGAGAATCCTCTCCGCCCTGCCGTGGGCCAAAACAACCTGGCACCCCGCCCGGGAAGCGATTTTTACCGCCTTAAGCTTGGTCTTCATGCCTCCCGTGGAGAACTCGGTCCCCCCTTCTCCGGCCATAGCCAGGATCTCTTCGGTAAGCTGTTCCACCACAGGAATGAGCCGGGCATCGTCGTGCTCCCGGGGGTTTTTATTGAATAGGCCGTCTATATCACTCAGAATAATGAGCTGATCCGCCTCGAGCTTGCTGGCCACATGGGCGCTAAGGGAGTCGTTGTCTCCAAAAACAGGGCCGATCTCCCGTGTAGAAATAGAATCGTTTTCGTTAAAGATGGGGACCACGTCCATTTTAAGAAGGGTTTCCACCGAATTACGTACATTTAAATAGGACTCGCGGTTATTAAAAATCTCCCGGGTCACCAACACCTGGGCAATGGGAATATCCCTTTTTAAAAAGGCCTTCTGATAGCTGTGCATAAGAAGGGGCTGGCCAATGGCGGCATAGGCCTGGCGGTATTCAATCTTCTTCACCCGCTTTTCCACACCCATCCGACGGGAGCCGGCGCCAATCGCCCCGGAAGTGACGAGCATAACCCTGTGGCCCCCGTTTCTGAGCTCTTTTACCTGGTCCGCCAGGGACTCCAGATAGTCCAGATCAATTCCGTCTGCACCGCTTAGGGTATTGGTTCCTATTTTAATTACAACTCTCGCCATGGAATAATCATATTATTTATTATTGAATCTTTGTCAATGGACAGAAAAGGTGATATCATTTATAGTATTGTTGATGTGGGCCGGTTCCCAGGGAGCCCGTCTCCGTCCAACTGGAGGTAATCATGAAGAAACTGCTACTGTCCTTATCCTTGCTAATGTGTTTAGTATTTGCCCTCTCCGCAGCGGAAGATCGCTTTGAAGATCTTAACGATGCCCAGAAACTGGCCCTTTCCGAAGCCTATCAGGCGGTGGGAGAACATTTTGGCGCCAATGGAGAAGAGGATCGGGGAGCAGCCTATGAGCAAACCGCCGAAGTACTCAGAAAGCAGATAGCCGATCTGTCCGAGGCCGCCCGGGAACGACAGGCCTCCATGGAAAAAGCCGCTTTGGCAGAAGAAACTCCCGCCGTGAAGCAGGTTTCCGAAGAGGAACAGAAGGCCGTCTCCTACTACTTCCGTAAACTGGTAAGGGCCCTTCTTTCGGAAAACAAGGAAAAAGTTCTTTCCCTGCTGGATGAACCGCTTGCCATGGAAGGTTATCTCTCCGGCGTTCCCCGCGAAAAAATCGAAGAAGATCTTGATACTCTGTTCGATTCCTACGACCTGACCATCTACGATGCTACGGAACTTTACGACCTGGAAAACCTGACCTTTTCCTACGACGAGAACACAGAGGACGTGGTCATTCTGGAAGTGAACGCCATTGGCGGCGAAGATACTCCTCTGGAACTGGTAATCTTCTGGCAGGAAGTTCAGAAGTTCTACTTTCAGAAAGCCGATAAGGGCTGGAAGGTCTTTGGTATCTTATAGTCAGCAAGTCACTCTATAAAACGAGAAAAGAGCAGCTATTCAGAATGAATGGGCTGCTCTTTTTTTTATTTGCTCTTCTTCTCCAAGTTAGTAACTAAAGTCCAACGGGGCATAGTATCCCAGTTCATCCCGTCCGCTTTTCTTTAAGTAATTCACTTCTACGCTCATGGGAATGTAAGCCCGGCCAAAGTCGTTCTGAGTCTGTGAGACAAAGGAGAGAGAATAGGTTCCCATACGCTTCTTGCGTATCTCTTCCAGGATTTCCCCCAACCCCTTGCTTCGCAACAGGTAAAGCCCTTCCCCGCCGGTTTCCACGGCCAGGTAGTCCAGTTCTTCGCTCTGGTAAGCCCCGTCCACATAAACAGGGTAAAAGGCGATATTATTGTTTTTCATAAAGCGGCCCGTTTCGACAAGACCGTAGGTATCAAAAGCATCGGGGGGGAGTTTCCCGTCGGTAAAAAAGAATACCGCCCGCCGTCTGCGGTCGTTTATCAGTTCGGAAGAGGCCATGCGCAAGGCCGTATCCAGTTGGTAGTCCTCCTGCACGGACCAGTTCTTCTCCAGTCCCAGAAGGGGATTTTCCCCTTCCTCAGAAAGGGTATAGGGCGTTTCCGCCGTTGCCTGGTAGGTAAAGCGGTCATTTTCGCCTTTGTTCTCCAACAACTCCAGTATGGCTTCCTTAATTCGGGGGCGGGACTCCACCACATCCGGGGAAGACTGGAAGAGAAAGGAAAGGGCCAGATCCGTTCCCCGCTCGTACTGCTCCATGTTATTCAGGTAATAACCGTTTTCCTTAATAAGGAAGTTGGAATAGTCCAGGCCTACGCAGGGCTCGCCGTAACGGTCCAGTACGGTAAAGTCCACAAGAACTTCCGGAAAAGCGGAGGTATCCACCCGGTTAACCGTAACAAACAGTCCCCCGTAAAGGGTAGACAATTCGGTCATGAGGGAAATCTTGTTATTGTTAAAATCGGGAACAATCAGGTTATTGTTCTCGTCAAAGGCGGTTTTCATAATCCGTCCCTCTTCCGACTCGGGAAGCTCATAAACTTCCTGCAGCGTCTCCGAGGCAAACTCAAAGTTAAGGATTTTTCGTCCGTCCGCAATAAGGAGATCCCCGTTATCCCGCAGGGTCAGACCTTCCGGCTGCTCCAGTCCCTCTTCCACCAGGGTATAGAGGTAGTTCCCGCTCTCATCGAAGGCAAAAATCTTCTTCAAGTCCGCATCGGCCACGTAGACCATCCCTTCGGAAACAACAATACCCGAGGGCCCTTTGAGTCCTTCAAAGTATTTGGTCATTCCCCCGAATTGGAGAATGTAATTCCCTTCCAGGTCGAATTTTACGACACGAGAATTTCCCCAGTCGGTAATGTAAAAATAGTTCTGCGACAGAGCCAGGTACTGGGGCCCCAGAAGATTCCCCTCTCCCGTACCGGTAGAACCGATAGTAGTGGAACGGTAGCCGTTACTGTTTGTTAAAGTAACCCGATCGCCGGAGTATTCGGAGATAAGCATACGCCCGTCGGGGAGCACCTTTATATCAAAGGGGTGATTAAAACTGTCTATTCCCCCGTCAAACCGGTCTGACATATTCCCGTTGGCATCAAAGAGCTCAATCTCCCCGCCGGCAAAATTCACCACATAGTACCCGCCGGTACCGTTCCGGGAAGCATCTACCGAAGTAGGCCGGCTAAAGAGAGGCGTCCCCTCCCGATTCTGACTCAACTGAATCAGCTCAACCCAGGGGTCCCGCTCCTTCAGCTCGCTTAGAAGACCCCTTCGGTCATAAACCATATTCCGGAGGTTGGTCAGGGCCTCCCCGGCCTTACCGGAACGAATCAGGTTATCCCACTCATTTATGGCGGCGTTTTCGTAGCCCGACTGATAATAGGAACGGCCCAGCCACTCCCGAACCAGACTGTTCTCCGGCTTGAGCGCCAGAGAACGCTCCATGGCCAAAACGGCCTTGTTGAAGAACCCCTGATGGAAGGCATTCACCCCAATGCGGAATTCCTCATCCGCATTAACCTGGTCCATATCAATAGTCTGCCCATAGAGGGCAAAAGAGAGAGTCAATAAAAGGAATAAGAGTATTTTGTGCCTAACCAAGATGTTTCTCCACTATGGCCAAATGCTGCTTAACCGCACTGTTTTCCCTATCAAGCGAACCGGCCCGGCTCAAATACTGATGGGCCAGCTTATAATTACCCATGCGGTAATAGGTCCAGCCCAGGGAATCGAGGTAGTTGCTATTCTCCGGATTGCTCTCCACCGCCTTGCGACAATTCTCCATGGCTTCCCGCAAATCAAGCTTTTCGTCGGCCAGAATATACCCCAGCGAATTGAGGCTGGTAATGTTTTCACTGTCTATTTCTATGGCCTTACGGTAGTACTCCACCGCCCCTTCCGTCTCTCCCAGGGCCCAGCAGTTGTAGCCGAGGGAGGCAAAAACCTGAGGCGATTCGAATCCTTCCCGAATAATCTGTTCAAGCTGATATTTGGCGCTGTCGAAGCGCTCGGTCAAGGCAAAAATGTAGCTAAGAATCATGCGGGACTGATAAATTCTAATAAGGTTAAAGTCGGCCTCCACCACCCTGTTCAGGTAGAGCTGGGCCGTTTCAAAATCATCGGTCCGGGTGTAACAAAGTCCCAAGTAGTAGGAGAGCTCCACATCATCGGCCGGATCGTTATTATCCAGGAGGAACTGGTCCAGGGCTTCACGAAAATCCCCCCGTCCGTAGGCTTCTATACCCTCTTCCTTCCCCATAACACTACTCCTTTTCCCAAATCCGGCTGTACTCGTTCATGACCTGCCGGTTATTTTCCGGATGAATGGAAATAGGAGAAAGAGAAATAACCCCCTCCTCTACGGCTTCCAGGTCGGAACCTTTCTCCGGCTGGGATACGTCGATATCTCCGTCCATAAAGGTAAAGAGGTCTCCCCGGGGGTCGGTAAAGCATTGGTAACTGTCCACATACTTCCTTAAACAGGGCCGGGTAACCCGAACCTTGCAGGGCTCTTTTATGGAAGGAGGAATATTAATATTTAGAAAATGGTCCTTATCCCAAAGAGTATGAAATTTATCCACATGGGATACAACAAACTCAACGGAAGATTCGAAATCAAAGGGAGGCTCCATTTGAGCCAGAGAGACAGCCACCGAGGGGATTCCCTTAAGAGCCCCTTCCCGGGCGCCGGCGGCCGTACCGGAATAAATAATATCCGTACCCAGATTAGGCCCGTAATTTATACCGGAAATAATAAGGTCCGGTTCAAAGCCGAACATACCGTGGGCGGTGATGGAAACACAATCGGCGGGAGTGCCGCTGCAGGCCCAGACACTTTCCGCCACCCGGCGAAAACGCACCGGATCGTGAAGGGTAAAACCGTGGGCAAAACCGGAACGGTTACCGTCGGGAGCCACTATACAAACGGTATGATCCTTACCCAATTCGCGGGCCAGCCGGGAAATCCCCTGCCGGTCATAACCGTCATCATTTGTCAAAAGGATATTCATTCTTTTCTTACCCCTGCAGAAGGACGACAGACAAAGTAATGCGCTTTAAAACCAAAAATACGCTCATACTCATCCAAAATCTCTTCATACTTGGGTATATTTTTATCATGTATAAGGGAAATTGTACACCCGCCGAAGCCGGGGCCAAACATGCGGCTGCCCGAAAGGGGGCTTAATTCCTGCACCCGTTTGACAAGCCAGTCCAGCTCGGGACAGGTAATTTCCAAAAGGTCTCTCATACTCTCGTGGGAACGAATAAACAGGCGGGAGATCTGTTCTCCATCGCCCCGGCTCAGAGCCTCTTTCATATCCAAAACCCGCTGGTTCTCTTCCACTAAATGAAGACAGTAACGGCGGGAATCTTCCGAAAGGATTTCCACGGACTGGGCAATATTCCGCCCCGTAAGATCCCTCACCGAAGTCCCCAGCTTATTGCGTCTGACAATATCGCTCGCCCCGCTGTACTCCCGTCTAAAATCAATAATATCGTCCTTGTCCAAATGAAAGGGCACGTGGGAATCGGTAATTATCAGGGAGTAATCTTCAAGGGCATAGGCCGTTTTTTCAGAAGTAAGGTCCTTCGTATCTATAAGGAGAATCTGATCTTCCTCACCCAGGCAGCTAATAAGGGGAGAGGCGATACCCGAATCATCCTTAAGAAACTGATAGTCCGCCAGCCTGGCGATATCGGCCAGCTGAATCAGGGAAAAACCGCAGTCAAAAAGCTCGTTCAAAGCGTAGGCAAAGGCCACCTGCATGGCAGAGGAAGACCCCAACCCTATTCCGGCAGGCAAATCCCCCCCTATGGTCACATTCACACCGGCCGGCTCGGCCCCCATCTGTTGAAAGGCCACAATAATACCTTTAAAGTAGTTGGCCCACCGGTCTTCCCGCTTATATTTAAGAGTGGAAAGGTTTACCCGTTTTCTCTCTCCCAGGGTGGAAGAAAAAAGATAGAGAGAATTTTCGCTGCTTAGGGAAAGGGACATGGACAGTCTTTTATCCAGGGCCATACCCATCACAAGGGCATCGGCGAACTCGTTCTTTTCCCCCATAAGATTAACCTGACCGGGAGCAGAGACGATGATTAGAGGATCTTCCTGGTATTCTCTCTTGTGAAGACTGGCAATAGTATCCATCCTTAATCATAGTAAGCCATTATACATTTTTTTGCAATGAAAAAAACCGGGGCGAATATTGACCCCTTTTTCATTATTTTTTTTGCTTAATGCAAAGAGGGCTCTTATAATTACTACATGGAAAAGACAAAAGAGGAATCAGAACTAAGCGATATTAACAGTAAAATATCTCTATCCTTGGCCAATGAGATCAACAGGAAGAGGTTTATGCACCATATCATGACGATTAGCGGCATTACCGTTCTTCTAGCCATGAGCTTAATGGCCCTGCTTAAGGGAGACATGGTCCTTTTCCTTTCGGACCTCTTTTTTGCCCTCACCCTGGGATTCCTGCTCTACCGAATACGCAATGTGGAAAAGATAGACCCTATTGTAATTACCACTCTTATCATTATCATGTTCTTTTTCCTCTATCTCTTCCTCACCTGGAAGGCTGAGGGCTGGTCCTTTTTCTGGTTCTTCACCTACCCCATCATTTCCCTCTTTATGCTGGGTAACAAAAAAGGTCTGCTTCTTTCTCTAACATTCCTCTTCCTGGCTATAGGATGTTTTTATATACTGAATAACTACGGCAGCCTCCCAAACTACCCCAAAGGAGTCATAACACGGTTATCCTTTACCTATCTTTTGATTACCTTTTTAACCTACGCCTTTGAGCAATCCCGCCATGAATCGGAAAACCTGCTCCAGGAATCTATGGATGAATTAAAGGATAAGGCCATTCGGGACGGACTGACCGGGCTTTACAACCGACGTTATCTTGAGGAGATTCTCGGTTTGATGAAACGGGACATCCACTCCCCTCCCCGGGTGATAACCTTCATTATGGCGGATATCGATTTTTTCAAAAAATACAATGACACCTACGGCCATCAGAAGGGGGATGAAATACTAAGGAAAATAGCCCAAGCCCTCCAGGGACAGATAAGAAGAAAGACCGACTATGTCTTCCGTTACGGGGGAGAGGAATTCAGTCTTCTTCTCTATGGTTCCGATGAGAAGACCACCATAGAGCTGTGCCAGGATATTCTGGACTCCCTTGAGGAATTGAATATCCCCCATGAAGGAAGCCACATAGGCCGGGTCTCCCTCTCCCTGGGGGCGGTGATCGGTCACACAGGTCAAAACTGCCATCCCGAGGATATTGTCAAATCTGCCGATGACGCCTTATACGAGGCTAAAGAATCGGGCCGAAACAGTTTTGTTTTTAAAAAAGAATAAAAAAAAAGAGACCCCGAAGGATCTCTTTTCCCAGTTCACAACCAGAATTAGTTGGACTTGATACCGTATTTCTTGTTGAATCGTTCAACACGACCGGCCGTATCGACCAGCTTCTGCTTACCCGTAAAGAAGGGGTGGCAGGAAGAACAGATTTCCACTTCGATATCACCGGCAGTAGACTTGGTTTCTACTACGTTACCGCAGGCGCAAGAAATCTTGGCCTCAACATATTTGGGATGTATACCCTCTTTCATTATCATATCCTCCATAGAACCTCCGATTCAAAGGTTCCGATTGATCCATTTAAGAACGATTCTCATCCGCTCCGTAGCGGGCGGTATTCATCGAATTGAGAAACGCTTCATTATTCTTTGTTTTTCGCATTTTGTCAACTATCATCTCGGTCGCTTCCATATCATCCATGGGATTTAATACCTTTCTCAGAACCCACATCTTGTTAAGCTCGTCATTGGAAAGGAGAAGGTCCTCACGGCGGGTACCGGATTTCTTGATATTGAGTGAGGGGAAGACTCTCTTGTCGGCCAGTTTTCTGTCCAGAACAAGCTCCATGTTACCGGTTCCCTTGAACTCTTCAAAGATAACCTCGTCCATACGGCTGCCCGTTTCGATCAGGGCCGTTGCCACAATGGTTAAACTTCCCCCGTTTTCAATATTTCGGGCCGCACCGAAAAACCTCTTGGGCCGGTGCAGGGCGTTGGAGTCCACACCACCGGAGAGAATCTTACCGGAGGTGGGTACGGTCTGGTTGTAGGCACGGGCCAGTCTGGTAATGGAGTCCAGAAGAATAACAACATCCTTCTTGTGCTCCACAAGACGTCGGGATTTCTCCAGAACCATTTCCGCTACCTGTACGTGTCGGGTAGCCTGCTCATCAAAGGTAGAAGCAATAACTTCCCCTTTAACACTCCGTTTCATATCGGTAACTTCTTCGGGGCGTTCGTCAATAAGAAGTACAATAAGATGCACATCGGGCTGATTCTCTATAATGGCGTTGGCCACTTTTTTAAGAAGAACCGTCTTACCCGTACGGGGAGGAGCGGTAATAAGACCACGCTGTCCCTTACCAATGGGACAAAAAAGGTTAATCATTCTCGTCCCGGGGTCGGCAATCTTGGTTTCCATATCCAGTCTATCCGTAGGGAAAAGAGGCGTCAGGTTTTCAAAGGCCACTCGCTGCTGGGCTACTTCAGGTTCATCAAAGTTAACCTTTTCTACACGGAGCATGGCAAAAAAACGCTCGCTTTCCTTGGGAGAACGAATCTGGCCGTAAACGGTATCTCCCGTTCTGAGGTTAAAAAGACGAATCTGAGCGGGAGCCACATAAATATCGTCACTACCGGGGAGGTAGGAGTTTTCCGGAGAACGGAGAAAACCGTATCCGTCGGGAAGGATTTCCAGTGAACCGTGGGCAAAAATCACCCCGTTGTCCTCAATATGCTTCTTAAGAATCTGGAAAATAACTTCCTGCTTCTTCAATACAATCAGATCTTCCCTGTCAATACCACCGTCCTCGGCCATCTGCCTTAATTCGGGCATGGTCTTCATGGACAAATCATTAATAAGAATTCTGGGCTGATCATCCGTGGGAAGGGGGGCGTTGTTAATGGCATTATAATTATAGGAATTCTTTTTGTTCCTATTGTTATTGTTCCTATTGGATTTGTTGTTATTGTTCCTATGGTTTTTCTGATTATTCCGATTAGACTGGCCCTTATTATTATTGGCCTTTTTAGGGGGGGAAGACTCTTTTTTGACAGGTTTATCCTGATTATTAGCCGGAGTCTCTTCCTTAGCCTCTTTGGGTTCTTTGGGAAGGGAAACTCCCTCGGAGCTTTTCTTTTCTGCCTTCTCCCCTTCGGGCTTGGACTCTGACGATTCAGGGGAAGGAGTTTTCTCGGTCTGAACCGTTACTTTCTTCTTTACGGTTACCTTGGCAGGAGCTTCGTCCTGTACTCCCAGGTTAAGTTCGGGCTGTTCCGCCCCGTCGGCTGCGTCTTCTACCAGTTTCTTTTTTCGGATTATAGCCATGTAATTCTCCCAAAGAGGCTTCCCTGCCCCTTCTTCACTATTGATTATTCCCCTACTGGGGGAGTTTGTTCTCTATTTTATTTATGAGCATGGTAAGGGCTTCTTCTACGGTAGCCTCTCTTACCCGGTCCCGGTCACCTTCAAAAAGGAATTTCCTTGCGAAAGTTCCCTCCGGCGAAGCCAGACCTATCCATACGGTACCCACAGGCTTTTCTGCTGTCCCGCCGCCAGGACCGGCAATCCCGGACACAGCAAGGGCAAATTCGGTACCACATTTTTCTTTTGTTCCGCCGGCCATCTCTTTTACCGTCTCTTCCGACACAGCCCCGTGGGCCTCCAATGTATCGGGGGAAACACCGGCCAGGCTGACTTTGGCCTCGTTACTATAAAGCAGGAATCCCCCGTAAAAAACGGAAGAACTGCCGGAAATATCGGTTATGGACTTACCAATCAATCCGCCGGTACAGGACTCTGCCACAGACAGAGTCATCTTAGCCCCCAAGAGGGATTTGACCACTGCGGTAGAGAGAGAGAAGAGATCCTTAGCTTTCATTCAGGCTCTTTCTCAACTGATTGGCGGTTATGGAAAAAATATCCGCAGGAATACGATCGTTTATCATTTCGCATTTTCCCTTGAATTCAAAACCGTCGTTGGCTTTCAAACAGCCCGTTTCAATGTTACCGAAAACCTTACCGGATTCCAGCATAACAAGATTATCCTCGGCACGGATATCTCCATGAATAGTTCCGCCTACAATAACGGAATTCACATGAATATCGGCTGAGATTTCCGCTCCCTTTTCCACGTAAAGAAAACCGTCCGACTCTATGGAGCCTTCAAATTTTCCGGAGATACGCAGGGAGTTATCAAAACGAAGTACCCCTTTAAAAAAGGTATCTTCACCCAAACCGAATTCTGTTGCTATTTTTCCCTTTGCCACTTTAATTCCTCATCTTCATTATTTCGTGTTCATGACAAATACACCATCCCAACCGGGAGGGGGCGGATTCTTAATATAGTGATCACAGCGCATATAATAGACCTGTGAGGGGCCATCGGTAGAATCAATTTTCAAGGCCTCGGCAAATTTCTTCTTTGCCCCGGCAAATTCCTGTTCTTTATAAAGCTCACGGCCTTCGGCAAAAAGAGCCAAAACTCTTTTCTTCTCATCGGAAACCATGTGGGACCTCCCTCCGGTTATTAATATGATCGGTTCAAAAGGAACCCATCTTCTGCACTTTATGGATAATCAACCACGGCCATAGAAAATAACCGGGTGGTATGGAACCCGCTCAAAACCGAGCAGGGTGTGATAAAACCCCATGGGGTAAAATCAAAAAAACCCGATCTATCAAACAGACCGGGTTCTAATATTATTTTCTGAGATCCCAAGCCATCTGCTTCAGTTCCTTACCGGGACGGAAAACAGTGACACCATGGGTATTAACGGGAACAATTTCACCAGTTTTGGGATTTCTTGCTTTCTCCCTACCCTTTCTCGTTCGAATCTCAAAAGTACCAAAGCCTCTTAACTCAACAACACGATCATCGGTGAGTGCTGTTTTTACTTCGGAAAAGAAATTATCTATTATTGTATGAATATCTTTGCGGGATATATCGGTATCCTCAAAAATATTCTCAATAATTTCTGCCTTGGTCATTTTTTGGTTAGCCATAACAAAACCACTCTCTTAAGTTTAAAGATTAATTCATACCTGCCAAAACGCTGTTCAGTCTGGATTTTTTTCTTGCAATGGTATTCTTGTGGTAAATGCCCTTGCCAGCAGCCGTGTCGGCCAGTTTCACAAATTCCTTATAACAGGTTTCCGCAGTTACCTTGTCATTCTTAGCAACAGCAACTTCAAAACTCTTTACGCTGGTTCTGACCTTGCTCTTGATGGATCTGTTATGCATTCTTCTTTTAATGTTCTGTCTAAGTCTTTTTTCAGTACTCTTATTATTAGGCATTAATTATCCTCCCTGGCAACGTCGATTTATTTAAAATCGCTGGGACGTCGCTCAGTCCTTTTACATTTTTCGCATTCTGCGTGATGTTTCATTCTGCCCTTGGCAAAAACCGATTTCATTTTGATTTCTCCACCACAGGGGCAAAGAAATTTATGGGTACCCGAACCAATACGGGCGTTCTTACTTACTCCAGCCATATTCGCACCTCATCATTAATATGGATAACAGGGCACAGGCTGCATCATTCCCGTTAACCCCATTCAATATACTACTTGAATAGCAGAATGAATATAACAAAGAACAATTATACTGTCAATAAGAAATTAAAGACAGTTATTAATTTTCCAGCTTTTTGGTTATCATCCATCTGCCGTCTTCCCGCTTTTTAAAATCCCCCTGTTCCAGCTCCAGCCTCAGCCCTTCCTGGCCGCTAAGGGAAACCTTTCGGGAAAAGATATTAACATCGGTTATACGCAGATTCTGGTCCTTAATCTTAAACTTATACCCTTCGGGGGGATAGTTCTTCTTTTCCTCATCGTAATAATCGTACTCATAGGAAAGACAGCAGAGCAGCCTGCCGCAGGGGCCGGAAATTTTAAGTGAATTAAGGGAAAGATTCTGTTCCTTGGCCATCTTAATAGATACGGGCTTAAGATAATCCATAACGCCATGGCAGCAGAAGCTCCGGCCGCATACGGCCATCCCCCCCAGAAAACGGGCCTCATCACGAACCCCAATCTGCCTTAGCTCAATTCGCATGCGAAAAACGGAAACAAGATCCTTTACGAGCTCCCTAAAGTCAATGCGGTTGTCGGCGGTAAAGAAAAACATCACCTTAGACTCTTCCAAAAGATAGTGAGCCGTCACAAGCTTCATATCCAGTCCGTGTTTGGCAATTTTTTCCTTGCAAACATGAAAGGCTTCCTTTTCCTTCTCCTCGTAAACCTGTCGCTTTTCCAAGTCTTCCGGGGTAGCAATTCGCTCCACTTCGCGCAAGGCGTCGGTGGTTACCGTAACAATATCCTCCACCTTTCCCAAAAGCTGAACCAGATCCTTGCCATAACGGGTATTCATAATAACAAAATCCCCGTCACCCGCTTCGTAGTCCTCGGGCAAAATACAATATTCCATCTCACAGGAATAGAGGAATTTGGCCCTGAACAGATTCCCGTTCACATCCTCTTTGGTCAAAGGCTGACCATTACCGTTATGTTGACCCGAACCGCCGGGATTTTTACGTTTTTTTCTTCTTTCAGGCATGAAAGACTCCTTAATTTACCGGACCACATTAATAACCAGGCCGTTTATCTCATCCACCCGCCTAAGGATCTCCATTTGATCTTTTTGACGGGACAGAATGTACACGGCCAGGCTGTCCAGCTTTTTATTTACCAATTCCACGTTAACAAATTCTTTCTGCTTAAAGGTCCGGGGATTCATAACCCCTTTCTCGCGAATGACGTCGTAGCTTTTCCCTGAGACAAAATTCAACAGCACCCGGATATTCCGTTTATACTGATCCAAATTTTCGTCGATGGGAGATCTTTTGAGGGCCTCACCGCTTTCAAACAGATTGTCGATGAGCTCTTCCAGGGCGTTATTGTTTTCCAGAGGGCTTAATTCGGCAGAGCTTATCATCTCCGTCTCCTTCCCCTCTTCTGTCGCTCCTACAAGGCTCGCGAATCCGGTCGATTTGGCAGAACCGGTTTTCCTGTCTTCCTTTTTCTCGCTTTTGAGCTGAGTGGGAATATAGGAACCTATGCCAAGCTGACCGATCTTTGCCATTTACCGGAATCCGCCGGTGTAGGCGGGAGCGGCCTGACCCACTTTATTCCAGTCAAGCTTAAAGCTGCCCCGCAAAATACTGTCTTTCTTGATTTCGTTTTCCCGGAGGCTAATAATGCTTTTGCCATCCCAGTAGGCTCCCTCTTCAATAACAATACGGGAAGAGTAGATATGCCCCAGGACGATCCCGGAGGAGAGAATAACCACTTTTTCCGAAGCGTATATTTCTCCTTTGAAAACACCGCCCACAATAATCGTGTCCGAATAGGCGGTTCCCTGAACACGACCGTTCTTACCAATAAGAATCCTGTCGTTGTTCTTTATAATACCGTTAAAATCCCCGTCAAGTCTCAAAAGACCGGCCATTTCAAGATTTCCCGAGAAATGGGCTCCGTCGCCCACAATGGAACTAAGGAAATTTTTAGAGGAAGAATCGTTTTGTTTCATACAAAATCCTTACCTGGAAGAGGACGCCTTGGTCCTGACCTCCATAATGTTAAGATAGGACATGGGATCCACCACGTCCGTTCCGACCCGAATCTCATAATGGACATGGGGACCTGTAGACATCCCCGTACTGCCCATCAAACCGATCCGTTCACCCTGGGTGACGGTTTGTCCTTCCTTAACCAGATATCTCTGCATATGGCCGTACATGGTATAGAAACCGTACTTGTGCCTGAGAATGACATAATAACCGTAGCCGTTTTTGTCGTAACCGACTTCATAGACTTCGCCGTTAGCAGTGGCAACCAGGGGAGCACCGGAAAAACTACCGATATCCACCCCTTTGTGGATGTACCAGAACCCTCCGAAAGGATGGGTATCGGGACCAAAGAGAGCGGAGATGTGACCGCCGCCCCCCTCTACGGGCCAAAGATTGGGAACGTCGGCCATAAGAAAGCGCTGGCGGTCCATAATCTGGCTGATTTCCTGAAGAGAGGTTACCGAACTCTCCAGGGAAGCTTTTAACCTTTGAAGTTCCACAATTTCGTTATAGGAGTTTTCGTCAGTCTCCTGAAGATCCAGAAGGGAAGAAAGGTCCCCGCCGGAATTAAGGAAAAGGTCATTGTCGGCCTGTTCCGTCTGAATCGTATTAAGAGTACTGTCCAGGGCATCTTCAAAAAAGTCCGCCGCCTTAACAAGAGAACTCACTTCTCCCAATACAACGTCCAGACTGGCTTCCGTATCCATAAGGCTTTTTTTCTGAAGCGCCATGGTACGGTTCTTCCCGGTATAGTTGGCGGAAAAGAAGAAAAATCCAAAAAGAAGCCCCCCCAGGAGCACAAAGAAAAAAACAAGACTAAACAGGGATATGTGAAAACTCACACCTCTGTTTTCTGAATGGGGAACAATCATAACGGTAAATCGCTTGCGCCCCTTTTTTAAGAGTTTTTTGCTCTCTTTATCTAAATCGGAAGGAATTCCCCTCTTATTTCTCATTCACCTAACTCCCTGACTACGGGTACAATACACCTGTAAAATATATCACATACCGCCGCATATTACAAGTTCCGGCTATAACTTGCCTTAGTTTTCATTTGGGTCTACTATAATTATTGGTGAAAAGAGGAATAATTATTAGTTTTTTTATATTGTGTTCTCCCTTTTTTTGGTTGGCCGCCTCCGATTTTGAAGGGGAAGGAACCCGTTGGTACAGCCTCCATAAAAGCCCGGCCATGGAATCGCTCCTGGTCATAGAACTGATGCCCGGGGGAATCTGCTATACCACCCACGCCTATTTGCGCGAGGGGGAGGATCTTCCCTTTGAGCAGGAACGGGTAAAGGAGTACTGGTACTATACGGGGATGGAAAGACTTTTTCTTACGGACAACTGGGGCGAGTTCGCTTCCTTTAAATGGACAGACGGCACCCTGGTAACCAAAATTGGTAAGGAGACCATAACCCTCATAGCCCTCTCCGAGACAGAATGGGCCCGGCTTAAGGAGCACTTCTCCCTAATAATTGAAGAGGAAACCGGTCAGTAGGTGTAGCGCAGGCCGGGAAAGAAAGAGGCACCCCATCCGCGCTTGATACTGTAATTATACCGGGAATAATCTCCCACATTGTGCACTCCGTAAAAATAGTAGAAGAGCCCCCCTTCCAAAACAAAGGACCAGCGCTTCCCTATCCCCGTCTCCCAATCCACACTACTCTCCACTCCTATGTTGCAGATATAAAAATCGGCAAAGGATTGGTAATCCAGAACCGGACCAAACTGAAAGGAGAGATCAAAAAAGGAGTTTCCCTGTAAAAGAGAGCCTTCCATACCGGCAAAGAGATTGACCCCGTACCCCTCTTCCTCACTGCTTATTCGGTAATTCGTCCCGTCCAGCTGCCGAACCTGTGCCCATTGGGGACTGGTATAGAGGAAACGTACCCGGTTCCTGTACTTTGATTCAATTAAAAGGGGTTGGGAAAGGATAATTCCCGAATGAACGCTAAACTGATCCAGATGGTCCCATGCTTCATCGCCGTAGAGAATGGTATTAGTAAAGGAGAAGCCATTCAGATAGGTAAGGCTCTTCTCCCCCCCGTACAATAGGGAGCAAAGTAATATGAAATGCAGCATAAAAGTCCGTCTCATCCCTTAATTATAAATATTTTCTTCCCCTTCGCCTCAAAAAAAACAATTAATTTCTTCATTCTCCCCAAAATCCTTCGATAATGTAACCATGATGATATCCATGAAAGACGCCGAAAGTTATATGCAGACGGGAGAGTACCATAAAGCCCTGGAAATCCTGGAACTGATACTGGAGCAAAATCCGGACGATGCGGAGGCCATTTGCAATATTGGAATTGCCTACACAGAGACGGGAGATAATATAAAAGCAATCAAAGCCCTCGAATACTACACAGGACGTTACAATGACAATCCCCGGGCCTGGGAAGCCTTAGGCTGTGCCTATTTTAGGCGCAAGGATTACTCCGCCGCCTACCGATATTTTAGGCAAGCCCAAAAGCTGGCACCGGAAAATCCCTCGGTCTTACGAAATATGGGAGTGCTTTTTGGGGTAAAGGGAGAACGGGAAATGGGCTATAACATGCTCAAGCAGGCCCTGGATATGAGCCCCGGCGATTACCGCACCCTCTACGCCCTCTCCTATGTACACAGAGAATTTAACAATCGTAAGGAAGCGCGGGAAACCATGGAAAACCTTTTACAGATGGATATACCCGAAGAGATCCACCGGGATACGGTGGTAAATATGATTAAAATGGATTTGGGATGGGATTAAAAAAGCTGCCTCGGCGGGCAGCTTTTATTAAAAAAACAAGTTAGGGAGATACTTAGAAGTCCTTATCCTGAACAGTTTTTCTTTTTGCGTTCTGAGCGGACTCAATAGCTTCATCACACATTTCTCTGATTTTGTCAGAAAGAATGTCGATTACTTTGGCGGAACACTTCATGTCGCCGGTAGCCTTAATGTAATTTTTTACTTTGGATGCAATAACCAATGTTTCCTTTTCGGCCATAGATAAAAATCTCCTTATCATTACAATTAAAAACAACCCGGCCGGGTTGCTCTCCATAGATTATAGCACTTTCCTCCAAGAAGTCGAGACAATTGATCCTTTTTTTTCACTTTTTTTTCGCTGTAGCCTCGGTGAAGGTCTATTTCCCCTCTTTTATATAGACAGGAGGGGCCAGTTCTTTTATTCTGTAGCCATGTCCATTTCCCAACGGCGACTTTTGATCTTGATGGCTGTATACCTGTTTATTTCTCCCCTATTTCTTTCGGCCGCGCCCACCGCAAAAGGGGAAGATATAAAGATATCCCTAATGATTATCGGACCGGGGCATCCCCTCTATGTCTGGTGGGGGCATATAGGCCTTGTGATAGAAAACACACGAAAAAAGACCTCCTATTTCTATGACTTTGGGAACTTCTCCTTTGAGGAAGAGAACTTTTACAGGAACTTTGCCATGGGCAGGCTCTACTACCTCAAGATCCGTTCCAAAACAGAGCCCTACCTGCGTTACCTCAAGTTCTTTGACCGCTGGGTGCATACCTACGAATTAAATCTGACAAATGACGAAAAAGAAAGGGTTTATCAAATCCTTGAAGAAGGGATTAAAAGAGAGAACAGAACCTATCTTTACCATCACTACGAAGATAACTGCTCCACCCGGGTAAGGGATGTGCTGGACGAAGCCATGGGAGGAGAAATTCGGGAAAACACCCCTGAATACGCTTTGAGCTTCCGGGACCAGGCAAACCGCTTTATCCGCCCCTTCTGGCCCTACATGCTCCTTAACTTTCTCCAGGGCTCCACCATAGACAGGCCTATCAGCTACTGGGACGCCCTCTTCCTACCCAACGAACTGGAACTCTTTGTTCAAAATCATACCCGTCCCAACGGAGAGGCTTTCGTAAAGGAATTCAAAGAGAACCAGGACGGAATTCGGCCCTTCATACCGGAGGAACCCTTTCCCCGTATGGGAGCAGCGTTTCTGTGGGGAATGATCCTTTTCTTTATTACCCTGATTTTACGAACAGAAAAAAGACCGGCCCTCTGGGCCCTCTGGCGCTTCTTAACCGTCATAGCCGTGGCCGTTCCCGGGCTCTTCCTCTGTTTTATGATGTTTTTTACGGATCATCACGTAACCCTGGCCAACCTGAACGCCCTTATTGCCTGCCCCGTTCTCCTGGGAGCTTTAAGGCCCTCCTTTGCATACGGGAAAAGTCTTGAAGCAGCGGGCCGTTACGAAAGATTCTGGGATATTCAGCTGGGACTGATTATCCTGGCCCTCCTTGGTCAAAACCTTCCCGGAATAAATCAGGATAACGGCGCCATTGTGGCCCTCTTCCTGCCCCTTGCCCTGGCACAGGGAACGGTGGGGGCCCAACTCGTTAGATATTTGAAAACACCCCCTGTAAGGACATACCCATGGGCACGGAAATTACTGTAATTATTCTTCTGCTTTTTGTTCTTGTGATTCTGATTTTTCTGATGAGCGGGAAGAAAAAGAGCCCTAAACGGGACGAATGGATTATTAGGGAAGAGGAAAGCCCTATAAAAAACGCCTTTGGTTCCAAATGCCCCCTCTGCGGCCAGTGGCTCGAAAAGGGAGAAAAGGTCCATTCCCACCTCTATCCGGGAAAACCGGACGGAATGATGCATATATTTGGCTGCCCCCACTGCTACCAGGGCCATCCCGACGAGGGAGGACGGGGCGGCAGCGGGAGAATCTGCCCCTTTTGCCACGAGACCCTTGGCCCCAAGGACTACGTCATTGCCCGGGTCTTTGAGAAACCGGGCAAGACACAGGTTCATGTGCTGGGCTGTACTATTTGCCGGGACAGGAGATAAACCAACAGCGGTGAATGCCCTTGGTGTTCTTAAAGTCCTCCGGCACACTCCAGGAGGTCACTTCCTTTATATCATACTTGTCCGAGCTGAATTCCAGTTCAAACTTTCGGAAATTATTGGAAAAGATAAGCGTTCCTCCCGGCCTGAGGCACTTGAGGGTCAGTTCGATAAGTCGCACGTGGTCCTTTTGAATATCAAAGGTGGTCTTCTTTCCCTTGCTGTTGGAGAAGGTGGGCGGGTCCAGAAAGATTAAATCGTACTGGGACCTTTCCCGTTCGAGCCAGGTAAAACAGTCCTCCGTAAAGAAGCGGTGCTCCTCCCCGGTAAGCTTGTTAAAGGCCATATTCTCCTTGGTCCAGGCGGTGTAGGTTTTCATACCGTCCACGGTGGTGGTCGATTTAGCCCCCCCGGCGGCGGCCAGAACGGTGGCGCTTCCGGTGTAGGCAAAGAGGTTCAGAAAGTCCTTCCCCTCGCTGTTGTCGCGAATCCATTTTCGCACGGGGCGATGGTCCAGGAAGAGGCCCGTATCCACATAATCGGTGAGATTCAGGAGAAAGAGAGAGCCCGACTCCCGGGCAATCAGCTTATCCCCTTCCTCGACGGGGGTGCGTTTCTGACGGTTTTCGCCCTTCACATACTGGGTGCTGCCCCTTTGTCGGCGACGGGTTTTGACAAAGACAGCGGACCGTTCAATCTCCAAAACGGAACAGATGGCGGCGATACCTTCGCGCACCCGTTTCTCCGCCTTGGCCTGGTCTATGCGGACCGTGGGAGCGTACTCCTGGAAGTGAATCCAACTGCCCTCGTACCAGTCCAGGGCAAAGTTGTAGTCGGGCAGGTCCGCGTCGTAGAGACGGTAGCTGGTCACGTTGTTTTTCCGGGCCCATTTCCCTAGCCGTTTAAGGTTTTTGGCCAGGCGATTTTTAAACTGCTCCGCCTGGGGGCTAAGAACCTGAACGAGGCTGTTCTTTTCGGGCTCCTGAAAGTGGAGTACCAGACAGGGAAGCCCCCCGTTATCCAGCTTGTTTTCCCTAAAGGAGCGAATCTGCAGGGCCACACCCAGTTCCTTGTCCGGGGTGATGAGGGAGAGCTGCCAGTGGGGAAGCTGCTCCGTAAAAAAGACACCCAGCCGGCGATAGAGCCCTTCCAGCCCCACCCTCTCTTCCAGACGGATTCCGTAGGGGGGATTGGTGGCGATAAGGCCGACCTTATCCTTAAGGTTATTTTGCACTTTAAGCTTTTCTATGGGCATGGTGTCGAACCGGACACCTTTCATACCACTCCGGTTAAAGTTGGACCGAGCCATACGCACCACATCTTCGTCTTTGTCGTAGCCCTGAATGGGACCGATTTTAGTCCGGGCCGCTTCAAAACGCTGCCGCGCCTCTTCCAGAATCCCCTGCCAAAGCTCTTCCGAATGGCCCTTCCAGCCTCTAAAACCCCAGCGGGTCCGTTCCAGAGCGGGGGCCCGGTCGGAGGCGATCATGGCCGCTTCGATACAGAGGGTTCCCGAACCGCACATGGGGTCCAGAAAGGCCCGGTCGGTGGGGCCGTTCCAGCCGGAGCGGAGAAGCAGAGCGGCAGCGGTGTTCTCCCGCAGGGCCGCTCCTCCCTTATTCAGACGATAGCCCCGTTTATGAAGGCTGTCCCCGGAGAAATCCAGGTAAAAACTGTAAGTATTGTTTTTTCGGTGGCACTCCACCTTAACAGAGGGATTTTCCCTGTCCACCGAAGGGCGCTGTCCCGTCTGTTCCCGGAACCGGTCCACAATGGCGTCTTTAAGTTTAAGGAGGGCAAATCGGTCTGAAAAAGGGCCCTGTCCCGTCCCGGTGATGTTACAAACAAAACCGTCGTCCGCCGTAAAAAGTTCTTCCCAGGTCCACCGGGAGAGTTCCTTATAAAAGGCCTCTTCCGATTCCAGTTCCCGAGAGCCAATCTCCCACAGGAGACGGGAGGCCACCCGGGTCCAGAGACAAAATCGGTAACCCACAGCCAAATCCCCCTGGAAAGAGACTCCCCCCCGGGTGACTTTAACTTCCGATGCACCGGCTTGCTCCGCTTCTGCGGCGGCCAGATCTTCCACGTGCCTGGGACAGGCGGCAAAATATTTATTCACGTACTTCGTTATTCCTATCTAGTGTGAGGGAGGCCAGGGGCATACCGTCCTCGTCGTATTCCCAGCGGGACAATGCCACGCCCCCCTTGTTTTCTATGGACTGCCCGTCAATACCGCCGTAGGATTCCTCCAGCAGGTTGCCGTAGCGGTCATAGTTCCATTTGTAAACGGCCACCCCGTTGTGGTCCGCCCTAAGCTGCCCGTAAAGGCCGTACTGTTCCTGAAGAATCCGATTGCCCTCGCCGTCGTAGGCCCAGGTCAGCCGGGCGATTCCCTGGGAGTCCTCGCTCAGTTCGCCGGAAGCGTTGTAATGGTGCTCCCCGGTCATGCGGCCCTCTTCGTCGTAGTCCCAACGGTACACGGCAATATTACGGGTATCGAGAGCCAGACTTTCCCAGTCGTTATAGCAGCGTCCTTCAATGCGGTTTCCCGCTTCATCGTAGTCCCACTGGTAAATGGCAATGCCCCAACGATCCTGAATCAGGTCGTTGTCCGGGCCGTAGTATTTCTCTTCCCTTACCAGTCCCGCTTCGTCGATCACCCAGCGGCAGGAGGAAGCGCCCCATTCATCGGAAACGGGCTGTCCCTCATGGTCGTAGTAGTTTCTTTCCAGAACGCGGCCCTGATCGTAGGCAATCCAGTCAATGCGAAAAATGCCGTCCCGGGCCGAAGTCGGTTCCCCGTCGGCGCCGTAACGCTCTTCCAGAACGGGGTTGCCCCATTCGTCATAGCCGTAAAGATAGGAGGCCACACCGTTCTCGTCGTTGGTGGGCTCGTCCCCTTCGTTGTAGTACTGGACGGTCAGGCAATTTCCCATTCGGTCCCAGCTCCGGGCTATGCGGGAGATTCCCATTAAATCGGCCCCCCTGTCAAGGGCGGCGTTAAGGATAATTTCTTCTGTGAGGTTATTTTCCCCGTCCCATCGGTATTGAACACCGCCCAGGGGCAGGAGATCCTTGTTAAGGGAAACCACTTCGCTTAGGCGGGAGGCGGAGTCATAGAAGCGCCGCTCCTCCCAAACGCCCTCCTCATTGGCAATACGGGCGCCGTAGCGGTCCAGGTACATGATGGAGCTGATGCGGCCCTCTTCGTCCCGTTCCCAACGGCGGGAAGAGATTCCTGCGTGGTCCGGGAAAAGATTGCCGTAGCGGTCGTAGTTAAAAGAGGCGGCCGGGGTTCCTTCCGAATCGAGGATAAGCCGGTAGCGGTAAACGCCCTGTGAGTCCGCCGCAGGCTGTCCGGACCGGGTCAGATTAATCCTCTCCCGGAACCCTTCGCCGTAGGAGATTTCCATACGAAGCACATCCCGTACGGGGGCGTCGAGAGCTTTTCCCCTGTTCACATACTCAATAAGAACGGGCGCACCGGCTTCATCCAGGGTAAACCGGTAGCAGTTCACCTGGGCGCTCTCCCGTTCGTCAATGGAACGGACCCCGTAAACCCGGTCGTAACTGTCAAACTGAACCGTCCGGAACCAGCGGACTTCTTCCGCCCCCAGAGAGATGAGAAGGAAATTTATACCAATTAAAAATAAAGCTCTTTTCATGCTATCAAGATCGGTTTTTTTCGGACAATTCTTGAGAGATGTAGCGGTAGTAAAGCATCATGTCCTCCTGCTGGGACTGGCGCTCCCCCTCCTCCTGGGCTTCTATCCAGGCCTTACGCTCCCTGAGGATTCTCTCCTGCACCCGGCCGGGGCTCTTAATTCCCTCCCAGAGTATACCCCCTTCCGAACCGGGGAGGATGATTTTCACGTCCCCATAATCAAAAAGGTTGGCCCAGAGCCCCTTTTGCTCGGCAATGACGTTCTGAATGGCGGTGAGTTCTGCCTGACGTTGGGACTTCTCCTTCCCCAGGGGCTTGCGGTTTACATCGAGAAGCATGCCCCCCTTCACGCGGTAGAGGTCGTTGGCCCAGTCCACCCCATGATAGGTCATATAGAGAAGAAGGGCTCCCAGGGCAATGAGGGGCAGCACGGTCCAGTCAGCTTCATTCAGCCTTCCCCAAACAAAGAGGGCCCCACAGGCGGCGGCCAGAATCAGCTCCCACCAAATCAGTTTAAAGAGGACAAAGACTGACTTCCCAAAGACCGCCTCGGAAAGGGAGCTCTTCTGTGGACTCGCGCCTCCCTTTTCCAAGAGGTCGATTCCCTTCTCCTTCTGTATCCAGCGGGCTATGTCACGGCGGATTTTGCTGTGCTTCCGGGCCTGGGCCGCTTCTATATAGCGCCGTTTGAGAGCCAGAATCCGGTCCTGTTCCTTGTGGGGGGAGGGGATGTTTTTGACCAGCACGTGGCCCTCCGTCCCGTTTACCCGGACCAGCAGGTGGCCCGTTTTCATAATCCGGGAGAGTAAACCCTTTTGGAGAGTTTCCACAGACTGAATCTGCTCCAGGGGGATGGTAAGATTGGTATTTTTAAGGGCCTTCCAGCGAAAGTAGCGCAGTTCCAGCCTGTCCCCTTCAATAAAAACCCCGTTGCGGCGGCGCAGAAAAATCCGGGCCAGGAGGAGGGGCGGAAACAGGGCGGAAGGAAGGGTTTTGGCCAGCCAGAAGAGTTTGTTCTCCCGCAGGACTTCCTTTGTACCCGCCTTTTTAAGCTGACCGGGCAGATTCAGGCGCTTAAGACTGGCCGGGCGGCGGTCCCGCCAAAGGAAGAAATCGCTCCGGTCAAGATAGAGGATACGACTCTCTTCCAATAGAAGAAAGGTGGAGGAAGCGGCGTAGGGGGAAAAGAGAGCCCCCTCCCCTATGATGTGGCCGCTTGAGTAGAGCTGTTCCGTGCCGTCCGGCTTTTTCTCTTTGAGGAGGCCCTTTTCTATGAGGTAGAGCCCTTCCACCGGGCTTCCCTGGGGGATGAGGCAGGCCCCGGGGGAGCCGCGAAAAACAGAGAAAAGAGCTGTTAGCTCCTCCCCGGGCGCCGCTTTAAGGTCGCGAAAGCAGCGGTGGCCCCTTAAATAGGAGCTGTCCTTCACACACCCTCTCCACAGCTTTCCTCAAAATGACGCCACAGGGCATCTTCCGGAGGAACGGGAGCGGTAAGATTGAGCTCTTCCTTTTTGACGGGATGGACAAAGGCAATTCGCCTAGCATGGAGACTGATTCCTCCCCCCCTGTTGGAGCGCTTGGCCCCGTACTTCAGGTCTCCCTTAATGGGACAGCCCAAAGCGGAGAGCTGGCAGCGAATCTGATGATGGCGGCCTGTAAGAAGTTCCACTTCCACCAGATGGTAGCGGTCGCTTGAGGCGAGAAGCTTGTAGCGGAGGCGGGCCTCCTGACGTCCTTCGCCCGGTTCGTTCCAACAAAAGGAGCGATTCTTCTTCCGGTCTCTAAAGAGCCAGTTTTTAAGGGTATCTTCTTTTTTGGGAGGGGCCTTTTCCGTAATGGCCCAGTAGGTTTTATCCACCTCTCCCTTGCGAAAGAGTTCGTTCATGCGGGAGAGGGCCTTGGAGGTTTTGGCAAAGACAACCGCCCCGCTGGTGGGACGATCCAGACGATGGGTCACCCCCAAAAAGACATTGCCCGGTTTGCTGTCCCGGCGGGCGATAAAATCCTTAATCTCGTCGGGCATGGCCCGGTCTCCGGTCTTATCGCCCTGGACAATCTCCCCGGCCTCCTTGTTCACCACCATAAGATGGTTGTCTTCGTAGAGGAGGCGCTCTTCTATTTGCCGCAGCACTTTTTGTATTTCTTGCCGCTGCCGCAGGGACAGGGATCGTTACGACCGACTTTTGCACCCGCGTTGAGGGGCTGATTAATCTCTTCCCCGTCAAAGAACATCCACTTGCCGTCAATCTTCTCGAAGCTGGCCAGCTCGTGGTGGGTGTAGCGGGCCCGGTTCTGGCTGTAGTGAGCCTTAAACTCTACAAGGCCCTTGGAATCGCCTTCCTGACCTTTCTGAGTCTTAATGATTTCCAGCCCCTGCCATTCGGAAGCCTTGGACCACTCTTCGATGGCTTCGCGGGACAGGTTTTCCCGGCTTTCCGGCTCGTTGCTGTCCATTATAAAATCGATATTTCCCGTAGCGTAAGCGCTGTAGCGGGCTCTCATAAGAGCTTCCGCCGTAGGGGCTGCTGTTTTACCTTCCAAAATAGGACCGCAGCACAGGTCAAAGGGCTTGCCGCTCGTACAGGGACAATCTTTCATTCGTTTTCTCCGTTCGCGGGGAGGGAGGCTCCCCGTATAATTTTAGGTTAATGGGTTATTATAGGGAATTTTATTAGGATTGGGAAGATTGGGGGGAAGGGAAATAATCCTTAATATAACGTAAATAAAGCCCTTCAAAGTCTCCCCCGTATAAAACGAATCGTACGAGCCTCAAGGTCGTATTGCCTCGTAAATATTTCATAACCGTATCAACCGCAATTTTTGCCGCTTCCTCCATGGGAAAACGATAGACTCCCGTACTAATGGCAGGAAAGGCGATTGAGGTAAGTTCTTTTTCATCGGCCAATTGTAAAGACGATTGATAACAGGAACGAAGTACTTCGGCCTCCCCTGACTTGCCGTCTTGATAAACTGGTCCCACCGTATGAATGATGTATTTGGCAGGGAGTTTAAATCCGGGAGAGATCTTAGCGCTTCCGGGAGGACAACCCCTTAGTGTTCGGCAGTACTCCAGCAACTCCCTTCCCGCCCCCCGGTGAATGGCACCATCTACCCCGCCTCCGCCGAGTAAGCTTGAATTGGCTGCGTTAACGATGGCATCGGTCGTTTCGAAGGTGATGTCGCCGGTTATGACAGAAAGGATTTTGTCATTGTACTGAATATCGGTGGACCTTTGCATGTTTCCTCCTCTGCTTTACGTCACGAGCTCCTAGAACCGGGTGCCTTACCTCTTATAATCGGTTATATCGGAGCCTAATGACTCATACAAACCTCTTACATCATTTTCCTTGTTTAATACTTGCTGCAATTCAGTATCTTTAACACCAATAAGCTGTACAAAGCTAAGCCCCCCATTTACGGTACTGAGAGGATTGGCTTTTACGTCTGGAATAGTAATAAAACCTGTAATATCAGATTTCTGCTCTGAATCAACCCCCGATTTCTGACCTGAATATATATACTCAAATGGTTTGAATATTTCTCCCTTCGTAAAGGTGATTCTTGCTATTGATTGAAGAATACCGCAAATACATTTTATTTCGTCCTCTTCATTCTCATAACAACCTTTTTTAAGCCTAAACGTAAGTTCCATACCATAACCACTTATATCTTTATTTTCACTGTGTTTTTCATACAGCTCGGATAAACCGAACGTCACAAAATGAAAGCTGTCTTTATCTTCATAGATACTTATTCCCTGAAGAGGATCATTCCCTCCGAACTCCCAACTTATCAGGGTTCCGTAGTGTTTTGGATTATCTTGTCCCGGGTAAATCCTAATAAATTCGTTTGTTATAGCATCCCAACCGAGTGGTGATTCCTCTCCAGTTGAAGAACTCTTCTTTTTAAATCTATCAAAAAAACTCATCGGTCCACCTCTTCATTTATTTCAAATTGTCTTTTCCTCACAATCAGAAAGCCCCCCAGCTGCTACAGGTATAACCTTCTTTTTTTGTATATGTCACTTCTACCGTTTCAGTATTTTGGAGTTCATAATGTTTGAGGCCATCTGTATTCTTTATCGTAGTGACATTAGGTAAAGCCGTGCCCAAAACACCGCCATGGCTTATGCAGAAAAAGAGATTATGAATATTTGTTTCGCTTTCTCCGTTTCGAATGAAGATAATTTTCATGATTCGCCCTCTATCACCTTAGGAAGTTCTCTTCCGCTTCGAATTAAACTCCCTCTTTAGCCGGACGCACTCTTCCAGGTCTATTTCATGCAAATTGGCTATGGCAGCCACATAATGGAGAACATCGTAAAGCTCCTCTTCAATGGAACCTTTGACTTCATTGGTAACACTATGGCTCGAAGGAATATCCATGAAGTTATTCTTTCTCAAGACATTGCCCAACTCTCCTACTTCTTCCACCAATTTATAGAAATAGGCGTCTTTTAAAGATGGGTTGTAGTCTGTCTCTTTGATCACTTCCTGGAGTTGTTTTAATGTGATGTGCTTACTCATTTTGTCCATTTATTCGCCCTCCAGTTCAAATAATAGAGTTTCCATATAGTCATGATTATTATAGCATACTGCGCAGGCAAAGACTTTATAAAAAAAATCCCGGCTGAACACAGGAGGTGCCCAAGGTTCGCCTGAGATCTGCCTATGTGTTTATAGGATAGGGCCATTGCATTTGTTTTTATAATGCTTGACTTATATCAAGAATGAACCAATTATAGAGTATTCGGCTTAAGATCAAATATATTAAACTACAATTTATTAAAAAACGGGGTATTGTATTATGCATAATATTTTAAAGTTCATAACTATTATATTTCTTATAATATTAACCGGTTGTATTTCAGATAATGAAGTTTTACCATCTCATCAAGAAGGAATTTTTGCTAAAGATGCTCTACTGCAAGATTTTGATCAGTTAGTTGATATTATTAAAAGCTCACCACCAAAAGCTTTTACAGATATGTCCAAGTTTGCCCATGTAGCAGAATCGCAACGTCTGAAAATCTCAGATATGTCTAGATATGAGTTTTACAAACTTTTAGCGCCTGTTGTTGCAGCAGTAGATTGCGGGCATACAAAAATTAAATATCCCGTTGGATATTTGCAAGAGGAAAGATATTATTTTCCCTTTGCCGTCAAAGTTATTAACTCAGAATTATATATATTTAAGAATTCCTACAATACAAATATACCTGAGGGATCAAAAATACACTCCATAAACAACAGAGATAGTGCAGAGATAATAGATATCTTATATTCTTCCATGCCATCTGACGGTTCTAATGAGACTCGGAAGGAATTTCAATTGAATCAAAATTTCAGTGATTATTATCATAACTACTTTGAAGCTCCCGAGCAGTTTAGGATTAGCTATACTGCTCCGGGTGGAACGGATTTAATAACGGAGGTTATAGAACCAAATAAAAGTAAATTTATTATGGAAGATGCTCCGGGATTGGACAACTATTTCTTTACAGAAAATTACGCTGTATTAAGAGTTAAATATTTTAAGTACATGAGTTCAAAAACAATAGATTCTTTTTTTACAACCTTAAAACAGAATGGTTCCACAAATCTTATACTGGATCTTAGAGGCAATCCCGGAGGATTTGCAGACCATGCAAATATCCTGCTAAGTTATCTTATGGATGAATCGTTCTACTTTTATTCTGATGACCAAGAAGGTTTTGACCATTTAGCTTTAGAAAAGACTGTGATAAAAGAGAACGCTTTTAAGGGAAAGCTATTTATTATGACCGATGGAGGTTGTTTCTCCAGTACAGGTTTTGTCCTATCCCATTTGAAGAACAATCCCAATGTAACTATTGTGGGGCAGGAATCTGGGGGAGGATATAAGTGTAATGGATATGCAGTAAAAGAGCGCTTACAAAATACTCAGATTGCCTTAATAAATGCTCAGGTAGTTGGTACGACAAGTGTAGAAGGTCTTGAGTCAGGTCGGGGCGTAATGCCAGATATAGAGGTCAATTATACTATAGAGGATTATCTCCTAGGAAAGGATTTGGAGTTTGAACGAATATTAGAGATGATAAATTCTTTATAAAACGGGGCTCTTAAAAAGCTCTTCCGGGGGAAGAGGCCGGGAAAAGTTATCAATAAAGCCAGAAGGATATAAAAATAATCCCGGCTGAACACAGGAGGTGCCCAGCCGGGAATAGGATAAAGTCAATTAGTTAGCTGTGGGGTCAGATTCATACTCGATGATGAATCCGTATCTCTTGGTCGGGCCTCTGGTACCGTAGGTACCGACAGAATCGGTGTAATCGCCCCAGGTGGGAACGGGGACATTCAACTCGCCAAAACCCATAATCGGCTGGCCATCGGCGGAGTTATTGGGCTGGGTGTTGTCACGGGGATCTTTGTCGATCACGCCGTCATCCAGGTTCTGTGCCCAGTTGGTGTATTCCCAAGCTTCACCGCTTAACCAAGTCCAGCCACCGGCGGGCTCAACGGAACCTTCCGGCTGATAGCCTCCCAGGAAGGGGCCAATACCAATACCATAATGCTGGCCGTTTTCATCAAAGAAGGAGAAATATTTTCTATCGTTAACCAGTTCAAAGACAAAGCTGTTCTCTTCTTCGCTGGTCATACAGGCAAGATAGCCGCCGGCATCCTGTGCCAGATAGGCGGCCTGGTACCAGTTAAGGTTTCCCGTAGACACGTAGACCACTTCGTACCAGCGAACATCTCCCTCGGGGATGGTGAATTCCTGAATGGGCTGACGCTCGTATTCTACATCGGCGGGAAGCTCGTCCCAGCTAAACATTTTATAGGTGAGTTCGAAATCAACACCATTCAGAGTTACGATGTAGGGGTCCAGCTCTACCGAGTCTTCTCCTCCCATAAGCTGCATCATTAGTTTTTCAAGCTTTTCTGCATCAACATCAAGTTTTTCTGCAGCTTCAGCAAAGTTCGGGGCCCCCAGGGAAGGCTTGCCTAGGGCTCCGGTAAGTTCTTGGGTAGTGACGCCAAGGGCAGCAGCAACGTCATCAATACTTGTCATAGCCGCAGGGGCTTCATTCGCAGTTGTTTCATTAGCCTCTTTTGCTCCGCCGGCATAGATAGTCGCGGCAGCAATAAGCAGTAGAAAGACCATGGAGATCTTTTTCATAGAATTATTCATCACAAACTCCTTTTCTGTTTTGTTGGCTCTATTATGGTCTTTTATTTTTTCTTTCGCTTCTTTGCCGACCGGGGAGGAAAAAATCAGGCCTGATTGACCGGTGCGGGAATTAGGGGGTACTCTTATTGAAAACAGTTGAGGATACTTTTTTGATTATTAGAAACATGACAATCCATGACTATGATAAGATTTATCAGATTTGGTATGAAACAAAAGGGATCTCACTTAGGGTTCTCGATGACTCGAAAGAGGGTACTGATAGATTTTTGAGAAGAAACCCCACAACAAACTTTGTATGTGAAATCGAGAATGAAATAATAGCCGTTATTCTCTGTGGACACGATGGACGTAAAGGCTTTATTTATCATACGGTTGTAGTTGAAAAACATAGAAATAAAGGAATAGGGAAAAAATTAGTTGAAGAAGTCTGTAAAGCACTCGATGCGGAAGGGATTTCAAAAGTAGCTATCGTCGTTTACTCTGATAACGACGCGGGGAAAATATTTTGGGACAATCTTGATTTCAAACACCTAAGTAATCTGGATTATAAAGTTCGTTACTTAACGGATAAAAACATCCTGCTAAAATACTAAATTACATTCTAAGGAGAAGTAATAATGATATCCCTAATATCAGCCTATATGTTTATAGGATTAAAATGATAAAAGTTGAAACAGAAAATTTAATCATTAGAAACCATATCGAATCAGACTGGGAATCTTTATATGATTATTTGTCACTACCAGAAATTTACAGATTTGAACCTGGTGCCCCAATTACTCAAAAAAAATCAAAAGTAATGATTTCAGAACGATGCAAGAGTGATGACTTCCTTGCTGTAGTCCATAAAATGAGCAAAAAAATGATAGGTCATTTATACTTCCATCATGGAAAGTGTTAGAAAAAATTGGAATGGAGAAAGAAGGATTGTTTAAACAAAAAGCCTTCTTTAGAAAAGATAAAGAGGGCAATCCAATATGGCATGATTGCTATGCCTAGACCCTGTAAATAAATTTGTGTAAAGCTCCAAAACTTTGTATAAAAAGTAAGGAGCTTTTATTTTGTACGACACAGACGAATTTAACGAGCTGGCAAATAAACTAGCCAGTAACCTCAAGACTCCGCAAGATGTCTCTG